>NZ_FNHI01000021.1:57675-160862 GCF_900103455.1 Streptomyces wuyuanensis | reverse complement strand
GCCTTCACGGCCTTCCCGCGTGAGATCTGGCGACAGATCTGGTCGAACAACCCGCAGGAGCGGCTGAACAAGGAGATCCGCCGCCGCACAGACGTGGTCGGCATCTTCCCCGACCGCACCGCCGTCATCCGGCTGGTCGGGGCGGTCCTGGCCGAGCAGAACGACGAGTGGACCGAAGCCCGCCGCTACATGGGCCGCGACCTGCTGGCCAAGGCCCGACTCCACCCGATCGAGTCAGAAAACAACGACACCCTCCTGCCCACCGAACTCACCGCATAGCCTCAAAACGAGATCGCCGAGTGGCCGTCGATACACCACTCCAACGGACGTGACCCCAGCGGGAGGTATCGGGGACTCAAGGGGAACAGCGGCACCAACCACGCTCCCGTCCAGGTCAAGGGCTTGGCAGGTCAGCCGCCATCCGCATACGGCGTCTTCCAAACTAGGGCTTCAGGTGCCCGGGCGCGGCCGCGCAGTTTTGCGGTCTCGCGTGCCCCTACCGTGCCCGATCGCATGGGGACCCGGGGGGAACAACGGAGCCGAGCGGGAACCGCACAGCACAACGGCCCCTGACCGTCTTGCGTGGTCAGAGGCCGTTCACGTGCGATGGGTGTGGGATTTGAATCAACGGTGACAACGCTGCCACGACGGTTTCAAGATCGAGTGATCCCGCCCGTGGCCAGCGGCGCTCAGCGATTCCGGCGCCCTGCGCCTGCCAGCCATGCGACCAGGAGAGCGCCCGGTACAGCAACAAGCGCGAAGATGATCAGCGCCTGGCCGAGGTCACCGCCTGGCGAGCTCAACTGGTCATGGATGAGCAAGCCAAGGAAGAAGGCGAAGACCGCGACCAACGCCCCGATCGTTGTCGATCTGCGGCTACTCATCCTTGACCTGACCCCCTTAGTAGCACTTCACGCCGCGTGCCTTGCCCGTGTAGCTGAACTTCATCTCGACGCCCTTCTTGCACTTGGCGATGCCTTCGGCTCCGAGGGTGGCTATATAAGTGTAGACGCCGGCCGCGACCGCACCGCCGATTCCTCCGGTGATCGCGCCGATGATGCCCGCCGCAGTGGCGGCGCTACCGTAGTTGATGGCGGTGGCCTGGGACTTGCTCAGCTTCACGTAGACGTACCAGCCGAGGGTGACGCCTCGTGCGACCCTCTTGGGGCCCTCGGCCTGGTCCTCGGCCGGGATCTCCCCTCGCACGACCGTGACGACGTCAGAGTCCTTGAAGGCCTCAACGGCTTCCTCGTAGGTGTAGCCCTGAGACGCGAGGTCGAGGAAGGCGCCACCCCTGCTGTCGGTGGCAACGACCTTGGCGGGACGCTGCGCAGGCTGCTCGGCAGCAGAGGCGGTAGGGGCGATGGTTGCCAGAGTGGCACCGGCAAGCGAAAGCGCGCACGCGGACTTGAACGTGCGGGACTTGGAACTGAACAAGGCTTCCCCCAACAGATCGCGCGACACCGTCGCGCTTGCGAAATTCCGAGCGCGGAGGTCAGCCCCGCTCGGACAGACCACGACGATCACATAGAATTGATCAAGAGTCACGCGTGCAGCGCACTTGCAAAGAAGCGTGGGGCCAATGCAGTTCGTCCTGCACGCCCAGGTGGTCGGTGCCGTCTGGTTGCGGTACAGCTGCTGCGTACCGCAACGCCAGTAACCGTCCCCGCCCGATACCGTCCCTCCAGGGCCGCGAAGCGACCGGTATGGCCGCCGCTGACCGACTCGGCTAGAGCTACGGATCAGAAGGCTCCTGACATCCACGGCTGACATCAACGGAGCCGGACGGAGGCGCACACCAGCGTCTTCGTCCGGCCGCCGCATCAGTAGGCAGCAGCAGCCGGAACGGTCCCAGATCGAACTCCTAAAGCTGGTGTCGCAAGTGCTTGGAGAGGACCACCTATCTGGCGAAACTGCCCAGTAAGCAACAGCGTGTCCCCTACGGTTAGCTCCCTTCGTCGCCTTCCCTTGGGGGGATCCATGTCGCACAATCCGCCTTCGCAGCCACCACCTTGGGGTCAGCCGCCCGCCAGTGGGGGCCCCAGCCCGTACGTGCCGCCGACTCCGCAGCCGGAGCGCCCGAAGTGGGCACGCAAGCGGATCTTGATCCCGGCTGCGCTGATGGTGTTCTTCATAGGCATCGTCGCCGGGTCTGACGGCGAGACGAAGACCGACACCGCAGCGAGCAAGAAGGCGGCACCCGCTGCAACTGTGACCGCGACGGTGACCGCCACTCCGGCGCCGGCTGCCACGAAGACCGTGACGGCCGAACCGGAACCCGCGCCGACTGTGACGAAGACGAAGACCATCCGTGTCACGGTGGCCCCCGCGGCGGACGACAGCGACGACGGCAGTGGGTCCGGCGGTTCGGCCTACTACGCGAACTGCACCGAGGTGCGCGCCGCTGGCGCCGCTCCGATCCGCACTGGGGATGCCGGCTACGGTAGGCACCTGGACCGCGACGGTGATGGCGTCGCCTGCGAATAGCGCAAGCCTTTCACCCGTTGGCGCTGGCCAAGACGTCAACGGCGCCCGGAAGCACTGTGATTCCCAAGCTCATGTCTTTGGACGTCCTGCGCGCCTCGTCATAGGGTCCGCGTCAGGGGGATGCGATGAGATCTCTAACGATCACGTGGACTCTGCACAGTCACGGTTGGGCCTTCGTCAAGGTGGGGGACGATCAAGGTGAGGCGGAGGTCATCGCCTCATACGTCACTGACGGAGCCGAGCAATTCCTGTATGCCGTGGCCAGGCTGGTGTTGGGTGACGAAGACACACGCGCCGAGCTGGAAGGGGAGCCGCAGGTCTACCGGTGGTTCTTCCATCGGAGTGGTTCGTGGGTCGATGTTCGTCTGGTCAGGGCCGACGACGACCGTGTGCCGCACAGCTCAGGGACGGTTCTCTGGTCAGGGCGCCACACGATCGCGGCCCTCGCACGGACGGCCGTCCGAGCCTTCGACCGGATCGACAACGATCTGGGAGACGAGGCCTACGAGCTCTGTGGGGCCGGCCGTTTCCCAGGACCGAACTCGAAGCCCTGCGAACCGCGATGCGGTCACAGAGCGACTGTCAGAGCTCAGTGGAAGGGTGCTGCCATGCAGGACGCACTCTTCGACTTGCCGGAGCGCCTTCCGGAGCACGCCGTGATCGCTCGCTTCCAGCTGGGCGGTGACGACCTCGGAGAACCCGACCAGTGGTCAATGGTCTTTGAAGCTGAGCGATCCATGGAGGTCGCGGTCAAAGCTGCCGGTCTGGGTGAGGTCGATGGCAATGAGATCGGTGGGGGTGAGGTGGTGATCTTTGCTTATGGCCCTGATGCCGATGCTCTGTACCGGGTGATGGAGCCTGGCTTGCGCGCGCTCCCGTTTCGGCCGGCGCACGTTGTGCTCCGCTACGGAGAGCCTGCCGACGACGTCGCGCGCAAACGCATTGAGCTTTGAGCATCCGCGCCAGGTCGAGCGGTCAGCCACGGTCATTTGAGGAGTACCGCGGCGCCGCAGGCTTCGTAACGGCCGTCGCAGCGCACACACAGGATGAGCTGGGGCGACGTCTTAGATGTCGCCGCCAGGCTTACAAAGCGGATGTCGGCGGTTCGAAACCGTCCGCGCCCACCAGCCACAACGCCCCCGCAGCGAGAGCGCCCGCGCCGTTGGCCATGACCTGGTGGGCAAACCCGGCCTTGTCGCAGACCGTCTTGACGGCTTCCTTGTACACGGTGGCGAAGGCCCGGCCTTCACCGTCGACCGCCATGCCCCCGTTCTCGCCGAGTTCCGAGAAAGGGAGACTCGGCATCTCGAAGATCAGGTCGCGTAGCCGCACCATGGACCAGGACGCGTTGACGAGGTTCGTGGTCTGATGTTGCAAATTCAACGGCGCCCCCGACAGAACACTATGGATCCCGTGGCAACGTACACGATTGCGAACCGATCCAGGTGCGTGGGCGATTGGCACTCGGGCGGACGGCTGAGCCTGGAGGGTGCGGCACGAGTGTCCAGGGCGTGAGAGCGGACTCGCCGGTCCTCAGGAGTAGAAGCCCACCCAGTACTCGTCACGAGTGCACACGAAGTCGTCAGGCCTTTCGTCGCGCAACGCCTCGTATCGGGCGGCGAAGACTTCCAGTGATTCGCGGAGGGAGCAGCCGAGGTGCTCGCGGATCGCGATGAGCCCGCGGATGATCCGGTTGGCGAGGATCTGGTCGTCGGCAATGTCGATCGTGGCGCCATCGGTCATGACCGTGATCGAATCCGACTCGTGCCTGCTGCGCAACACGGTTTGCCCCGTTCCGTTGTGTGCCAGAGCGAGTTGGAGTGCTCCTGCCGGTACACCGATCGGTTCAACGTCACCAGCGCGTGGGCCCCTGCTTCGGGCCATCGACCGCACCGGAATCACCCTGCCGCAGCCCGCGGTGGCTCCCAACTTCCCGCTTCGACCGGGCATCAGTCACGTCTTGCCGGGAAAACCCTCGGTGTCGACGAAGAACGAGTCGTGACGGACGAGGAAATCCGCGAACTCCTTGCCGCCCTTGCGCGCCATCTCGCCGACCCGCTCGAAGTACTCCTCACGGGGCGCACCCGGCACGAACAGCAGCAGCATGGACACGGGCGCGTCCGAGTCGTTGCGGAACGCGTGCAGTCCGCCGACCGGTACGTAGAGGAAGTCGCCGGGGTGCCCGGCCGTCCAGGCCTCGCCGTTGAAAAGGTTCAGCTCCCCTTCCAGGACGAAGAACGACTCCGAGATGGCCCGGTGGAAGTGCGTGCTCGGCCCCGGTGAGCGCGGAGCCAGGTCGACGCGGTACAGCCCGTACTCCCCGCCCGTCCTGGCGTGCGTCGCGAGGTAGCTCGTCCGGTTGCCCGATTCCGAGGAGATGTCGGCAGGAGTGTCCGCCGGTCTGAAGACGGCGTTGACCTCGCCTCCTGCCCCGAGGTACCGCGGTTCCGGATACTCGGGGTACGACATGACCGGCTCCTTCGCGTGAGGCTTGCGGCAACGCCCAAGGCCCCCTCATCCACTATTGCGCGGCAGGCAAGAGCGCGCCGTTCGGCAGGCGAGGCGCAGTAGTGCGCGGCCTCCGGCAGCCCGGCGTGTTTCAGGCGCCGGCGACGGCAGCAGCCGGTGCGGCGACGGGTGGGCGAGTGACCGGCCGAGGGCAGAGGGTGAGCGTTCGGGGCAGGTCGTTTCCGTCGTCGGAACGGGGGCTCGATGCCGCCGGTCGTCGGGACGGGTGCTGCACGCGGGCGGCGCTCCCCGTCGGCGGGACGTCCCGTGGGCCCCTCGCCGGAGCGAGGGGCCCACGGTCGCACACGGGCTTACGCGGCCCGGGTCTCCTCCGGAGCCTTGTAGCCGAAGATCGACACGGCCTGGTAGTAGGTCCATGCCGTGCCGTTGCACGAGGTGCGGGTGGCGCCCGAGTAGCGGGCGCACACGCGCTTCAGGTCCTCGTAGAACGCCGAGTCGAGTCTGGTCTTGTTGGCGCTGAACGTTCCTGCGGCCTTGTAGTTCCGGTAGCCGAAGTCATGTCGTGCGCATGACATCTGAAAAGGGAAACCGAACGGGTTGTCGGGCGAGGAGGAGCAGTAGTCCGTGGTCCAGTCGAAGCCGTAGGCGCTCCAGGCGCCCTGATTGGCCCGGGCGGCTGCCCAGGCGTTGTAACTGGAGGCGCTGGTCTGGGTCCAGGAGCTGAGCACCTGGGGCTTGTCTGCGGGGGCGGCTGAGGCGGTCTGCGCCGGAATCAGAACGGCGGGGAGCGCCAGGGCGAGTGCGGCGAGCGGAAGGGCGGATCGGCGACGCATGCAGAACCTCCGTACCAAGGACGGGAGTTGGTGCGCGCCACGTGGCCAGTCCACGGGCGGATCCAGAGTGCCGTGTTACGCGCGTCCTGCACAGCCTTTGCGTCGCGAGCGGTTGGTGAACTCTTGTCGGCCGGGACCCTGTTCGGACCCGCACGAGTGCGGGACCGGGGGGCCGGGGCCCGTCGCGGGTGTCAGCCGCGGAGGGTGGCGCCGGGGCTCGTGCCGTACAACCGGCGGTAGGCGGCGGCGAATCGGCCCTGGTGGGCGAAGCCCCAGCGGGTGGCGATGCCGGCGACGGTGGCCCCGGCCCCGGGGGCCGCGGCCTTGAGGTCGGCGTGGGCGCGGGCCAGCCGTACGCGCCGCAGATGGGTGAGCGGAGTGGTGTCGGCGTGGCCGCGGAAGGCGTACTGCAGGGCGCGGGGCGTGACGTGGACGGCGGCGGCGATGTCGGCCAGGGAGATGTCGGCGTGGGCGTTGGCGTCGATGAAGGCGATCGCCCTGTGCAGGGTGCCGGGGGTCGCGTCGCGGGTGTCGGCCGGCAACGGGCTTTCGGCGGTGGCGGTGTTGGGGAAGACGGTGAGCGCCGTGGCGGCCAGCAGTCGGCCCGCCTGTCCGAGCACCAGCGGCGAGGTGACCCCGGAGGCGAGCGTCTCCGCGACGAAGTCCCGGGTACGGGTCCACAAGGCGGCGAGTGAAGGGTCCGAGGGGGCCGAGCCGGTGAAGCGGGGGACCCCCGGGCGCCGGGGGTTCGCGGTGGCGGCCGCCTCGGCGAGCAGCCCGGCCGACAGGTTCACGGTCGCGCAGCAGGTGCCGGTGTGGCGGGCGAAGCAGGGCCGTCCACCCGGGCGTACGAGCAGGACGTCCCCCGCCGTGAACCGCTCGTCCACTCCGGCGGCCGTGCGCTCGAAGAGCCCGGCCGACATGGCGACGACGGTCAGGTCGGTCACCTCGTCCGTGCTGAACTCGATGCGGGCGGGCAGGGAGACCACGCCGTCGGTGAAGGCTCCGGCGTCCGTGCGGACCAGGCTGTACTCGGGCCCGTCCGTCGCGGCTCCCAGTCGAAGGCTCAGTCCGTAGGCGTCCCCCAGGTACCGTCCGGCCTCCTCCGCGCGCCGGGTACGGAACTCCGTGCGCGTGACGCCGCCTCCGGTCCTCGTGACGGCAGGGCGGGACGGCTCCGTTCGCGTCGCGCCACCGGTCCTCGGGGTGACCGGTCCGGGGGGCTTCGTGCTCGTCACGCCGCCGGTGCCGGTCATGACGGGGCTGTCGTCGCGCCGCCGTCGTCCCGCAGAGTCGTCGAGGGGGAGATCCCGTACGCCCGCCGGTAGACGACCGAGAAGTTCCCCGGTTTGCCCCAGCCCCAGCGTGCGGCGATCTCTGCGACCGTCTCGCCGTCCGACGGCGCGGCCGCCTGGAGTTCGCGGTGGGCGCGTTCGAGGCGTACCCGGCGCAGATAGCCCATGGGGGAGGTGCCGTGGTGGCGGCGGAAGCCGTACTGGAGGGCCCGGGCGGACACGCCCGCCGCAGCGGCGATGTCGGACAGCGCGACCGGCCCCTCGGCGTGGGCGTCGATGTACGCGACGGCCCGGCGCATGGTGGTCTCACCGACGTGGCCGGGTCCGCGCAGCAACGGCTCTTGCGCGGTGTAGGTGTTGGGGAAGAAGGCCAGTGCCGCGCCGGCCAGCATGCGGGCCGCCGTGTCCAGGACCAGCGGAGTGCCGGCCGCGCCCTCGGCGCCGAAGAGGTCCCAGACATAGCGCGTCGCCGAACGCCACAGCGCCGCGTGCGCCGGTTCGGCCGCGGCTTGTTGCCGCAGGAGACGCAGCGATCCGGGCGACTCCTCCCGGCCCAGACCCGACACTTCCCGGAGCAGCGCCGGTTCGATGACGGCGACGCGGGTGCGGAGATGGTCCAGATGGGAGTGGAAGGGGATGCCCGGCTGGGCGGGTGCCATGACGGCCCCGGCGGCGGAGTTGCTGCTGAGGCTGTCGCAGTCGACCGTCATGGCCCCGGACACGACCTCCAGGACCATCAGCGGGCCCACCGGCTCCACGTCGTACGACACGTCCATGGGAAAGGTGATCGAGTCCAGCGCGAGCGGGCCCATCGCCCGCCGTTCGTGTCTGTAGAGCCCGTCGCCCACGGTCGGCCGTGTCACCTGGATCCGTGTCCCGTACGCGGAGGCCAGGGATTCCAGGCCCCGTTCCACGTCCGGTGTCGAGAAGGTGCTGCGGACCACGTCGCAGCGGCGGCTTCCACCCACGGCCTCGCCTCATTCCACAGCAGGGTCGCCTGGCAGACGGCCGGGCAGCCGGTGCCGGCCCCGCCGCTTCCGGTCCCGACGTTACGCCCGACGCGCCGGGGAACCGGCCGAATGGCGCGCCGCACACCCGCCCACAGGATCACCCCTCCGTGGGCCCGCCCGGTCCGGCGGCCCGCGGCGGTGGTCGACGGTCCTGCCGTGCGGGGTGGCGGGGTGCGGCCGCCGTGGCTCGCGGAGGTTCGGCGTGCCTCCAGGGAGTACGAGGACGCGCGCCCCGGCGGCCTGTCCGGCGCGGCTCACACGGTCGGGGGTTCAGACGGTCGGTGGTTCGCACGTTCGTTGGTTCGCGCGATCGTCCCCACCTGGCGGTGCGCGGGCGACTGGACCGCAGGAAGGCGGCGTTCGACCTCGGGCGCGTCGAACTGCCCGACGCGATCTGCGCACTCGTGTGGACGGTCATCGCGCTGTTCGTACGCGCGGTACCGGCGGCGGCGCTCGTGCCCGTCCTGATCGTGGTCGGTCTGCTCGTCGGCGGAGGGCTGTTCTTCGGAGGCATGCCGACCTTCGACCGCGCGGCGCGGGAGACCGAGCCCGGCATGTGGACGCCTTCCGGCGTTGAGCTCCGGCGCGGGCGCCCGTACGGACCCGTTCACGGCGATATTCATTCAGCTCCGGCGCCAAGGCCCGATCCACCGGTGAAATCGATATGCAATCGCAGGTTTGAAAAAGGTTTCCCGCATTCGCGTGAGGCAAGCAGGCAGGGCATGAGCAACCCCCATGAACCCATGCCGGTAAATGAACCCTACAGCCCCTATCCGCCGCAGCGGGAGGGTTATCACCCCAACCGGGACGGCGCCGGAGCAAACCGGGCGGCCGTGGTCATCCACACGATCGCGGACATAGCCGCCGGATTTCTGATTCTCTGGATCCTGCTCCATCTGCTCGGCGCCAACCAGGGAAACGTCTTCGTCGGCTTCGTCCATGACGTGGCCGACTGGCTCGCGGGCTGGTCGCAGGACATCTTCACCATGGACAGCGAAGGTCTCCGGGTCATCCTCAATTACGGTCTCCCGGCCTTGATCTACCTGTTGATCGGCCATGGGATCGCCGCGCGGGTTCGTCGGCTCTGACGGATTTCGCGCGACTGGGCCGCGTATGCCGGTGAGGTCCGTGATCCGATTCGTAAAGCGTGATCGGAATCTTGCGGAAAGTCGCGGGCCTCACGGCACGGCGTCCCGGTCGTCCGATTCGTGGCGACCGGACCTGGAATAGCCGTGGTGACCGCCGGGAAATCTTCGCAGCAGTATCACAAGGGCTGCGCGCACCGTTCGGATCGGGCCGTTAGCGTTACTGGCCGCTCGATCCCGCGTGCGTGTACAGTTCGCCGGCGTCCCTGGCGGCGCAGTCAGCACAGAAAGACCGCAGATGGACTACTGCACTTCGTGCCGCAGAGACCTCAACGGGGCACTCGTGTGCCCGGGTTGCGGTGCCTACGCCCCGGACATCGCCCCGCCTTCACATCGGCACCACGGCGCTGGAACGTCGACCGTCACCGCGCGACTGGCGACGGACGGGCAGGACGTCCGCGACCGGGGCTCCTACCCCAGCGGCGCCGCCTACTTCGACGCCCCACTGGACACCTCCCCGCCGCACACTGCCGGGCCGGTCGACGGCCCCGGCGTGCCCACGGGCGACGACGCCGACGCGGACGCCGGCACCACCGGCGGCGCTGCCACCGGGCAGGGCCGTGCGGCTCGGCGGCGGCAGCTCGCGCGGTGGAAGAAGCACCGGCGCCGGGCCGCGGCCGCGACGGCCGTCGCCCTGGTCGGCGGTGGTCTCACGATCGCCGCGCTGCCCAATGGCAAGCCCTCCGCCGGCCACGCGCAGGCCTCCGCACCACCGGAGCCGTCGGCGGCGGTGACTCCGTCCGGGTCGGCGTCGCCCGGCGGCGCGTCGGCCGGGGCACCGGCCACGGAGGCCTCGCAGCGGCCCGGCACCGACCGCCCGCCGACGGCCAGGACTCACCAGAGGCCCGCCGCCGAGTCGGCGGCGCCTCGGGAGGACGCCAGGGCCGGGACGGGGGCGGGTACGACCGGGCAGTCGCAGAACGCCGTGTCGAGCGAGTCGACCGGGTCCCGGTCCACCGCCGACCAGCCCGCTGCCCCGCCGTCCACGCCGCAGGCACCGGAGGAGGCACCCGGCGGCAACGCCCCCGCGACGCCGGCCCCGGAGACCAGCTCGCCGCCTGCCGCCGTCGAACCTCCCGGTCCGGCCACGCCGCCTGCCGGGCTGCTGCCCACGACGCCGGGCGGGTCGCCGGTCCAGGTCTGCCTGGTCGGGCTGTGCATCGGCTGATCGCCGTGTCGTGTCCGCACCGGGTCGGCCGTCGGCGCTGACCCCACCGGCGCCGGTACGACCCTGTCCCGTCCGTCCCCGATGCATCCGTCTCCCGTGCATCCGTCCGTCGAGCTGCATCCGTCCCCCGAAGCGGCCGAGCGGGTGCCGCGTACCGCTCTCGCGGCACGCGGGCCCTCCGGTAACCGCCCCGCGGAAGCGCCCGTGGAGCACGCGCTCCAGCGCCCGTGAAGTGCCCGCGGGGGCAGCTGCGGGACGGCCGGATCCTGCCGCCGAGAACCGAAGGAGGCCGAGTCCCCATGAGCACTGGCTATCAGGCGCGTCTGCGCAGAATCGGCCGGTGGTGGGCCGTCGACATTCCGGAACTCGCGATCCACACGCAGTGCCGCACCCTCGACGAGGCCGAGGACATGGCCCGCGAGGCCGTCGCCGAGGCACTCGGGATGCGTCCCGACGCGGTCACCGTGGACCTGGTTGTTCCCGAGTTCGCCCCCCTGCTGCACGCGGTGACGGAGGCGCGGAGACGGCGCGCCGCGGCCGACTCGGCCGAGCGGGAGGCGCTGTCCGGCGCCGTGCGCACCCTGGTCGAGGACCTGCGCATGAGCCAGGGCGACGCGTGTCGACTGCTCGGCATGTCCCACCAGACCGTGGCCCGGCTGTCACCGGCCCGCGGGTCCGCCGACACCCGACCGTGGCACCTCGACCAGCAGCCCGCGCCGAGATCAGGTGGCTTCGGCAGCGGCGGGCGGGTCGGCGGGGGTGGTGCCGGCGTGGGTGGCCGGCGGGCCGCCGGCGGCGGAGTCGGCAGTGGCGGCGGCTTCGGCGGTGGCGACGGTACGGCCGGTGCCGGCGGTACGGGCACCGGCGGCCCCGGAGCGGGGTACGACGCGTACGGTCATCAGCGTCCCGCGGAAAGCCGCCCGGGCGGTTCGCCCCACACGGGCGACAAGGCGCGCCCCCTTGGTCATCGGGCGGCGTCGTCGACGGTCCGGCCGCAGTGGGCGGTGGCGGAGGACGAGCTCTGAGCCCCGCCGGACCGGCTTCAGGGGTGTGCCCGGGGCCGTACCTGCCCGCTCCTCTCGGGTTCGTGCCTGTTCGGCCCCGGGTGGCCGCGCGGGCTGCGGGGTGCCCCGCGACACTGGAGGCATGACAGGCCAGACCCCTGCCGAGCGCCGGCCGGCAGCACCGGCGGTCGCGTCCTCGCGGGGCGACTACACGGGTGCCGTGTACGGTTCGCTGCTCGCCGCTTCGGTGGTCGTCGGCGCGGGGACGCTCGGTTCGTTCCCGCGCCTGGAACTCGTACTGCTTCTGCTCTGTACGGGTGTGGTCTTCTGGGCCGCGCACGTCTTCGCCCGGCTCTTCGGGGAGCGCATCGCGTACGTGTCGCCGAGCGCGCACGAGATCCGGCGCGTGTGCCTCGCCGAGCGGCCGATCCTCGAGGCGGCCGTCCCACCGGCCGTCGCGGTCGCCGTCAGCCCGCTGCTGGGGCTCGGGCTGGAGGGGACGGTGTGGCTGGCGCTCTGCGTCGCGGTGGCGGGTCAGGTCGGCTGGGCGGCCGTGGCGGCGTTCAGGGCGGGGGCGTCGGGGCGCATCGTGCTGGCGGCAGGGGCGGCGAACCTGGTCCTCGGCCTGCTCATCGTGGCGGTCAAGGTCGCCCTGAAGCACTGATCCCTTCCAACTGGTGCCGCGTCGGGCACGGTTTGCGCGACGGGGCGAAGGTTGCCTGATCGGCACTAGACTTCCCGCATGGGCGTGCGTATGTCCTGGCAAGTGTCGTCGGTGGCGTCGGCGGGTGAGGAAGTGCCCGACGTGGAGAGTGCCGCGGCCGCGCTGGACCGTTCCGTGACACGCATCAGGGAACGCGTCATGACCGGTCCCGAGGGCAGGAACCTGGGCGAATCGGCGCGCCTCATGCGGTCCCGCATGCTCGACGAGGGGCGTGCGGCGGTGGTGCGCGGAGAGCGGTGGTCGGCCACTGTCGGGGAGATCGAGGTGACCTTGTCGCCGTTGGACGAAGGCTTCTAGGAGTTCGTTCGCGTTGCCGGGGCGCCGCTCCTCGGCCGCCCGGCTCAGGACTCCGGATACAGCCGGCGTCGCAGCAGCCGGCGGGCCCACTGCTCGAACTCCTCTCCCTGCCGGGCACCACCTCCCAGGTGTAGACGACGGTGACCGCTTCCCGGGCTTCAAGCACGCTCCGGCTCATGTCGCAAATCCTACGGTTGCGGCACTTTTCCATGTGTATGAGCATGAAGAGGTGCTTTCTCTGGAGGTGTGCCATGTCCGCACGCGGCCCGGCCCTGACCGAACGGGGGGCGGCACTCGAGGAACGGGGCCCTGGCCCGGTCCGGGTCAGGCTGTCGGTCAACGGCACCGAGCACACACTGGACATCGAGCCCCGTGTCAGCCTGCTGGACGCGCTCCGTGAGCGGCTGGATCTGACGGGTGCCAAGAAGGGCTGTGACCAGGGCACTTGCGGAGCATGCACCGTGTGGGTGGACGGGCGGAGGGTGCTGGCCTGCCTCACCCTCGCCATGACCTGCGAAGGCCGTGAGGTGACGACCGTCGAGGGCCTGGCCGGGGAGGGCGAACTGCACGAGATGCAGCGGGCCTTCATCGCCGAGGACGCATTCCAGTGCGGATTCTGCACCCCCGGCCAGATCATGTCCGCCGTGGCGCTGATCGAGGAGGGACACGCCGGGAACGACGCCGAGATCAAGGAATGGATGAGCGGCAACATCTGCCGCTGCGCCGCCTACCCCCACATCCGGGCTGCGATACGCGCCGTCCGCGACCGCGCCTAGTCCGAGACCGTACGCAGCCCCCACCGAACGCGGACCAGGACCCGTGACGGTCCGCGACCGAACGTAGGGAGCCCCGCCGTGCGGCCGATCACCTACCTCCGCGCGACCGACACGGCGACCGCCGTCGCCGCCGTGAGCACCGACCCCACCAGCGACTTCCTCGCCGGTGGGACCACCGAGGTCGATCTGCTCCGCCAGAACGTGCTCAACCCCCGGCGGCTCGTCGACATCAACGACCTCCCGCTGACCGGTATCGAGGGCACGCCGGACGGCGGTCTGCGCATCGGCGCGCTGGCGCGGATGAGCGACGTCGCCGCCGCCCCCGTCGTCCGCGAGCGCTTCCCGCTGATCGCCCAGGCTCTCGAGCTGGGGGCATCCGCGCAGCTGCGCAACATGGCGTCGATGGGCGGCAATCTGCTGCAGCGCGTGCGCTGTTCCTACTTCCGCGACGCCGAGTCCGCGTGCAACAAGCGCGAGCCCGGCACCGGCTGCTCGGCCATCGAGGGATTCAGCCGTGGCCACGCGGTGCTCGGTACCAGCGAACACTGCATCGCCACCCACCCGTCCGACGTGGCCGTGGCCCTGACTGCGCTCGACACGCGCGTGCACACGCTGGGACCGAACGGCGAACGCGCGTACCCCGTCGACGACTTCTTCCTCCTGCCCGGTGACTCCCCGCACCGCGAACACCCCTTGGAACACGGAGAGCTGATCACCGGGATCGAGGTCCCCGCCATGCCGCTGGCCCGGCACTCCCTCTACCTGAAGGTCCGGGACCGCGAGTCGTACGAGTTCGCGCTCGTCTCGGTGGCGCTCGCGCTCTCCGTCATGAACGGCACGATCGCGGACGTGCGGATGGCCCTGGGCGGGGTCGCCACCAAGCCCTGGCGGGCGAGGCGGGCCGAGGACTTCCTGATCGGGGCGGCCACCGTGCGCGACAACTTCGCCCTGGCCGCGCGTGTGGAGATGGCCGACGCCCGGCCCACGCCCATGAACGCCTTCAAGGTGGAACTCGCACAGCGCGCGATCGTCCGCGCCCTCGACACGCTCGGCGACGGCACCGGCCCAGGTGCCGGGAGCGGGAGTTCGCCATGACCACGACCACGCCCTCCGCCATCGGGCAGCCCCTCGACCGGGTCGACGGCCGCCCCAAGGTCACCGGTCACGCCCGGTACTCGGCCGAGATCCCCGTGCCGGACACGGCGTACGCGTACGTCGTCGGCTCCCGCATCGCCGCCGGCCGGGTCACCGACATCGACGTGAGCGCCGCACGCGCCGAGGAGGGCGTCCTCGCGGTCCTCACCCACCGGAACCTGCCGAGGATCGCCGAGCAGCCACCGCTCATCCCCTCCCTGGCCGGCACGGCGGCGCCGGGGCAGACGTTCTTCCCCATGCAGGACGACACCGTCCACTACGCGGGCCAGCAGATCGCCGTCGTCATCGCCGACACCTGGGAACGGGCGCAGCACGCGGCACGGCTCGTGCGCGTCTCGTACGCGGAGAGCACCCCCGTCACCACCCTCGACCAGGGCCGGGACGACACGTACGTGCCCGAGAAGATCTTCGGCGGCTGGATACCGGGCCGTATCGAGCGAGGCGACGTCGCAGCCGGGCTGGCGGAGGCGGACGTACTTGTGGACGGCACGTTCACCTACGCGGCGAACAACCACAACCCCATCGAGCCCGCGTGCACCACCGCCCAGTGGGAAGGCGACGAGCTCCTGCTGTACGACACCACCCAGGGCGTCAACGCCACTCAGATGACCGTCTCCCGGCTGCTCGGCCTCCCGATGTCGAAGATCCGGGTCATGGGCCACTACGTCGGCGGCAGCTTCGGCTGCAAGGCGATGATCCACGCCCATTCGGCGCTCGCAGCGATGGCCGCCCGGGAGGTCGGCAGGCCGGTCAAGCTCGTGCTCACGCGCGAGCAGATGTTCACCTCCGTCGGGCACCGCGAAGAGCAGGAACAGCACTTGACGATGGGGGCGACGCGCGACGGCCGGCTCACCGCGATCCGGCACCACAAGCTGTCCCCGACCTCCCACTTCGACGACTGGGCCGAACCGTCGATCGGCGTCTCCTCGGAGATCTACGCGTGCCCCAACTACGAGGGCGTCTACCGGCTGTTCCGGGCCAACACCATGACACCCACGTTCATGCGGGCACCCGGCGAGGCGAGCGGGATGTACGCACTCGAGTGCTCGATGGACGAACTCGCCCACGAGCTCGGCATGGACCCCGTCGAACTGCGGCTGCGCAACTACACCGACGTGGACGCCATGTCGGGCCGACCCTGGTCCAGCAGCGGTCAGCGGGAGTGCTACGAGCGCGGGGCCCGGCGCTTCGGCTGGGCCGGCCGCGACCCCCGGCCGGGCACCCGCAGGGAGGGCAACTGGCTGATCGGTACCGGCATGGCCGCCGCCTGTTATCCGGTCGCCCCGCCCGCCAACCCCCAGCGCGCCCGGGCCCGTCTCTACGCCGACGGCACCGCCGTCGTCCAGGCCGCTACTCCGGACTTCGGCACCGGCGTCGCCACGGTCATGACCCAGGTGGCCGCCGAGGGCCTCGGCGTGAGCGTGGACCGCTGCCGCTTCGAGAACGGTGACACCGACCTCCCCAACATCGCTGCGGCGGTCGGCTCCGCGGGCGCCGGAATGATCAGCGCGGCGGTGCACGCCGCGGCCACCGGGCTGCGCGAGCAGCTGATCAAGCGGGCCGTCACCGACCCCCGTTCACCGCTGCACGGAGCCGACACGGTCGACGTGGTCGTACGGGACGGCGTCATGATCGCGGGCACCGCCACCGACGCGTACACCGAACTGCTGCAGCGCAACTTCCAGCCGGACGCGGAGGCTTCGGGTCAGTGGAGCCCGCCGTCCGGTGACGTTCCCTACGGGATGATGACCTTCGGAGCCCAGTTCGCCGAGGTCGCGGTGGACGCGGAACTGGGTCTGGTCCGCGTACGGCGGATGACCGGAGCCTTCGCGCCCGGCCGGGTGCTCAACGCGAGGACGGCCCGCAGTCAGTTGACGGGCGGCATGCTGTGGGGCCTCGGCCAGGCGCTGCTGGAAGCCAACTACATGAATCCGGACACCGGCCGCTGGGTCAACTCGAACCTCGGCGAGTACCTGGTCGCGGTCAACGCGGACGCCCCGGACGTCGACGTCGAGCTCATCGAGGTCGAGGACAGCATCGTCAATCCCCTGGGCGTGAAGGGAGTCGGAGAGATCGGCCAGGTCGGCGCGGCGGCAGCGATCGCCAACGCCGTTCACCACGCCACCGGCCGCAGGGTACGCAAGCTGCCGATCACCATCGAGGACCTGCTCTGAGGGGCCGGTCCGCTGCCGGTCCGCCCGGGGCCGGCGGGCGCCGGAGGTCACCGCAGCGGGCGCTGCGGGACGCGTGGGAAGACCGTGAACCTGAGCCGGTGCTCCGGCGTGGGTGCCCAGCGCCTCGTGCAGTGGGTGCAGTACCAACGCCACCGGTCCTCGAAGCCCGGCGCGGTGCGGGTGGTGTCCTTCCACAGCGGCGGGCGCGAGGGGCACTGCGGGCACGACGGAGGTTTGGGCACCATGCGGACTCTCCTTCAGGTCCGGTCCAGCGTGGTGCGTCGGGGTCCGGTCGGGGGTGCGGACCCGCTGCCGCCACCCGGACGGGGGATCGCCCGGGGGCGACGCAGCGCGCGCCGGGCGCACGACCCGGCGCCGGGAGGACGCCCGCCCGGAGAACCACGGCTCGTGAGCAACGCACCTACGGGACGGCCCTCAGGGGCAGGCCTCGTCGAACTTCACCGCCGTCAGCGTCACCGGACGCCCGTTCAGCGGCGCGCCAGGTGCCGGATCCTGGGTGCAGACCTGCCAGTTGGACTCGACGAGGACGATCCGGCCGTCCGGCGACGCGTCCTCGATCCTGAGGCCGGTGGACGAATCGAGCGACCGGCGGGCGACCTTGACCGACTTCCCCGTGAAGTCCGGCATGGTGGCGCTCGCGGTCGTGGGAGTGCCGCCCTTGTCCTGGGCGGGGCACGTCTCCTCGAGCTTCACCGCGCCGAGATCGATCTTCGTCCGGGTGGGGTGCGCGCCGGGGCGGGGCTTCTGGGAGCAGACCTTCCAGTTCCGGTCCAGGACCTGGTTGCGCCCGCGGCCGAGGGCGTCATGGGAGGTGAGGGCGTGGAACCCGAGCGACTGCGCCTTGTCCTGGGCGGACTGGAGCCCCATGCCGACGAGGTCCGGGAGCTGCGCCGGCGCGGCGCCGGGCGTCGCGCCGGCACCGGCGTCGTCGGAGGCGGACGGCGGCGCGGGCTTGCCGGAAGGGCCGGCGGTGTCCTCACAGGCGGTGGTGAGGGTGATCAACGAGGCCAAGGCGAGTGCGGAGGCCGCGGCTCGAGAGCGCATGCTCCCCCCAGGTCCGGTGCGGATGCTGCCTACCGCATCATCCTCCGTGCGACGGGCCCACGGAAGCCGGGAAACGGCGAACGTACCGACGCTGCCAGGGAGTTTCGACGGCGTGCCGGTCGTAGTGGCGTCGTACGAAGGCCACCGCCTCGGCGGCCGGTACGCCGTCGAGGACGGCCAGGCACGCCAGAGCGGTGCCGGTACGGCCGCGCCCGCCCCCGCAGGCGACCTCGACCCGCTGCGTGGCGGCCCGCGCCCAGACCTCGCCCAGCACGTCGCGGGCGCGGTCCCTGTCGCCGGGCAGCCGGAAGTCCGGCCAGTGCAGCCAGTCGGCTTCCCAGGGGACCTCGGGGGGCCACTTGCCCAGCAGATACACCGCGTACGTGGGTGCGGGGCCGTCCGGCAGCGGGTGCCGCAGGCCGCGCCCCCGCACGAGCCGCCCGGAGGGCAGACGGAGGAGGCCGGGAGTGGTCTCGGGCCAGAGATCGGTCATGGGCCCAGCAGACCACACCGTCGACCGCTCCCGGTACGGATCCGTGCGGGCCGGGCCTCCCGCCGGCGGGCTACGCCGGGACCAGCACGGTGAGCCATTCCGCTTCGCAGGGCCGGTAGCCGTACCGATCGCCCAGCCCCGAGACGATCTCCGGGACGTGGCCGGCCCCGTAGACGACGGCCACCCGGATCGGCTCACCGCCGCGTTCCGCGTGGATCTCGCCGAGCGCGTCGAGCAACCGGCGGTCGCGCCGGTCGGTCATCGCGTGCCCCACGGGATCGTCGGCCAGCAGCTCCGCCCGCAACGTCGACGGCAGATCCTCGACCACCAGGTCCTCGTCGAGGAAGGCACGCGGGCCGCGCAGCGCGAACACCAGGCCCATGACGGGCGCCGCGACCATGAGCAGCAGGTACGTCCAGCGCGGCAGCGTCCTGAGGTCCGCGATCGCCTCCTCCGCGGTCACATCCGGGTTGATCACGGGCACCCCCTCGGGCAGGAGCAGCTCCTCGCGCTGCTCCTGCAGTCCGTTGCGCCGTCGGCGAGGGGCGAACCGGTACGCGAGGGTGAGGGCGCTCACCCGGACCGACTTCCCCCGGATTCCCTCGACGACTACGAGGTCGCACTCCCTGAGCCTGATGCGCACCTGGGAGTAGAAGGCCGGCGAAGCCACGTGCAGCATCGGGAAGATCACGAACTCGAGCGGCGTCCCCCTCCGCCTCATGGTGATCACTGCGGATCTGACGGCGTACCCGGTCACCTCGATGATCTGCACGGTTCCCCCCGCGATACCCGCCGGCTTCCCTCGCACCCGTACGAGGACACGAGCGCGCCCGGGGCCGCGGTTCCCGCCGTACGCGGCGCCGCCGGGGCACGGGACACCGCCGTGATCCGGAGCGGCGCCCAGCCGCGGCGGACCTGATCGCGGCACCGCCGTGATCCGGAAGGGGGACGCGGCCACTCCCGGGAACGGGTCATCAATCCTCGTGAACGCCGGATCAGTGTTCTCGCAAACTCCGCGCGGCGACCAAGGCGTTGGGAGGTGTGAGAGAGGACACGTCGAACCGGGGTCTCCGGTGGCCCCACCAGCGACAACCCCGGTCCGATGGCCAGTGGTGTGCGTCACCGCGGCGGTTCGGCGGGTCACGGTTGTCGGTCCCGCCGCGTAACCTTGTGCCCATGTCCCCAACCCTTCGCGAGCTTGGTTCCGTGCGGTCCGCTGCCGTGGTGAATGCGGAGATTCGAGCGTTGTGGGCGAAGTCCGGGAGCCGGCTGTCCGCCGCGGACGAGGCGAAGTACCAGGTCCTGCTCGTGGAGTGGGCCGCTGCCGTGGCCGCCGAGCGGGCGGAGGACACCGAGGCCGACGAGGAGGCCGGGGCCGCCGAGGCCGACGAGGAGGCCGGGGCCGCCGACGCCGCCCCTCGGGCCCCGCGCACGGGCCCGGTCCTTCGTCTGACGCGCGCCGCGTGATGCGCGCCTGATCCTGACGGCCCGTTCCGCTCCGCCTGATGCGGACGGCCTCAGCCCCGATGGCTCGTCCGGACCGAACGAGGCGTGTACCTCCCAAGGCCTAGGCCCGGTACGGGACCCGGCTGGTCCCTCGGCCCGATTCGCGGCCGGCGCAGCGCGGTTAGCGTCGGCCTATGAGCACCGGACTCAGCCCGAAACGCGTCGGAATCATCGGCACCGGCAACGTCGCCGGGGCGCTGGGGGCCGCCTGGCGAGCCTCCGGGCACGACGTCGTCCTCGGCTCCCGCGAGCCCGGGCGGCGGTCCGTCGCCGGCCTGCCCGTCGTGGGGCAGGCCGCAGCCGCGGCGCACGGCGAGGTGATCGTGAACGCGACGCCCGGCACGGAGTCACCCGCGCTGCTGCAGGCGCTCGGCCCGGCCGTGCTGGACGGGAAGGTGCTGCTCGACCCGGCGGTCGGTTTCGAGGGCGACGGGCTCGCGCATCCCGGCCGCAGCCTGGGCGAGATCCTCCAGGAGGCGTTCCCGCGTACCGCCGTCGTCAAGACGCTGTGCACCGTGACCGCCTCGGTGATGGCCGATCCGGGCAGGCTGGACGAGCCGGGCACGCTGTTCCTGTCCGGGGACGACCCCGGGGCCAAGCGGATCGTGGCCGGGCTCCTGGGCGGTCTCGGCTGGCCGGAGGGCTCGCTGCTGGACCTGGGAGGGATCGCCACAGCGCGGGGGCAGGAGCACTTCGCGCTGCTGTTCCTGGGGGTGGCGGGGGCGCTGGGCACGCACGAGTTCAACGTGAGGGTCGTGCCGCCGGTGGCCGCCCGCGGGACCGTGGAGTGAGGGACGGCCCCGGGGAGGCCCGCTTGTCGGTGGTGTGGCCCACACTGGACTCATGTGCCGCAGCATCAAGACCCTTCGACCGCCGGTCCTCCCCGAGGAAGCCACCGAGGAGGACATCAGGGCCGCGGCCCTGCAGTTCGTGCGGAAGGTGTCCGGGTTCCGGGCGCCCGCCGCGCACAACCGGGAGGTGTTCGACCGCGCCGTGGACGAGGTGACGGAGGCGACGCGCAGGCTTCTCGACGGGCTGGAGGTGCGCGGAGGCCCAGGCGCCGCGAGGAAGGCTACGCAGGCTTCGGCGCCGGACGCCGCATGACGTAGGCAGCGACGGAGCCGGCGGCGAAGAGGGCGAGGACGGACACCGTCAGGCCCACCCAGGTCGCGCCCAGCCACTGCCCGCCGAACCAGCCGAGGCCGACGCTGTAGCCCGCCCAGGCCACGGCGGCCAGGGCCGACCAGGGCAGGAACTCCCGCACCCTGCGCCGCGCCGCGCCCGCCCCCAGGGAGACGACGGAGCGTCCCGCCGGCGCGAACCGGGCGATGACGACGAGCAGTCCGCCGCCCCGGCTCAGCGCCGTGCCGAGACGTTCCTGCGCCGTGACCAGCCGGCGGGAGCGAGCGATCGCGCGGTCGAGGCGCTCCCCGCCGCGCCAGGCCAGCCGGTAGGCGACCAGGTCGCCGAGCACGGACGCGGTCGCCGCGCACAGCAGCAGCACGGGAAGCGAGGGCGGCTCGCCGGACACCTGGCCGGCTGCGGACGCGACCGTCGTCGAGGCCGATCCGGCCATGGTGCCGTGTCCCGCGGCGACCGTGGACCCGGCCGCCGCCGCGGTCGCGGCGGTGACCACCAGCACACCGCTCGGCAGCACGGGCAGGAACACGTCGAGGAGTACGGAGAGCGCCACGACCGCGTAGATCCACGGACTGCCGGTCAGCAGCTCCACCGCCTCGAACACCACGACTCCCCACGGGACGACAACGCCGCGACGTCGCAGGGGAGCGGCAGGGGCGGCATGACAGCCACAGAGCGTACGCCTGTGCAGATCGGAGAGATCGCCAGGGTGGGGGTGAAGTCGGACACGGCCGTACGAGTGCAGTCGGGCGCGCCGTCGCCCCGCTCCGGGCGCGGCTCGACACCCTGCCGGGCCGGTCGCGGTACGAGGGCCTGGTGCGTACGCCGGCACGGTGCGTACGCGGGCGGCGAGCACCCGGACACGAGGAGTGGCACATGGTGGCAGCGGCAGGCGCGCTGGCGGGGGCGGCGGCCCTGGTGACACTGGCGGCGGGGGCCGTGGGCGCGGCCTACGGCGCCGGTGAGGGGTCCGGCGACGACGACCGGCCCGGCCTGGTCGCCGCGCGGGCCACGTCCGGCGGCTTCGTCCTGCCCGACGGGACGCGCTCCGACCCGGCCCGACCGTCCGGCGGGGCCCGGTTGTCCGAAGCGATCCGGCTGTCCGACGGGACCCGACCGCCCGGTTCCGTCGGCGGGCCCGCCGAGGGCGAAGGGGTGGCGCTGACGGCGTACGGGCGGTTCGCTCCGCCCGGTTCGTTCGTTCCGTCGACGGCGCTGACGTACGACCGGACGCTCGTGCCCCCGGGGGCGTGGATCGTGGTGGAGCAGTCGACCGAGCGCTCGGAGACGGTGGTGCGTGCGCGTGTGGGCGGGTTGAAGCCGGGGCACGCTTTCGGCGCCCATGTGCACACCGCGCCGTGCGACGCGGACCCGGCCGCGGCAGGTCCCCACTACCAGCACCGGGCCGCACCGGAAGCCGAGCCCGCGAACGAACTGTGGCTGGACTTCACCACCGACGCCGCCGGGGAGGGCAACGCCGAGACGCGGCACGACTGGGGGCTGCGGCGCGGCGGGGCGCACTCGGTCGTCCTGCACGCCGTGCAGGGCGGGGCGGGCGCCCGAGTGGCTTGCTTCACGGTCCCGTTCGGTGGCTACGGCACGTCGTGATCCCCGACTCCGGGCTCGTGGAGGGCTGTTGAGCGACGAGCCGGGCCCGGACACCCGGACCCGGCTCGCGGCCGAAGGCACCGCGAGCGAATCTCCGCTCGGAACTCTCCGCGGAGGAATCGGCGCGGGCGAACCTCCGCAGGTCGCTTCACACGAACTGCCCGGGACGCAGTGCGCCTCAGGCGGCGACGGGCGCCGAGCCCTTGTGCTCGGTCTCCTCGTTCGCGCCGCCCCGCGACGAGAACAGGCCGTCCAGCGCGAGGGCGCCTGGGCCGGTGAAGACCAGCAGCAGGAACGCCCAGCAGTAGAGCGCCGCGCCCTCGCCGCTGTTCTGGATCGGGAACAGGCCCTCGGGCTGGTGCACCGTGAAGTAGGCGTACGCCATCGCGCCCGACGCTATGAGCGCGGCGGCGCGGGTGCCCAGGCCGACCAGCACCAGTGCGCCGCCGACGAGTTCGATCACGGCCGCGTACCAGCCCGGCCACGTGCCCGCCGCCACCGTGCCGCCCGCGTTCTCCGCGCCCAGCACGCCGAAGAGCGAGCGCGCCCCGTGGCAGGTGAACAGCAGGCCGACGACGATGCGGAACACGCCGAGCGCGTACGGCCGGGCCTGATCCAGTCGGGAGGTCAGCTGACGAGTGGCCATGTGGGGGGTCTCCTTCGGTCTGGGGACATGAAACCGATGAGACGTAAGTAAGGCAGACCTAATCAATACTTGCAAGTTCAATATTCGGTCGGCGACCGTCCTTCATGAGAAGTTCACGCCGTGCGCTCACGCGCAGTGCGGCCCGGGCCACCGAGTCCGCGTCCGAAAGCGTCACCGAGTCCACGCCCGGCCGCGCCCCCGCGGCCGTCACCCAGTGCACTCCCTCGGTGGGGACCCCGACGGCGAACCTTCCGGGGTGCACCCGTCCCTGACGGTCGATCAGGTGGTAGGGGCGACCGGACACGTCGAGGCCGCCCGTTTCGTAACCGTCGATCGTATGCGGCCTGCACTGGCCGGTCCGCAGCATCCGGCCCAGCAACTCGTCCCGGCTGCGGCGCAGATCGGGCTCCGGCAGCCGAGCCTCGATCAGCGTCGTCGCCGTCACCGCGGATCCCGGCACGTCGGGTGATTCGGCCACGAAGGTCCCGCCCTCCGCCCGCACGGTCGTCCTCGGTCCGACCACCTCCAGCACGCCGGCCTCGATCAGCGCCGTCATCTCCTCGATCCGGCGGCGCGGCGGGCCGATGGAGAGGAAGGCGTTCAACGGCGTGTACCAGCGGTCCAGATGGTCCCGGCGCGACATCCCGGACAGTCCGCGGTGGTCCACGATCTGCCGCACCTCGTTGCGGACGTCCCGCAGCACGTCGAGGGCCGCCTTGACCGGACCGTGGACATTGCCGAGCGCGGCGTGCCCCGCGTCCCGCCGCAGATGGCCGAGCAGCCACTGCCGGAAGGCGTCCGGGCCGGCGAAGGACTCTCCCGTGTACGGTCGCGAGATCCGCTCCCAGGACCAGCGCGCGGACTCCTGGCAGCCGTGTGCGTCCAGGACCGCCGCCTCCTCCGCGCTGCCGTGCGCGGTGGCGAGGAACGCGGCCCGGAACCCGGAGTCCGGGGCGGCGGCCGGGCCGAGCAGCGTCTCGTAGTAGACCGTCTCCACCTCCTTGGCGATCCTCGGCCATATCTCGCCCAGGAAGTCCGGCGGATCGCCCGCTTCCGCGCGCCTGCGGAACAGCGTGATCACATCGGGGGTGAGCACCAGCGGGTGGTGCCGGCCCGACGCGCCCTTCGCGTTGTCCCCGCGCGCCTGGTGGGGAACGCCGCGCCGCGAGCCCGCGTACAGCCGCGGCTCGCGGCCGGACGGCCGGTACACCAGCCGCTCCCCGCCGTCCGCGGCCTTCTGCCGTACGTACGAGCCGCCGCGGCCCGTCGTCAGCAGCGCCATGTGGTCGAAGAAGTTGAGGCCGAGTCCGCGCAGCAGCACCGCTTCGCCCGGGGCGATCCCGGAGAGGTCGAGGTCGGCCGGGTTGGCGGGGGCGAAGTGGCGCAGTCCGTGCCGCTGCGCGTAGGCGCCGAGCCGGGTCGGCACCGCGCCCTGGGCCACCGGCAGATGCCCCTGCGCCAGCACCACCGCGCCGAGTCCGGACAGCACCGTCCCGTCGTCCAGCCCGAGGAACTGCGAGCCGTCACCGGCGTCGTCGAGGCGCACCGCACGCGCGCGGTGCACCTCCACCCTGACCGAGTCGGGGGCGTTGCCGACGACGGTGCGGAACGCCCAGGCCAGATAGCGCCCGTAGCAGGCGCGGGTCGGATAGTCGTCGGGACCCAGTGCCGGGTCGCCGCCGGCCGCCGCCCAGGCGTACAGGCTGGGGCCCGGCCGGATCGGCCCCTCGCAGGCCACGCTGTCGTCGGTGAACAGCGTCACCTGCGAGGCGACCGTGTTCATGAGCAGTTCGTCGGACTGGTCCGTGCGCCACACCTGCCCGGGGCCGGCCGGGGCGGGGTCGATCACATGCACGGTCAGCGGGATGTCCGGGGCCAGCTCAGGGACGGAGGCGCAGAGTCTTTCGAGGACCGAGGTGCCGCGGGGACCTGCGCCGACGAGGGCTATGGCGGGGGGAGCTGGCGGGAACACGGACAAAACACTGACTCCCGGGGCGTTATGGGGGCGTGGGGCGGCGCGGGAAGCGGATCGTCCGCCTCATCATGCCGTTGCCGTGTGAGGAGTCCGAGGGGCGGGGGTGAGGATCGTCACCCGCCGTGTGAAGTGTCACGGACCATTCGTCAGGTTCCGCTCGTCCACGGTCAGGAGCCGCGTACCCGTACGATCCGTGACGGCTTGGTCCAGCCGGAGCTCGGCCGAGCGCCCGTTCAGGGTCAAGGTCATCAGCTGGTTCCCGAACCAGGGTCCGCCCGTCTTGTCCCAGCGGATGACCGGCCGCCCGGCCCGGCCGTGCCGGGCCACGGCGCGTCCGAACCGCCGCCCCGCGCGGCTCCATCCGAAGCGGAAGCCGGCCCGCATCGAGGCGTGGATCGCGTTGTGCACGGGGGAGCAGGTCAGCTGGAGCACCCGGGCGGACGGTTCCGGGTCGGGCCAGTGGGGCTCCGCGACATAGGCGTGGTGCACGTCCCCGGAGAGCACGCAGACCGTGGAGGGCGCCAGCGGGCCGCTGCCCACCTCCCTGATCAGGGAGGCGAGTTCCTCGAAGGAGGCCGGGAACGCGGCCCAGTGCTCCAGGTCCGCGCGTCGGCGCAGGTCCTCCCCGACGCGGGCCCAGCGCTCGCCCCGCTCCCCGCGGCACAGCGCCGCGTTCCAGCTCTCCACGTCGTGGATGGCCGGGGGCAGCAGCCAGGGCAGCGAGGTCCCCAGGAGCAGATGGTCGTACGAGCCCGGTGCCTCCAGCGCCTGGCCGCGGAGCCAGCGCATCTCCTCGTCGTCGAGCATCGCCCGGTGCCGCTCGTCGAGGACGCGGGCGGCACGGGTGTCGATCATCAGCAGCCGGGTCCTGCCGAAGTCGCGCCGGTAGCTCCAGCGGACCGAGGCAGGGTCGGCGTCGGCCCGGGCCGCGAACGACCTCAGGGCGTCGGTGCCGTCCGGGGTGTCCCGCACGGCCGCGTAGACCGGGTCGTCGGCCAGTTCGGCCGGAGAGAGGTTGCCCAGGTGCTGGTGGACCCAGTACGACATCAGACCGCTGAGGATGCGCTCCCGCCACCACGGCGTCGCCCGCATCTCCGCGACCCAGGAGGCGCTGGTGTTCCAGTCGTCGATGACGTCGTGGTCGTCGAAGATCATGCAGCTGGGGACGGTCGAGAGCAGCCAGCGGACCACGGGGTCCAGCCAGGACTCCTCGTACAGCCGGGTGTACTCCTCGTAGTCCGCGACCTCCGCGCCGGGCGGCTCGCTCAGATCGCGCCGGGTCGCGAGCCACCGCTGGGTCTCGCGGGATGTGGCGTCCGCGTACACCTGGTCGCCCAGCAGCACGAGTACGTCGGGGCGCTCTCCCCCCGGCTCGGCCGCCATCCGGCCGGCCAGGGTGTCCAGCGCGTCCGGGCCGATGGGGTCGTGCTCGCGGGCCGGCGGCGCGGCCCAGCGGCAGGAGCCGAAGGAGACCCGGACGCCCTCGGCCGGGATGGCGGGCGTGCGGATCACGCTCGGCGGGTACGGCCAGTCGGCGGGCGGCCAGACCCGGCGGCCGTCGAGCAGCACCTCGTACGCGGTCGACGAGGCGGGGGTGAGGCCCGAGACCGGGATCAGCGCGTAGTGGTGGCCCTCGATCTGGAAGGTGCGGGAGGAGCCGCCCGCGCCCTTCGGCGCTCCCGGACGGGTGGCGTCCGGGGGGCCTTCGGCGCCGGGGACGCCGTTCGCGGTGTCCTCTCCGGCGGGCGCGGTGCCCTCGCCGGGAGGCGCGCCGAGGCAGCGCACCTCGGCCGTGCACGGCCGGTCCGCCTCGATCCAGACGGTCGCGTGCTCACCGGTCTCCCAGTCCACGTACCGCAGTAGTGGTCCCAGGCGCAGCCCCGCTGTCATGTGCCCTCCTCCGTCGCCCCCGTACCGTACGGAACGACGGGGGAGGGTAGCGCGGTTCCATGCCGGAGGGACCCGGTTCGGACCGCGTCGGCGGCAGGCCGGGGCCGTGTCCGGGCGCCGCGGGCTCTCCTGGTCCCTGCGCTGTCCGGCCGGCGGGACGGTGCCCGCCGGCCGGGGCGGGGCGCGGATCAGCAGCCGTTGAGGACGGACTGCAGCGCGGACTTCTCGGCGGAGTCGACGGACAGGTTCCAGTAGTGCTTCGTGTGCACCCACATACGGGCGTACATGCAGCGGTAGGAGCTGCTCGGCGGCAGCCACTCGGCCGGGTCCTGGTCGCCCTTGGCCTGGTTGACGTTGTCGGTGACGGCTATCAGCTGCGGGCGGCTCAGGTCGTTGGCGAACGCCTGGCGCGAGGAGGTGGACCACGAACTGGCGCCGGAGCGCCAGGCCTCCGCGAGCGGCACGACGTGGTCGATGTCGACGTCGGCGGCGGCGGACCAGGTGGCGCCGTCGTAGGGCGAGTACCAGCTTCCGCTGACGGCCGCGCAGCTGGAGTCCTGGACCACGCCGGAACCGTCGCGCTTGAGAACGACCTCGCGCGTGTTGCAGGCGCCCGACTGGGTGATCCAGTGGGGGAACTTGTCGCGGCTGTAGCCGGTGGAGGAACCTTCCGCCTTGACCGTGAGCTGGCCCAGGTACGTACGGGCCGTGGAAGCGCTGACCGGGGTGGGCGGGGCGGCCTGGGCGGCGGGCGCGGTGAGCAGCGCGGTGGCGGACGCGAGGGCGACGGACGCGGCGAACACGGCGGTACGGGTCACTCGACGCGCGTAGACACCTGACATGCGAACTCCCATAAGGGTGGGGGGCGTTGACCGGAGCGGACCCTTTGCGGCGGGGCCCGCGCCATCGTTGCGGCGCCGGATTTCACGGGGATGGGCGCCAGGTAACAGGGTGGCGACATGCACACGTCACTTCAAGGGGTCTGACGCCCCGGCAATTCGGTTCGTCCGGCTTAGGGTTGATGCGTGCTGCTGCCGGTCAACGTGACGTTCGGGATCGTCCTCGCCGTGCTCCTGGCGGCCGCCGCCTGCGTCGCGGCCGTCGCCCACCTCGGGCCGGGCCGCTCACGCGAGATCGCGGTGGCGGGCCTGCGCGCCGCCGTCCAGCTGGGCGCGGTCTCGCTCGTCATCGGCTGGGCGGTCCGCTCCGTCCCGCTGCTGCTCGCCTTCCTGCTGGTGATGTACGCCGTCGCCGTGCGCACGGCGGGGCGCCGGGTCACCCCGAACGGCACCTGGTGGCTCGCGGCCCTGCCGATCGGCGCGGGGGTCGTGCCGGTGGTCGCGGCCCTGCTGCTCACCGGACTCGTCCCGGTGAAGGGCATCGCGCTCATCCCGGTGACCGGCATCCTCATCGGCGGCGCGCTGACGGCGACGGTGCTCGCGGGGCGGCGGGCGCTCGACGAACTCGCCAACCGGCGCGGTGAGGTCGAGGCCGGAATGGCGATCGGGCTGCCCGACCGCGACGCCCGTCTCGAGGTGGCCCGGGACGCCGCGGCCGACGCGCTGCTGCCGGGGCTCGACCAGACCAGGACGGTGGGGCTGGTCACACTCCCGGGCGCGTTCGTCGGGATGCTGCTGGGCGGGGCGTCACCGCTCCAGGCGGGCGCGGTCCAGCTGTTCGTGCTGGTCGCGCTGATGGCGGTGCAGACCGTCGCGGTCGCCGTGGTGCTGGAGCTGGTGTCGCGGGGGCGGCTGCACCGGGACGGCCGGGTCGCGCCGGCGCGGGGCGGGGGCCAGGGGCCCTGACGGCGGCCCGCCGGCCCGTCGGGCGCCGGGCGCGGCCCCGACGGCGTCGGGCGGAGGCGGCGGCCGAGGGCTCCCGGCGGCTTTCCGCCGGCTTCCCGTACTCTGTACGGAGCAGAAGGGGAGTAGCTCTTCGCCGGAACGTCGACATACTGCCGGGCTCGCCCGGCCGGCGCCCGGAGGCGACCGCGCGGCGGCCGCCAGCGAGACCTTCGGCCAGCAGTGACCATGACCATTCATGGCCGCTGCCGCGCCGAAGCGACCCCTGAAACGCTCTTGCTCAGGTCTCTCGGTGCGGCAGGGCCCGACCGATTGAGGAACCTCTTCCCGTGCTCAGTGTCACGATCATGGCGATCACCTTCGGCGTCGTCTTCCTCGCCGAACTCCCCGACAAGACGGCCCTGGCCGGGCTGATGCTCGGTACCCGCTACCGCGCCTCGTACGTCTTCGCCGGTGTCGCCGCCGCCTTCGCGGTGCACGTCGCGCTGGCGATCGCGGCGGGCAGTGTGCTGACGCTGCTGCCGCAGCGGCTCGTGCAGGCGGTCGTCGGCGTGCTCTTCCTCGCGGGCGCGGCGATGCTGCTGCTGAAGAAGTCGGATGACGACGACGAGGGCGTCAAGGCCCCCTCCGACCAGTCCTTCTGGAAGGTCTCCGGCGCGGGGTTCATGCTGATCCTGGTCGCGGAGTTCGGCGATCTGACCCAGATCATGACCGCGAACCTCGCGGCCCGCTACGACGATCCGCTCTCCGTCGGCCTGGGCGCGGTACTGGCGCTGTGGGCGGTTGCCGGGCTGGGCATCGTGGGTGGCAGGACCCTCCTGAAGTACGTGCCGCTGAGGCTGATCACGAAGATCGCGGCGGGACTGATGCTGGCGCTGGCCGGATTGAGCCTGTACGAGGCGATCACGGGCTGAACCTGGCGACAGGCGCGGGGCCGGGGCGGCGAGGGGCGCGGCCGTCACGTCGGCGGCGGGGCGGGCCTGGCGACAGGCGCGGGGCCGGGACGGCGGGCGCGGCCCGTCACGTCGACGGGCGGGGCCGGCGGCCGATCGCGACGGCGGCCCCTGATCCGGGAGCCCGGTGCCCGCCCGCCGGAACTGACCGGCCTTTGACGCCTCCCACCTGCGGTTTTCGCCCGCAGCCCGGCATCGGTGCCGACCCTTTGGAGGGTGTTCCGGGACCCGGAGTGGCGCGGGAGCGCTTTGGTTTGTATCGTGAAGGAACAAAGTGGCCTCCGCCCGCACTCCCTGACCGGCGGGTGGAGGCCGCTCTGCACCCGGGCCCGCGGCCTCCCGTCGACGGAGCCCGCCATCCGCACCGGATTCCTAGGACGGCCCCGTTGTCCCGCTCAGAGACGCCCGCAGAGACCATCGCCCCGGGGTCTCGCCCCGAGGCCATCGGCGCCTTCAAGGCGCTGCTGCTCGACATGGACGGCACGCTCGTCAACTCGGACGCCGCCGTGGAGCGCGTCTGGCGCTCCTGGGCGGTCGGTCACGGCCTCGACCCGGACGAGACGCTGAAGCTCGTCCACGGACGCCAGGGATACGCGACCATGGCCGCGCTGCTCCCGGACCGGCCGATGGAGGAGAACCTCGCCGAGAACCGGCAGCTGCTCGCGCAGGAGACGGCGGACCTGGACGGCGTCGTGCCGGTCGCCGGTGCCCCCGCGTTCATGGACACCATCTCCGCCCTGCCGCACGCGCTCGTCACGTCCGCCGACGAGGCGCTCGCCACGGCCCGGATGAACGCCGCGGGGCTGCGCATGCCGCGGACGCGGGTCACCGCCGAGTGCGTCGGTGCCAGCAAGCCGGACCCGGAGGGCTTCCTCAAGGGAGCGGCCGAACTCGGCTTCGAACCGGCGGACTGCGTGGTCCTCGAGGACTCCGAGGCCGGCATCACGGCTGCGCGCGCCGCGGGAATGCGGGTCCTCGGAATCGGCCGCCGCGCCGCCGCCTTCGCCCCGGACGCCCACGCGCTCGACCTGACCGGCGTCCACGTCACGGCCGACGCCTCGGGCGCGCTGACGTTCGCGCCCGCGCCTTCTGCCTGACCGGCGGCAGGCGTCCGGGCGCCGCGCGTCCGCGGGGTTGTCCTTCCGGTGGAGGGCGGCGTGCCCGCCCGTCCGCCCGGCCCTTCGCGCCCCGAGGCCCTGCCCGAGGTGCGCAACGGACACGCACCCGGTCGAGCGAGCAGACGGCGCTCAGTCGCGGCCGTCGCCGTCCCAGCCCCCGTTGCCGCCGTCGTAGGGGTAGCGCGTCTCGGCCTCCAGGGCGCGGCGGGTCGCCGGGCCGTAGACGCCCTCGGGGTCGTCCTCGATGCCGCGGTAGTACTGGTAGACCGCCACGGCGTCCTCGACGCGGCTGTCGTAGCGGCCGTGGGACCGTCCGCCGTAGAGGCCGACCTGCTCCAGCCGCTCCTGAAGCTCGACGACCTCCGGGCCGTTGTCACCGCGCTGCAGGGTGACCCCCGGGGCGGGGGACGAGGGGGTGGGTGAGGCCCCGCCCGTCGGTGCGGCCGTCGTCGGCGGGGACGTCGGGCCCGCGGCGAGCGGGGCCGGGGGCGAGGAGCTCGGACCTGCCGACGACGAGGCCGGGGACGGTGCCGACGCCGAGGGGGAGGCCGAAGCGGAGGGGGACGCACTCCCCGTCGCGGACGGTGAGGCCGACACCGACGCGTCGGGCGCGGCCGACACGAACGGGGCCGTCGTCTCGCTGTCGGGCATTGCCCGGTCGTCCCCGCCGCCGTTCTTCGTGAGCAGCCCGCTCGCGTACGCCGCGGTGCCGAGCACCGCCACCACGGCGGCGACTGCCACGACCACGCGCCGCCCGCCGCGGCCGCGACTCCGCCCTCCGGCCGCCGGGTCCGCCGCGGTCACGTCGTAGGCGTGGCCGTGCTCGTACCGGTAGTCGTACGTGCCCCCGTGCCCGGCGGCCCCCAGCGGTGTCTCGGGCGCGCCGCCCTGCCCGTCGGTGCCGTGGGTCCCGGGCGCGAGCACCTGCGTCAGTTCGGCCGGCGGCCCGGCCACGGTCGCGTACGGCCCGTCCGCCGGATCCGGAAGCGCCACGTACGGCCGGACCCGCAGCGGATCGAATCCGTCCGCCGTCGCGGCCTTCCCGCAGTCGCAGCTCCGGACCCCGCCGGATCTGCCGTCGGTGTCGTCCTGCCTGCCGCATTCAGGACAGACGTGTCCCGTCATCGTGGGTTCCCTCCCCTTGCGCTGCCAGCGATTATGCAGCCCCTGTCCAGTGCCCGGACGGCGAGCCTCCGCTCGGCAGGCCATAACCGGATGAAACACCCAGGATGGGAGGAGCAGACGAGCGTGCTGCGGACCGGAGGACGACTCCATGGCGCAGGAAGTGAGCACGCCGGCCGCCGGCCCCGGACCGATACACCGGCCGGGCGAGGGCACGAACCGCCGGACCGTCCTCGTGGCGATCGGAGCGCTGCTGCTGGGCCTGTTGCTCGCCGCGCTCGACCAGACCATCGTGGCCACCGCGCTGCCGACCATCGTCAGCGACCTCGGTGGCCTGGAACACCTGTCCTGGGTGGTCACCGCGTACATCCTCGCCTCCACCGCGGCGACTCCGCTCTGGGGCAAGCTCGGTGACCAGTACGGCCGCAAGAAGCTCTTCCAGACGGCGATCGTCATCTTCCTGATCGGATCCGCGCTGTGCGGCCTCGCCCAGAACATGCCGCAGCTCATCGCCTACCGGGCCGTCCAGGGCCTCGGCGGCGGCGGCCTCATCGTGCTGTCGATGGCGATCGTCGGCGACATCGTCTCCCCGCGCGAACGCGGCCGCTACCAGGGGCTGTTCGGAGCCGTCTTCGGCGCGACCAGCGTCCTCGGGCCGCTGCTCGGCGGCCTGTTCACCCAGCACCTCAGCTGGCGCTGGGTGTTCTACATCAATCTGCCCATCGGTGTGGTCGCGCTCTTCGTGATCGCCGCCGTCCTGCGCATCCCGGTCAGCCGGACCCGGCACACCATCGACTACCTGGGCACGGTCCTCATCGCCGCCGTCGCGACCAGCCTGGTCCTCGTCGCCTCGCTCGGCGGCACCACCTGGGCCTGGAACTCGCCGCAGATCATCTCCCTGACCGTGCTCGGGGTGCTGCTGCTCGGCGCGTTCATCCGCGCCGAGCGCCGCGCCGCCGAGCCCGTACTGCCGCTGAAGCTGTTCCGGAACCGCACGTTCACGCTGGTCTCCGCCATCAGTTTCATCGTCGGGTTCGCCATGTTCGGGGCGCTGACGTACCTGCCGACGTTCCTGCAGATCGTCCAGGGGATCACCCCCACCATGTCCGGCGTCCACATGCTGCCGATGGTGGTCGGACTGCTCATCACCTCCACCGCGTCCGGCCAGATCGTCAGCCGGACGGGCCGCTGGAAGGTCTTCCCGATCGCCGGCACCGCCGTGACCGCCGTCGGCCTCCTCCTGCTCCACCAGTTGGAGCCGGGCACCCCGACCTGGGAGATGAGCGCCTACTTCTTCGTCTTCGGCTCCGGCCTCGGCATGGTCATGCAGGTGCTGGTGCTGGCGGTGCAGAACGCGGTCGGGTACGAGGACCTCGGCGTCGCCACGTCCGGCGCCACCTTCTTCCGCTCCATCGGCGCCTCGTTCGGCGTCGCGCTCTTCGGCACCCTCTTCACGAGCCGGCTGCGTGAACTGCTCGCCGAGGCGCTCGCCGGCCGCCCGCTGCCGCCCGGGACCAGCCCCGAACGGCTCGCCGCCGACTCGCACACCATCACCCTGCTGCCCCCCGGACTGCGCCCGGCGGTCATCCAGGCGTTCTCGACCTCCATCACGGACGTCTTCCTGTACGCGGCGCCGGTCGTCGTCGTCGGCTTCGTCCTCGCCTTCTTCCTGCGGGAGGACAAGCTGCGCGGCTCGGTCACCGCGCCGGAGGTCAGCGAGACCATCGCCCCGAACCCGGTACAGCGCTCGTCGTACGACGAGTGCGCCCGGGCGCTGTCCGTGCTGGGTTCGCGGGAGGGCCGCAAGGCTGTCTACGCCAAGATCACCACGCGGTCCGGGCTCGACATCAGCCCGGCGGCGAGCTGGCTCCTGCTGCGCATCAAACGTCATGGGCTGGTGGAGCCGTCCCGCCTGGCCGAGGCCACCAACGTACCGGTCAGAGCCGTGACCGATGCCTCGCGGGAGGTGGAGGTACGCGGGCTGGCAAGGCGCGAGGGACTGTCGCTGATGCTCACCGACAAGGGAGTGGACGCCACGGCGAAGCTGTCCGCCGCGCGCGAGGAGTCCCTGGCGGAGCTGCTGGGCGACTGGTGGGGACCGGACCGGCCCACCGACCTCATCCAGCTGGTGAAGGAACTCACCTCCGAGCTGTGCGGCTCCGACGGCGAGCGCCCCTCCGGCGGCGAACCGCACCGGGACCACCAGGCCTGGAACTTCCCCACGCACTGAGCGCGCCACCGGCGCCGGAAGGTGCGCGCCCCGGGCTCGCGGTCGGTTGCGGACCGCGCGCCGACGGGCGCCACCGGGAGCGGCCCCGCCGCCGGTCCGCCGGGCGGGCACGGCTCAGGCCGCCGTGCTCCCTTCGCGGGGCACCAGCTCCTTGCCGTACCAGACGTCCATGTACGGGCCCTCGCAGTACGCGGGGATCTCCCGGTAGCCCTGCCGCGCGTAGAGGGTGCGGGCACCGACCAGGTCCAGCCGGGTGTTGAGCACCATCCGGCGCGCCCCGAGCCGCCGGGCCGCGTCCTCCAGGGCCGAGAGCAGCGCCTCGCCACCACCCGTGCCGCGGAACGCCGGGCGCACGAACACCCTCGTCAGCTCGGCCCGTTCGGTGTCGAGCAGCAGCACCCCGCCGCAGGCCGCCGCCCGTCCGCCGCGGCGTCCGACGACGAACTCGCCGGTGGGGGAGGCGAGCCGGGCCACCCCGTCGTCGGCGAGACCCTCGTCGATCTCCGCGTCCGTGGCCGGCCGCCCCCAGTGGCTGCCGGCCACGTCGGCGTAGTAGTCGCGCCGCAGGGCGGTGGCGTCGGGGGTGTCGAAGCGCTCGGGGAGCACGGTCCATCGCGTCATGCCGACTTCTGTACCCGATCGGCCGGCCGCTCCGCGAACGGTTTGCGGCCCCGGCCGGGGCGCGGGACGGCGACGGCCGTGCTTGCCATGGAGCGCGCTCCAACGCGTAGGGTTCGCGCCGTTCTCAACAGGGCCGAACGCTAGGAGAGTCGAATGCACCACCGGGTTCTGGGCGGCACCGGCGTCCAGGTCAGTCCCTACTGCCTCGGCACCATGATGTTCGGTTCCATCGGCAACACGGACCACGACGAATGCGTCCGGATCGTCCACGCCGCGCTCGACGCGGGGATCAACTTCGTCGACACCGCCGACATGTACTCGGCCGGGGAGTCGGAGACCATCGTCGGCAAGGCGCTGCGGGGCCGCCGTGACGACGTCGTACTCGCGACCAAGTTCCACTTCCCGATGGGCAAGGGCCCCAACCGGGGCGGCAATTCGAGGCACTGGATCGTACGGGCGGTGGAGGACAGCCTCCGCCGGCTGGGAACGGACCGGATCGACCTCTACCAGGTGCACCGGCCCGACCACACGACCGACGTCGAGGAGACGCTCGCCGCCCTGACCGATCTCGTCGGCCAGGGCAAGATCAGGGCGTTCGGCTGCTCGACGTTCCCCGCGGACGAGATCGTCGAGGCGCACCACGTGGCGCGCCAGCGGGGACTGCGGCGGTTCCGCACCGAGCAGCCGCCGTACTCGCTGCTGGCCCGAGGCGTCGAGAGGCATGTGCTGCCGGTGGCAGAGCGTCTGGGGATGGGGGTGCTGACCTGGAGCCCGCTGGCCTCGGGCTTCCTGACCGGCCGCTACCGCAAGGGCAGGACCCTCGATCTGAGCAGAGGCCGTCCGACCCTGCACCCGGACCGCTTCGACCCGTCGGCGCCGCGGACCGCGGCGAAGCTCGACGCCGTCGAGCGGCTCGTCGGCGTGGCCGGGGAAGTAGGGTGCACGCTGCCGCAGTTGGCCGTCGCCTTCCCACTCGCGCACCCGGCCGTCACCTCGGTGATCATCGGCCCGCGCACGATGAAGCAGCTGCGGAGCACGCTGGAGGGCGCCGCGGTGGTGCTGGACGACGCCGCCCTCGACCTGATCGACGACATCGTGCCGCCCGGTACCGACGTCTACCCGCCGGACGGCGTCTGGACCCCGCCGGCGCTCGCGACCCCCGGGCTCCGGCGGCGGGCGGCCGGCTCCAGGAGCGCCGCCTGACGGGACGCACCCGTGGGCCCGCGGGAGGAAGCGGAGCGGAAGCCGCGACGGGGAGGTGTGGCGGGGGAGGCGTGTGGGGCGGAGCGGCGGGAAGCCGGGCGGAACCATGATCGACGATATTGGGCCCGGCGTCCGTATGTGTACCCGTGCACGACAGACGTCCACCGACCGCGAGAGGACACGCCGAACCCCGCCCGGGACCGGCCGTTACGTGTCCCCGGTCCCCTCCGCGCCGTTGACCGTCTGCGCCGGACGGCACGGGAGCGCGCAGGACCCGCACCCGGTCCCCACGGCACACCCTCACGGCACCCCCACAGCACCAGTCCCGCCGACGAGAAGGAACCCGATCGATGCCCTCCATCTCCTCCAGCGCCACCGCCTCCCTGGACGACCTCGAAGCGGACATCCGGCGCCGCAACCCCGGCGAACCGGAGTTCCACCAGGCCGTCCACGAAGTGCTGGAGACACTGGGACCCGTGCTCGACAGCCGGCCCGAACTCCGTGAGGCCAAGATGATCGAACGCATCGCGGAGCCGGAACGGCAGCTCATCTTCCGGGTGCCGTGGCAGGACGACCGCGGCGAGATCCACGTGAACCGCGGCTTCCGGGTGGAGTTCAACAGCGCCCTCGGGCCCTACAAGGGCGGCCTGCGCTTCCACCCGTCCGTCAACCTGGGGATCGTGAAGTTCCTCGCCTTCGAGCAGATCTTCAAGAACGCCCTGACCGGCCTGGGGATCGGCGCCGGCAAGGGCGGCAGCGACTTCGACCCGCGCGGGCGGACCGACACCGAAGTGATGCGCTTCTGCCAGTCGTTCATGACCGAACTGCACCGGCACCTCGGTGAGCACACCGACGTGCCCGCCGGTGACATCGGCGTCGGCGGCCGGGAGATCGGCTTCCTCTTCGGCCAGTACCGGCGCATCACCAACCGCTGGGAGGCGGGCGTACTGACCGGCAAGGGCACCGGCTGGGGAGGCTCGCACGTACGCCCGGAGGCCACCGGTTACGGGAACGTGCTCTTCACCGCGGAGATGCTCAAGGTCCGCGGGGAGCAGCTCGCCGGCCAGCAGGTCAGCGTCTCCGGTTCCGGCAACGTGGCCCTCTACACGGTCGAGAAGGCGCAGGAGCTGGGGGCGCATGTGCGCACCGTCTCCGACTCGACCGGGTACGTCGTCGACGACAAGGGCATCGATCTGCCGCTCCTCAAGCAGATCAAGGAGGCCGAGCGAGGCCGGGTGAGCGACTACGCGAGCCGTCGCGGCGCGTCCGCCCGGTTCGTGCCGGGCGGCAGCGTCTGGGAGGTGCCGACCGATGTGGCCCTCCCCTCGGCGACCCAGAACGAACTCACCGCCGACGACGCGGCGGCCCTCGTGAGCAACGGGGTCAAGGCCGTCTCCGAGGGCGCGAACATGCCCACCACCCCCGCGGCGGTGCGCATCCTCCGCGAGGCCGGTGTCGCCTTCGGCCCCGGGAAGGCCGCGAACGCGGGCGGCGTGGCCACCAGCGCGCTGGAGATGCGGCAGAACGCGGCCCGGGACAGCTGGTCCGCGCCCCGCGTGGAGGAGGAGCTGGCCCAGGTCATGCGGGCCGTCCACGACACGGCGTACGAGACGGCGGCCCGTTACGGCAGGCCCGGCGACTACGTGACGGGGGCGAACATCGCCGGCTTCGAACGCGTCGCGGACGCGATGCTCGCCCAGGGCCTCATCTGACGCACCCCGGCCGTCGTGCCCGCACGGGCCCGACCCGACACGGCCCCGGCCGCCCCCTGGCACACTGCACCCGGACACGGGAGACGCGGATGACGGGGGGCGGTTGCGGTGGACGACGCGGCGCGGACGGAACGCACGGGGGCGACATCCGGGCCGGCGGTCCGGCCGGGCCCGTACCCCGGACACGCGAGAGCCGTCCAGGCGCTGGGGGAGCGGTGGTTCCGGGAGTTCGACGGGCAGGGCGACTTCGTCTGCTCGCCCGCCGGGCTGTGGCTCGCGCTCGGTGCCGTGGCGGCGGGCGCGCGCGGCGGCACCGCGGAGGAACTCCGGGCACTGCTCGGCGTGGCCGGGGCCGACGCGGCCACGGCCGTCACCGCCGCGGCCGGGGAACTCGCCGGTACGGACGCTCTGGGCGTGGCGACCCGCGTGTGGAGCAGGATCCCCGTCCACCGGGCCTACCGCGAGGCACTGCCCGCCATCGGATTCGGCCATCTCGGCGACGACCGTGACGACATCGACGCCTGGGTGAAGCGGGCGACCGGCGGGCAGATCGAGAAGCTGCCGGTCCCCGTCCCGCCCGAGGCGCTGCTGGCCCTGGTCAACGTCCTCGCGCTGAAGGCCCGTTGGCGGACGCCCTTCCCGGGTCACACGACCAGGCCCGCGCCGTTCACGGACGCCTCGGGGACGGTCCACCAGGTGCCGACGATGCACCGGCGGCTGCCTCCCGGCGAGGCATGGACCACGGGCCCGGCCCAGGTGTCCCAACTGCGCTGCGAGGGCGCGGCGGGCGCGGTCGTCCGCCTTGTCCTCGGCTCGCCGGACGCCGGCCCCGCGGAGGTCCTGCCCGCGGCATGGGCCCCGCGGGAGGCGTGCGCACCCGTCGAAGCGGAGGCCGTCAGCCTCGCCGTGCCCCGCCTCGCCCTGCGCACGACGACGGACGTCACACCCCAACTGCCCGCGCTGGGGGTACGGCAGGCGACCACTCCGCTCGCCGACTTCTCCGCGCTGTCGCCCGAGCCGCTCGCGATCTCGATGGTCGTCCAGGAAGCCGTCCTGAAGATCGCGGAACTCGGTGTGGAGGCGGCGGCCGCGACGGCGGTCCTCGCGCGTGCGGGCGGCGCGCCCCGCCCCGTTCGCACCCACCGGCTCGCCTACGACCGCCCCTTCGGCGTCGTCGTTCTCGACGCCTCGGGTCGGCTCCCCCTCTTCGCCGCCTGGCAGTCGACCGCCCCGGCGGGCGACCCGGCACCCGGCGGCGGCCCCCGCGGTGCCTTCCCGCCCCCACCGCCGCTCCCGCCGGCACCGCGTCGGCCGGTGGTCCCGGGCGCGGGGCCCTGACACGCCACCTCCGCCGAACAGCGCGGAGCCCCGCCGGAACGACGTTCCGGCGGGGCTCCCCTCGGTCTGCGCTCACGCGGCGTCAGCCGCGCAGACTCCACACGACGTCGAGGGACTCGGACGGATCGTCCGGCCCGAGGACCTTCGTGCAGCCAAGGAGGGCGGACACCTTCTGGCACTGCACGTAGCCCGCACCGCTCCGGGACCGGAGACCGAGGACGAGCCGGTCCGATCTCCACCGGGGAGGCACACCGGACCTCTCGAAGATGCGCTCGCTCTCCGCTTCGTCGAACGTATGAAGTTCCAGGGTTTCGTAGCGGGTCACCAGTTGCATGGCTTCCACGCCTTCGAAGAGGAGATCCGCACGCACCGGGTGCCCGGCGTCCGGAGCCGCACGGAGCAGCAGCTGCGAATGGCCGACGCCGTAGCGCCAGACCCTGAAGCTCCGCTCGGAGGCGAAGAGCACGGCGCGTCGCCACCGGCGGTCCCCGTACGGACGGTCACCCTCGACACCCTGCCGCACGCCGGGAGTTCAACCCTGCTTCGGCGCGGCCTGCTGGACCACCTCGAAGGACCACAGGGTCGAGCCCGTCGCGGCCGGCTTCGGGCGGTCGCCTCCGCCGCCCTCGCCGCGGTGGGCGGCCTGCATGGGGCCGGACATCCAGTTCTGGAAGTCCTCCTCGCTGCGCCAGCGGGTGTAGACGAGGTAGTCGTCGGTGCCCTCCAGCGGGCGGAGCAGCTCGAACCACTCGAAGCCGTCCGAGGACTCCACGGCCCCCGCACGAGCGGCGAACCGCTGCTCCAGGGCCTCACGCTGTTCGGCCGGGACGGTCAGCACATTGATCTTCACGACACTCATGAGGTGCAGGATAGGGCGGGCACGTGCCGCCCGGCGGCCCGACCCGGCGGGGGCGGCGGGGACGGCGCACCGGGCGCCCGCCGCCCCGGACCGCGGGACGGCGGGCGGAACTCCGGCGGGCGGCGTCCCGTCCGCGGACGTGCGTACGGTGCCGCCCTGCCGGTGCTCCGCCCGGGCTCAGCCCGTGACGCGGGCCAGCAGAAGACCGTCGTACCCGCGCGCGCCCACCGTCTGGACGGCGGTCGCCGTGAGCCGCGGGTGCTCGGAGACGACCTCGAACATCCGGCGGGTGCCCACGATCGCCGGGTCCTCGCTCGTCGCGTCGAGGACCGAGCCGCCGCGTACGACGTTGTCGACGACGATGACGCTGCCCGGGCGGGACAGCTTCAGCGCCCACTCCACGTAGTGGGGGTTGTTGGCCTTGTCGGCGTCGACGAAGAAGAAGTCGAACGGGGCCGTGCCCTCGGCCTCCAGCGCGGCAAGGCTGTCCAGCGCGGGCCCGACCCGCACCTCGACGTTCTTGTCCAGCCCCGCGCGGGCGAGGTTGGCGCGGGCCACGTCCGCGTGCTCGGCGCTGTACTCGAGCGAGACGAGCTGTCCGTCCGCGGGCAGTGCCCGGCCGAGCCAGATGGTGCTGTAACCCCCGAGCGTGCCGATCTCGAGGATCCTCGTCGCGCCCTGGGTGAGGGCCAGCAGATGCAGCAGCTTGCCCTGGTTGGGCGCGACGGCGATCTGCGGCAGGCCGGCCGCGTCGCTCGCGGCCACGGCGGACCTCAGGGCGTCGTCCTCGGGAACCAGCAGGTCGGTGAAGTAGGCGTCCACGGCGTTCCATTGCTGTTCAGACATACCGGAAACGTATCCCAAGTCCGAACGCCCGGGCGGGGACACGCATCCCGGACCCGGCCTCCACCGTCCACGGTGAGCGATGCCACGGCTCCGCGGACTTCCTCTGCCTCAGGCCCGATCCACGGCGACCGCGACCACCACACGCCCACCCGCCCGCACGACGGCGCACGACCATCGGGGCCCGACGCCGCCCGCCCGGTCGGGCCCGGGAAGACGCCGATGCGGCGCCTCCCCGGGTGGATCGTCGCGTTCAGCCAGCATCCCCCGACCACGGCCGGCGCGCCATTCGGCCGTGACCTTCAGTAAGCGGCCGCGTACCGCCAGAAGTCCCTCATCAGCAGGGGTGGTGTCGGCCCGGTCATCGCCACCTGGCTGAACATGACACTCACGGTGCCGGTGGCCGGGACGATGTGCGCGGTGGTGCCGGTGCCGCCCACCCAGCCGTAGCGGCCGGGCACGTTCCACGGCTGTTCGGTCTCGATGTCGACCGCCCCGCCGAAACCCCAGCTCTGGCCCTCCAGGAACAGGTCGCTCGCCTCGCGCTGGGCCTTGGTCAGCCGGTCGCCGGTCATCAGGCGTACGGACTCGGGCGACAGGATCCGGTGGTCCCCGAAGGTTCCTTCGGCGAGCAGCATCCGGCCGAAGGCGCACCAGTCGTCGACCGTCGAGACCAGGCCGCCGGCGCCGGACGGGAACACGGGCACGCTGCTCCACTGCCCGTGCTCGTCGGTTCCGTCGACGAGTACGAGCCCGCCGGGCTCGTCGGGCCGGTAATGGCTGGTGAAGCGGTCCAGCCTGTCCGGCGGCACCGCGAAGCCCGTGTCGGCCATCCCGAGCGGCTCGAACAGCCGCTCGGACAGGAACTCGGGCAGCGGCCGGCCCGTGACCCGGGAGATCAGGACGCCCTGGATGTCGGAGCAGGTGTTGTAGAGCCACTTCTCGCCGGGCTGGTGCAGCAGCGGGATCCGGCCCAGCGCCGCCGTCCAGGCGTCCGGCGCGGGGACGGACTGCGGCTGCGGCGGCCCCTGCTTCAGCTCGCTGAACAACGGGGCGAGCGCCGGCAGCGAGAAGTCGGACGAGAAGCCGTACCCGGCACAGGAGTTGAGCAGGTCGAACACCGTGATGGGCCTGGCGGCGGGAACGACGTCGTCGACGGGACCGGACGGCGTACGGACGACCACGGGCGCCGCAAGCTCCGGCAGCCACGGAGCGACCGCGTCGTCCGGCGCGAGCCGGCCCTCGTCGATCAGCAGCATGACCGCCGCGGCGACGACCGGCTTGGTGACCGAAGCGATCCGGAAGATCGAATCCCTGGCCATCGGGGCGCTGCCGTCGACGTCGACAGTCCCGACGGCCGCCACCTCCACCCGGTCGCCGCGCGCCACCAGCCCCACGGCGCCCGGCACCGATCCGTCGTCGACGTGTCTCATGAGGGTCTCGCGCAGGCCGCTCATCGGTCCCCTTCCGCAGAGTGCGTCCGGAGGGTAGGACTACCGCCGCGGCCGGAACTCATCGCCGCTCCGCCGAAGTGACACGCCCGGCGTGTGTGCCAGTCGGCACCGTAGCGGGGTGTGACACTACGCCGTGCCACTCCCACCTCGCCCCCTTCCACCCACTGTCCGCTCGGAGGGCCTCATGGATGCAGCACCCCTGGTCGTGGTCACCGGAGCGAGCCATGGCATCGGCAGGGCAGTGGCCTCGGCCTTCGCCGAGCAGGGGCACCCTCTGCTCCTGGTGGCGCGGCACCCCACGCCGCTCGAAGGGCTGCCCTCCGAGCAGATCGCCACGGCCGCGGTCGACGTCTCCGACCACGAGGCCCTCGAAACCGCGATCCGTGCGGCGGAGGCCCTGCACGGACCGACCGAATGTCTCGTGAACTGCGCGGGGTTCCTCCGGATCGGCACCCTGGAGGACCGGGACCCGGTGGACATCTCGTACGAGGTCGACGTGCTGCTCAAGGGCGTGCTCAACGGCATCCACGCGGTGCTGGGCGACATGAAGGTACGCAACAGCGGCACGATCATCAACATCAGCTCCGTCGGCGACCGGGCGCCGGGCCCCGACGGCGAGGTCTACCACGCCTGCAAGGCGGCACTGCGATCACTGGCGGGCTCCCTGCAGAAGGGCGAGGCGAAGAGCGGCATCCGCGTCATCAACGTCGCGCCGGGCTTCGTCAGGACCAACATCCACGCCGAGATGGGCATCAGCTTCGAGGAGTACGGCGAGCGCCTCGGCCATCCCGACTTCATCAGCGCCGAGGAACTCGCCGAGATCATCATGTTCTGCTGGAAGCAGCCGCAGCGTATCTGCGTCCGCGACATCGTGGTCATGCCGACGGGTTCGGACTTTGGCTGACGGCCTCGGTGCCCATGGCCGTCCAGCCCTCACACCCCGTCACCTTCTGACGCTGCTGTCGTCCGGCCGGGGCACGTCACGGCACTCGAACCAGACCGTCTTCCCCGGCGCGCCTGTCTGCGAGACGCCCCACTTGTGCACCACCGCGCCCAGCAGCGCCAGCCCGCGCCCGGACTCGTCCTCCGGCGACGCGCTCAGCAGCCGGGGGAGTACGGGGGACTCGTCGCGCACCTCCACGCGCACGCCCTCGGGGCCGCGCTCGATCAGCAGCGCGCAGCGCCGGTCGGGGACATGGCGTACGACGTTGGCCAGCAGTTCGGTGAGTGCGAGAGAGGCGTCGTCGACGAGGCCCGGCATGCCCCACAGGTCGAGGTAGCTGCGGAGGATCCGGCGCACATGGCGGGCGGAGTGCGCTCCGACGGTGAACCGCATGCCGTACTGGGAGGCGGGTGCGGGGGCGCAGGTGCGGGTGATGTCTTCGGTCACGCCACGAGCGTGGACGCCGACGGCTACGCTCGGCTACTGACCGAATACAACCCGTCCTGTGGTGGGCGGAGTTGTCCGCGCACGAGGGGTACGGCGTGGCCCACATCAACATCCTCGACCCGAGCGCCTCGCCGCTCGACTACTACGGCTACGAGCTTCGCCGTCACCGCGAGGCGGCCGGGCTCACACAGAGGCAGCTGGGCGACGTCATCAACTACACGGGCTCGCTGGTCGGCCAGATCGAGACGGCACGGAAACTGCCGACGGAGGCTTTCAGCGAGCGGGTGGACGCGGCGCTGGGGACGGGTGGGCTGCTGTCGAGGCTGGTGGGGCTGGTGCTGCGGAGCCAGTTGCCCGCGTGGTTCCAGCAGGTGGCGGAGCTGGAGTCGCGGGCCACCGAGATCTACGTGTTCCAGCCCCAGTTGGTGCACGGGCTGTTGCAGACGGAGGAGTACGCGAGGGCCGTGCTCGCCGCAGTGGACGACAGCGACCTGGACAACCGGACCGTCGCGCGGCTGGCGAGGCAGCGCATCCTCGTGAAGGACAAACCGCCGGTGTTCTGGGCGGTGTTCGGCGAGGGGGTGCTGTTCCAGGAGATCGGCGGCCGAGAGGTCATGCGAAACCAACTGCTCCGGCTGTTGTCGTACGAGCGGAATCCGCGGGTGAACGTGCAGGTGCTGCCGTTCACGGCGGGAGTGCACACGGGCCTGCCGGGCTCGTTCGACCTCTTCCGCTTCCCGGATGATCCGGCCCTCGCCTACACCGAGGACTACGAGACCGGGCATCCGACCGCCGATCCACACGCCGTCGAGTCGCGCTCGCTCCGTTACGATCACCTGCAGGCCGCAGCCCTGTCCGTCAAGGACTCGGCGGAGGTGATCCGGCAGGTGATGGAGGAACGCTATGGGGAGCAAGGCACAGCTGACCGGCGCCCGTTGGCGTAAGTCCAGTTACAGCAGCGACACGGGGGGCTCCTGCATTGAGTGCGCCCCCCTCGGCGCCGCCTGGCGCAAGTCCAGCTACAGCGGTGACCAGGGCGGCGAATGCGTCGAGATCGCCGAAGCCCCCCACCTCGTCGCCGTCCGCGACTCCAAGGTCCCCGACGGCCCCCATCTCGCCCTCACCCCGGGCGCCTTCACGGCGTTCGTCGAGGCGGCCGCTCGCGGCGGGCTCGGCTCCACCTAGGCCGTCCTCACGGACAGCGCGGCGCGACGCGAGGCCGCGGATGCGGTACCCCGGCCGAGGGGAGCCGGCTGCCCTCGGCGCCGGCGGGTGCTCGGAGAATGCTGAGTCGAGACAGGCTCGTCGCCCTTGGACCTGTCCCCCAGACTCGCCGACGGTCTCCTCGTCACTGATCGACTCCCCGGCACTCCACGACCCCCGAACGGCTTGCCGGTAACTGGCCGGCGCCCGTGCCATGGACCGAGAAAGCAGAGCCGGTGTCTGTGGGCCGGGTCGAAGTGATCACGATCGTCTGCCCGCCCTGGTGACGTAAGGCCCCGTGACGTAGCCTCCTCAAGCTCTCGGCTCTGTAGACCATTACCTGAGGAATCGCATGAAACCGACGCGGAGGATACCGGTTGGCGCGGCGGCCGGCGCTGCCACATTGGCCTTGCTGTGTGGCTGCTCGACGGGCTCAGCGCGAGCACGACGCGGTGTTCTTCCCGGTAACCATCGTCCGATCCGGCACGGTGATCGCCACTTTCGTTTCCAAGGCATCGGCAACCCGGGGAAACGGAGTTCGTTGCCGAGGCCATGGCCAAGCAGAGAGAGCCGGATGACCTTGTGTCCGAGCAGATGGCCAAGCTGAACACAGCGCAACGACGCTGAGAGCACGCAATGCCTGAGCGGCCTCACCGGTCATTCGGTCGCAACCGTGCGCCCCCATCCCGTCGCCGAGGTGGGGGCGCACTGTTCGTGGTCGTCGCAACTCGCCCTGTGTGCAAGCGGGTTGATGTCCGCTCGATTCAAACCCGGACGCAGATCTCGATTGGGTCACGACATCCTTAAAGAGGACTGGACCACGTGCGATTGACGCGCGTAACTGACTTACGCCGTAAGTTTTTTGAGGGTTCATCAGATCGGCACAGCCAGTGACTGGGCTCCTGGCCCGGTTTGCCCCGTAACGTACTCGTTTTGCGTCTGGCAAGATCCGCGCACCGTTCCCTGACCAAGGAAGAGGTGCGAACGACTTGCCCGGACGCCGAAGACTCGAGAAGCCCCAGCGCCGCAGATCCCGCCGACTCATATTCGGCACGGCCGCCGTCGCCGTGATGGCGGTCATCGGGGGAGTGGCCTACGAGTCGCTGCAGGGTGCGGACGCGGAACGACCGCTTCCGCTCGCCCAGGGGGAGAACGGCGCCGACGCCGCCGTGGCCACGGAGCCGGCCAAGGAGCCGGCCCGGGAGAAGGAACCCGAGCCCATCGAGGACGTTCCGAAGAGCGATCCGGAGCGGGGCCTGGTCTACGAAGGGCTGAAGCCCGCGCCCGAGGGGGATCCGTGCGCGGGGGTGTACCGCACGGCGAGCGGGCACTGCACCCACGGCCCCGACGCCCCGCCGAAGGGCGTCGACATCAAGAAGGACACCCCGCCCGCGGTGAAGACGGCCGCGCCCGTCCAGGACCCGACCCGGACCGGCGGCGCCAAGCCCTCCGGCGGCGAGCTGCCGCGCACCTCCACCCCCGCGCTGGACGCGTCCGCCCGCAAGGCCGGCGGCCCGCCCGCCGCCGGTGGCGCCGGCACCACGGCCCGCGCGGCCAACGGGCCCGCCGGGCAGACCGTTCAGTGCGAGGGCGACGGCAGCAGCGGCAACCGCGTCCAGGTCGTGTACGTCCACGCCCCCGGGAACGACCGGTACGCGCAGTACTTCGCGTCGTTCCGCAAGTGGGCCGCCGACGCCGACCTCATCTACTCGGAGAGCGCCAAGGACACCGGCGGCGTCCGGCACATCCGCTATGTGACGGCCGCCGACTGCACCCCGACCGTGCTCAACATCGAACTCCCGGCCTCCGCGCTCGCGGAGTTCAGCGCCACCAACAGGGCGCTCGCCGCGAAGGGCCTCGACCGCCGCGACCGCAAGTACATGATCTTCGCGGACTCGCAGGTCTACTGCGGCATCGGCACCTTCGCCGGCGACGAGCGTCCCGGACAGAGCAACCTCAGCAACTTCGGCCCGTCCTACGGCCGTACCGACACCGGATGCTGGGGCGGCCACACCGCCGCGCACGAACTCGGCCACAACCTGGGGGCCGTGAACAACAGCGCCCCCAACACCTCGCGCGGCGCGCACTGCACCGACGAGTGGGACGTCATGTGCTACTCGGACAGCCCGTACTACCCGAAGATGCGCAGCATCTGCCAGGACGGGAAGTACGAGAACCGGCTGGACTGCAACCACGACGACTACTTCCACACCAACCCCCGGCCGGGCAGCTATCTGGCCACGCACTGGAACATCGCCGACAACCAGTTCCTGATGCGCGCCGCCACCGGCACCACGCCGAACCCGGGCCCGACCACCCCCACGCCCAGGCCGACACCGACACCGACCCCGACGAACGGCTCCGGCACCGGACCGGCCGTCACCGTCGGACAGATCGCGCCCGACTCCGCCGTCGCGAGCTGGCCGGCCGTGAGCGGGGCGGTCTGGTACCAGGTATTCCTCGGCGACCAGCCGCTCGGCTGGGTGCAGACGACCAGCGCCCGGCTCTACAACCTGAGGCCCGGCACCGGCTACACCGTGTCCGTGTCGGTGCGCGACGCCTCCGGCCGGGACAGCGGGCGGGGCAGGACGACCGCCTTCCGCACCACCGGTGGCGGTGGCGGTGGCGGCGGGACCACCCCGACGCCCGGCACCCGCCAGCTGCTCACCAACGGCGCCACCGGAACGGCCGCCGAGATCTGGGGCGGGTACAGCGCGGACAACACCGTCCTCGTGGGCTCCCAGCGCACCGGATACGCCCAGCAGCAGTGGTACTTCGACCAGGCGGCGGGCGGTCAGAGCCGCATCCGCTCCGCCGTCTCGGGCAAGTGCCTCCAGGTCGGCGGCACCCCCGGCCCGGGGATGTGGGTGGCGCAGCAGCCCTGCCGGGACATCGCGTCCCAGCGGTGGCGGATCGCGGCCGCCGGCGGCGGGGTGACCGTCTCCGCCGGTGACAGCGGCTACGTCCTCGGCGTCAGCAACCGTCCGTACTACGGGTCGTGGCTGATCGAGCTCCAGCACGCCGCCGGTGCGCCGGCGCAGGTGTGGACGGTCCAGAAGGCCTCCTGAGCCTTCCCGGCCCGTTCCGCACCGCACGACGGACGTGGCGGCCGGCGGGCACAAGTGCCCGTCGGCCGCCCTCATCCCACCCGCCGCAAGCACCCTGGAGCCCATCGCCATGCACCGAACCGTTCGTGCCGTCCTCGCGGCCGCCCTGGCCGGACCCGCCTTCGCCCTGACCGCCGCCGCCAACGCCCAGGCCCATGGGGACACGCTGAAGGTGGAGATCACCGGACACGACTTCGGCAGGGTGCGGACGACCGTCGTCTGGGAGAACGACAACGACCCCGTCGACGGTCGGATCGCGGCGACCGTCAACGCGACCGCCGCGGACGGACGGACCGCCGGCCCCTGGAAGCTGGTCCGCGACCCCGCGACGAGGACCGGCTGGAACACCGCCGAGGCGCTGCCGCCCGGCAGCTGGAAGGTCACCGTGGAGGCCGGATATCCCGGGCTCGGCCGTGACGAGGAGGAGATCACCGTCTCCCCGGGGACCCCCGCCTCACCGGCCGCCCCGCCGGCCGGCACCGGATCCGAGGTACCCGCCACGCCCGGCACCGCACGGCCCACGACGGCTGGAGCGGACCCGGCACCGCCCACGCCCGGCGCCGTTGACCCCGCCACGAGCGCCACGAGCGCCACGAACCGGACCCCGTCCACGGCCGCCGCGGGTGCCGAGCCCGCCGCGCCCGGGCTGTCCGCCGCGCCGCTGGTGGTGGGCGGTCTGCTGCTGGCCGGTGCCGCCGGGACGGTCGTCGCCCTGCGCGCGCGGCGCGTCCGCTAGTGCCGCATCAGGCGACGTTCGCGCCGCTCCTTGACGGGCAGACCTTGCCCGACGCGGCACTACGACGTCGGTGACGGCATCCGTGACGGCGGTGGGCTGCTCTTCTCGGACTGCGGCGCGGCCGGCAGGTCGAACACGTTGCGCGGTGTCACGATCTCGGTGACCGCGCGCCCGAGCATCGTGCTCAGGGACTGGCCGCGGTAGTCGGTGTCGGAGTTGACCAGGATCACGAGTGTGGCGCGCTGGGACGGCAGTTGCAGGGCGAGCGTCTCGTAGCCGGGGAGCTCCCCGTTGTGGCCGATCCAGCCGCCCACCCGCATGATGCCCAGCCCGTACTGGACTTGCGGGATGCTCGTCGGCCCGAACCGCAGACGCTCCTTCTGCGTGGCGGGGTTGAGCAGCCGGCCGTCGGCCAGCGCGGGCAGCCAGGTGTGCAGGTCGTCGAGGTCGGAGATCATGGCGCCGGCCGCCCAGGCCCAGGACGGGTTCCAGTGGGTGGCGTCGACCGTGCCGCCGGACGGGGTGGCCGTCGCGGCACCGGACTTCGTGTAGGCGGTGTAGCCGTGGGCGAAGGGCTCCGGCATGGCGTCGTCCGTCGGGAACGAGGTCCGGCCGAGTTCGAGCGGGGCGTAGACGCGCTGCCGGAGGTAGTCCTCCAGCTGCTGCCCGGTGACCTTCTCGATCACCAGCCCGAGCAGCACCGTGTTGGTGTTGCTGTACTCCCACTCGGAGCCGGGCGGGAAGTTCGGCGGATGGGCGAACGCGTACGTGAGGAGCTGCTGCGGGGTGAACGTCTGCTGGGGATCGGCCTCCAGGGACTTCTCCCACTTGTCGTCCTCGGTGTAGTTGAACAGGCCGCTGCGCATGTCGGCGAGCTGGCGCAGGGTGATCCGGTTGCCGCCCGGGACGCCGTCGACGTACTTGCCGACGGGATCGTCGAGCCCGACCCTGCCCTGGTCGACCAGTTGCAGCAGGCCCGTGACCGTGAAGGTCTTGGTGACGCTGCCGATCCGCATGTGCAGGTCGGTCTTCATGGGTGTGCCGGACGACTTGTCGGCCACGCCGAACGACTTCTCGTACGTACCGCGGCCGGGAATCCAGACGCCGACGATCACGCCCGGAATCCGTTCTTTGGCCATGGTGTCGGTGACGGCCTTGTCGAGGGCTTCCACGAGGGCGGGATCGAATTCCTGACGCACGGTCCGCGCCTGTGCGCCGGAGAGGCCCGTGGCGACCAGCAGCAGGGCGGCGAGGATCGCCGGCACGACTCTGAGACGGATCATCCGCAGCCACCTCTGACTTCTCGGCGAACGAGGTGAAACGGCCCCTTCGGTGAAATGGTCGATACAGGGATCACCCATCATAAGATCACCGCAACCGGGGGGCGACTCGACCGTACGGGGCCGCCTGAGCCGCCCGCGCCGGGCCGGGCCGAACCCGGTGACGGCCGGGCCGGCCGGGCGGGAGACGGGGGCGGGCGCAGGAGTGATGGCCCCCGTCTCCCGCGTGCGGGGGCGTGTGTCGTGGCCGCGCCGTACCGGTTCGCGTGCGGGGCGTGCGTCGTGGCCGCGCCGTGGCCGGTTCGCCTGCGCCACGGATGCGTGACCGGTTCGCCTGCGCCACGGATGCGGCCACCCGGGATGCGGGCCTCGCCGACTGTGCGCGGCGGCCGGTGGGCCCTTGCGCCTCAGCCGCCGACGCCCACCCGGAGTTCCTTGATCCCGTTCAGCCACGCGGCGCGCAGCCGCCGCGGTGCGCCGGCCAGGCGCAGGTCCGGCAGGGTGTCGGCGACGGCGTTGAAGATGAGGTCGATCTCCTGGATGGCCAGGGACTTGCCGAGGCAGAAGTGCGGGCCCCCGCCGCCGAAGCCGAGGTGCGGGTTGGGGTCGCGGGTGATGTCGAAGGTCCCCGGGTTCTCGAAGACCTCGGCGTCGTTGTTCGCGGACGAGTAGAAGAGGCCCACCCGGTCGCCCTTCTTGATCTTCTGGCCGCCGAGCTCGGTGTCCTGGGTCGCCGTCCGCTGGAAGGAGACCACGGGAGTGGCCCAGCGGACGATCTCCTCGGCCGCGGTCGCCGGGCGCTCGCGCTTGTAGAGCTCCCACTGGTCGGGGTGGGTGAGGAAGGCGTGCATGCCGTGGCTGATCGCGTTGCGGGTCGTCTCGTTGCCCGCCACCGCCAGCAGCAGTACGAAGAAGCCGAACTCGTCGGAGGACAGGTTGCCTTCGCCCTCGGCCGCGACCAGCTGGGTGACGATGTCCTTCGCCGGGCACTCCTTGCGGGCCGCGGCCAGGTTCATCGAGTAGCCGATGAGTTCCATGGCGGCCTCGGCGCCGATCTCCTCCGTGATCGCGTACTCCGGGTCGTCGTACGCCACCATCTTGTTGGACCAGTCGAAGATCCGGGCGCGGTCCTCCTGCGGTACGCCGATGAGTTCGGCGATGGCCTGCAGCGGGAGTTCGACGGCGATCCGGTTGACGAAGTCGAAGCTGCCGTCGGCGCTGCCGCCCGCGCTCGCCCTCGCCTCCTCGACGATGCGCCGGGCGCGGTCCCGCAGCGCCGACTCCAGGCCGCGCACGGCGCGCGGGGTGAAGCCGCGCTGGACTATCTGGCGTACCCGGGTGTGCTCGGGCGGGTCCATGTTGAGCATGATCAGCCGCTGAACCTCGATCTGGTCCCGGCTGATGTGCTCGTTGAAGCGGATGACCGCGGTGTTCTCGCTGGAGGAGTACAACTCGGGGTGGGTGGAGACGTACTTGACGTCCGCGTGCCGCGTGACGACCCAGTAGCCCTCGTCGTCGAAGCCGGTGATGCCGCGTGGCTGCGCGCACCACCAGACGGGGGCCGTCTGCCGCAACCGGGCGAACTCGGGGAGGGGGACACGGCTCTGCAGCAGATCGGGGTCGGTGGCGTCGAACCCTTCGGGGAGATGGGGGCAGGGCATCGGCAACTCCAGGTCTCGCGGCTGGACAGCTGTGCGGCGGCTGCAAGGTTCTGACGACCCATCAGAATTGCCCGCAAGGTAGTAACCGGTTCTACAACTGGCAAGACTCGTGGCGGGAACTGTTGCGTGCAGGAGCCTTGCGTACCCGAGGTAACCCTCATAAGACTGCTAGAGAACTAGAACGCGTACTAGTTCTTCTTGCGGTTTTTGCGTGCGGGGTACCGGGACACCCCGCGCCGGCGCTGAGGAGAGGACGAGCTCATGGCCGCGGAACCCGTCATCGTCGAAGCCGTACGCACACCCATAGGCAAGCGCGGTGGCGCGCTCGCCAATCTGCATCCCGCCTATCTGCTGGGCGAGACCTACCGTGAACTGCTCGGCCGTACCGGCATCCACGCCGACTGCGTCGAGCAGATCGTCGGCGGCACCGTCACCCACGTCGGCGAGCAGTCCATGAACCCCGCGCGCAACGCCTGGCTCACCATGGGGCTGCCCTACGAGACCGCCGCGACGACCGTCGACTGCCAGTGCGGCTCCTCGCAGCAGGCCGCGCACATGACCGCCAACATGATCGCCGCCGGGGTCATCGACGTCGGCATCAGCTGCGGCGTCGAGGCCATGTCGCGCGTACCACTGGGCAGCGGCTCCAAGCACGGCCCCGGCAAGCCCTGGCCGGACGAGTGGAACGTCGACCTGCCCAACCAGTTCGAGGCCGCCGAGCGCATCGCGCGCCATCGCGGACTCACCCGCGAGAACGTCGACTCCCTCGGCCTGATCTCCCAGGAGCGGGCGGCGGTGGCCTGGTCGGAGGAGCGCTTCAAGCGCGAGACGTTCGCGGTCCAGGTGCCCACGACCGAGGAGGAGCAGCACGCCGGACAGGGCATGTGGCGGCTCGTCGACCGGGACGAGGGCCTGCGGGACACCTCGATGGAGGCGCTGGGAGGGCTGAAGCCGGTCATGCCGACGGCCGTCCACACCGCGGGGAACTCCTCGCAGATCTCCGACGGCGCGGCGGCGATCATGTGGGCGTCCAAGCGCATGGCGCGGGCGCTGAAGCTGAAGCCGCGCGCCCGCATCGTCGCTCAGGCGCTGGTCGGGGCGGACCCGCACTTCCATCTCGACGGGCCGATCGACGCGACACGGGCGGTGCTGGGGAAGGCGGGCATGTCGCTCAAGGACATCGACCTCGTCGAGATCAACGAGGCGTTCGCCTCCGTCGTGCTGAGCTGGGCGCAGGTCTTCGACCAGGATCTGGAGAAGGTCAACGTCAACGGCGGGGCCATCGCGCTGGGGCACCCCGTCGGCGCGACGGGCGCGCGGCTCATCACGACCGCCCTGCACGAACTCGAGCGGACGGACAGGGAGTTCGCTCTGGTGACGATGTGTGCGGGCGGGGCGCTGGCGACGGGGACGATTCTGCAGCGGCTCTGATCACTCCGGTTGCCGTGGGCCGGCGGACGCCGGATCCCACGGGTACGGCGAAGGCCCCGGTCCGACGCGTGGAGCGTCGGGCCGGGGCCGGGGTCCGCCGTGCGCGGCAGTCCGTCGTCCGCCGTCCGGTCGGCTCAGTACCAGTGGTTGGCCTGCCAGAAGTTCCAGGCGCCGCACGGGCTGCCGTAGCGCTCGTTCATGTACTCCAGACCCCACTTGATCTGGGTCTTCGGGTTGGTCTTCCAGTCGGCGCCGGCGGAGGCCATCTTGCCGCCGGGCAGGGCCTGGACCAGGCCGTAGGCGCCGGAGGAGGCGTTGGTGGCCGTGTGGTTCCAGTTCGACTCGTGCGAGACGATCTTGTCGAAGCACTGGAACTGCGCGGCGGGCATCATCTGCTTCGCGATCTCCTGCGGCGTCGCGGCCGAGGCCGTCGACGTCGTCCCCATGACCGCGCCGGCCGTACCCAGAAGCACGGCGGTACCGGCGGCGAGGGACTTGCTGCGGGCGGAGATGCGGGTGATCAGCGAGCGGGACAAGGGCTTACCTAACGTTCGGGGACTCCGGGTCGCGAGGGGCGGGCCGAGCCGGGCTCGTGTGCCGGGCTTCCAGGCCCTGCTGCACCTTGCGACGGGAACAGTTGTAGCCAGCCCCGGGGGCCCTGTGCCGTGACCGGGCTCACGCCGTGATTACGACGTAGAGGGGGCATCGAGGGTCGAAGGTCCTAAACCGGACATATGCGGTTTATGTGCAGCCAGGGGGTGGTGCGTCGGGAAACCGCGTCCTCGGGGAACGGCTACGAACGCCGATAGTTTTGGGACCAAAGTCCTGTGGGCCGCCTCACCCCTCCGGAGAGGTTTTGGCCGCCTCGAATGTGACCTGGGCCTCGAACGCGGCCCGTCGGGTCGCCCGGCGGAGCGCCTTCAGCAGCGTCGGGCCGACCGCGAGGGTCAGCACGACGGTGAGGGCCGCCCGGCCCAGGTCCCAGCCGAGGGAGGTGGCGAGGACGTACGCGCCGAACCGGACCAGGTTCTCGGCCACCGGCGCGCCCTCCTGGAACGAGATGCCGGAGGCGAGGCCCGGCACGATGGTCCAGCCGTACAGGTTCATGGCCGTGCCGTACGCGAAGGCCGCGGCGAAACCGTACCCCGCGAGCATCAGCAGCTCCGCACGGCCCCTGAGGTGTTCCGCACCCGGCAGCAGGCCGGCGCCCATGGTGAACCAGCCCATCGACAGCATCTGGAACGGCATCCAGGGCCCGACCCCGCCCGTGAGCAGCGCGGACGCGAACATCGTCACCGAGCCGAGTACGAAGCCGAAGCCGGGACCGAGAACCCGGCCGCTCAGCACCATCAGGAAGAACATCGGCTCCAGCCCCGCCGTGCCGGCGCCGAGCGGCCGCAGCGCCGCACCGACCGCGGCGAGCACACCGAGCATGGCGACGGCCTTCGCGTCCATCCCGCCGTCGGCGATGGTGGCGACCACCACACCGACGAGGAGGGGGAGCAGGGCCGCGAACAGCCAGGGAGCGTCCTGGGCGTGGCCGGAGAGGGCGGCGTCCGAGTCGGCGAGCAGCGGCCAGCCGAAGGCGACGACGCCGATCGCGCTGATGAGGGCGAGTGCCGTGACGGCGCGGGGGCCGAGACGCACGGGGCGGGCGGGCCGGGTCGCGAACTCGTGGCGGCCGCGCCGGTCGTGCCGGTGGGTGGCCTTGTCCTCGCTCACAGGGCGGCCTCCACCTGGGCGACGGTGAGCCACGGCTGGGGGGCGAGGATCTTGGCGACCTGAGGGGCGAAGGCGGGTGACGAGACGACCACGTCGGCCGTCGGGCCGTCCGCGACGACCTCGCCGCCCGCGAGGATCACCACACGGTCCGCGATCTCGGCGGCGAGCTCCACGTCATGGGTGGCCAGCACGATCCCGTGGCCCTCGGCCGCCAGTCCGCGCAGCACGGCGACGAGCCGCGACTTCGCCGCGTAGTCGAGCCCGCGGGTCGGCTCGTCGAGCAGCAGCAGCGGCGGGCGGGCGGTCAGCACGATCGCGAGGGCCAGCGCCAGCCGCTGCCCCTCGGACAGATCACGGGGATGGGTGTCGTCCGCCACTCCCGGCAGCAGTGAGGAGACCAGCCCCCGGCAGGTCCCGGGCTCGGCCCCGGCGTCCGCGTCCGCGGCGGCGCACTCGGCGCCGACCGTGTCCGCGTACAGCAGGTCCCGCGGCTCCTGCGGTACGAGCGCGACCCGTCGCACCAGCTCGGCCGGCGGGGTGCGGTGCGGTGTGCGCCCGCCGACCCGGACCGTCCCGGAGGCCGGCTCGACCATTCCCACGAGGCTGCCCAGCAGCGTCGACTTCCCGGCACCGTTGCGGCCCATGAGCGCGACGGTCTCCCCGGGCGCGACCGACAGATCGACCCGCCGCAACGCCTCGATCCGCCCGTGCCGCACCCCGAGCCGCGCGACCTCCGCGAGCACGGCCGGGTCGTGCGGCCGGCCGGCCGGCTCCCCGCCCCGTGCCGAGCGCCCTCGCCCGAGCCACCGGAACAGCGCGGCCGTCCGTCCCCGGGCGCCCGGCCGTCGGCGAGAGGCGGGGCCGGACGCGGCGGGGCTCGCCAGGCCCCGCGCGGACGCTGCCGCGGCGCCCGCCCCGGCCGGTGCCGAGCGGGGAGCGGTCCGCTCGATGCCGCCGGCCGCCTCCGGGCGGTCCGCCTCGGCCGCCGGGGCCCGCCCGGCGCGGACACCCGCCCCCGGCCCGCTTCCGGCCACGAGGTCTCCCTTGCCGTCCCGCGCGGCGGGATCGGCCGCAGCGGCGTCCACCGCACGGGCCGCAGAGGCGTCCACCGCACGCGCCGCCGGACCGGAGACGCGCGCCGGCGGCGACACGCCTTCCAGCCGAGTGCGCAGTTCCCCCGCGTTGCGGCGGGCGTCGCGGACGGAGAGGGGGAGAGGGGTCCAGCCCGCGAGGCGCCCGAGGGCGACGACCGGGGGACGGACCGGGGAGAAGGACATGACGTCGGCCGGGGCGCCCGTGACCGAGGGCTCGCCGGGCGCGGGCATCAGGACGACCCGGTCCGCGTACTGCACCACCCGCTCCAGCCGGTGCTCGGCCATCAGGACCGTGGTCCCGAGGTCGTGGACGAGCCGCTGGAGCACCGCCAGCACCTCCTCCGCCGCGGCCGGGTCGAGCGCAGACGTCGGCTCGTCGAGAACCAGTACCTTCGGGTGCGGGGTCAGCACGGACCCGATCGCGACCCGCTGCCGCTGCCCGCCCGAGAGCGTCGCCAGGGGACGGTCGCGCAGCTCCGCCAGCCCCAGCAGGTCCAGCGTCTCCTCCACCCGGCGGCGCATCACGGCGGGCGCCAGCCCCAGCGACTCCATGCCGTAGGCCAGTTCGTCCTCCACCGTGTCGGTGACGAAGTGCGCGAGCGGATCCTGGCCCACCGTGCCGACGACGTCGGCGAGTTCGCGCGGCTTGTGGGTGCGGGTGTCGCGTCCGTCGACCGTCACCCGGCCCCGCAGCGTTCCGCCCGTGAAGTGCGGTACCAGCCCCGAGACCGCCCCCAGCAGGGTCGACTTGCCGACCCCCGAGGGCCCGACCAGCAGGACGAGCTCGCCCTCCGGGACGGTGAGGTCCACCCCGGAGACCGTCGGCGGCGCCCCGGCGTCGCCGTACGTCACCGAGACGTTCTCGAAGCGGATCATGACGAGGACTCCTTCGGCGGAACGGGGGCGACGAACGCGGGCAGCAGGCCCACCAGCACCGCCGCGGCGGGCCACAGCGGCAGGGACGGCGCGGTCAGGGGTACGACACCGGGATGCAGCGCGAGGGGCTCGTACGTGCCCGCGCGGATCATCAGCGCGGCCACGACGACACCGGACCCCGCCACCAGCCAGGCCCGCGGACCCCACCGGTCCGGGCGGTAGCGGGTGCGGACCTGGCGCCGGCCGCCGAGCCACAGCCCGCCCAGCGCCGCCGCGAAGCCGCCCAGCAGCACGGGGAGTCCGTACCCCGCGCCCTCCGCGGCGAGCAGCCCGTACGATCCGGCGCACACGCCGAGCAGCCCGCCGAGGGTGAGCGCGGTGGTGGTGTGCCGCACGGCGGGCGGCACCTGCGCGGTACGGCCGTACCCGCGCGCGTCCATGGAAGCGGCGACCGCGACCGAACGCTCCAGCGCCCCCTCCAGCACCGGCAGCCCGATCTGCAGGACGGCCTTCACCCCGCCGGTCGGCCGGCCGCGCAGCCTTCGCGCGGTACGGAGCCGGAGGACGTCGGCGACCATGTTCGGCGCGAACGTCATGGCGACGACGACCGCGACCCCCGCCTCGTACAGCGCGCCCGGGAGCGACTTCAGCAGCCGGGCCGGGTTCGCGAGCGCGTTCGCCGCGCCGAGGCAGATCAGCAGGGTCGCCAGCTTGGCCCCGTCGTACAGCGCGAACACCAGCTGCTCCGCCGTCACCCGGCCGCCCAGCCTGACGCCCTGCGCCCAGTCCGGCAGAGGCACTTCGGGCAGCGTGAGCAGCACGTGGGTGCCAGGGACGGGCGAACCGAGCACGGCGGAGAACACCAGCCGGACGACGATCACGGCGAGACCGAGCTTGACGAAGGCGCCGTACGAACGCGCCCAGGGCGCGTCGGTGCGCCGGGCCGCCACGACGTACCCGGCGACGCCCACCAGCATCCCGAGGAGGAGGGGATTGGTCGTCCGCGACGCGGCGGTGGCGAGGCCGAGCGCCCAGACCCACCAGGCCCCGGCGTGCAGCGCGTTGCTCCGCCCGGCGCGCGGAGCGCGCAAGGCCCCGCCGAGCGGCCGGCGCTCCCGCGGGGCACGGCCGAACCCACGGCCCCCGCTCTCACCGCGTCGGCCCTCCGCGGCCCGGCCCGCAGCGCGTTCGGTCTCCCCGGGCCGGCGCGCACCGATTTCGCGCGCACCGCGTTCGCCTTCCGCGGATGCGTTGCCACCGCGTCCGTGCGCGGCACCGCTCTCGTCGCTCCGCCCGCTTCCGGGGCCCGGGTGTGTGCCCGGCTCCGGGCCGGCCGGCCGGGGGCGCGGGACGCCGCCGAGCAGCCGGTGTCCGGCCGGCTGCTCGGGACCGTCCGGCGGCGCGGGCACAGGCGGACCGGTCATCCGCGGCGACGCGACTGCCGGAAAGCCGCCCCGCCCAGTGCGAGGACGGCGGCGATACCGGCGAAGAGCCCGAGAGAGGGGCCCTCGTCGGTCGCCCGCCCGGCCGTCCCGGCGGCCTTCCCGGCCGACGGCGAGGACGTGCCGGGCTCCTCGGGCGCCGGGTCTCCGGCAGCGACCTGCTCGCCGCAGCCCGTCCTCGGATATCCGGAGATCGCGCACAGCAGCGCGCCCGAGTTGTAGCGCAGGGGCTTGGCGACCGCGGCCAGGGCGTCCGCGCTCGACGCGTCCGGGGGGACCGCGGCACAGCCGGAGACCGGCGTGGACGGGGGCTTCTCGCCGGACGGGGCGTCCGCCTCGGTGCCGAAGTCGATCACGACCCCCACCCGCTTGGTTCCGGGCTTCGCGGGCGTGGCCGCGCAGAGCTCCGTGAAGGAGGGGGCGGTACGCGGCTTCGCCGAGTCCTGCGAGTCCGCGCTGACGGAGAAGCGGTACCCGTCCACCGAGCCGTCGGCGGGCCGCGCCGTCGTCGGGCCCTGGGTGGCGTAGCCCCAGGCCGAGGCGCCGGACTGCCAGAACGACCAGTACCGGTAACCGGCCGCCTGGGCCTGCCCCGCCGTGCCCGGCACCGTGAGCACGGCGCCGAGCACGAGGAGGAGCGCGGTCACTCGCCTGCGGATCACTGCTGCTTGTTCTTCCTGCGGCCGCTGATCAGGATGCCGATGCCGGCACCCGCGGCGAGACCGGCCCCGACGATCCACCAGATTCCGGCGCTGTCGCCGCCCTTGTTCTCCTCGCCCGCGTCGCCCTGCGCCCGGGGTGCGGGCGGCGCGGTGGTGGAGAGCGGCGCGGGGCCGGTCTCGTTCAGCTGCCGGACGAGGTCGGCGCCGCCGAAGTTCCGAGGGTCGTCGCCGTGGGCGTGCGCGGCGAGGATCAGCTGCGCGTACGCGGCCGGGCCGCCGTCCTTCGCCCACGCGGCGGAGTTCTTCTCCAGCCACTGGACCGACTTGTCCGCCTTGTCGCCGTGCCCGGCGGCGGAGAGCGCGAGGACCGCGTCCGCGGTGTTGCCGAAGTCCGGCAGCGGAGCGGGGTCGGTGGCGCCCGGCAGCGGCGGCGAGTCCAGGTGACCGGTCTTCGCCAGCGCGCCGGCCAGGTACGCGGCGCCGTTGCGGGCCGACTGCTCGGGGGTGGCCTTCGCCGGGGAGTCGCAGACGGCGGGGGAACCGTCCGCCTCCGGGCCGGACACGACCAGTCCGCGGCCCAGCCCGGCGAGTACGGCCGCCGCGGTGGCGTCGCCGTTCGCGAGGAGCTTGCCGGCCTTGTCCGGCTGGTAGGCGAACGCGCCGCCGCCGGCCTTGTCCGCGCACGGCAGGGCGAACGTGACCAGCGCGTCGAACGGGCTCTTGCCGCTCTTCGACTTCACCTCGCCGGGGCGGGCCTTGGCCGCGGCGAAGGCGCCGATCACGACGGACGTGGAGTTCGCGTCGGACGGCATGCCGGGGTTGTAGCTCCAGCCGCCGTCCTCGTTCTGTACCGACTTCAGCCACTCGAGGCCCTTGTCCACGGCGTCCCCGTGGTCGCCCAGGGCGCGCAGCGCCTGCACGGCGGCGGCGGTGGCGTTGGTGTCCAGCATCGTCTTCGCGTCGCACGGCTTGGACACGTCGGCACGGTAGGAGGCGAAGCCGCCGTTCTCGCACTGCTGCGCGGTGAGCCAGTCGACGGCCTGCTCGGCGGGCACGGTCTTGACGACGTCCTGGGCGAGCAGCGCCAGCGACTGCCGCCACACACCGTCGTAGGTCGGGTCCTTCGTGCCGTACAGCCCGGCCGGGAGCGCGGCGGACGGAGAGGGCGTGGGGGCGGCCGTCGCGGCCGGGGCAGCGGCCACGCAGAACACGGCGGAAGCGGTGGCGAGCGCTGCTGCGCTGCGGCGAACGGACATGGCGGGCTGGGCCTCTCCTGCGGGGAGCCGGGCACAGGCACGCTGGGGTACCAGGCTCCGGCCCCGTATTCCTCGACGGTGCCTGCCAGCGGGCCGGTCCCGATGGCATGAGCCGGTCACGGCCGGCACGGGGCATTCCGACTCACCGCCTGCGGGCGGCTCACGGCTGCGGGTCAGTGCCGGATTCGCACCGGCTTCCCCCCGTACGGGTGTGATGACGACTCGCACACTCTACCGGCCCGTAATCCTCGCCCTTCAGGACGGGCGGCCGGGTGCGGCCTGAGCCCCCGCGGCCGTGCCCACCGTGCCTCGCGGTGGATCTTGGCGGGACCCGGCGGTACCGGGGTGGCGCTCCGGCTGGGGCGGGCTCGGTTCAGCCCGGCGGCTTCCGCGACGGGTCCGGTCCGTGCGAATCCCGGCGGGTCCGTCACCCCCGGCGTGAGAGTCCGGTTCACCTGGGCCCCGGTGCGGTCCGGGCCCGCCGTCGCCCGCACCCCGCCGGCTCAGCCCACCGCGACGTACGCCACCGGGTCGCTGCCCGGCACCGCCTCCACGCGGCCCAGCTTCACCAGGCGCCGCAGATGGGCCTCGGCCTCCGAGACGGCGATGGTGCGGGAGCCGTAGGGGATCTCGTCCCACGGCCGGTTCCACTCCATGCGCTCGGCCAGCCGCCAGGGGGTGAGCGGTGCGGCGAGGAGGGACAGCAGCCCGGTCAGCCGCTCCTCGTGGTGGGCGAGGAGCTCCCGGACCCGGGCCGTGGCGTCGGTGAAGGGGTGCTGGTGCGCCGGGAGCACCTCGGCGGCGCCGAGACGGCCCACGCGTTCCAGGGAGTCCAGGTAGTCGCCGAGGGGGTCGGTGACCGTGGAGTCGTCGGGATCCTCGTACAGGCCGATGTGGGGGCTGATGCCGGGGAGCAGATGGTCGCCGGAGAACAGGCGGCCCCGGCCGGGGAGGTTCGCCGGATGGTCCTCCTCCAGGTGCAGGCACACATGGCCGGGCGTGTGGCCGGGAGTCCAGATCGCCCGCAGCCGCCTCCCGGCGAGGTCCAGCAGCTCGCCGGGCGCGATCTCGCGGTCGGGGAGGGCCGCCCGCAGCCCGGGAAGGGTCCGCGCCCGGCCGCTCTCGCGGGCCGCGAGCAGCGGGGCGAGGTGCTCCTCCGGCGCCCCGACGGCGGCGAGCTTCCCCGCCAGGTAGTCGAGCCAGGCCCCGGGCCGGGCCTCCCGCGTGCGGCGGAGGACGGCGATGTCCGCCGCGTGCATCGCGATCCACGCGCCGGACGCCTCGCGGACCCTGCCGGACAGCCCGTGGTGGTCGGGGTGGTGGTGGGTGACGAGTACGCCGTGGACGTCGACCGGCGCGAGGCCGAGCTCGGCGAGGCCGTCCGAGAGCTCCGTCCAGGACGCGGGGTCGTCCCATCCGGTGTCGACGAGGACGGGCCCGCGGCCGGTGTCGAGGACGTGGACCAGGGTGTGGCCCAGGGGGTTGTCCGGGATGGGGACCTTGAGGGACCACACACCGCCGCCGTGCTCCGTCACCCGCGTCATCGGCTCCCCATCCTCGCGGCCGGGCCCAGGAACGAGAACCCGTTCCAATGGTCGCCCAAGTCGACCTTATTGCAAAGGGTTCGGCGGTGTGCGGGGTCGCGGCCGGTGGTGTCGGTCCGCGTCCGAGGTCGCCTCCGGGATCGGATCCGTGTCCGCGCGCCTCCTTCCCGGGGGCGGGTTCCGGCCGTGGACTCCTCCGGCGGGAACTGGTATCTGTTCATGCGGTTGGCATTTCTGAAACACCGTCAGGAAAGTTGGAGGGCTCGGAGAGCCGGGGTCGCGGGAGGCAGTCGTCATGACCGAACTGGTCGAGCACGGAAAACTCTTCATCGGCGGGGAACTGGTCGATCCCCGCGGCACGGACACCATCGAGGTCGTCTCGCCGCACACCGAGCAGGTCATCGGGCGCGTCCCGCACGCCTCGCAGGCCGACGTGGACCGTGCCGTGGCAGCCGCACGGGCCGCCTTCGACCGCGGTCCCTGGCCGAGGACGACGATCGAGGAGCGCATCGAGGTCGTCGGCAGGATCAAGGACGCGATCGCCGTACGGCACGAGGAGATCGCCCGCTCGATCAGCTCGCAGAACGGTTCGCCGTACTCCTGGAGCGTCCTGGCGCAGGCGCTCGGGGCCGTGATGGTCTGGGACGCCGCCGTCACCGTCGCCCGCGACTTCACCTACGAGGAGCGGCGCGGCGGGGTCCTGGGCCCGCTCCTGGTCCGGCGCGAACCGGTCGGCGTGGTCGCGGCCGTGGTGCCGTGGAACGTCCCGCAGTTCGTCGCCGCCGCCAAGCTCGCCCCCGCCCTGCTCGCCGGCTGCACGGCGGTCCTCAAGCCCTCGCCCGAGTCGCCGCTGGACTCCTACATCCTGGCCGACATCGCCCGTGAGGCCGGACTGCCCGAGGGCGTCCTGTCGATCCTTCCCGCCGACCGCGAGGTCAGCGAGTACCTCGTCGGGCATCCCGGCGTCGACAAGGTCTCCTTCACCGGCTCGGTCGCGGCCGGCAGGCGCGTGATGGAGGTCGCCGCCCGCAACCTCACCCGCGTCACCCTGGAGCTCGGCGGCAAGTCCGCCGCGGTGGTCCTCCCGGACGCGGACCTGGAGGCGTCGGTGCAGGGCATCGTCCCCGCGGCCTGGATGAACAACGGCCAGGCCTGCGTCGCCCAGACCCGCATCCTCGTCCCGCGCACCCGCTACGACGAGTTCGCCGACGCCTTCGCCGCGGCGGCCGGGGCGCTGGTGACCGGCGACCCGCTGGACCCCGCGACCCAGGTCGGCCCGCTCGTCGCCCGCCGGCAGCGGCAGAGGTCGCTCGACTACATCGCGCTCGGTCAGGAGGAGGGCGCCAAGGTCCTCGCCGGCGGCGGCCGCCCGGCCGGCCTCGACCGCGGCTGGTACGTCGAGCCGACCCTCCTCGGCGGTGTCGACAACGCGATGCGGATCGCACGCGAGGAGATCTTCGGCCCCGTCGTCTGCCTGCTGCCGTACGGGGACGAGAGCGAGGCCGCCGCCATCGCGAACGATTCCGAGTACGGACTCAGCGGCAGCGTCTGGACGGCCGACGTCGAGCACGGCATCGACTTCGCCAGGCGGGTCAGGACCGGTACCCACAACGTCAACACGTTCAGCCTCGACATGCTTGGCCCGTTCGGCGGATACAAGAACTCCGGGCTGGGGCGGGAGTTCGGTCCCGAGGGATACGGTGAGTACTTTGAGCACAAAATGGTGCATTTGCCGTCGGGATACGGGAGCGAGAGCTGATGGGTGACCGCTGGCAGGTCGAGGTCGACCGGGGTGTGTGCATCGGTTCGGGAATGTGCGTCAACAACGCGCCGGACGGCTTCAAGCTGGACGCCGCCCGCCAATCGCACCCCACCGAACCGGAGACCGACGCAAACGAGGACATCCTCACGGCTGCCGAGGGCTGCCCGGTCGAGGCGATCTCGATCCGGCTGCCGGGGAGTGGTGAGGCGGTGTTCCCACCCGAGGAGTAGCCTCCAGCGGTCCGGTGCCACGAGGGCGCGGTCGGGGCGGGCCGCGATCGCGCGGAGCGGGCCCGCGCTTCACGCGGTGGGCCGGCGCTCCGGGTCCGTGAGGTCGATCAGGCGGCAGACCGTCTCGATGTCGATCTTCACCTGGGCGATCGAGGCGCGACCCGACAGCCAGGTGATCAGGGCCGAGTGCCAGGTGTGCTCGATGACCCGGACGGCGGAGAGCTGTTCGGGCGTCGGGTTCTCCAGGCCCATCGCGTCCAGGATGATCGCCGTGGTCTGGCGCGAGACCGTGTCGACCTCGGGGCTGACGCTGCGGTCGGCGAACGTCAGCGCCCGCACCATCGCGTCCGCCAGATGGGGTTCGCGCTGCAGCGCGCGGAACGCCCGCATCAGGGTCTCGGCGACTCGCTGCGCCGCGCCGTCCGCGACCGGTGGGCGCTTGCGCAGGGTGGTGTGCAGATGCTGGAGCTGGTCCTGCATGGTGGCCACGAGCAGGTGCACCTTGGAGGGGAAGTAGCGGTACAGCGTGCCGAGCGCGACCCCGGCGGCCTCGGCGACCTCGCGCATCTGCACGGCGTCGAAGCCGCCCCGGCTGGCCAGCTGCGCAGTGGCGTGCAGGATGCGGCGGCGCCTGGCCTCCTGGCGCTCCGTCAGCGGTGGGGCCGCCGGGACCGCCGGCCTGGCTTCCGCGCTCATCTCTTCCGTCCCCGTCCCCGCTCCAGGGGCCCTTCCCGGCCCGCTGTCCCGATCCGTGCTGCGTTCCCGCTTCGGGAGCTGCGGAGGGCCCAGCATGGCAGGGCCCCGCGCCGTGGCGCGAATCACCTGCTCCGGGCCTCACAGCAGCGCTACCTGCCGGTAGATTCGATGCTCCTTGAGCGATCAAGAACGATCAAGTGTGGAACTTGTTCTAGATTAGCGCGAGCGGTTACGCTCCGGCGAAAGTGGAGTGAGAAGGGGGCCGTAGGTGACCGCTGAGGCCATAGCGGCCGGGCCCCGTGGGGGTGCGTCCGGTGCCGGTGACCGACCGCTGCGCATCGCGCTCCTCACCTACAAGGGCAACCCGTTCTGCGGGGGCCAGGGCGTCTACGTGCGCCATCTGTCGCGGGAGCTCGCCCGCCTGGGCCACAGCGTCGAGGTGATCGGCGCCCAGCCCTTCCCCGTCCTCGACGAGGGCGTGCCGCTCACCGAGCTGCCCAGCCTCGACCTGTACCGCCAGCCCGACCCCTTCCGCACCCCCGGGCGCGACGAGTTCCGCGACTGGATCGACGGGGTCGAGGTCGCCACGATGTGGACCGGCGGCTTCCCTGAGCCGCTGACGTTCTCGCTGCGCGCACGGCGCCACCTGCTCGCGCGCCGGGGCGAGTTCGACGTCGTCCACGACAACCAGACGCTCGGTTACGGGCTGCTCGGCGACCTCGGCGCACCGCTCGTCACCACCATCCACCACCCCATCACCGTCGACCGGCAGCTGGAGCTCGACGCCGCGCCGGACTGGCGCCGCCGGGCGTCGGTGCGCCGCTGGTACGGCTTCACCCGGATGCAGAAGCGGGTCGCGCGCAGGCTGCCGTCCGTCCTCACCGTCTCCGGCTCCTCCGAACAGGAGATCGTCGAGCACCTCGGCGTGCGGCCGGAGCGGCTGCGAGTCGTGCACATCGGTGCCGACACCGATCTCTTCTCGCCGGACCCGTCGGTGGCCGAGGTGCCCGGCCGGATCGTGACGACGTCGAGCGCCGACGTGCCCCTCAAGGGCCTGGTGTACCTCGTGGAGGCGCTCGCCAAGCTCCGTACCGAGCAGCCGGACGCCCATCTCGTCGTGGTCGGCAAGCGCGCCGAGGACGGACCCGTGGCCCGGATGATCGAGCGGTGCGGGCTCGGTGACGCCGTCCGGTTCGTGAAGGGCATCTCCGACCAGGAGCTGGTGGACCTCGTGCGCAGCGCCCAGGTGGCCTGTGTGCCGTCGCTGTACGAGGGCTTCTCGCTGCCGGCCGCAGAGGCGATGGCCACCGGCACCCCGCTGGTCGCCACGACCGGCGGCGCCATCCCGGAGGTCACCGGCCCCGACGGCGAGACCTGCCTCGCCGTGCCGCCCGGCGACGCCCACGCCCTCGCCGGCGCGCTCGGCCGGCTCCTCGGGGACGCCGACCTGCGCCGCCGCATCGGCACGGCCGGGCGGGCCCGCGTCCTGTCCCGCTTCACCTGGGCCCGCGCGGCCCAGGGCACGGCGCAGCTCTACCGCGAGGCCATCGCGGCACGTCCGGCCCCGGCCGGTGCCCGATGAACACCCGGCGTTCCGCGCGGCGGGCGAGTATCCGCTCCGCGGGTGCGGACGGCGGGCCCGCACCATCTGCAAGGCGCGCCCCCAGCGAGGGCGCCGTGACCCATCCGGAAGGGCAGACCTCGTGCTGACCGTCGACTTCTCCCGCTTTCCGCTCGCCCCGGGCGACCGCGTGCTGGACCTCGGCTGCGGTGCCGGCCGGCACGCGTTCGAGTGCTACCGGCGCGGAGCCCGGGTCGTGGCCCTCGACCAGAACGGCGAGGAGATCCGCGAGGTCGCCAAGTGGTTCGCGGCGATGAAGGAGGCCGGCGAGGCGCCCGAGGGCGCGAGCGCCACCGCGATGGAGGGCGACGCGCTCAACCTGCCCTTCCCCGACGAGTCGTTCGACGTCGTCATCATCTCCGAGGTGATGGAGCACATCCCGGACGACAAGGGCGTCCTCGCCGAGATGGTCCGGGTGCTCAAGCCCGGCGGCCGGATCGCCGTCACCGTGCCCCGATACGGCCCCGAGAAGATCTGCTGGGCGCTGTCCGACGAGTACCACGAGGTCGAGGGCGGGCACATCCGCATCTACAAGGCCGACGAACTCCTCGGCAGGATGCGCGAGGCGGGCCTCAAGCCGTACGGCACCCACCACGCGCACGCCCTGCACTCGCCGTACTGGTGGCTGAAGTGCGCGTTCGGTGTCGACAACGACAAGGCTCTGCCGGTGCGCGCCTACCACAAGCTCCTGGTCTGGGACATCATGAAGAAGCCCCTGGTCACCAGGGTCGCCGAGCAGGCTCTGAATCCGCTCGTCGGCAAGAGCTTCGTGGCGTACGCGACCAAGCCCCACCTGCCGAAGGCCGACGCGTGACCGTGCCCTGGCGCCGCCAAGGGCGTACCGAGCATCTCGTCCTGCCCGGAGTCCTCACCGCCGAACAGGCCGCCGAGACCGTCGCGGGCATCCTCTCCGTCCAGCGCGAGGACGGGGCCATCCCGTGGTTCCGGGGGCACCACCTCGACCCGTGGGACCACACCGAGGCCGCGATGGCCCTGGACGCGGCGGGCGAGCACACCGCGGCGGCCCGTGCCTACGAGTGGCTGGCACGCCATCAGAACGAGGACGGCTCCTGGTACGCCGCGTACCACGACGGCGAGGCCGACCGGCCCACCGACCGGGGCCGTGAGACCAACTTCTGCGCCTACCTGGCCGTCGGCGTCTGGCACCACTACCTGGCGACCGGGGACGACGTGTTCCTGGACCGGATGTGGCCGTCCGTCCACGCGGCGATCGAGTTCGTGCTCCGCCTCCAGCAGCCCGGCGGCCAGATCGGCTGGAAGCGCGAGGCACCGGAGGACGGCGGCGCGGCGGTCGACGACGCGCTGCTGACCGGGAGTTCGTCGATCTTCCACGCCCTGCGCTGTGCCCTCGCCATCGCCGAGGAGCGCGAGGAGCCCCAGCCGGACTGGGAGTTGGCGACGGGGGCCCTCGGGCACGCGATCCGCCGGCACCAGGACCGCTTCCTCGACAAGTCGCAGTACTCGATGGACTGGTACTACCCGGTCCTCGGCGGCGCCCTCACCGGCGACGAGGCGAAGGCCAGGATCGACGCGCGCTGGGACGCGTTCGTGGTCCCCGGACTCGGCGTGCGGTGCGTGCTGCCCAACCCGTGGGTGACGGGCGGCGAGAGCTGCGAACTGGCCCTGGCACTCTGGGCGGTGGGGGAGTCCGACCGGGCGCTGGAGATCCTGCAGTCCATCCAGCACCTGCGCGCCGAGGGCGGCATGTACTGGACGGGCTACGTCTTCGAGGGCAACCGCGCGGTGTGGCCGGAGGAACTCACCACGTGGACCGCCGGTTCGCTGCTGCTCGCGGTGGCCGCCCTGGGGGGCGACGAGGCGACCACCGCGGTGTTCGGCGGGGAGCGGCTGCCGCGCGGCCTCGAACCGGAGTGCTGCCGGTAGGTGCGGCGGCCGCGCGGGGGAGGGGGTCAGCTGTGGCGGCGCAGCCGGCCCGCCACGGCGTGTCCGACGAAGAGGTACACGACCGCGGCGAGGCCGTAGCCCGCCACCACCCGCGCCCACGCCTCGTCGAACGTGAACAGATCGTGCGACCAGCCGGCGAGCCAGCCGGCCACGTCCCGGATCAGGATGACCAGGTCGTTGGCGCGGTTCGCGTCCAGCAGGTACATCAGGATCCACAGGCCGATGATGACGGCCATCACATCGGCGACCACCATGATGATCGTCGCCGCCTGGTTGCTACCACTTCTGCGGGGAGACATGGCAACCGGATTGCCGTTCTCCGTTGAACCAAACCCGGGGCGGATTCGCCCGAGTGGCGCAACGGCCGGTGCCGGGTGACGCTGGCGCGAGAGGCCTCGGGGAGCGGCGGTCCGGGGAGGCCGGACCCGGGAGGCCGGACAAAGGGGAGGTCAGGAGCTCGGGGAGGTCAGGGAGGACTGCCATGCCGACTCCGGCAACGACGACCGCCCGCCGGGCGTGCACCAGGACGGGCCGGCGGTTGCGCCGGGCGGCCGTCGCCCTGTTGCTCTGCTGCACGCTGCTGGGCGCCACCGCGGCCTGCGGGGGCGAGGACGAGGCGGGCGCCGCTGCGACGCCCACGGACGCCGTGGAGGCGCAGAAGTTCGCCAAGACCCGGTTCGTGGCGAACGCCGGGCTCGCGGCGGGCGCGGTCTACCAGTGGATCGTCAAGCCGTACCGGGCCGGGAAGTTCCAGAAGGGCGCCGACGGCCAGAAGGTCGCGCTCGTGAAGGCGGGCCTGGCGGGCGCGTTCGCCTACAACAGGCTCAAGGCGGCCGCGAACAACGCCAAGGGCGATCCGCTGCTGGCGAAGGCGATCGCTCCGGTCACCGCGGGCATCGAGTCGCTGAAGGGCCTCGGATCCAAGATCCGCAAGGGACAGGTGGGCGACGCCGACATCGGTGCCTTCGAGAACGTCGTCAACCAGGTCAAGGACGCCGGTCAGAGCGCCGGTGCGGTGGTGAAGGAGAAGGTCCCCTCGGCCACGCAGCTGAGCGGCGGCTGAGCCGCGGCCGCCGCGGCCGACGGGCGGAGCCACCGCCGGCCGGGCCCGTACCGGGCCGGGGAGCGCCTGCAGTCCGAACACGTCCCGGGAACCGGGCCGTTCGACGCCGCCCCGTTTGCGTCCGGCAGAAGCGGCAATTCGAACGCCATGACCAACTCAAGCGCGAACAACAACGGCAGCGGCACGACGACCCGTGCCACCAAGGCGACCAAGGCGACCGCCGCCAAGGCCAAGGAGTCCTCGGCGAAGGCCGCGCAGAGCACCGCGTCGAAGGCGGAATCCGCGGGCAGGGCCACCGGCCGTGCCGCCGAGGACGCGGGGAGCGGTGCGGCACATGCCGCCAAGTCGGCGGGCAGCGGCATCGGACGCGCCGCGACCACGGCGGGCTCCGTGGCGACCACCGCCCTCAAGGGTGCCGGTACGGCCGCCGGGCAGGTGGCGTCCGTGGCCACGACCGCATGGACGGTCCTCAAGGCCCGCAAGCTCATCGCGGCGGGCGCCACGGCCGGCGCCACGGCCCTGGGCGCGGTCTCCTACCTGGCGGGCCGGCGCTCGGAACGCAGCGGCCACGGCCCGGTCACCCGGCTGACGGGCGGGCGCCTGTAAGGGCTGTCCCGTCATCCCCAGCGGGCGCACGACGACGGCTACGGCACCTCGCTGCGTTGTCGGATCGCCTGAATACGCCCGGCATGAGGGCGGCCCTCCGCCCTACGATGCACCGCATCTGACGCCGCGCGCTGATCCGCCGGTGACTACGGGACAGCCCTTGGGCATGGCGGCGGCCCCGCGTGAGCCGGCGCCGTCCGGGCCGCGCACGCCGCCCGCCCGTTCCCGCCCGGCACGCCACTCCCCGGGTCGTCGGGCCTGTCCGGCGCAGCTCGGTACGGTGCGGACCCTCCGCCTCCCCGAGCGCATGCGCCGGGCGCACCGCGCCCTGCCCCCTCCGCGCGGACGGCGCCGGTTTCCGGGCAGGGCCCCGGAGTTGAGTGCCGCCAAGGCCGTCAGGGCTCAGGAGTTCAGCTCGGCCAAGACTCTCAGGGTGCGGGGGTCCGGCGCCGTCACCAGCAGGTCGGTGACCGGGCCCTTGCGCCATGACTCCAGCCGCTCGGCGATGCGTTCCCGTGGCCCGACGAGCGAGATCTCGTCGGCGAAGGCATCGGGGACGGCGAGCACCGCCTCATCCCGGCGGTTCTCGGCGAACAGCCGCTGGATGTGCCGTGCTTCGGCCTCGTAGCCCATGCGCGCCATCAGATCGGCGTGGAAGTTGCGGGCGGCGTGGCCCATGCCGCCGATGTAGAAGCCCAGCATCGCCTTGACCGGGAGCAGCCCTTGGGCGACGTCGTCGCAGACGTGGGCGCGGGCCATCGGCGCGATCATGAAGTCCTCGGGCAGTTCGGTGAGCGACGCCTCGTAGACCTCCGTCCGCAGCGGCGTCCAGTACAGCGGCAGCCAGCCGTCCGCGATCCGGGTCGTCTGCGCGATGTTCTTCGGGCCCTCGGCCCCCAGCAGCAACGGCACCCGGGCCCGCAGGGGGTGGGTGATCGGCTTGAGCGCCTTGCCGAGACCGGTGCCGTCCTCCCCGGCGTACGGGAGGGTGTGGAAGCGGCCGTCGAGTTCCACGGGGCCCTCGCGGCGCAGGACCTGGCGGATGACGTCCACGTACTCCCGGGTCGCCGTCAGCGGGCTCCTCGGGAACGGCCGCCCGTACCAGCCCTCGACGACCTGCGGCCCCGACAGCCCGAGGCCCAGGAGCATCCGCCCGCCCGAGAGATGGTCGAGCGTGAGAGCGTGCATGGCGGTGGCGGTGGGCGTACGGGCCGCCATCTGCGCCACCGCCGTGCCGAGCCGGATCCGCTTCGTCCGCGCGGCGATCCAGGTGAGCGGCGTGAACGCGTCGGAGCCCCACGCCTCGGCCGTCCAGACGGAGTCGTAGCCGAGTCGCTCCGCCTCCACGGCGAGTTCGGTCTGCGCGGGGTCAGGACCGCGCCCCCAGTAGCCGAGCGCGAGTCCGAGCCGCATGACCCCAGCCCCTCTCCGGGCATTTCTGACGCATCGTCAGTTCGCTGTGTACGGGCGACTGTACGGCAACGGCCCCCCGCCCGGAAGGGCGAGGGGCCGCGCTGTGCGCCGGGCGGGACGGGGTCAGCCGCGCTGGATGCCCGTGGTGTCCTGCAGGACGCCGCGCCGGCCGTCCTGCGTCTGCGCCACCAGGGCGGGGCCGCGCTGGTCGACCGCGAGGTACCAGGTGCCGGGCGCCAGCTCGGCGATCGGCGTCGGGGAGCCGTCCTCCGCGTACAGCGGCCGGGCCACCGGCACCGCGAACCAGAACGGCGAGAACTCCGGGGCCGGACCGCCCTGCGGCTGTCCCTGCGCGGGGCCGGGCTGCCGGCCACCGTACGGCTGCTGCTGCCCCGGCTGGCCGCCGTAGGGCTGCTGCTGGGCGCCGGGGTAGCCGTAACCACCCTGCGGCTGGGCGCCGTAGGGCTGCGGGGTCTGCGGCCTGGGTGCGCCGACCAGGGGGGCCTTGAGGGCGGGGACGAGCGGAGTGGCGATCGCGCCCGCGGCCAGCAGCAGGGTGCCGAGCAGGCCGAGGATCGCGCCGGCGCCCGCGTCGCCCGTGATGTCGATGATCGTCCAGAACATCGTCCAGAGGGCGAAGACGCTCAGGGCGACGCCGAACTGCGCGATGTCCAGGCCGAGGACCTTGCGCCCCGGCATGGCGCGGCCGACGATGATCAGTCCCGCGGCGATGATCCCGGCGAGGTAGATGGACATCACCGTGCCCAGCGAGTCCCAGGCGTTCGGCAGGTCCGCCGAGGAGCAGTCGATACCGCGCGGGCAGTCGACGCTGACGAAGTCGAGGAACGAGGCGATGAACAGCACCACCGCTGCTCCGATCACCACGCCATCGCCTCGAGTGAGGGAGCGGATGTTCACGTGTAGTCCTTAGTCGGTTGCGTCTCGTCGTGGCGGTCGTCGGTGCCGCCGGTCGGCGGTGCACGGCGCGGAAGCTCGGGGGTGGCCCCATCGTACGGGTGCCGGTGGAAGCCGGTGTGCGACCCCCGTCCCCGGCGGAGACGAATCTATCGCCCGTCCCGTCCGCCCCGGCCGGTAGGTCCGATGCCCGGTCTACCCCAGCAGGTAGCTGCCGATGCCTTCGGCGATCCCCTGCGCCGCCTTCTGACGCCACTGCGAACTCGTCAGCAGGGCCGCGTCCTTCGCGTCACGCATGTTCCCGCATTCGATGAACACTTTGGGAACGGTCGACAGATTCAGTCCCCCGAGGTCCCCGCGCTCGTTCAACCCGGTGCCGCCGCCCACGTAGTTGGAGGGTGCGCTGCCCGTGGCGCGCACGAATTTCCCGGCGATGCGCTCGGCCAGTTCCCGGGACGGGCCGACGATTTCCGTGGTGTCGGCGGCGCCGTGCTCGACCAGGGCGGGGTGGATCACATGGAAGCCGCGGTTGCCGCTGCCCGACCCGTCGGCGTGGATCGAGACCACGGCGTCGGCGGCGGCCTTGTTGCCGATCCGGGCCCGCTCGTCCACGCAGGGACCGAACGGCCGGTCGTCGTCCTGGGTGAATCGCACCGTTGCGCCCTGCTTCTCCAGCAGTGTGCGAAGACGGTGTGAAACATCGAGGGTGAATGCGGCCTCGGTGTAACCGTCGTTGGTGGACGTGCCCGTCGTATCGCATTCCTTGCGGTTCGTCCCGATGTCCACGAGCTGGTTGATCTCGCGGGCGTGCCGGAAGTTTCCCGGGTTGTGACCCGGGTCGATCACGACGACCTTCCCGGCGAGCGGGCCACTGGCGGGAGTGGAGGGCTTGGCGTCCGACGGCGTCCCCGGAGTGCCCGACTCTCCGGGCGTCCCGGGGCCGCCGGCCGTGGAGGCGGAAGCGGACGGAGCCGCGGACGCCGTGGCGCCGGTCGCCTCCGGCCCGCCGGGTACGGGCGCGGCGCCGGGGCCGCTCGAACCGCCGCACCCGGAGAGCGTCACCGCCGTCAGCGCGGCGATCGTGAGGAACGCCCCGCCCCGGGCCAGGGGCGGGAGACGGCGGGGCCGGTGCTGGCCGGATGGCGGCTGGTTCAGGTCGTACGGCACGTCGCGATGCTAGGGGATGACGGGTGCGGTACCTCAGATTCCGGGACTCGTGCGCCGCAGCACGCGCAGCGAGCCGGTGGCCGAGACCTCGGTAAAGGCGCCGGAGGCGAGCGCCCTGCGGTAGATCCGGTAGGGCGCCTGGCCCGTCCACTCGTCCACCGGGTCCGGGAACACGTCGTGGACGACCAGCAGACCGCCCTCGGCCACGTGCGGCGCCCAGCCCTCGTAGTCGTTCGTGGCGTGCTCGTCGGTGTGCCCGCCGTCGATGAAGACCAGGCCCACCTCGCGGCCCCACACCTTCGCCACCTGCGGCGACCGCCCCACGACGGCGATCACGTGGTCCTCCAGCCCGGCCGCGTACAGGGTGCGGCGGAAGGCGGGGAGCGTGTCCATCCGCCCCACCTCGGGATCCACCAGCCCCGGGTCGTGGTAGTCCCAGCCCGGCTGCTGCTCCTCGCTGCCCCGGTGGTGGTCGACGGTGACCGCGACGGTGCCCGCCTCGCGGGCGGCGTCCGCGAGCAGGATCGTCGACCGCCCGCAGTACGTCCCGACCTCCAGCAGCGGCAGCCCGAGCTCCCCTGCCGCCACGGCGGCCGCGTACAGGGCGAGGCCCTCCCCGGCGGGCATGAAGCCCTTGGCGGCCTCGAACGCGGCGAGGGTCTCCGGCTTGGGTGCGGCGGGGGCCATGGGTTCCTCCGGCGACGTGGCGGGGCGGGCGGGCAGGACGGGGCGGGCGGCACGGGGCTACTCGGCGGTCACATCGTAGGGGGCCCGGGCGGGCCGCCATCCGGGCGGGGGCGCGCCCCGCCGACGTGTCAGCGCGCCGCACCGACCGCCCGTACCGCCAGGCTGACCCGCATGGATGCCGCGCTCCGCGCCGTACTGCACGCCCTGTCCCTCGCCGGATCCATGGCCTGGGAGATCCTGTGGGCCCTGATCCTGGGCTTCGCGCTGTCCGCCGTCGTGCAGGCGGTCGTCCGGAGGGCCACCGTGGTGTCGCTGCTGGGCGACGACGGCCCCCGCAGCCTGTCGGTGGCGGCCGGACTCGGCGTGGCCTCGTCGTCGTGCTCGTACGCCGCCGTCGCGCTGGCGCGGTCGCTGTTCCGCAAGGGTGCGAACTTCACCGCCGCCATGGCCTTCGAGATCGCCTCGACCAACCTCGTCGTGGAGCTCGGCGTGATCCTGGCGCTGCTCCTGGGCTGGCAGTTCACAGCGGCCGAGTTCGTGGGCGGGCCGGTCATGATCGTGGTGCTGGCCGTGCTTTTCCGGCTGTTCCTGAGTGAGCGGCTGGTGCGCGAGGCGAGGGCGCAGGCGGAGCGCGGGCTGTCCGGCTCGATGGAGGGGCATGCGGCGATGGACATGTCCATCCAGGGCGACGGATCCTTCCGGGAGCGCCTGCTGTCCCCGGCGGGCTTCACCGCCACGTCGCACGTGTTCGTCATGGAGTGGGCCGCGATCCTGCGCGACCTCGTGCTGGGCCTGCTCATCGCGGGAGCCGTCGCCGCGTGGGTGCCGGACGCGTTCTGGAGCGCGCTGTTCTTCGAGGAGCATCCGCTGCTCGCGAAGCTCTGGGGCCCGCTCGTCGGGCCCGTCGTCGCCATCGCGTCGTTCGTCTGCTCGGTCGGAAACGTGCCGCTCGCCGTGGTCCTGTGGCAGGGCGGCATCAGCTTCGGCGGCGTGATCGCCTTCATCTTCGCGGACCTGCTGATCGTGCCGATCCTGAACATCTACCGGAAGTACTACGGGGTGCGGACGGCCGCGTTCATCCTGGGCACCTTCTACGCCGCGATCGTCGCCGCCGCCTATTCCGTGGAGTTCGTCTTCGGCGCCCTCGGGATCATCCCCGACCGGGCGTCCGCGAGGGTCCCCGACGAAGGGGTCTCCTGGGACTACACGACGTGGCTCAACATCGTCTTCCTGCTGCTCGCGGCGGCGTTCGTGGTGCGCTTCCTCCGTACCGGAGGGCGGGCGATGCTCCGCACCATGGGCGGCGCCCCGGCCGGCTGAACGGGGCCCGGCACATGGCCACCGGGCGCCGACGGGTGCTCCGGCCGGATTGGGGACACGATGGACAGACGCACGAGAGCTGCCCGGCGACCGCCCGGGACGACGACTGCTGCGGAGGCGCCATGGACACCTGGGCGACGTGGACCACTCAGGGGATCATCGCCGGCACCGGCGGGGTCATGACCACGGAGGGTGGCCCCATCACGGGGGACGTGACCGTGCACACGACATGGATCGACGGCCTGGCCCAGGTGACCGTGCAGCACACGGGGGCGACCGACTGGTACGCCGTGCAGGGCAGCCCCGTGCCGGCCGACGACGAGGACGCCGGCCGGGCCGTGCACCAGGCGGCGGTGGAGGCGGTCAAGGAGGGCGGCGGCCGGGCGTTCTCGTTCCCCGTCTGAAACCCGCGTGGCCGCTCCGGCCGTCTCCGGCCCTCTCGGCATCGGTGGCCGCCGCCGTGCCGGTGGCGCCGCTCGTACCGGCGGCACCGGCGCTCCCGTGGGCCCGGCCGGGACGGCTCCGGGCCCGCCCGCTCGGGGCGCGTCCGCGCTGCCGCGCGGCCCGGTGCGCCTTCGCCAATGGACGGCGATGTCGCTCATGAGTCCGGCCGCGCGATCACCGCCCTGACCGCGGGTCGGCCAGGTCGCCGGCGGGGATGTCGACGAGCTCGAAGCCGAACGCCCGGTGGCTCTGTTCGTCTGTGAAGTCCAGGGTGTCGAGCGAAGCCGGCCGCAGCCGGGTTGCTCAACGTCACGCCGGCTTCCAGTACAGCCCGCCGACCGGGCTCGCGGCAACCGGCCCTCGGCGATCGGGCCGCTGCAGGGTCGACCTGGAATTCGGCAGGTTCACGGACAGGCGACGTCTTCCGGCCGCGCGCCGATTCGGTCACGCATCTGACCTTCCGTCAGATTGGAACGTGTTCTACTCTCCGGCTCCATGGGGAGCGGAAGCATCGCGATCACTCACGAACAGCGTGCCCTGGCGGACTCCGTGCGCCGACTGCTCGCGCGCGCCGTACCGCCGGAGGCCGTGCGCAAGCTGCTCGACGCGCCCGGGTCCGCGGACGGGGGCAGGCCCGGCTACTGGGACGGTGCCGCGGAACAGGGCCTACACGGCGTGCATCTGCCGGAGGAGTGCGGCGGCGGGGGCGGCACGCTGCTCGATATCGCGGTCGTCCTGGAGGAGGCCGGCCGGGCCGCGCTGCCGGGTCCGTACCTGCCGAACGTGCTCGCCTCCGCCGTACTGGAACGCGCGGGACGTCCGGACCTGGCGGCCGCGCTCGCCGACGGCCGCCGCATCGGCGCCGTGGCGCTCGGCGCCGGTGGCCTCACCGCGTCGGCCGCCGCCGGGGGAGACCGCCTCCTCGACGGCACCGCGCCGCCGGTGCTCGGCGGTGCCGAGGCCGATCTGCTCGTCCTCGCCGCGGGCCCCGGCCCGGTCCTGCTCGCCGTGGACGCCGGGGACCTCGCCGTACGCGCACAGGAGAGCGCCGACCCGACCCGGCCCACCGCCGAGGTCACCGCGCACGGGGTCACCGTCCCCGCGGACCGCGTCCTCGACGCCCCACCCGGGCTCGTGGCGGACCTCGCGGCCGTGCTCTTCGCCGCCGAGGCCTGCGGCACGGCCGGGTGGGCGCTGCACACCGCCACCGAGTACGCGAAGGTCCGCGAGCAGTTCGGGCGGCCCATCGGGCGCTTCCAGGCCGTCAAGCACCTGTGTGCGGACATGCTCGTCCGCGTGGAGCAGGCCCGTGCCCTCACCTGGGACGCCGCCCGCGCCGCCGAGCGAGGCGCCGGCGGAGGGCCCGAGGTGAGCCCCCGCGGAGGCTCCGGCGCAAGCGCCGGAGCCGGCCTCGCCGCCGCGCTCGCCGCGGCGACCGCCCTCGACGCCGCGTACAGCTGTGCCAAGGACTGCATTCAGATCCTCGGAGGCATCGGGTTCACCTGGGAACACGACGCCCACATCCATCTGCGCCGAGCCCTCGTCGCCCGGCAGCTCCTCGGGCCGGGCGACGCACACCGGCTGCGCGCGGTACGGCTCGCCGCCGACGGCGCGCGCCGCGACCTGCGTGTCGAACTCCCGCCGGAGGCCGAGCCGTTCAAGGCGCAGGCCCGGGAGGCCATCGCCCCCGCCCGAGGGCTGGACCCGCCCGACGCCCGTCGCGTACTCGCCGCCAACGGCCACGCCGCTCCGTACCTCCCGCCCCCGTACGGCCTCGGCGCCGGCCCGCTGCGGCAACTCGCCGTCCAGGAGGAGCTGCGGGCCGCCGGCGTCGGCATCGGGGACCTGGGCATCGCCACCTGGGTGGTGCCGTCCCTCATCGCCCACGGCACCGACGAGCAGCGGGCCCGCTATGTGCTGCCGACCCTGCGCGGCGAGCTCCGCTGGTGCCAGCTCTTCAGCGAGCCCGCCGCCGGCTCCGACCTGGCGAGCCTGCGCACCCGCGCCGAGCGCCTGCCCGACGGCCGGTGGCGGATCACCGGCCAGAAGGTGTGGACCAGCGCCGCGCGGAGCGCCGACCACGGCATCCTCCTCGCCCGTACCGACCCCGAGGCGCCGAGGCACAAGGGCCTCACGTACTTCCTCGTCGACATGAAGGCCACCGCCGGCATCGACATCAGGCCGCTGCGGGAGATCACCGGCGAGGCGCTGTTCAACGAGGTCTGGTTCGACGGCGCTGTGCTGCCCGCCGACGCCGTCGTCGGCGAGGTGAACGACGGCTGGCGCGTCGCCCGCAACACCCTCGGCAACGAACGCGTCCACATGGCGGACCAGTTGACCTTCGGCACGGGTCTCGAGGAGCTGATCGCGCTGAGCCCCGGCCTCGACGACGCCTGCCGCGCCCGGATCGGCGCCCTTGCCGCCGAGGCCCACGCGCTCGGCTGCATCTGGCTGCGGACCACGCTCCTGCAGGTCGACGGCATGGAGCCGGGGCCGGGCGCTTCGGTGCGCAAACTCGTCCAGACCGTGCACCGGCAGAAGGTCGCCGAACTGGCTCTCGAACTGCTCGGCCCGGAGGGCGCGGTACGCGAGGGGCCGGGCGAACGGGCCGTGCACGAAGTGCTGATGTCCCGCTGTCTGACGATCGCCGGCGGCACCACGCAGGTCCAGCTCAACGTCGTCGCCGAGCGCCTGCTCGGACTGCCCCGGGACTGACAGCCCGGGACTGACAGGCCGGGACTGACAGGCCGGGGACCGACAGCCCGGGGACTGTCGCCCCGCCCCCGACCGCCCCCTCGAGCTCCCCGCCCGTGGTCGTCCTGCCTTTGATCGCCCCGCCCCTGATCGCCCCGAGACCGAAGGAGTCCTCCCGGTGAAGAGCTACATCGTCGGCGTCGGCATGACGAAGTTCGAGAAGCCCGAGTCGAAGGACTGGCGGTACCCGGACATGGCGAAGGAGGCCGCCACCGCGGCCCTCGCCGACGCCGGCATCCCGTACGAGCTCGTCCAGCAGATCCCGGTGGGGTACTGCTTCCAGCCCTCCACGGCCGGACAGCGCGCCGTGTACGAGCTCGGCCTCACCGGCGTCCCCGTCTACAACGTCAGCAACAACTGCGCCACCGGCTCCACCGCCCTGATGCTGGCACGGCAGTTCGTCGCGGGCGGGCTGAGCGACTGCGTACTGGCGCTGGGCTTCGAGCAGATGAAGAAGGGAGCGCTCGGCGGGGGTGCGGACGGCGGGGACTTCGCCACTTCACCCGTGGCCCGGCACTACGGGATCATGGCCGCCGCCCACGGCTTCGAGCGGACACCGCCCACCGCCCAGATCTTCGGCAACGCGGCCCGCGAGCACATGGAGCGCCACGGCACCACCGAGCGGCAGCTCGCCGCGGTCGCCGCCAAGAACCACCGGCACTCGGCGGCCAACCCGTACGCCCAGTTCCGCGAGGTGTACGAGGTGGACGAGATCCTCGCCGACAAGCCGGTCCATCCTCCGCTCACCCGCCTCCAGTGCTCGCCCACCTCCGACGGGGCCGCAGCGGCCGTCGTCGTCTCCGAGCGGTTCGTCGTCGAACACGGCCTCCACGGCAAGGCCGTCGAAATCGCCGGGCAGGCGATGGCCACCGACACCGCGGACTCCTTCGCCACGGGCTCCTGCGTCGACGTCGTCGGCACGCCCGTGTCCCGGGCCGCGGCCCGGGGGGCCTTCGAGGCGTCCGGACTCGGCATCGAGGACGTCGATGTCGTCGAACTGCACGACTGCTTCTCGATCAACGAGTTGCTGACGTACGAGGCGCTCGGCATGTGCCCGGACGGGGAGTCCGGAAAGCTCGTCGAGTCCGGGGCGACGACGTACGGCGGCCGCTGGGTGGTCAACCCCTCGGGCGGCCTCATCTCCAAGGGCCACCCCCTGGGCGCGACCGGCCTCGCCCAGGTCGCGGAACTCACCTGGCAGCTGCGCGGCGAGGCGGGGCCGCGCCAGGTCCACGGCGCGCGCACGGGGCTCGCGCACAACATCGGGCTGGGCGGGGCCGCGGTGGTGACGGTGCTGCGGAGGGGCTGAGGAGGCGGGCACCGGCGTGCCGGGCCGGACGGGTTCCACCCGGAACGCCGCGCACGAGGTCCGTGGCGGCGCCCACGAGCGCGGTCTTCGTACCGCTGTCTCACCCTCGTCCAAGTCGTGTCCCGGCGGCGTGAGTTGAGGGGGTTGCGAAAAGATCGCAGGGTGTTCGTGGCGCCGCGGTGTGCAACGGGCGAAGAGGCCAGTGATCATCATCACCGCGTGCTGACAGAAGCGGAACCATCGGTAGATTCTTCGGTGGGCGCTGCGCGGCACCGACACATCTTGCGCGGGTTGACCACCGCGGGTCGGGCGCGAGCGCTCCTCGACTGAAGTTTTTCAACATGGGGGAATCCTTGTACAAAGTCGATATGTCAATTCTTGGGCTCTCGGCGCAAGAAGGTGACCTCTATCAGTACTTCCTGCATCACCCCGGCGAGGCAGCGGCCCGGGCGGAGATCGGGGGCATGTCCCGCTCGGCGGTTCACGAAGCGGTGGAGCGGCTGTGCCACTTGGGCCTGCTGGAGGTGGCCGAAGGGGAGGAGGTCTTCGCGATCGCGCCGGAGGCCGCCATCGACCGGCTCACCGATCTGCGCCTCCAGCAACTGCACCAGGAACTGCGGGGCATCACCCAGTCACGCCGGCTGGTGGGGGAACTGCGGGCCGCGCAGGGGCCGGGCGCCTTCCCGGCGCACGGCATCGAGCGGCTGCGGGACCCCGTGGCCGTGCGCGAGCGGGTCGACCGTCTGACCCTGCTCGCCCGCAGGGAGATCCTGTCCGTCCAGCCGTACGCCGACCAGGGGCATCCGGCGCTCCTGCGCGCCCTGCGGCGCGGGGTGCGCGTGCGCGTCGTCGTGGCGAGCGAGGCGTTGCGCCAAGGGCCGGCGTTGTCCCGGATCAGGAGCCTCGCCCAGCACGGGGCGGTGGTCGGGGTGGTGGACCGGCTCGACGAGCACATGCTCGTGTACGACGGACGGATCGCGATGGTGCCCGAGGACGCCGGGGAGGCCTCGCACGACGTCCTGGTGGTCCAGGAAGGCGGTGTGGTCAAGAGTGTCTGCGCCCTGTTCGACAGGATCTGGGACGGCGCCCGGAAGCCCGCCGACCTCGAACACCCGGTCGCGCCCTCGGCTCCCACGGACGGCGAGCGGCAGATCCTCACGCTGATGTGCCAGGTCAGCAAGGACGAGATCGGAGCACGGGCCATGGGCGTCTCGGTGCGGACGTACCGTCGGCGCATCGCGGATCTGCTGGCGGTCCTCGACGCGGGCAACCGGGCACAGGCGGCCCTGATCGCGCGCGAGCGCGGCTGGATCTGATGCGGACCGGCCCCGGAGCACAGCTGTTCGCTCCGGGGCCGGCCGGGCATCCCGGGGCCGCCAGGGCTCCGGGGAAGCCGGGTCCTGCCACAGCGTGTTGTGAAAGTGGCTCACGTCCACCCGCAGGGCGGGCCAGGAGGGACTTTCGCAACACGCTCTACTGCGTGCTCCGCTCCGTCGCCGGCTCCTTTGGCCGTTCCTCGGCGAGGAGTTCGAGGCCGAGCCGGTCGGTGTCGTCCGGTGAGCCGCCGAGGCGGTGCACGAGCACCCAGTCCCCGGTGTCGGTGAACGCCCCGGCGAAGACGGAAGCGTCCCGCGTGGCTCCGTTGTGCCACAGCAGCCGGCCCGCCGTCTGCCACGCGGGGGAGGGACCCCCGAGCCTCTGCTCCACCAGCAGACCGCTCACCACGGCGGCCAGGGCGCGGGGGGTGGCCCACAGACCACCGGCCGGCAGGATGGCCCCGCTCATCGTCCAGCCGGCCCGGTGGCCGCCGAAGCGGCCCTTCGCCCGCAGGGCGCGGTCGGCCGGCGGGGCGACGGCCACCTCGTCGGCGACGCCCAGCGGCTCCAGGACGTGCTGCCGCAGCAGTTCCGGGTACGGCCGCTGCGCGGCGGATGCGAGAGCCGCTCCCAGGACGGCGTACCCGAAGTTCGAGTACTCCTGCCGCCGGCCGGCGGGGCTCGTCGCGAGGCGGTCGAGCCGGGGCAGCGTGTCGCCGAGCGCCTGCGGGGTGAACGCGGCGTACGGGTCGCGGCTGAGGCCCTTCACCCCCGGGGGCGTGCGGGGCAGTCCGGAGGTGTGTTCCATCAGGTGCCGCAGGGTGATGCCGGACGCCGGCGCCGCCGGCAGCCACCGCTCCACCGGGTCGTCCACGTCCAGGAGCCCGGCCGCGGCCAGGCGCATCAGGGCCGTTCCGGTGAGCACCTTCGTGAGCGAGCCGATCTCGACGAACACGTCCGCGGCGTGGCCGTGCGACGTGCCGGGCTCACGCCCCGGGCGCAGCACGCATTCGGGCACGGCGCGCCGGGGCAGCAGCGGACTCACGGTCCCGCCGGGGTCAGCAGCCGCTCCAGGACGGCCTCCCGCTCCTGCGGCTTCGGGCCGGAGCGGGAACCGGCGGACCGCCACCAGTCCATGAGCACCGACGGTCGCAGCTCGCCGGCGACGAACCGGGCCAGAACCCGGTGGGAGAGCTCGACCTCCCGCTCGGTGTAGGCCGGTGCGGCGGCCGAGAGAACGGCGTAGTCGCTCTGCCCGTCGGCGTGGGTCACGCACACCGTCATCTGGTGCCCGCTGTCCGGGCCGCCGAAGCCCGCCATGCTCGTCGCCACGTCGATCGCGGTGCGCAGGCCCCGCCGGAGTCCCGAGCGGGCGGGCGCGTCCGGCACGCTGACGCGTTCGATCCCGGCCCAGCCCAGCGTGCCGGACGCCGGTGCGCCGACGGGCGTCAGTCCTTCGTCCGTCAGGCGTACGCCGGTTCCCTCCGCACCGGCCGGGGCGCCGAGCCAGCACCCGTCCCGGTCCATCCAGAAGAGCCCGACCATCCTGCCCTCGTCCGGTGACTCGTCAGGCTGTCCGTGCGGCGTTGTGGTCGGCCTGCTCTGTGCTGCCACTGATCGAACCCATCTTCTCGGCGGTACGCGTCAAGACCCCAGTGTTGCCCGTGTGTTCGGCCGCGACGGGTGGGGCGTCCCTTTCCGGCCACATCTTCCGGTCCCGTAGGACGCCGCCCAGGCGCCGGCCGGTTGCCCGGGCGCGCCGCAGACCCGCCTCGACTCCCTTGCTGAGGAAGATCAGGTCGCACGCCACCATGGTCAGCGCGAAACTGGTCAGCCCCATCAGCAGCGCGATGGACAGGTGCAGACCGATGGAACCCAGCGCGGCCCACGGCCGCAGGCTGGGCACCAGGACGCCGAGCGGGAAGTAGACCATGAAGAGGGTGGCACCGTAGGTGCCCGCCATGACCAGCATGTCGTTCTCGTAGAGCAGCCGGGAGACCCCCGGCCACTCGAACTCGGGGATGCGCAGCACGTAGAAGAGGGCCGTGCCGTCCTGCCACATCCTGCCCTGGACCTTGTAGAGGCCGCTGACGACGTAGACCAGGCAGATCTGGCCCGCGACGGCGGCGACGCCCAGGTTGTGCAGCGCGGGTGACATCGCGCGCACCACGCCCGGCACGCGGTCGGCCCAGCGCCGCACCAGACCGGTGGAGAAGGAGAACCGGTCGTAGCAGTTGGTCAGCAGCAGCATGGGCAGCACGATGTAGGCGAGGTTGTCGCCGCCGTCGAGGATCAGCGGTATGCGCTGGTACACCGACCACAGGAAGACCCAGTGCACGGCGAGGACGAGCCGGCCGCCGACCCCGAAGGTGACCGCCAATGCGGCGATCATGCCCAGGTGGAAGACGAGTTCGAACCACGCCCCCGACGTGCTGAGCGCGTACAGGCTGAACGTGCCGTTCTCCTGTACGCCGTCGATGAAGTCCTGCCACAGGTACACGCCGTGCGGGCCGAACAGGTAGTCCCGCTCACCGTAGTTGCTGGCGTAGAACATGAAGCCGATGAACCCGATCAGGGCCCGTGTCCCGGACACCCCCGCCACGGCGGCGGGGGAGCCGCTCAGGCGGTCCAGCAGCGCGGTGAAGCCGGCGAACCGGCCCTTCATCCCCTTCATCGCAGCTCACCCACCTTGAGCCAGTTCAGGTCCTCGGCGTGCACAGGTTCCTTCGCCTCGGGGTCGTTGCGCTTGGACCAGGGGCGGAACTCGTGCACGTACAACCGCACCTGGACCTTCTCGGGCTTGCCGTCGCACGCGCCCGGCATCTGCGTGAGGGAGTAGCGGGCCAGGAACCGCACGGCACTCTCCCGGCTGCGCTCCTCGAAGGGGAGGGGAGGCAGGACGGGCTTGTCGCGCTCCGCCTCCTGCTGGCGCACCCGGTTCAGGAACGGGTCCGTATTCTCCATGGACTGCATTCCGCCGGAGACCAGCCGGGACATGCGCGAGGGAAAGAACCTGTCCTTCTGTGTGCGCTCGATATAGGGATTCGTCACGTCGTAGAAGGGAGTTTGAGTTCCGTCGGGGCAGGAAGCCCGGGCGAGAATTCCGCGGTCGTCGGCCAGCGGTTCGGGGGCGAAGAGCAACCAGTCCTGCGTGAAATAGGGGCTGAGTACGGTGTTGGCCTTGTCACCGTATCGGATCTTGGCCGGGCTGAGCGGTGCCTGGGAAAAGGCGGCCAGTGCGAAGTACACGCCCAGAAGGGCAGCGCCGACCAGCAGCGCCGCCCTCCTGGCCACAGAGTGGTCCGTCACTTGTCGAAGATCGATTCGACGGACTCGACCTGCGCGGCGCCGGTCTTGGCCGGAGACGCGCCGAGGCTGGCGATGCGGACCATGTTGCCGACCGAGTTGCGGATGGCCTTGGTGCTGCCCGCGGCCTTGGCGTGGACGTAGCCCTTCTCGGCAGCGCTCTTCGCGGCCTTGCCGGCCTTGGTGGCGGCCTTGCCCACGGCCTTGCCCGCCACCTTCACCAGACCGCCGATGGCGGCCGGCTTCATGGCGGGTTCGGCGTTGACGGCGGCGGCCTGCTGCACCACCGGGGTGGACGGCACGGCCGGCTGGGCCTGGGCCGAGGCCTGGGTGGTCACCACCATGGCAGCCCCGCCCAGTACGAGCGCGGCCGCCGCGATGCCCTTCTTCATTTCTCTCCCCTGTTTCACTTTCTTGGAACGGGTGAATTCCCGCCAGGTGCAGGATCCTCGATTGCTCGTTTCTCCGGAACCGGCCGGGAACCACCGACATGAGAAATCATTCCATCGCGGCGGTCCTCATTCCAGGTGCGAACGCTTCAGCAAGTGGAAGTACTTGGCAACTTCATGTCACCTCTCGGCGGTCGGCCGCCGCTCAGTTGGCGGACCGTCTTTTTGGTGCCGCTGGCGGGGTCGATTCCGGTCCCAGTGGCGGCGCCTTACGGATGCCGAATTCCCGGCGCAGCGCCGAACGGGCCGCCAGATGGCCGGACATCCCGTGCACCCCGGGGCCGGGCGGAGTGGACGCCGAGCACAGATACACGCCGCGCAGCGGGGTGGTGTAAGGGTCGAGGCGCGCGGTGGGCCGCAGCACGCTCTGGACCAGGGTCATCGCTCCGGCGCCGATGTCGCCGCCCACGTAGTTCGGGTTGTGGTTCTCGTACTCGTGAGCGCTGATGCCCCGCTGCGCGAGGACGGTGTCGGAGAAGCCCGGTGCGTACCGCTCGATGCGCGCACGGACCAGCTCGACGGCGTCGCGGCGGTCCCCGTTCGGCACATGGGCGTACGCCCACACCGGCCGTTTGCCGGACACGGCCCGCCCGGGGTCGGCGACCGCCGGGTCGACGACCAGCACGAACGGCTCGTCCGTCGCCGTGCCGCGGGCGGTACGGGTCTCCTGGCGCCACATCTCCGCCTGAGTGCCGCCCAGATGCACGGTACCGGCCCTGCCGACGGCGGGATCCGCCCACGGGACGGGGCCGCTGACGAGGAAGTCGGCCTTGGCGGCGCCGGGACCGTACCGGAAGCGGGCCAGGCGGCGCCGGTACCCGGCCGGCAGCCCCGGCGCGACACCCGCGAGGCCCTTGGGCGTCAGGTCCAGCAACACGGCCCTGGGACGGCCGAGTTCGCGCAGGTCGGTGATGCGCCGACCGGTGTGGAAGACCCCGCCGTGTGCCCGGATGTCATCGGCCAGTGCCTCGGCCATGCGGGCACTGCCGCCGCGGAGCACGGGCCACCCGCCACTGTGGGCCAGGTGCCCGAGCAGCAGGGCCACCGCGCCCGACGCCAGGCTCGGCAGCGGCCCCACCGCGTGCGCCGCCACCCCGGTCAGCAGGGCGCGCGCCTCCTCGGTGCGGAAGCCGGCCGCGGCCAGTCGGGTTCCGTGCGCGAGCGCGCGCCGCGCGAAGGCGGACGCGGCCGCGAGGTCGCCGGGCACCGCCCGTTGCGGCGACAGGACCATGCCGACCACACCGGCGCTGTGCTCCAGCAGCGGCTCCATCAGCCGCCGCCAGCGCGGGCCGTCGGGCCCGAGCCCGGCGCACGTCTCCTCCAGGCCGCGATGGGCCAGCGCGGCCCTTCCGCCGTCCAGCGGATGGGCGTAGCTGACGTCGGGCGCCAGTGCCTCGACGCCGCGCGCGGCAAGATCGAAGGCGCGCAGGAAGGGGGAGGCGACGGCCATGGGATGCACGGCCGCGCAGATGTCGTGGGTGATGTCCGAGTCGAACAGGGACTCGCCGCGCAATCCGCCGCCGATGCTCCGCGCCTGCTCGTACAGGTCGACCCGCAGCCCCGCCCGGGCCATCGTCACCCCGGCCGCCAGACCGTTGGGCCCGGTCCCGACAATCACCACGTCCGGGTCGCTCGCCACACTCTCCCCCGTGCTCCTCGGTGTTGGTACGGGAACGATGGCACCACGGAGAACGCCCGCGGCCTGCGACAACGTCCGCAAGCGGAAGCAGGGGTGCAGCATCGTGTCATTCGTCCGGCGCCTGTTGCCGCTCCTCCGCACGTCCCAGCAGGATGGGTGGACATGAACGGGGAGACGAAGCTCGGGGTCAGGTCACGAACGCACCCACTCAGGTTCGGCGGCGCGGCCGCGGCGATCCTCTCGGTGCTCCTCCTCGGAACGTCGGCCTGCGCCGGTGAGCCGCAGCGGGACACGCGCCCCGACGAGATCTCCTCCGAAGCCGTGGACGGCGTGCGGAAGGCGTCGTCCGTACGCGTGCGGATGGAACAGACCGGCCCCGAGGCGACGGACATCGACCTCACCATGGACCGCCGTGGCCGGTGCGCGGGCCGGATCACGTCCGCGGACGGCACCGCCGACATCATCAAGATCGGCAAGACCCTCTGGCTCAAGCCGGACGACCGCTTCTGGAGGACGCAGCTCGGCGACGGTGCCGAGCTGCCCCGGGCCTTCGAGAACCGCTATCTGCGCGGCGGCACAGAGCACGAGCAGCTGCGCGACATGGCCGCCCTGTGCGACCTCGACGGCATTCACCGGGCGCTCGCGGAGGAAGTGGGCAAGGGCCCCTTCGTCTGGGCCAAGCCGGTCACCCTCGAAGGCGAGCGGGCCGAGACGGTCAGCGGCAGGGCCGGGTCGGTGGTGATCAGCACGGCCGGCGGCGGGCGCACGTCCGGGCCCGGCACGTCCGAACCGGGAGCGTCCGGCCCGGTCAGGTTCGTGCAGAGGAACACGGACCGCAACACCGTCACGACGACCTTCACCGACTGGAACCGGCCCGTGACCGCGAAGGCTCCCGCGCCCGGCGAGAGCATCGACCTGGCCCGGCTCTCCTGAGCCCTCCCGGGACGGCGACCCCGTCCCTCGTCGTACGCCTCCGGCGGCGCGGTTCGGCAGCCACGACCTAGGACCGGAGTCCCCGGTCTCGTCCGTCGAAATCAGGATGTACGGATGAACAGGTGCCTGGGAGCATGACGCTCATGACCCACGCCCACCGCGCCCCGTCCGGCATCTCAGACCCCGCCATAGCGGCAGCGGGGCGCCCCGACCGCACCCAGCAGCGCATGTGGGCCGTGGTGCTGGCGGCCTGCGCCGGGCAGTTCCTCGTCGTGCTGGACGTGTCCGTCGTCAACACTGCGCTGCCGTCGATGCGGACCGACCTGGGTCTGAGCAGCGCCGGGCTGCAGTGGGTCGTCAACGCGTACTCGATCGTCGTCGCCGGCTTCATGCTGTTCGGCGGGCGTGCGGGGGATCTGTACGGCCGCAAGCGGATGTTCCTGGTGGGGCTCGGGGTGTTCACCTTCGCGTCGCTGGCGGGCGGGCTCGCGCAGGAGGGCTGGCAACTCCTCGCCGCGCGCGCCGGCCAGGGCCTGGGCGCGGCCGTCCTCGCCCCCTCGACGCTCACGCTGCTCACCTCGGCCGTCACGGAGGGCCCCGCCCGTGCCCGGGCCATCGCCACCTGGACCGCCGTCGGCGCGGGCGGCGGGGCGGCGGGCGGACTCGTCGGCGGAGTGCTCACCGAGACCCTGTCCTGGCGCTGGACGCTGCTGATCAACGTGCCCATCGGCGCGGCCGTCGTCGGCCTCGGCGCATGCTGGCTCAGCGAGAGCCGCGCGGGGGAGCGGCGCCGGCTCGACCTGCCGGGGGCCGTCCTCGTCACGGCCGGGCTCGCGACGCTCGCCTACGGCATCGTCCAGACCGAACAGGACGGCTGGACCGCTCCCTCGACCCTGCTGCCGCTGACCGCAGGACCCGTCCTGCTCGGCGCCTTCCTCGCGGTCGAGGCCCGCACGAAGGCGCCCCTGATGCCGCTGAAGCTGTTCCGGATGCGGGGCGTGTCCGCCGCGAACGCCGCGATGTTCAGCTGTGGGGCGGCGATGTTCTGCATGTGGTACTTCATGACGCTCTACGCCCAGAACGTGCTGCACTACAGCCCCCTGGCCGCCGGGCTCGCCCTGATGCCCAGCTCGCTCGCGGTCATCCTCGGCTCCAAGTTCGCCCCGCGGCTGATGCGGGTCGCCGGTGCGCGCCAAGTCGCCGTGCTCGGGGTGCTGGTGTCCGCGGCCGGCTTCGGATGGCAGTCCACCATGGACGCGCACGGCTCGTACGTGACCGCGATCATGCTCCCGGGTATCGTGATGATGGCCGGTGCGGGCCTCGCCGGCACGCCGCTCGCCTCCCTGGCCACCTCGGGCGCCGCACCGGGCGACGCGGGCCTCGTCTCCGGCCTGATCAACACCTCACGGGTGATGGGCGGAGCGCTCGGTCTCTCCGTGCTCGCCACGGTGGCGGCGGCACGTACCGGCGGCTCGACGACCCCCGAGGCGCTCACGGCCGGGTACGCCCTGGCCTTCCGGACCGGGACGGGCATCCTGTTGGGCGGCGTGCTGATGATGCTGCTGTGGCTGCCGAAGGACCGTGTGCGCCAGGCCTGAACACGGGCCGCGGGCGCGGGGACCACGCCCGCACGGGGTCCGGCGCCGGTCCGTTCGGGCTCCGGCTCCGGCCCGGCGCCGGCCGCTCGCCGAGACCGGTTCAGATGTGGCGCGGGCCCTCAGGTGCAGCCGCGCACATCCCGCTCCCGCGGCGTCGGCGGACTCGGCTCCCCGCCCAACGCGTCGGCTGCGCCCGACGCACCGACTGCGCGTGGTGCGCCCGACGCACCGGACGTGCCCGGCGCGCCTGAGGCTCATGTCGCTCCCGACTCGGCCGCCGCCAGTGCCGGGTCGACGACCGTCTCCCCGCGCAGCACCCGGCGGATCGAGTCGGCCAGTTCCGCCACCGGCGCGTCCTTGACGACGAACCCCGCCGCCCCGGCCTCCAGCGCGCGCCGCAGGGCGCCGGGCCTCGCGAACGTCGTCATGACCAGCACCCGGCAGCCCGGCACCTCGTCCCGGAGGAGCGCTGCCGCGTCCAGCCCGCTGAGACCGGGCAGTTCGACGTCCAGCACGGCGACGTCCGGCCGGGTGACGAGCGCCGAGTCGACGACGGCATCGCCCGCGGCCACCTGCGCGACGACGTCCATGTCCTCTTCCATCCCGAGCAGCATCGCGAGCGGGCCGCTCATCCCCTGGTCCTCCGCGAGCAGAACCCGGACGGACTTGCCGGACCGTCGATCGTGGGGCATTTCGTCCATCACATCAGGATATGGCCGAAGTGCCTGCCGAGCGCCGGGTGTGTGCGTTCGGGTCGGGGTGGATGCGGGTGGATGCGGGTGGCGCTCCGGAAGGGCCTCGTGGAGGCGTCGCCGTGCGGGCGCTCGCCGGGGTCGCCCTCGGGCCCCTGGGCGGCGTCCCCGCCGGCTCCGGAGGGCTCCCGGACACACCGATCTGACGTTGCGTCAGTAGCCTTCACAAGTGATGGGGGGTGCGTTATACATAGGGGCCAACCGGCCTAGAACGCGTTCTAGAACAGGCTCGTGGAAGCGGCCGGCCCCGTACGGCCTCGGTGCGGCCGACGGTGCGGACGGCCGCACCGAGGTCTTCCACTCCCTCCGGGAGCCAAGGAACCAAGGAGCAGCATCCACATGCCCATCGATGCCGCCAAGGCGATCGCCGCGGAGCCCCGCAGCGCCGAGATCAGCTGGGACCACAAGGACATCCAGCTCTACCACCTCGGTCTCGGCGCCGGCATACCGGCAACCGATCCCGACGAACTGCGCTACACCCTCGAGTCCCGGCTGCACGTGCTGCCCAGCTTCGCCACCGTCGCCGGAGCGGGAATGGGCGTGGTCGGCGGGCTCTCCGCCCCGGGCATCGACGTCGACCTCGCCGCCGTGCTGCACGGCGGCCAGTCGATCACCCTCCACCGCCCCATCCCCGTCGGGGGCCGGGCCACCAGCACCTCCCGCGTCGCCGCCGTCTACGACAAGGGCAAGGCCGCGGTCCTCGTGCTGCGTTCCGAAGCGGCGGACGAGGACGGGCCCCTGTGGACGAGCGACGCTCAGATCTTCGTGCGCGGGGAGGGCGGCTTCGGCGGCGAACGCGGCCCCTCCGTCGGCACCGGGCAGCCGGACCGTGAACCCGACCGGACCGTCGAACGGCCCGTACGCGAGGACCAGGCCCTGCTCTACCGGCTCTCCGGTGACTGGAACCCGCTGCACGCCGACCCGGAGTTCGCGAAGCTCGCGGGCTTCGACCGGCCCATCCTGCACGGCCTGTGCACGTACGGCATGACGCTCAAGGCGATCGTCGACACGCTCCTCGGCGGGGACGTCACCCGCGTCCGCTCGTACTCCACCCGCTTCGCGGGAGTGGTGTTCCCCGGCGAGACCCTGCGCATCCGCATGTGGGGCGGCGAGGGCCGCGTCCAGGCGACGGTGACGGCCGTGGAGCGGGACGACGCACCGGTGCTCGCGGACACCGTCGTCGACCACACCTGACGCACGCGCACCCCGGCCGCCTGAACAGCGAGGTCCGATCCCGAGGTCTCCGACCCCCCAGCCCGATTCCGAGGCCCCGATCACGAGGCCCCGATCACCAGTCCGAACCCGAAGCCCGGACCCGCAGCCCGATCCCGAGGCCCGAACCGAAGCCCGACTCCCGAAGGGGGCGCACCATGCGCGCTGCCGTACTGCACGAGATCGGCCAGGACAAGCTCGACGTCCTCGACGACGTCGAGGCGGTGGGCTTCGGCCCCGGCAAGGTGAGGATCCGGGTCAGGGCGACCGGGCTGTGCCATTCGGACGTCTCCGCGATGAGCGGTGTGCTGCCGCAGCCGGCGCCGTTCATCCCCGGCCACGAGGGCGCCGGGGAGGTGCTCGACGTCGGTGACGGCGTGACCGCCGTCAAGCCGGGCGACCGGGTGCTGATGTGCTGGCTGCCCGCCTGCGGGAGCTGCCCGGCCTGCCGGCGCGGTCAGACGCAGCTCTGTCTCGCCGGATTCATGAACGCCGGGACGCCCAACTTCAGGCGCCCCGGCGGCGACGTCTTCGGCTTCGCAGGGACCGGCACCTTCGTGGAGGAGGTCGTCGTCGACGCCGGCTGCGCCGTGCAGATCCCCGACGACGTCCCGTACGAGATCGCGGCGCTCATCGGCTGCGGCGTCACCACCGGGCTCGGCGCGGCCATCAACACCGCCAGGGTGGAGGCCGGTTCGTCGGTCGCCGTGATCGGCTGCGGCGGCGTCGGCATCTCCACGATCCAGGGCGCCCGGGTGCAGGGAGCGGCCCAGATCGTCGCCGTCGACCCGGTGGCCTCACGGCGCGAGGCGGCGCTGGCCTTCGGCGCCACCGAGGCCGTCTCGCCGGACGCGCTCACCGACGCCAAGCAGCGGATCACCGGCGGCGAGGGCTTCGACTGCGTCTTCGAGGTCGTCGGCAAGTCGGCCACCGCGAGGACGGCGTACGAGACGACCCGGCGCGGCGGGACCCTGTGCATCGTCGGCGCCGGGGCGATGGACGACTTCCTCCAGCTCAACATGTTCGAGCTGTTCTTCGACGAGAAGCGGATCCTGCCGTCGATGTACGGCGGCGGCGATGTACTCCGCTCCTACGAACGGGCCATCGCGCTCTGGCGCGCCGGCCGGATCGACCTGGAATCGCTCATCACCCACCGGGTGCAGCTCGCGGAGATCAACGAGGCCCTGAACCAGATGCGTACGGGCGAGGCGCTGCGCACCTGCATCGAGATCTGAGGGGAACCCGATGCCACTCCCACTCCAGGGCCTGTCCGCGGTCGTCACGGGTGCGGGCCGCGGCCTCGGCCGGGCCGAGGCTCTCGAACTCGCCCGGCTCGGCGCGGCGGTCGTCGTCAATGACTACGGGCAGCCGGGGCGAGACGGATCGGGCGAGGCGTCCACCGCGCCCGCCGAGCGGGTCGCGGAGGAGATCCGGGCGGCGGGCGGCCGGGCGGTCGCCCACACCGGCGACGTCTCGGACTTCGAGGCGGCTCGCGGCCTCGTCGCGCTGGCCACCGACACGTACGGCAAGCTCGACGTCCTCGTGAACAACGCGGGCATCCTGCGGGACCGGATGGTCTTCTCGATGAGCGAGGACGAGTGGGACTCGGTGATCCGGGTCCACCTCAAGGGCCACTTCAACACCACCCACTTCGCCTCGGCGCACTGGCGCGAACGCTCCAAGGCGTCGGGCGGCCCGGTCTACGGCCGGGTCGTCAACACCTCCTCCGAGGCGTTCCTCGCGGGCTCCGCCGGTCAGCCCAACTACGCCGCGGCCAAGGGCGGCATCGTCGGCCTGACCACCTCGACGGCGCTGGCGCTGCGGAAGTACGGGGTCACCGCGAACGCGATCTGCCCCCGGGCCCGTACGCGCATGACCGAGGACGTCTTCGCGGGATTCGGCGAACCGGCGCACGGCGAACTCGACCCGCTCGCCCCGGAACACGTCGCCCCGCTCGTCGGCTATCTGGCGTCGCCGGCCGCGTCCCGTATCACGGGACAGCTCCTCGTCGTCCACGGCGGCATGGTCGCGGTCGTCGACCGCCCGAGGGTCGCGGCGCAGTTCGACTCGGCCAAGGAGACCTTCTCGTACGAGGAGTTGGACGGGGTCCTCGGCCCGTACTACGCGGACCGGGCGCCGGACGAGACCTTCGCCGCCACGGAGGTGCTGTCGCTGAAGCGGGCGTAGCCACCTGGCCGACCCCGGCCGCGCGCGCAGGCCGCGCGGACAGGCCTGGCTCGAACCGGCCGCGTGCAGGCCGACCATGCCGAGCCCAGCGCGACCCGGCCCAGCCCGGCGCGGACACGCCTGGCCCCGGCCCAGCGCGACCCGTCCCAGCCCGGCGGCCGGCCCGCCGGCCGCGCCGGTGTGCCGCCCCGGCCCTACGCGGGCAGGCCCGACGCGGACGTGCGGGAGGGCCGCCACGGAGCTCCCGTGGCGGCCCTCCCGCACCCGATGGCGCCTCGCGGCGCTGCTACGCCGCCTCGCCCTTCGTCGGGCGGCGGTGCCGGCCGTGTGCCGCAGACGTCGTGTCCTCCGAAGCAGCGGCACCGCCCCGGTGCTTGCCGGAGCCGACGGCCTCGGCCTGGTTCGCGGCCGCTCCCTGCGGACGCGCCTGGGTCGTGTCGGTTCGGGCCTCAGACATGTGGGAAATTCACCCCGTTGTTCCATCGCCAATGTGGTGTCACCGGGGGAGCCGTCACCGTCGGCATCCGTACGGTGCGGCTGCGTAGCCCCCGGCCGCAGAGTCTAACCGCGTGCCGCACGCACCGTGAGAGGCGCCTGCTGCAACGGCACGGGTCTGCACATGGCAGGACTTCCCGCACCGCCGTACGGTTCCCCACCTGCGCATTCCGGTTGTGCCGGTTCTGTGGCAGGCCCGGGCGGAAGGGGGTCCGCGGGAGGCTCCAACCGGGCCACCGCGCACGCCACCGCCGGCGTCGTGCACGGCAGTTGAAGCACCCCCTCCCGGGTCCACTGCCCCGATCCCGCCAGCCACCCTTCGGGGGCGGGGAGTTGGTGCAGGCGGCGCCCGGCCGGCCGCCAGACCCCGACCCATGTGCCGGCCGCCGCGTCGATCCGCAGCGCCACCGCGCAGCTCTCCGGTATCAGCACCCGCCCCGGCTGGATCGCGAAGGGCGTCACCGCCGCGTCGGGCAGCCTCAGGCACTCCGGGAACCGCGCGGGCTGCAGGCTCCCGAGCACCCCCCAGCCCAGCCGGTCGTGGCCCGCCGCGTCCGAGCGGATCATCAGCAGCCCGCTCTCCGCGTCGGCGAGCAGCAGCCGGTCGTTGCTCTCGTCCGTGATCTGCAGCAGCGGGGCCACCTCGCCGCCCCGCTCCAGATCGACCACCACCGCCTTGGTGATCCCGTCCAGTTCGCGGTCCAGCGCCAGCATCCGGCCCGTGCGGTCCAGCCACACCCCGCCCGAACAGCGGCCGGGCACCTCCGCCACCCGCTCGGGCCCGAACGCCCCGCCCGCCACCAGCCACACGGCGGTCGAGCTCCCGCCCGGCGCCAGCGCATAGGCGCAGGTGCCGTCCGGCGGCGGCGGCAGCAGCCGCAGCTCCGCCGACTCCACGGAACCCAGGGGCAGTTCGCCCGTGCCCGGGCCCGTCGGATAGAGCAGGGAGAACGAGCGGAGCCCCGCGACCCGCCGGTGGACCAGCACCCGGCCGTCGTCCAGCGGGACCAGTTCCGTGTCGGGCTCCTCGGGCTGGCCGAGCGGCAGCGGCACCGCGTACGGCTCGGGACCGTCGAGCGTCCACCGCTCGGCGAAGAGGGCGTCCCCCTCGCCTGCGAGCCGCGCAGCGTAGCTGCCGCCCGCGCCGACCGTGAGCGCCGCCCGCGGGGCGGGCCGTACGGCCTCGTGCTCCGCTGCTTCCTCGATGGCACACGCTGTCATCGGATGGTCACCTCCGGCCACCGAAGCTAGTTTTCGCACTTCCAGCCGAACACTGCGAGTCGGCCCACTTCACACATAAGGGTGGCCGAATCCGTATTTGCCTGAGGGAGGGGTGGCCGTTGTGCTCCAGGGGGCGGGGGCTAAGGTAAGGCGGACCTAAGTCGGACTGTCCCAGTCCGCTTGTGTCCCCTTCTCGTAGTTCTCGTGTCCCTCTCCGAAACCGCAGGAGCACCGATGTCCCCACGCCGCCGCGGCACCGTCGCCGCCGTCTCCCTCGCCGCCGCGCTCACCCTCGCGGCCTGCGGAAGCGGCGGGGACGGCGCCGGGAAGACCAAGGCCGACGACAGCGGCAAGAAGTCCGTCGCGCAGGGCGGCAAGGACTTCGGGGACGCCGCGGCGAAGACCGCGGCGATGGGCACGGACGCGAACGCCGGCGAGTTCCCGCGCACGCTCACCCACGCCATGGGCACCACCGAACTGAAGGCCGCCCCCAAGCGCGTTGTCGTCCTCGACGTCGGTGAGCTTGACAACGTTGTTTCCCTCGGCGTCGAGCCTGTCGGCTACGCCCCGGCCGAGGGCGACGACGGCATCCCCTCGTACCTGAAGAAGGACGCCGGAAGCCCCAGGAGCGTCGGCACCATCAACAACCTCAACCTCGAGGCCATCGCGCAGCTCAAGCCCGATCTGATCCTCGGCAGCCGGCTCCGCGCCGCCGACAAGTACAAGGAGCTCTCGCAGATCGCTCCGACCGTCTTCTCCATCCGCCCCGGCTTCACGTGGAAGGAGAACTACCTCCTCAACGCGGCCGCCCTGGACCGCACGGCGGCCGCCGAGGCCAAGCTCGACGCGTACGAGAAGAACGCCGTACGTCTCGGGACCGACATCGGCGCGGACAAGCCGACCGTCTCGATGGTCCGCTACATGCCGGACCGGATCCGCCTGTACGCCAAGGCCTCCTTCATCGGCACGATCCTCGACGACGCCGGTCTGCCGCGGCCCGCGAACCAGCAGATCGAGGACCTGGCCACGGAGATCAGTCCGGAGAAGATCGACGAGGCCGACGCCGACTGGATCTTCACCGGCGTCTACGGCGACCCGGCCAAGACCAAGCGCGACACCGCCCGGTCCAACCCGCTCTGGAAGAACCTGAAGGCGGTCGGGAGCGGCCGGGCCAAGGACGTCCCGGACGAGACCTGGTACCTCGGCCTCGGGGTCACCGCCGCCGAGGAGGTCCTCGCCGACCTCAGGGGCCACCTGGTCGAGTAGGTCCCGGGCCACCCGGCGCCGGACGGCGGGGCACGGAGGGCAGGTAGCCTTGCCTCCGTGCCCCGTCTGTCTGAAGTCATCGCCGAGCTCGACGCCCTCTGGCCCCCCGAGCGGGCCGAGGAATGGGACGCCGTCGGCACGGTCTGCGGTGAGCCCGACGCCGAGGTCACCCGCGTCCTGTTCGCCGTCGATCCCGTCCTGGAGATCGCCGAGGAGGCCGTCGCACTCGGCGCGGACCTGATCGTCACCCACCACCCGCTCTATCTGCGCGGGACCACGACCGTCGCCGCCTCCCACTTCAAGGGGCGGGTCGTCCACACCCTCATCAAGCACGACGTCGCCCTGCACGTCGCGCACACCAACGCCGACACCGCCGATCCCGGTGTCTCCGACGCCCTCGCCGGCGCCCTCGACCTCCGCGTCACCGGCCCGCTCGTGCCCGAGAACGGCCTGGGCCGGATCTGCGAACTCGACCGCCCCGAGACGCTGCGCGAGTTCGCGGCCCGCGCCGCGGCGCGACTGCCGGCCACCGCGCAGGGCATCCGGGTCGCCGGAGACCCCGAGGCGACCGTCCGCCGGGTCGCCGTCAGCGGCGGATCCGGCGACAGCCTCTTCGGTGCCGCCCGCGCCGCCGGCGTCGACGCGTTCCTCACCGCGGACCTGCGGCACCACCCGGTGTCCGAGGCCGTGCAGCAGACACCGCTCGGTCTGGTCGACGCCGCCCACTGGGCCACCGAATGGCCCTGGTGCGAGCAGGCCGCCGCCCAGCTCGACGAGATCTCCGACCGTCACGGCTGGAACCTGCGGGTCCATGTCTCGAAGACGGTCACCGACCCCTGGTCCTCCCACCACACCTCTGGAGCCCCCAACTGAACGCCGCGCCCGCCGACCAGATCCGACTCCTCGACGTCCAGGCCCTGGACGTGCGTTTGTCGCAGCTCGCGCACAAGCGCAGGTCGCTGCCCGAGCACGCCGAACTGGAGTCGCTGAACAAGGACCTCACGCAGCTGCGCGACCTGCTCGTCGCCGCGCAGACGGAGGAGAGCGACTGCGCCCGCGAGCAGACCAAGGCCGAGCAGGACGTCGACCAGGTCCGCCAGCGCTCCGTGCGGGACCAGCAGCGCCTCGACTCCGGCGCCATCACCTCCCCGAAGGACCTCGAGAACCTCCAGAGGGAGATCGCCTCGCTCGCCAAGCGCCAGGGCGACCTGGAGGACGTCGTCCTCGAGGTCATGGAGCGCCGCGAGTCCGCACAGGAACGCGTAGCCGAACTGACCGAGCGCGTCTCCTCCGTCGAGGCGAAGGTCGACGACGCGACGGCCCGCCGGGACGCGGCGTACGAGGAGCTCGACGGCGAGTCCGCGTCGGTCGGCAAGGAGCGCGAGGTCGTCTCCGGCTCCGTGCCCGCGGATCTGATGAAGCTGTACGAGAAGCTCCGCGAGCAGCAGGGCGGCGTGGGCGCCGCCCGGCTGTACCAGCGCCGTTGCGAGGGCTGCCACATCGAGCTCAACATCACCGAGCTGAACGACGTCCGCGCGGCCGCCCCGGACACGGTCGTGCGCTGCGAGAACTGCCGCCGCATCCTCGTCCGCACGTCGGAGTCCGGTCTCTGATGCGCGAGCTGGTCGTCGAGGCCGACGGGGGTTCGCGGGGCAACCCCGGGCCGGCGGGGTACGGGGCGGTCGTCCTCGACCCGGCAAGCGGGGAACCGCTCCTGGAACGGGCCGAGTACATCGGCGTCGCCACGAACAACGTCGCCGAGTACCGGGGCCTGATCGCGGGTCTGAAGGCGGCGAGGGAACTCGACCCCGACGCGCGGGTCCGCGTCCGCATGGACTCCAAGCTCGTCGTGGAGCAGATGTCGGGCCGCTGGAAGATCAAGCACCCGGACATGAAGCCGCTCGCGGCTGAGGCGGCGCGGGTCTTCCCGCTCGGGCAGGTCACGTACGAGTGGATCCCGCGCGAGCGCAACAAGCACGCGGACCGGCTGGCAAACGAGGCCATGGACGCGGGGAAGCGCGGCGGGCAGTGGGAGCCGTCGGCGTCCTCGGCGGCGCTGTCGACCTCCGCCGAGGACGTCCGGGCCGCCCGGGTCGTCGGCGACGCGGCGGCCGGTGCGGCGAAGGCGCGGGCGGCACTGGCGTCCGGCACCGGGAACGCGGGCCTGTCCGAGGCGGGCGGTTCCCGTACGCCGGACGGTGCGGCGGCCGCACAGGCGACGCTGCCCAAGACCACCGAGGTGGAGGGCGCCGGATGGGGCCCGGACCTCGGGCCGCCGGCGACGTTCGTCCTGCTGCGGCACGGTGAGACCGCGCTGACCCCGGAGAAGCGATTCTCCGGCAGCGGCGACCACGAACTGTCCGAGGTCGGCCGGCGCCAGGCCGAGGCCGTGGCGGCGGCTCTGGCGGCGCGCGGCACGATCCAGGCGATCGTCTCCTCGCCGCTCAAGCGCTGCCGGCAGACCGCAGAGGCGGTCGCGGCCCGCGTCGGGCTCGACGTACGGATCGACGACGGGCTGCGCGAGACGGACTTCGGCGCCTGGGAGGGCCTGACGTTCGCCGAGGTCCGGGAGCGTTACGGCGACGACCTCGACGCCTGGCTCGCGTCCCCGAAGGCGGAACCCACGGGCGGCGGCGAGAGCTTCGCGACGGTGGCGCGGCGGGTCGCGGCGACGCGGGACCGGCTGGTGCGGGAGTACCAGGGGCGCACGGTGCTCGTCGTCACGCACGTCACCCCGATCAAGACCCTGGTCCGGCTGGCCATCGGCGCGCCCCCGGAGTCCCTGTTCCGCATGGAGCTCTCGGCGGCGTCGGTGTCGGCGGTGGCGTACTACGCGGACGGCAACGCGTCGCTGCGGCTGCTGAACGACACGGGCCACTTGCGCTGATCGGTCGCCGCGCGGCCGCAGGCGGGGACCTCAGCCCTTCCCGCCGGGCCGCGCAGGGCGCGGCGGCACACGCGCGGCGCGCAGGGGCCGTCCGCAGGGTCCGTGGAACACGTCGCGGCGCGCCGGGCGCGTGATCGGACGCCCGAGCATGAGGTGAGGCCCCGGACGCGCCGCGCTCACGCTCGCGACCCGCGCCCGCCCCGCGCGACCCGGGCCCGCCCGACGTCGGCAAGCGCGGCGGAAGCCCCTCGTGGCGGGATGGCCGCGCGGCGCGAAGACCCGCGGCGCGAACTCGCGATGCACGTCCGACCGCGCCGGCGGAACGCCGGGGCGATCACGCCCCCGCGACCGCCGCGTACCGAAACGCCTGCGTGCCGAGCCCGCCCGCGCCGGCCGGTCACGCCCCCGGCGTACGCAGCGCCGACGCCTCGCGGGCCAGGGTCTCGACGCGGTGCCAGTCACGTGTGGCGACCGCGTCCGGCGGCAGCATCCACGTACCCCCGACGCAGCCCACGTTGGGCAGCGTCAGGTACGAGCCGGCGGACGCGCGCGTGATGCCGCCCGTGGGGCAGAAGCGGGCCTGGGGGAGCGGGCCCGCGAGGGACGTGAGGTAGGGCGTGCCGCCGGAGGCCTCCGCGGGGAAGAACTTCATCTCGTGCACGCCGCGCTCCAGCAGCCCCACGACCTCCGACGCCGTCGACACGCCCGGCAGGAACGGCACTCCCGACGACGCCATCGCGTCCAGAAGCGCGTCCGTCCAGCCGGGGCTGACCAGGAAGCGCGCCCCGGCCGCGGCCGCGTCGGCCACGGCCCCCGGCGTGATGACCGTGCCCGCGCCGACGACCGCCCCCGGCACCTCCTCCGCGATCGCGCGGATCGCGTCGAGCGCGGCCGGGGTCCGCAGCGTCACCTCGATCGCGGGCAGTCCGCCCGCCACGAGCGCACGGGCGAGCGGTACGGCGTCGGCGGCGTCGTCCAGGACGACGACAGGGACGACGGGGGCCAGGTCGAGCACGGAGGTCATGCCGTCATCCTGCCCGCGCCCAACGCCCCGTGCAACGAGCGTTGCACTCAGTGCAATGCGCCCCGACTCGTCAGTGGATCTCGGTCACCACCACGTCGAGCGCCCACGGCTTCCCGGGCCTTCCCGGGGCCTCCGCCTCGACCGCGTACCCGAGGTCGCGCAGCGCCTCCACCAGCTCGCCCGGCCCCTTCGGCACGGCGCCGGCCTCCAGCAGGCTGCGGACGATCCGGCCCTTGGTCGCCTTGTTGAAGTGGGAGACCACGGAACGCTTCTCGACCCCGTCGACGATCTGCGAGTGCAGCACCCGCACGGTCGCCGTCCGGCCCGCGACCTCGCCCTTCGGACGCCAGGCCGCCGCGTACGCCGACGACCGCAGGTCCAGGACCAGCCCGTCCCCGGCCGCCTCGGGCAGCGCGGACGCCATCGGCGCCCGCCAGTGCGCGCCCAGCGCCCCGAGTCCGGGCAGCTTCACGCCCACCGAGCAGCGGTACGAGGGGATCCGGTCGTCGACGCGGACCGCACCCCAGAGCCCGGAGAACACCAGCAGCGACTTCCGGGCCCGCCGGCGCGCGGCGGCGTCGAGGGTGGCCAGTCCGAGCGCGTCGTACAGCACACCCGTGTAGATCTCGCCGGCCGGGCGTGCCCCGGCGGTGCGCAGCCCCGCGTTCTTCGCCACCTCGTCGCGCAGGCCCTCGCTGAGCCCGAGGACGTCACGGGCCTTCTCCTCGTCCCCCAGGCACAGCTCGACGAGCTCGTCGAGCACCTGCGTGCGCGCCGCGGCCAGAGCCGGGAGCGACAGCGCCTCCGGCTTGAGCGGCGCCCCGCGCCCCGAAGTGGCCTTGCCCTCGGACGGCGGCAACAGCACGAGCACGGCGTTTCTCCTCTGCGTACGTACGGAAATGGGGGTGCGGCCCCGCGTCGCCAGCGTAGTCGGCCGCAACGACCCGCCGCCCGGGCCGATCCGGCGGCACCTGGGCGTGGGCCCGCCCCCGCCCGGGCCCGCGGCAGGCGGCCCGGTGGGCAGGCGGGCAGTCGGGACCCGGGGCGCGGGGCCGGGCAGCGCCCCGGTCGCACCCCCGTCGCCGCCGCCATACGCTCGGCACATGCCACGCCGTCGTATGCATGTGACCTGCGCGGCCGACGACCCGCTGCTGGCCTGCCTGTGCGCGCTGCGCCTCCGGCTCGGCGTGCCCGTGAGGTTCCCCGTCAAGGTGCTGGTCGAGGCGGAACGGACGGCACGCGACCCGCGGCTGCCGGAACGGGACGAGACGGACGTCCCGTTCTTCACCGTCGACCCGCCGGCCGCCGCCGACCTGGACCAGGCGATGCATCTCGAACGGCGGCCGGGCGGCGGCTACCGGGTGCGCTACGCCATCGCCGACATGGCCGCGTTCGTACCGCCGGGCGGCGCTGTCGACGCCGAGGCGCACCGGCGGACGCAGACGCTGTACTTCCCGGACGAGAAGGTGCCGCTGCACCCGCCGGTGCTCTCCGAGGGTGCGGCGAGTCTGCTGCCCGGGCAGACCGCGCCCGCGCTGCTGTGGACCATCGACCTGGACGCGGACGGCCGGACCGTCGCCACCGGCGTACGGCGGGCCCTGGTCCGCAGCTGCGCCAAGCTGGACTACGCAGGGGTACAGCGGCAGATCGACTCGGGCGCGGCGGAGGAGCCGGTGGCCCTGCTCAAGGAGATCGGGCTGCTGCGCGAGGAGCTGGAAGTGGAGCGGGGCGGGATCTCGCTCAACCTGCCCGAGCAGGAGATCGTCGCCCAGGACCACTCGTACGCACTGGAGTTCCGCGCCCCGTACCCCGTGGAGCGCTGGAACGCCCAGATCTCCCTGCTCACCGGCATGGCAGCGGCCGGGCTGATGGTGACCGCGGGGACCGGCATCCTGCGGACCCTGCCGACCGCGCCGGGCGGAGCCGTCGCCCGGCTGCGCAGGACGGCCCGGGCCCTGCGCATCCCCTGGCCGCACCATGTCCCCTACGCCCGGGTCGTCCGGTCGCTCGACCCGTCGAACCGCCGCCACGCCGCGTTCCTCCAGGAGTGCACGACGCTGCTGCGCGGCGCGGGCTACAGCGCGTTCAGCGGCGGACACCTGCCCGACCCGTCCGTGCACGCCGCCGTCGCCGACGTGTACACGCACTGCACCGCACCGCTGCGCAGACTCGTCGACCGCTACACGGGCGAGCTGTGCCTGGCCGCCGTGGAGGGCCGGGAGCCCCCGGAATGGGTACGGGAGTCCCTGGACGTCGTACCGAAGGAGATGGCCGAGGGGACGCGTCGCGCGAACAACGTCGAGCGCCAGAGCGTCGACACCGTCGAGGCGGCGCTGCTGACGGGCCGGATCGGCGATGTCTTCGACGGGTTCGTGGTCGACGTGCGGGAGCGCGAACCGGACGTCGGCACGGTCCAGTTGGACGAGCCCGCGGTCGTCGCCCCGGTCGACGGCGACGGGTCGGAACTCCCGCTCGGCGAGGCACTGCGGGTACGGCTCACGCTGGCCGACCCGGGGGCGGCGAAAGTGCGGTTCGCGCCCGCGTGACCGCCCGCAGCATCGAACGGGCGTCATCGGCGTGGCAGCGCACGGTGTGCACCTCGCGCGTCCCGCCCAGCAGTCCCACCGACACGACGGGTTCCGTCAGCGCGAGGGTGAGCGAAGTCTGCGAACCGACGGGCAGGTTGAGCACGCCGTCCTCCTTCTTGTCGTGCGTGAACATCAACTCGTAGGAGGCGGACGCGATCCGCTCCAGCGGGATCCGCACATCGACGTGGGCGGCCTGGCGCAGCCGCAGCACGTCCTCTGACAGCGTGTGCGGCCGGGTCACGGACGCCGCGTGCAGACCGACGACGAAGAGGACGGTGTAGACGTCGAGGACCAGCACCACGGCGTGCAGCACCGGCCAGGGACCGAGCAGGTACGACATCCCGACGGTCTCGACGACGCAGACGAAGCCGAAGCCGAAGAGGAGCGCGGCCTGGTCACGGGCGTGCCCGAAGACCTGGTCGCCCGGCCCGACCCCGGCGCGTCGCCGGGCCGCCCAGAGCAACAGGCTCCACATGAGCCGCAGTTCGTGCCCGGCCAGCCGGAGCACCGGCTCCGGCACCAGTTCGCCGACTGCCTCGCGCGGTGTCAGCCCCTCCCCGCGCCACAGCCTGAGGAACACGGCGGCCTCGGCCAGCAGCAGGAGCAGGACGGCCGCCTCGGCGGCGGCCATCACCGGCGCGGGCGGCCGGAGCCCCGCCATCAGACAGACCACGAGCGCCAGTTCAGCGGGCAGGACGAGCCAGGCGACGCCTCTGAGCAGGCGCTTCACCCGCGTCACCGGGCCCGCTCCGCGACCAGGCGCAGCGCGCGGCGTACGGCCTCGGCCTGGGCCGGCGGGAACTCGGCGAAGAAGGCGTCCATGAACGTGCTCCCGCCCCCGCCGGCCGGTGCGCCGAACGTGCTCCCGCCCCCGCCGGCCGG
>NZ_FNHI01000021.1:0-56280 GCF_900103455.1 Streptomyces wuyuanensis | reverse complement strand
CACCGGGCGACAGAACCCGGCGTACAGCCCGACTCGTCTGCCGCTCAGGTCTCTGACCTGCGACTTAGCCTTAGATTCCTTGATCCAGATTGTCGCTGGGGGCAATCTGGGGGCAATCGCTCTCGGGCGAGACGGAGGAAGGGGGCGGCGCCATCCAAGCGCCCAACGCGGCCAGCGCCCGCCTACCCGACTTCGGCATGAAGTGCACGTAAGTCCTCAGCGTGAACGCCGGGTCCGAGTGACCAAGCCACGCGGCCAGCTGAGTGATTGTCTCACCCTCCGCCAGCACGATGGAAGCGAACGTGTGACGGGTGACGTGGAAGCCGTCCTCCCGCGGCATGGCCCACGACTTACGCGCCCACGGCTTCTTGCCCTGAGCCTGGACGTACTCGACCTCCGGAGGCGGGATCACCCCGGCGCGGGCCAGCGCCGGCTTCCACTGCTTGTCGTCGAACGTCGCCCGGTTGATCGCCCCGCCGCCCGCTCCGCCGGTCCTGAGCGTGGTCACAAGGAGACGTACTGTCCGCCTGGGTCGCTTCTCCCACTCGAGGTTCGGCCGGTCAGGGTCCACCCACGGCAGCGTCACCTCGACCGTGGGGAAGACGTTCGCGTACTCCTTCACCGCGCGGGCCAGCTCCGAAGGGCACGGCGCGGTGCGGGTCTTGTTGCCCTTCGGCGGGGCGAACGCCAGCTTGCCGCCGATGCGGACGACCTGGCGCACGACGGCGATCTCGTCGCCGTCGATGTCGTCGGGGGAGAAGCCGAAGCACTCGCCCTGCCGCAGGCCGGCCCCGACACCCAGGTCCAGCAGGATGCCGTAGCGGTCGCCGAGCTCACCCCGCACGGCGGCCACGGTCTCCTGCGGCCATGCCTTCGCTTTCGACGGCGGCGCAGACGGAGGAGACAAGTCCTCGTCGCGGAACGGATTCTCGGGAATCCGCTTCGCCTTGTGCGCGGCCTGCATGATGGACGAGAAGTGGCGCCACGTGGTGCGCACCGTGTTGACGTCGATGTCCTGCTCGACGCGGGTGAGCCAGGCCCGGATCTCGTCGTGGCCGATCCGGTTCAGCGGCAGGTGCCCGGCGTGGGCGAGGATGTGGTTGAACACCCTCGGCTTCATGGACTGCCGGGTGCCGGGCGCCTTGCGCAGGTTCGGCCACCAATACTGCTCGACGTACTCCCGCAGCGTGATGGCACCGTCGCGCGGGTCGTAGAAGGTGCCCCGGCTAGAGTCGGTGGACGACGCCTTGAGCCACGCCTCAGCGCCGTGCCTGCCCTTCAGGTTGTCGAAGGAGCGGTCCCGAACACCGGGGATGTTCGTGACCCGCCACCGCTTACCTTGGCCGTGGCGGGCCGTCTTGACCCGTGTCGCCTTCTGCGTCTCAGGATCGACTGGGCCCTTCTTGAACCAGCGATCCTCGATGTACCCGGGCATGCACCAGCTCCTTCTCCGGCGAGTAGTACGACACGACGTCGCCGCGCCACAGCTGGAACCACTGTCCTCCAGCAATGACCATGCTGGTCGCAGCTTCGAGTGCAGCAGCGTGCTCGGGCACGAACAGGCCACGGGACAGCTCGTACTTGACCCATCCCCTGCCCTCCCGCACGCGAACCGGGGCGTCTTCGGGAAGGTCTTCGAGTTCGTAGCGGACAGACAGCACAGATCCACCCCCGTGGGGCAAGCAGGGAAATGGGGGTCCCCTGAGGCGAAAGTGTTCGGATTCGGAACCGTATCGTTCCTGTGTCCGAGCCACAACGGTCTGTCGCGATCTGATGGCACGTCAATGTGAAGGTGCAGGCTGGGGCGCCTATCCCTCGTGGTCGCGCTTGGTGCGTTCGTCCGCCTCGATCATCGCCTGCCAGCGGCGGCGCTCCGTCTTCTCCATGCCCGCAAGGTGCGCGACGATGACGCGGATGTCCTCGTCGTAGCCGGCCAGCTCGGTGGCCTCGTACTCGAGGTACTGCTGTGCGGCAGCTCGCTGCACCACGGGGAGCGGCTTCTGCAGGCCGGCGGCGATGCCGCGCAGGCGCTCCGGGTTGGGGGCCTGGGTGACGGCGTTGGTGGCGAGCTTCTGGAAGTAGGGCTTGGACAGGGGGTGGCCGGCAGCTTCGGCTCTGTCTGCCATGGCCTGATAGGAGACGCCGCGGCCGTCGTCGTTGACGTCGCGTACTAGGCGGCTGAGCGCATCGCGGTCCATGTCCCTGACGAGGTTATCGGGGAGGGGCTCCGGCGAGGCGCTGCCGCGTTCGATGTCGGGGGCTGCCGCCTCCATGCCTCTCTCTCCTCCGGTCTGGTTCACAGCGACTGTCTCTCATGTAGTCCGCGCTGACTCTACAAATTGCAGGCCAGGCCGTACAACCATCTGCCCTCGAAGACGAATCGTCTACGGATTGATCGTAGCGTCGGCTCGGCTTTGCGGAAACTTCACATTCGGCCGTTCCAATCGGTAGACGCTGCGGATTCGATCTGGTTCACTGTTCATATCGAGAGCCGAACCGTTCCGATGGAGATCCATGAACGTCCGCTATGAGCTTCGTGACCCGAAGATCCTCAGATGGGTGATGGATCACCCAGGGCGCGGAACCCCCTTCAGTGTCCGAGGACTCGCCGAAGCAGTAGGTCTCAGCCATCACGCGCTGATAGGCCACCTGCTCACCGGCGAGCGCAAGGACTGCGACTTCGACGTAGCCCACCGCATCGCGGGGGTAGTCGGCGTAGCCGTCCTGGTCCTTTTCGCGCCCCCCGCGTCTCCGGATTGGAACGATGCGGCTACGAAGCCGCAGTACTCCACCCCCGGGGCAACCCCGCCCCCCACATAAGAGGAGCCCCACGTGCCCCAGAACCGAAAGCTCACGGTCCAGCCGCCGCCCGACGGCATTGTCTGGATCGAGGACTACCGCAGCGAGGACGGCACCGCCGTCATCCCCGGTATCGCCTCCCGGCTCGGCATCAGCGTCAGCACCTACAAGAAGTGGCGCATGCGGGGCGAAGGCCCCGTCACCTTCTTCATCGGCAAGAAGGCAGCCGCCCGCATCGAGGACGTCGAGGCGTACCTCGCCGGCCTCCACCAGGCCGCGGTCCTCGCGGCTCGCGAGTCCGCTGCCACCGCCGCGCACGACATGCGCCCGCCGGAGGCCCGGCACCACCACCGCGCAGGCCGCAGGCCGGCCGCCGCTGCCGCTTGATCGGCGCGGCCCCGCCGCCGGGGGCTAGCCGGCAGACGGGGCCACATCCCAGCTCCACCCCTCTGTACGCATCCAACCTGCGAGAGAGAAGAGGACCCAGTGTCCCGAGTATCCACCAATCTGTCGGGTGAGTTGAGCCCGCGTGCGGCCGAGGTCCGGCTCGCCCAGTACGGCGAGCGCACGAAGACCTGGTCGACGGCCACCTACGAGAGCGGCGCCGAGAAGGCCCTGCACGAGATCGCCCTGTGCCTCCTGGAAGAGGTCAAGAGGCTGCGCGCCGAGGCCGAGCGGGACGTCCGCTGGCAGATCGCCAGGGACTTCGAGAAGTACAGCCGCGTCGCGGAGAACCTGTCCTGGGGCGAGGCGTACTACATCGCCCGCGACGGCCTGTGCACCTGCCGAGGTGGCGACAAGCCGTGCGACGCCGTCGACATCCGCGAGCTGGTCGAGGGCGGTGAGTCCCTGTGATCGCCGTCGACTTCCCCGCTGTCCCGATCCCGGGCCTCGTCGAGTCCATGATCGGCGACTGCATTCCGGTCCCGGTCCTCCGCGCCGAGATGGACGCCGAGTTCGCTGCGGTGGACGCGTCCCGCTACCACGCCCCGGTCGGCGCCGGCCTGTTGCGCTACGAGGACCAGGCGGACCGTGAGCAGCAGCTCGCCGAGCTGGCGTGGGCGAACAAGGTCCTCGCCGCCTACAACCCGGGCCTGATCGTGACCCCGAAGGCGGTGGCGGCATGAGCGCCCGCGACGAACTGCGCGACTGCTTCCTCAGCGACAGCCGCGACCGCTTCGAGGCCGCTGCTGACGCCTTCCGCGCCGAGGTGCTGGCCGAGGCGATCGAGGCCGCCCGTTCCGAGTACCTGGAGGACAACACCGGCACACCGGAGGACGAGGCGTACAACCAGGGCGTCACGGACGCGGTCGCCGCGATCGGCGCGCTGCTCGCCTCCTCCTCCCCGTCCCCTGCCGCCGGGGACAAGCAGCCGGAGGCCGATGGGCCCCTGGACCACACGGCCGTCGCGGCCTCGCTCCGAGCCAAGGCTGGGACGTGGCAGCGGGTCAAGGTCGTGGCGTCACAGAACACCGGCAGGGTGCTCGCTGGCCACATCCGCCGCGCCCTGAGCGTCGGCTACATGCCCGCAGGTTCCTTCGACGCCGAGTACCGCCACGAGGCCGGACAGCACACGGTCTACGCCCGCTACGTCGGAGAGGCGGGTGAGCGGTGATGGCGACGATCGGTATCCCGCCCCGCTCCTCCGGCGACACCACTCGCCCGCTGGTGCGTCTGTTCACGACCGACGACCACCGCGTGTGGAACCTCGCCTCGAACTACGTCGACGCGTTCAACGCCCACTGGCACTGGGACGGCCAAGAGTTCGACCCGGTCGCCGGCCCGGAGATGGTCGCCGACGACAACCCCCTGCTGCACCTGCCGCTCATCGGGCTGGCCAAGCGCTGCGGCCTCCACTCCGACACCAGCGAGGCAGTCGCCCACGGCGAACTCCTCCTCCAGCAGCACGACCAAATCGAAGCCGGACTCACCGCCCGCACCACGACCGCAGGAGACCAGCGATGAGCGACTACCAGGCCCAGCTCGCGGCCGATAAGGCGGAGGGTCAGCGGCAGGCCGACGAGTTCAACCGCCGGTTCCCGATCGGCACACCCGTCATCGCCTACCCGCTGACCCGCCCCGAGGACAACAACCCCGGCTTCTTCAAGCAGCTGGAGACGGTGACCCGCACCCCGGCGTGGATCCTCGGTCACGGCGAGCCGGTCGTGTCCGTCGAGGGCTACTCGGGCGGCATCTGCCTCACCCACGTCGACGTGGCCCCGCGCACGAACACGCCGGACGTCGTCACGGTCAACGACTTGGGCCGCAAGTCCACCACGAGCAAGCTGAAGCGGGCTTGCAACGGCTGCGGGCAGCTCCTCGGCGACGTCGACAACCGCGACGTCGACCAGAACGGCAACCTCACCGACGTCCGCCACGAGTGCCCCACCTGCCAGCCCCTGCTGGAGCTGGAGGCAGAGGGCTGCAAGACCTGGCAGCTCACCCAGCGGAACATCGGCGACATCGACGACGCGGTCGACCGCGACGGGATCTACGCCAAGGGCTACTGGGAGACCGTCGACGGCAAGCTGACCGTAACCGGCCTCCGCATCGGTGCCGGGCCCGACCGGATCGTCGCCAAGTTCGGTGACTTCATCATCCGTCACCCCGACGGCAACTGGTCCACCCGCAAGGCGGTGGCGGCATGAGCTTCCACGACGAGCTTGCCAAGCAGGCCCTCAGCAACGCGGGTGCCATGTGCGGCAGCTGCGGCGACGAGCCCGGCGACCGGAAGTGCCCGGACTGCGAGCGCTGCCTCGACCGGTACGTGACCGCGCTGCGTGAAGCCGGATGGGCGCCGCGCAACGACGTCCTGCGTGAGGCCGCGGACAAGCTGGCCCTGGACATGACCCCGGAATCCTCCGGCGCCGGCCCCGGGTTCCTCCTCGCGATCCGGCTGTGCGTCCGGGCGCTGCGCCGCATGTCCGACTCGGCGGCCGTGTCATGACCCGCACTGAGGTTGTCGTGTCCGAGCTCCTGACCGCCCTGCCGGTGGTGCCCGAGCCGGCGGCGCGTCCGTTGCTTGTCGGCCTGGAGCTGACCGAGCGCCCCAAGGTCCCGGCCTGGATAACCGACCCCGCCGTCCGCGCCTCGGCCGAAGCCGGCCTCTACGAGATCCCTGACGAGTTCTTCGGGGACGGCCGCTGATGGCCGGCATCCGCTTCTCCAACCACCTCGCCGTACTCGCGGCCGGACTGTGGGCCATCGGCCTCAGCCTCACCGCCCTCGGCCGCCGACTCACCCGCACAGGGAGCACCCGATGAAGCTCATGGTCGAACTCGACGGACAGACCGTCGCCTTGAACGACTGCTTCTGGATCCGCGTCGACGCCGCTGGCTGCACCTGGAGCAGCCTCCACGGCGACCAGGCCCTCACCGCCGAGGACGCACACAAGGAGTTCGTGCCCCGGCAGCGGGACCGGGACCGCGAGCAGAGGCAGGGCTGGAGCATCCACCTCCTCACCCGCGCCCAGTGGAAGCAGCAGGCCGAGCCCTGCTTCCTCGGTACCTGCGAGCACCGGAAGGCGGCCACGGCGTGAGCTACGACCCGATCGTCGCCGGCATCGGCCTGCTGATCCTCGCCGCCATGGCCCTCCTCATCGCCCTCAACCCCCGCCAACAGCGCATCACGCCGACCCGCGACCTGTCGTGGATCGACGAGCGCATCGCCGCCGAACGCGACCCCGCCCGCCGGACCGCCTGGCGCACACTCCGCCGCCTGGCCACCGAAGAGGAGAACGAGTCGTGAGCCAGCCCATCAACCTCACCGCCGGTCCCGTGACCGAGGTCGTGTTCCTCGACCCGGACCGGGAACACCTCACGCCCGACGAGCGCGGCTGCCCCGACTGTGAGCAGGAAGCCTACTTCTCCGGCTGCGACGCCGGAGGGTGCAACGGCTGGGGCTGCCCCGACTGCGGCACCGGCTGCGACGCGGACTTCGTCGGCGCCGAAGACGGCGGCCGCTGCGCCTCCTACGACGAAGACGACGAGGAGGACGAGTCGTGAGCCGCCCCGACGACAACACCGTCGCCCGCATGTTCGACGCCATCGAGTACGCCCGCTGGCAGGACCTCGCCGACGCCCTCAACCGGCTCACCGAATGGGGCGCCGACCCGCTCCTCGCCCTCGCCGACAAGCTCGGCACCAACGGCATCACCGTCCTCGACCCGGCCGAAGACCACCACACCTACCGGCTCCGCTACCGGCCCCCCTACGGCGACGAGCGCACCGCAGACCGCGGCCCCGGCTGGATCGTCGAACGCCGCAACGAGGGAGGCGAGTCGTGAGCCTCACCCTCCCGTGGCGCAAGGCCGGCAAGCACGACCCGGACGTCGTCATAGACCGGCTCCGCACCGAGAACCAGATCCTCCTCGCCCGCGAGGTCGCCGCCTCCGACTTCTTCACCCTCCTCATGGAGGACCGCGACCAGGCCATCGAAGGCTGGCAGCAGGAGAAGCAGCGCGCCGACGAACTCGCCGCGGACCGGGCCGAGCTGCTTGAGCTGCGGGCGTTCAAGGCGAACATCCTCGCCATCGACGCCCCCGCCGGCACCCGGGACATCGACCCCGACGACCAGCCCACCCACCCGACCGGCATCGACGTCCGGCCCCTCTGGGACGCACTCGGCAAGGAGACGGCGGCGTGATGCGCGAGTACCTGACCTGCCCCTCCCCGCGCTGCCGGTACACCGTCACCGCCAGCGAGCAGGCCGTCGAGCAGATGACCGACCACATCACCACCGCGCACGAACTGCCGGAAATCTCCGCCAGCTTCCACGCCTCCACCCTCCGCGCCGAACGCGACTACCAGGCCGCCTGAACTGGCGCCGGGCCGACCGTGCCACGACCGGCCGCCCCGGCGCCCCACACCACCCACCCCGCACAGGAGACATCAGTGACCCAGCCCATCAGCCCGGAGACCGCACGCCACGTCCTCTGGCACTGGGGCCGCCCCGGCGGCGTACAGCCCGGCAGCTTCACCCAGTCCCTCATGGTCACCATCGACCGGGCCGACTACGTTCACACCGCGCTGCTCCGCACCATCTACCCCGCCCTCGTCGCCGCCCTCAAGGACGGCAACGCCGACACCGTCGCCAAGCTCCAGACCATCGCCAGCGGCAAGGCGGCGGCGTGATGGGCCCCCTGACCTGCGACCGCTGCGGCGACGACAACGGGCCCTTCGTCCGGGAAGGCGGCAAGCCCCTCTGCGAAGACTGCGCCGACGAACTGGACGGTGGACAGTGACCGCCACCGTCGACACCGAGCCGGCGTTCGTGGACGGGCTTCCCGCGGACGACTACCACGCAGACCGGACGTCGATCTCGTCGTCCGGGCTGCGGGCCCTCCTCCCGCCCGGCTGCCCCGCCCAGTACCTGTACGACCGCAACAACCCCAAGCCGCCCAAGCGGGAGTTCGACCTCGGCAACGCCACCCACACCGAGATCCTCGGCGACGGCCACGAGATCGAAGTCATCGACGCCCCGAACTGGCTGAAGGCGGATGCCCGCGAGAAGCGGGACGCCGCCTACGACCAGCGGCGGGTACCGCTCCTGCATCACGAGTACGAGCAGGTGCAAGCCATGGCCGCCGCGATCCGCCAGCACCCGCAAGCCGGGCCGCTGTTCGCCGGCAAGGGCATCGCCGAACGGTCCCTGTACTGGACCGACCCGGCGACCGGGGTCCGCTGCCGAGCCCGCCCCGACTGGCTCAAGGAGTACCCCGGGCTGACGCTCGCCGTCGACCTCAAGACGATCAAGTCGTCGGATCCGGAGACCGTGTCCCGCGCCATCCGCGACCACTCCTACCACCAGCAAGACCCGCTCTACATCGACGGCATCACCGCCGTCCTCAAGCCCGCCGACGTCCGCTTCGTCTTCGTCTTCGTCTCCAAGCAGCCCCCGCACCTGATCACCGTCGGGGAGCTCGTCCAGCAAGACCGCGACACCGGCCGCGCCCGCAACGAACGCGCACTGCGCATCTACGCCGACTGCCAGGCCACCGGCAACTGGCCCGACTGGACCGGGACCACCACCGAGATACCGCCCATCGCCATGCCCAGCTGGGACAGCATCCGCCAAGCCGAGGAGTACCTCCGATGACCGAGCTCGCCACCTACGAACAGCAGAACATGCCCGCCGTCCCCGACGGCACCGGCCCCACGCAGGCCGGCGAGAGCGCCATGGAGAAGTGGGCCCGCGAAGCCCGCGTCATCTCCCAGGTCGCCGAGTCCATCAGCAAGACCAGCTTCGCGGGCGCGCTCCGCGGCAAGCCCGACGAGGTCACCGCCGTGATCCTCGCCGGAAACGAACTGGGCCTCAAGCCCATGGCCAGCCTCAAGGCAGTCGACATCATCCAGGGCACCCCGGCCCTGCGGGCGCACGCCATGCGGGGTCTCGTCCAGGCCCATGGCCACGAGATCGAGCTCGTCGAATCGACCTCCGAGCACTGCGTCATGCGCGGCCGCCGCAAGGGGTCCGAAGCCTGGCAGGAAGTCCGCTGGGACCTGGACCGCGCCGCGCAGCTCGGGCTCACCGACAAGTCGGAGTGGAAAAAGCAGCGGCAGACCATGCTCGTCGCCCGCGCCACCGGCGAACTCTGCCGGCTCATCGCGAGCGACGTCCTCCACGGCATGCCCTACGTCGCCGAGGAACTGTCCGGCGTCGCGCACGCCGAGATCGTCCCCGACCGGCCCGCCCTCAACATCGCCGACCTCGGCGGCAAGGACGGTGCGGCATGACCATCAACCACCGCGCCGAAGCGATCCGCCTCGTCGAAGGGGTTCTCCGTGACCCGGAGTTCCCTGAGCTCGGCAACGGCGGAGAGGGAGTCATTGCCGCCGCCCAGGTCCATGCCACGCTCGCCGCGGGCGAGACAGCGGCAGCCGATGTGGCCAGCTATCGACACGCGATCCACACCTACCGGTTCGCGCTGATCCGGCAGGTCGCCGAAGGGCTCGCACTAAGCGAAGGCGACGAAGCTCACCAGCACGCGCTCGGCCTCGCCAAGTACCTCGACTCCGTCGACCTCAACATCGACCGCGAAGTCGACGCCTACATCGAGGACATCGGCTGGGGCGACCCGCGCAACGCATGGCTCTCGCCGACCGCCCGCAAGGCCAAGCGGAATGCGGAGATCGACGTCCCCTTCTAGCCCGCACGCCTGGAGCCGGCCGCGGGCAATGCGGCCGGCTCCGACCACCAGAGAACCACACCCGAAGGGACAAGCCCATGACCACGAAGACCACCCGCGACCGGTTCGGCCCGCCGAAGAACACCCCCGAGGAAGCCGCGCAGGCCGGACTGATCGGCTGGAACCTTCGCTGCAACAGCTGCGGCGGATACGGCGCGACCTGGATCCCCGGCATGCGGCCCGGCTGGGGGGCCCTCGCCCTCTGCTACCCGCACGAGAAGGCCCTACAGGCCATGCAGCGCCGCCACGCGGAAGAGCTCAAGGCGCTGACCGCTGTCCACTTCGAGCAGGACCGGTGACCGTCATGACCCGCCGCATCACCGTCGCCGAACGCCTCGCCTCGGCCGAGAAAGACATCCGTCTCGAGACCATCGCCGACCAGTCCTCCTGGGACAGGTTCCTCGTCGAGCAGGCCGTGTTCCACTTCGGCACCCGCCACCGCGAGTTCTCCGCGAACTGCCTCAGGGACGTTCTCCCCGAACTCGGCCACGGCTACCTCGGCGCCGCCATCAACAGCCTCCGCACCGCCGGCCTGATCGAACACACCGGCCGCGTCGTCCCCTCCACCCTCCCGTCCACCAACGGCCACCGCATCGCCTGCTGGCGACTCAGCGACCGCGGCCGCGCCATAGCCGAACAGCGACGCGCACGGAGGGCAGCCTGATGGCCGACCGCCCGTACCGAGTCCTCGTCACCGGCAGCCGCGACTGGGACGACGAGCGCCTCGTCCGCCGCGAGCTCGCCCGCGTCTGGAACGACGTCCGCAACCCCATCATCATCGTCCACGGCGCCTGCCCCCGCGGGGCCGACCGGCACGCCGCCCAATGGGTCCGCGACTGGCCCGCCACCGGACTCGGCGGCGTCACTGAGGAAGCGCACCCCGCGAACTGGTCCCTCAACGGCAAGCGCGCCGGGTTCATCCGCAACGCCCAGATGGTCAACCTCGGCGCCGATGTCTGCCTCGCCTTCATCAAGAACGGCAGCCGCGGCGCCAGCCACACTGCCGCCCTCGCCGAGCAGGCCGGGATTCCCGTCAGGCGGTGGACCGCGTGAGCCTCGCCCTGCTGCCGGTTGTGGCCCTCGCCGCCTCCGCCGTGTACGCCGCGGGCTCGGCCCTGTGGCGCCGCTACCGCCGGCCCGCCCCGCCCGTCCGCACCGAAGCCGACGTCCTCGCCGATGCCGCCATCGCCCGCGAGTGCCGCCACTTCGCCCAAGCCCTCGACGACCACGACCGGGTCTGGGCCATCTGGCCCGACGCCCACCGCGCCGCCCGCATCGCCGACACCCAGCACCGCCTCGACCGCCGGAAGGAGAACGGCCAGTGACCACCGCCACCAAGCCCCTCGCCGACCACGGCACCACCGCCCGCGCCAAAGGCCGCCCCAGCGGCGGAATCCCCCCATGCCCCTGCCGCCCCTGCCGCGACGCCGAGAACGCCTACGACAAGCGACGCCGTTACCTCAACGCCACAGGCCGCACCCTCATGGTCGACACAGCCCCAGTCGCCGACCACATCCGCGACCTCTTCAACGCCGGCGCCGGATGGGTCCAACTCGCCGCCGCCACCGGCTGCTCAAGCTCCACCCTCCACAAGATCCTGACGGGCCGTATCCCGCAGTGCCGCCGGACCACAGCCAACAAGATCCTCGCCGTCCGTCCCGGTGACGCCATCCCGCCCGGCCGGCTCGTCCCCGCCATCGGCAGCATCCGACGCATCCGCGCACTTCTCGCCGCCGCACACCCCTGCAAGGCCATCTCGATAGCCAGCGGCGTAGAACACTCCATGATCAGCGACCTGGTGAACGGAAGCCTCTCCGTCGTCAAGCTGCACGTCGCACAGCGGATCGATGCCGGCTACCGGAAACTCGCCGGGACTGTAGGCACCTCCACCCGATCCCGTCGACGAGCAGAGCGGAATCAGTGGGCGCCCCCCGCCGCCTGGGACGACCTCGACAATCCTGCAGCCCACCCCGAATGGACCGGGCACTGCGGAACAGACCGCGGCTACTGGGTCCACACCCTTCAGAAGCTGGCCATGTGTGAGCGCTGCGCCGAAGCGCACGAACGGTGGGTCGCCGACCACGCCCACCTGACACGCGAGGACCGGAACAAGCGCCTCTTCGCCCAGCGGGCCACAGCCGCCAGCCGCGAAGCCTCGCTCGCCGAAGACGCCCGCGAACTCCTCCGCCTCGACATCCCCGTCGACGTCGCCGCGGCCCGCCTCGGCGTCACCCGCAACCACCTCCAGCAGGCAATGAAACGACACCCCGAGCGGCTCGACACCGCCGCCTGAACGCACGGCAAAGCCCCGCCACAAGGCGGGGCAGGAAGGGAGGAGGGGACGTGTCAGGACTCGGAGCTCTTGCGCATGCGCCGCACCATGGCGTCGCGCTTGGCAGCAGCCTGCGGATCCGGTGCGATCTTCGCGACCCACTCGCGGGTGAAGCCGGTCAGCTTCGCCATCTGGGAGGGCCCGAGGCCGGCGGCGCGTCCCTTCACCAGGAGAACACGCAGCTCTTCGTCGTCGCGCTTGAAGGCGGCTTCCGATCGCGCGCGCTTCTTCGCTGCTGCCTGAATCTCCATCTCGAGGGCGTCCATGCAGCACATGGTTGCACAACTCTCTGTGGTCGCGCCACGTGTACGCACATCGTGGTCGCGAAGAGCGACCGCGAACGCTATTCTCATTCTGTCGGTTGGTTCACCCCACCCGCATCACCTCCATGAGGGCTGTCCGCCGCAGCCGCAGAAGACGACGACACCCTCCCGAGAAGGAAGCCCAATGGCCGAGAAGGACAAGCGCACCTACGTCAAGGTGCACGACGGTCTGCCGGACCACCCGAAGATCATCGAGGCGGGCGGCGAAGCCGGCTGGCTGTACATCTGCGGCCTGGCCTACGCCTCCCGACAGCTCACCGACGGCGTGCTCCCGAAGCGGCTCGTCCCTCGACTCACCGACGGAAGCAAACCCGAAGCAAGTGCTTCAGCACTCGTTCGCGTTGGCTTGTGGCACGAAGGCGAACACGACTGCCCGACCTGCCCCGAAGCAGGGGCCGACGCCTACGTCATCCACGACTACCTCGAGCACCAGCGCTCCGCAGCAGAGGTCGCCGACCTCCGAGCCAAGCGCTCCGCCGCAGGTCAACGCGGCGGCAAGCGGTCCGGCGAGTCCCGCCGCGCAGCCTCCGGAGCCGAAGCAAACCGCGAAGCAAGTGCTTCAGCAAAAGCGAAGCAAGCGGGAAGCAAAACCGAACCAGAGACAGAGACAGAGACAGAAGAAGAACAAAAGACTTCTCGAACTCCTGCGGAGTCCGAAGACACCCCGCCCCGGCACGACGTCGAACGCGTCTGCAAGCACCTCGCCTCGGTGATCGAGAAGGGCGGCGACAAGCGCCCCCGCATCACCGCCAAGTGGCGCACCGACATGCGACGCCTCATCGACATCGACGGCGTCACCCCGGACCACGCCATCGCCGCCATCGACTGGGCCCACGCCGACGACTTCTGGAACGCCCACATCCTCACCCCGGCCAAGCTCCGCGAGAAGTACCCCACCCTCCGCCGCCAGGCCACCAACCAGCGCAGGCAGCAGCCCGCCGGCCCGCAGACCGCACCCCGAGACATGAGCCACATGACCGAACAGGAGAGGCAGCGTGCACTCAACTTCTGACGACCAGCTCGACCCGCGCGAGTCGGTCTACCGCGAGCGCCGCGAGGCCGCCCTCGCCGCATTCATCCACAGCACCCCCGTGATCTACCGCCACGACGTCGACATCCACCCCACCGCCGTCCAGTGGGCGGCCCAGGGAACGGACGCCCCGCGGAACCTGTTCCTCACCGGAGCCATCGGCGTCGGCAAGACCCACACCGCCTGGCAGGCCGCCCGGCTCTGGCTCGAGCGCCGCGTCACCCGCACCGGCCGGCGGCCCTCCATCGAAGCCTGGCGGTCCACCTCCCTCTTCGACGCGCTCCGCCCCGACAACCACGACTACGACGCCCGCGTCCTGACCGCCCAGCTGCAGAAGGCCGACCTGCTGTACATCGACGACCTGGCCGCCGCCCGCGTCTCGCCGACCGGGTGGACCCAGGAGCGGCTGTACGAACTGTTCGACGAGCGGTACATCAACCGCCGTCCGGTGCTCATCACCTGCGACGTGCTGCCCGGCGCGACCGGAGACATCGTCGGCGACCGTGTCCAGTCCCGGCTGCGGGAAATGTTCCGCGGCGGAGTGCTCCTCCTCGAGGGCGCCGACCGCCGCGAGGGGGCCGCCGCGTGAGCACCGACATGTGGGAGACCCCGCTCGACGAGACAGCCACGTCGAACCTGATCGCCGACCTCGACGCTGAGCGCGTCCTCGCCGCCACGATCATGAGCCAGCCCGCGCTCGTCGATGAGCTGCCCGCTCAGGGCTTCGACCCCAGCGACATCACCGACGACCGCTTCCGGTGGGTCTGGTTCGCCGTCGAAGAGCTTGCCCCCCACTTCCAGAAGGGCGACATCCGCTACCTCGCCGTCGACAGGCAGCTCCAGGCATGGCGCGCCGAAGGCCGCATCCCCGTCGTCCCGCTCAACCAGCAGCAGCTCGCCGAGCTGTATAGCGAAGCCGTCGGCTCCGCCGACTGGTACGCGCAGCGAATCACCCGGAAGGCGATCGCCCGCCGGCTCGACGCCCACGGCCACAACAGCCGCCTCCTCGCCCGCTCCGCCGCGTTCGACCCGGACAGCGACGTGGCCGTCGCCCAGACCGAACTCGACGGCGTCGTCCGCGCCAGCAGCGACGGGGAGACCCGCCTCGTCGGCGACCTGCTCGCCGGAGTCCTCGAGCGGTCTGTCACCCCTCCGACCAACGACAACCGGATCCCCACCGGATTCATCGACCTCGACAGCCTGTTCTGCGGCGGCTTTGCCCCCGGGCAGCTCGTCGTCATCGGGGCCCGGCCTGCCATGGGCAAGACGACTATGGGTCTCTGCTTCGCCCGGGCCGCCGCGATCGGTAATGGCATCCCGACCCTGTTCGAGTCCCTCGAGATGAGCGAAGACGAGCTCGGCAACTCGATCGTCTCCGCTGAAGCGCAGGTCGCCCTCCACCACATCAAGCAGGGCATCGTCGGCGACGACACCGCGGCCGTGCAGCGGATGGCCCGGGCCTCCGTGAAGATCAAGCCCGCGCCGTTGCACATCAACGACCAGGCCGGCCTGTCGATGCCGGCGCTGCGAGCCCGGGTCCGCAACCTCGTCCGCACCGCCGGACTTCGGCTCGTCGTCGTCGACTACCTGCAACTGATGCAGGCGCCGAAGGCGGAGTCCCGGCAGGTCGCCGTGTCCGAGCTGTCACGCCAGCTGAAGCTCCTCGCCAAGGAGTTCGGCATCACCGTCATCGTGCTCGCCCAGCTCAACCGCGGGCCGGAGCAGCGCAGCGAGAAGAAGCCCATGGTCTCCGACCTGCGCGAGTCCGGAGCAATCGAGCAGGACGCCGACATCGTGATCCTCCTGCATCGGGAGGACGCCTACGAGGTCGAGTCCCCTCGAGCCGGCGAGGCCGACCTGATCGTGGGCAAGCACCGCGGCGGACCCACCGCGACGATCACGACCGCGTTCCAGGGGCACTACGCCCGCTTCGTCGACATGGCCCAGACATGAGCTTCGAGCCGTCCGAAGAGGACATCGTCGCCGCCCGCGAGCAGGGGGACCTCAAGGCTCTGCTGATGCTCGCCGCCGGCCTTTCCCCGAAGGTCCCGGCCCAGCGTGACGCCGACCCGGTCGACGAGACGCCCTGCTTCCACATCCGCCGTCCCGGCGCCTGGCCCTGCGGCACCGCCGCCACCGGCCCCACACCGCAACCGTGCGCTGACTGCCAGAAGGAGACCTGATGGCCCGCCCCTCCAAGAAGCTGCCCCGGACCGCCACACACCGGCCGGCCGTCAAGCAGCGCCGATTCCGCCACGACGAGTACGTCGCGGTCGACCTGTTCTCCGGCTTCGGGGGGCTGACCGAGGGCATCAGGCGCGCCGGATTCACCACGATCATGGCCGCGAACCACAACCCCTACAAGGTCGAGGTCCACGAGGCGAACCACTCCTACGCCGAGCACTGGATCGCCGACCTGGTCGACCCCGAAGCGTCCGACTACCACTCGGTGCGCGAGTTGCCCGCGGCCGACCTACTGGTAGCCGGCGTCAGCTGCGTCAACCACTCACAGGCCAACACCCTCAAAGCCTATGCGCAGGGGCTGACCTTGTTCGGGATGGAAGACCCGGACTACGAGGCGCGGGTCACCCGCTCCGAACGCGACCGGGCCACCGCCAACTGCGTCCTGCACTACGCGCAGACACACCGGCCGCGGATGATCCTCGTGGAGTGCACGACCGAGCTGCAGTCGTGGGGCCCGCTCCTCCCGGGCAGCAAGAAGGTCGGCGACGGCTCCACCTACCGGTGGTGGCTCAAGCAGTTCGACCTGCTGGACTACAACCACAGGGTGCTGTTCCTGAACTCCCAGTTCTTCGGGGTTCCGCAGTCACGCAACCGCGGCTACTGGGTGTTCGTCCACAAGTCCCTGCCCATGCCGGACCTCGAGCACCGGCCCGTGTCGCGGTGCCACCGCTGCGACAAGGACGTCGAAGCGGTGTGGACGTGGAAGACCGGGATCCCGCCGACCGGGAAGGTCGCCTACGGCGAGCAGTACGAGTACCGCTGCCCGTCCTGCCGTGCCGCGGTCGTTCCGCCGATGACACCGTCGATCACCGCGCTCGACCTGAGCGACCTCGGCACCCGCATCGGTGACCGGCCGGTCAAGACTTTCAAGGACGGCCACCGCGGTCCGTTCGCCGCGTCGACGACAGCCCGTATCGAGCGGTGCCGTCAGAAGTTCGCGGACTTCCCGGCGATCCTCATGCCCGCGAAGGGTGTGCACGGTTCGGAGCGGCTGTTGTTGCAGCCGTTGGCGACGCAGACCAGCCAGCAGGAGACTGCGCTGCTGTCGACCGGCCAGGGCCTGTGGGATGAGTCGGCGCTCGCGCTCGCCGTGGACAACTATCAGGGCGCACCGCGCGGCGCCGGTGAGCCGCTGCCCACCCAGGTCGGCTCCGAGACTCTCGCCGTGGTCTCCTCCGGGGTCATTCCGTACCGGAAGCACACGGTGCCCACCATGTACGCCGAAACGATGCCGGCCTTCACCGCCGAGCAGATACCCGGGCTGCTGACCGCGGCCGGCTGGTTCAAGCAGAACGGCTCCACGGGCAGCGAGACCGCAGCACACCCGGTGACCGACCCCTTGGGGACTCTCACCGCCCGCGACACAACAGCACTGCTCACGACCGAGTGGGGGCCTGCGCTCTCGGAACTGCCGATCGAAGAGTGCTTCTACCGAATGATGGCCGCCCACGAGATCGGCCGCGGCTGCGGCTTCGACGTCGACTTCCGCGATTACCGAGGCACCTTCACTGTCTGGGGCTCGGCCCGCGATCAAGTGGACGGCTTCGGCAACGCCGTCAGCCCGCAGGTCGGGACCTGGATCGGGGAACGACTGCGCGCCGTCATCCACACCCCCCAGGACCTCGGCACCGAGCCCACCCCGGCCGCCCTGGCCCCCGCTGTCTAGCCCCTCCCGCCCCAACCCGAAGGAGAGACCCACATGAAGCCGCTGCCCTACCACGAGAACCGCACCGAACTCCGCCGCGAACTGCTCGACGCGAGCCGCGACTACTTCCCCGCAACCGGCTCCGCAGGCGTCGACGCAGACCCCGCTCTGCGCATGGCCTCCGTCCTCGGATCCGGCTACGCCTACAACCTCGCCGCCGCGATCGAGTGGGTGTCCCGGAACGTCAGCGACGACGCAGCCGACGGGCTTGCCGCGTGGCTCTCGGACTCGCTCACGAATGGCGATGACGACGGCCTGAACGAGGACCTGACCCCTGCCCCGTGAACGCGTGTCGCCCGGCCGGGGGCTATCCGGCCGGGCGCACCCCCACCGTACCGAGGAGACGACCATGACCCACACACCCGCCCGGCCACTCGCCTGCACGAAGTGCGGCCACCAGTGCGGCATCGCCGAGGACGTCGAGAGCTACAGCGACTGGGGACCGGCCGTCATCGGCAGCGACGGCGTCGTCCGACCGCAGCACCCCGACCTCGAGAGCGGCCACAAGCACGACCCGCACACCGTCCGGATCCGCGCCTACTGCCAGAACGCCAACTGCGGCCACCAGTGGACGCTCCGCCGCCGCTTCGACTCGCTGCCCGAACAGGCCGCCTCGTGACCGCCGCGTGGGATGTGGGCCCGTGTTTGTGGCCGGACGGTCCGGAGCTTGACCGGCAGCTCGCCGAAGCGGACCGGGCCGTCGTCGACCTCCACGGCCCGCAAACCCGGCAACCGAACGGGTTCGACGCCGACCCGTGGCACGGCTACGCCCGACCCGCCACCAGCCCGCCCCGCCGCTTCAACCCCTACCAGCCCATCAACGACGTGATGGAGGGAACCCTGTGACCGCGCCGCTGCTGACCGACCACCAGCTCCGGATCCTCGAGCTGGTCGCCGCCGGACACACCCACGCCGAGATCGCCGACGAACTCGTCCTGACCCACAAGGGCCTGACCGCCGCCGTCAACCGGGTGCTGGCCAAGCTCTCCGCGCGGAACGCACCCCATGCCGTCCTCCTCGCCTGCCGGGCGGGCCTGTTGGACGGGAAGCCGCGCCGCCACGGGGACCATGCCGGGTTCGCCGCGCACGTGTACCGGGGCGAGGACCCGTGGGCGTGCACGGAGGGCTGCCCCGAGGGCGAGCGCGCCTACCGGGCCGAGCGGCGCCGAGCCCGCCGCGAAGCGAAGGCGGCCGCCGCGTGAGACCGCAGCAGGGCCGTGGGTGTGGCTGTGCGCCCGTCTGCGGCCCGCAAACGCCCGAAGCGACTCCATCCCCGCCAGGCCCGCAGAACGACGCTCAGAGCCGCCACAGCGCCCCGCAGCCCCGCCAGTCCACCAACCCCGCCCGAAAGGAACCGAAATGAAGCACCTCGACGGAGTCACCATCAGCGAGATCGGCATCTACCCGGTCGGCCTCCTTGCCGATTGGCAGCACTTCGTCCACAACCCCGACCGCAAGGACGCCCGTCGCTCCCTGCGCGCCTCCCTCCGCCGCGAGTGGGACCGGATCAAGGCCCGCAACTGGCGCGCCGCGAAGAACTACTTCAACGGCTACCTCGCCGAACACCCCACCCTCGGCACCCGAGCGGGGCACGGGTGGACTCGCGGTCGGGCCTACCGGGACCTCGCCCGTCACCTTCGCAGCGACCCCAGGAACCCGGCCTGAACTTCCGCCCCCTGACACCCCCACTGGAGACCCCCGTGACTGACACCCCCGCCCCCGTCCCGTCCCCGGCCGGCGTCCGCGACCAGATCGCCGAGGCGCTGTGGCCCCTCACCGACTGGAACGGTGACCGACTCAACGCGGAAGCCGCCGCCGACGCTGTCCTGCGGGTGCCCGTCATCGCCGAAGCCCTCGGCACGGTGTCGCGGGTGCGCGCCGAGTGCGACCGCATCGAAGCCGCGGTCCGCGCCAACCCGAAGCACCCCGACTTCGACGGCGCCTACCTCGCCGCCATCGGACACATCCGCCGCGCCCTCAACCCGCTGAAGGAGACGACATGAACGTCACCCGCATCCGCACCCCTCGCGGCAGCCGCATTGAGCCTGCCCTTGAGCAAGGCTGGGACGAGTTCACGAAACTCACCTGGAAGGCCGCCGCCGTCGCTCACGACACCGGCATCCGCGTCGAGGCTCACCGCAGCCAGTACACCGCCGACGGCGTGATCATGTCCGGCTACTACGACCTCGCCATCGGCTCGAGCATCACCGGCCCCCGCTCCTTCAGCGCCGCCTGGGACTACCTCAACGGCGTCGCTACAGGCGCCGAGCAGGCTCGCCGCACCCAGCCGTCTGCCTGACCCCTGCCCCGCCCGCACCGCCCGAACGGAGAACGCCGTGTCTGTCGACGCCGCCCCGCAGTCCTGGCCTTGTGCTGTGTGCGACCGCCCCTCCCGGCCCCGCGTCCACCGAGGCTGCGAGGACCGCATGCGCGCCAACCTCGAAGCCCTGCCCGGCCTGTACCGGGAGCTGGCCACCGTCCTTCAGCCCGGCCGGCGAGGCAGCGACGGCAGGTCCGCCACCCGCACCGCCCCCATCCCCTGCAGCCTCGACGCCGTCGATCTCCGCGCCCGCGGCGGCATCGAAGGCGTCGTCGGCGGATGGGCCCGCGACCTGTGCGAACGGGAGCAGTGGTCGATCCCCGACTACACGTCGATCGTCGCCATCGTCGACTGGAGCTGCGGGATCCTCCTCCTCAACCTGACGATGATCTGCGACGAACATCCGGCAGTGCGGGAGATCGCCGACGAACTCCGGGCCGTCCGCGCCCAAGCCGAACGGCTCATCACTGGAGAGAAGCCGCCCATCCGCATCCCCGTCGGCTGCCGCGAGTGCGGCAACATCCTCAAGGTCACCCTCGACATGGACGGCATCCGCTGCCCCCGCTGCCAGCAGCAGTACGACCACGCCGACATGCTCAGCCTCACCCCCACCCGGCGAGCAGCAACCGCCGCATGATCAAGGCCCCGACCCGTGCGGGTCGGGGCCTCCGGCTTTCCCTGTCCGCATATGGAGCAGTTACCGTTGCTCTAGATATGTCTCTAGGGAGGTCATGTGGCACGTGAGCCGGGCGGCGGGTCGCCCAAGTACCAGCGGGTCGCAGACGACCTGCGCGCCAGAATCAAGGCCGGCGAGTTCCCGGAAGGGCGCCTGCCTGTCGAGCGGGACCTCGTCACCCAGTACGCGCCGATCTCTCAGGGCACCATCCGGCAAGCGTTGGCCAAGCTGCGCGACGAGGGTCTCGTCGAATCCCGCGTGGGCTCTGGCGTGTACGTGCGCAGCTGGCGGCCGATCGTCCGCAACGCCCTGCAGCGGCTCTCCGCAGAGCAGTGGGGCGGGGGGCGGTCCATGTGGGACATCGACATCGAGGACCGCGACCTCGAGGTCCGAGACGTTCAGATCGAGCAGCTCCCCGCCGAGCCCTCAGTCGCTCGGGCCCTCGACATCCCCGAGGGCGAACTCGTCTGGCGTCGCAACCGGAAGTACGTGGTCGACGGCGTGGCCGTGATGCGTTCGACCGAGTACATCCCCGACGACCTGGCCCGCGGCACCCGCATTACCCAGGTCGACACCGGACCGGGTGGCGTGTACGCGCGCCTCGCCGACGCCGGCCATGCGCCGGTCCGCTACCGCGAGGAGATCCAGTCGCGGCCTCCGTCGGCGGCCGAGGCTGCTGATCTTCAGGTGCGGGCGCCTGCTCCGGTGGCCGAGGTGGTGCGGTATGCCTTCGATTCGGCTGACCGGGTGTTGACGGTCAACCGAATGATTCTGGACGCGTCTCGGTACCTGCTGCAGTACGACTTCCCGGCCTGACCTGCGGATAGTTAGCCCCCGCCCATTATGGCGGGGGCTTCTTGCTGTCCGGATTCCGATCTGATCCCTGCGTACCGATTGATTGCACCGAAGCAATCTGTCACGCTCTACATGTCAGCCCCAGTCGACCGCAGGGGAGCACCCAGTGACGTCTTCTTCCGCCGCCCCCGTGAGCGGCTACATCACCCCCGGGGAAGCCGGTGCCCGCATCGGCGCCACCTCCAACTACATTCGCGAACTCATCCGCGCTGGCCACCTCGACGCCATCGACATCGGCAAGGGCACCCGCCCCCGCTTCCGCGTCACCGCCGCATCCGTCGACCAGTTCCTCGCCGACCGGGCCGTCCCGAAGCAGGCCGGGTCATGACCGCCGAGCTGGCGCGCCTGACCGCCGCTCAGGCCAAGGCCGACGAGATCATCCGCACGGTCGGCGAGTCCCCGGACGGGCCCCTGCTGCTGAGGGTGTCCGTCACCGACACGGCCACCAGGCAGCGCCTCGCGACCGGGTTCGTCAACTACACCACCGACCAGCCGGCCGCCCCGCTGCGGCTCGTGGAGGTGACGTCATGACCGACTCCGAGCGCAAGGCCCTCTCGGACAAGGTCCGCGAAGCGAACCGCCGCAGCACCACCCGGCCCCGCTAGGGCCACCCAGACCACTGGCCCGGGGCACCTGTCCGGCTCCCCCGCCCGCCCCGGGCCAGTGCACGACCGCCGCGTCGGCGGGTGACACCCCCAGCCCCGCCGACGCGGCACGCCACCCCCAGGACCAGCCACCCAAGGAGAACCCATGTCTCAGCAGACCCGCATCGCCTACCTGAACGAGTACCGGGCCGCCCGCGCCAAGGGCGACTACGACCGCGCCATCTCCATCGTGTTCGACGCCATGGAGCACGACGAGGCCAACCCCGACGAGCCGCTGATGCCCGAGATCCGCGGCCTCCACCAGCCCGCCGCCGCCTGATGGGCCGCCCCGTCCTGGACATGCACTTCCACTGTCCCGACTGCCACCCCCAGCTCGTACCGGGATCCACCCCGGCGATCTGCGGCCGCACCATCCCGGCCCCCGTCGTCGGAAACGGTGCCGTCCGCAAGTGCCCCGACTGCAAGAGCGCCATCCGCACCCACAAGAAGACCCACACCCGCTGACCCGAGGAGAAACCGATGGGCCTGTTCAGCCGCAAGCCGGAGCCGAAGGGCTACCAGCCCACCAACGCCGAGATCGACGAAGCCGGGAAGCAGCTCGCGAACGGCAGTCACCACGCCGCCTGGGACCTCACCCTCCACTCCGGCGACTACTCGCAGCAGACCGCCATGCGGATCCTCGGCGCCACCGTCGACCACACCCCGCAGGACTGACCGCTGTCCGCGGCTCCCGTCCCGCGCGGGAGCCAAGGAGAACGCGCCAGACACCCGACCGTCCCGACCACCCCGAGGGGTTGACCACCCGTGAAGAACCTCTTCCTCATCCTCGCCGCCCTGGCCGTGCTGCTGCTCTTCCCGAGCATCGGCACCGACCTGATCGTGCCCGTCCTCAACTGGGCGGTCGGCCAGCCGGCACTCGTCGGCTTCGGACTCGGCCTCGCCGCCATGCCCCACCTCCGCAAGACCCGCCCCGCCAAGACCGCCTAACCCAGGAAGGAACCGATCACCGTGAGCAGCGACTACCGCTCCTGGAAGGAGCGCGAGGCGGCAGCCGAAAAGACTCGCGCCGAAGCCGCGCGAATCCAGGCCGACGCCGCTGCCGCAGCGCAGGTCGTTGAAGCCGGCGCCGCACGCACCGCGACTGAGCAGATGGCCGAGCAGGTCAAGCAGGCCAAGCTCGCCAAGCAGCTCAAGGCCGTCCAGGAGGACGCCACCGACGAAGAGCAGCAGCGCAAGCAGCAGCGCCGCGAGCAGGCCGCCGACAACGGCAGCCACTTCAAGGCGCTCGTCAACGTCGTCATGGTCCTCGGCCTCCTCGCCGCCCTGCCCGCCCAGCTGTCGTACTTCCTCAAGCTCCACAAGAAGGGCGAGCAGGACCCCGGCTACGCGTGGCTGATGCTCCCGGTCCCGTTCTTCCTCGAGCTCCTCGCCTGGGTTGGCGTCCTCGGCACCCAGTGGGCGCACCGCAAGGGCCTGCCCCGCTGGCCGTTCTGGATCCTCACCGCGTCGCTCGCCTCGGTGGCCGGCTACATCAACCTGACTCACGGCACCGAGGAGTACGGCATCGTCGCCGGTGTCGCGCTGGCCGCCACGTCGATCATCGGCCCGGTCCTCGCTGAGGTGCGCCAGTTCCTGGAGACGAAGGCCGCGGCCGATCCTCGGAGTCTGCAGCAGCGTGCCGCCGACAAGGTCACCGCCAAGGTGAAGGCCGAGGCCGAGAAGGCTGCGGCCCGGACCGCGGCGGCTGAGGATTCCGAGCGGCAGAAGCTGTTCCCAGAGGAGTTCGCCGAGTACCGGCGGATCATGGTCGCCCATCCGACCGGAGCCATCGACCGGGACACCGCCTGGGAGCAGGCGTGGCACAACCTCCACCTCCTGCCGCTCAGCGTCACCGCCGGGACGCTCGCAGCCCGCGAGGCCGCCCGCGCCGGCATCGAGTCCGTCCTCAGCAACGCCGGACGCACACCCGAGTCGATAGCGGTCGACCTCCTCCTCGCCGAGATGTTCGGCCCCGACCGCGGGGACGGAGGACCCGCCGGGGGCGCCTCTGGCGGCAGCCCCAGCGGTGGTACGGGGGGAGGGTCAGGCGCCGCCTCTGCGGGCGGCTCCAAGACGGCTACAGCCCTTGGGCGTAAAGGGAAGCAGGCTTCCGGCCGCACCGCCCCGAAGGCACCCGAGAAGCCCCTCGACCCGGCCGACATCGACAAGGTCCGCAAGCTCGCCGAAGCACTCGGCGGCACCGACCGGCTCTCCGCCCGGAACGTGCGCGAGGTCATCGGCGGCGGCTCCAACGAGTACGCCGTCCGCCTCCGCAACCGCGTCAAGACCGAGACCCGCGAGGAGCAGAAGTGAGCGTCGAGACCACCCCGAGCAGCATGCCCGACCCCGAGTGGGAGCGCCTTGTCGGCAGCTTCTTCTCCGGGCCGGGAGCCGCCCCCGAGGCCGCGCCGGTCGTGAAGCAGACCGCGGGCGCCGACCCGATGGGCGACACCCCCCTCACCCCGGCTTGGACCAAGACCCGGGCCGGGTGGAAGGCCCGCGCCCACGTCGGCCGCGTCAACAGCGCCCGAGGCTTCCGCAGGTGGCTGCGACGCCAGGCCACCGAGCACGGCCACGCCGCGCAGACGTGGCGCGGTATCGCCCGCACCGCCCTCTGGGTGCAGGGCGTCGAGGGCGTACAGGTCCTCGCGTCCCGGCACGAAGTTCAGCAGGCGCAGCGCGACTACAAGTCCGCCAAGTGGGCCCACGACAAGCGGCTCATCCCGGGCACGGAGAAGGACAAGCGCCGCAAGGACATGGAGGCGGCGTTCGCCGAGTCGTCCAAGGCCCTCGCCGGCTACAAGAAGGCCCGCGCCGAGGCCCGGACCAAGCGGGCCCTCCGTGGCGCCGCCGCCCTGGCTCCGGTCGCCGCCGTCGAAGGCGCAGGCATACACCTCCTCGGCGCCCCGGGCGGGCTCATGGCCACGGGCGCGACGCTCGCCGCGCTCGCTCTCCTCGGACGCCGTACCACCGCCGGAGAGCTCTACACCGACCGCGACGCGAAGATCGGCGACGGGGACCGCATGACCGACGACATGGTCAACCGCGTCTACCGGTCGGCGAAGGTCATCGGCACGGACGACGTCGTCAAGCTCCTGTCGCCGTGCACCCTCACCGCCGACGGGGCCGCCTGGGAGGTGCGGCTGGAGCTGCCCGACGGGATCCCCGCCTCCAAGGCCCTCGGCGCCACGCCGCAGCTCGCGAACGGATTCGGCGTCAGCGTCCAGCAGGTCTCCCAGACCAAGGGGGAGCGCGAGGACTGGCTCACCCTGCGCGTCACCCTCAAGGTCCCCTTCACCGGCAAGCCCCACAAGGGGCCGCTCCTCGCAGCTGAGAAGGTCAACCTTTGGGCGCCCGTACCCATGGCCGTCTCCGAACGCGGCGACGTCATGGCCGTGGACTGGTTCGAGAAGACCGCCCTCTTCGGTGGCGAGCCGGGAGCCGGCAAGTCCGCCGCAGCGAACAACCCGCTGCTCGCCGCGAGCCTGGACGTGACCGCCGACTTCTACCTGGCAGACGGCAAGGGCGGCTTCGACCTGACCCCCTTCGAGCCGATCGCCCAGATGATCGACACCGACGGCGACCCCAAGAAGCTCCTCGCGATCCTCACGCACGTGTGGGAGGTCGTGCTGCCCGAGCTGAAGCAGACCGTGAAGGACCACAGCGTCCGCAAGTTCTCGGAGTCGCTGGCCGCGAAGGACAAGCGCGTCCGGTTCACGATCCTGTACATCGACGAGTGGGCGTCGTACATGGCCGCCGCCAGCCCCGAGCAGCAGAAGGAACTGGAGCGGCTCCTGCGGCTGATCACTCAGCAGGGCCGGGCCTACGCGGTCATCGTCATCGCAGCCACGCAGAAGCCCGACTCGAACGCCGTACCAACCGGCATCCGCGACATCCTGTCCACCCGCTGGGCCGGACGGTGCATGACCCCCGAGGCGTCCGACACGATCCTCGGCAAGGGCCGTGCGACCGCCGGCTACAACGCGCAGCGGATCCTCAAGTCCCAGCGCGGCGTCGGCTACCTGCAGACCGGCGAGACGTCGGAGCCCGTGCTGACGCAGTCGTACTTCTACACCGACGACGAGGTCGAGACGATCCTGCGCCGGGCCTACGAGCTGCGGCAGCGGGCGGGCGTCCTTCCGGCGGCTGCCGAGCCGGACATCCTCGACCACCTGCTCAAGGCTGCGGCCTCGACGGGTCGGGGCAACGTGACCCGCGCGGAGGTGTTCGCCCACCTCGCCACCGTTGACGGCGAGTTCGTCCAAGGCGCCGACGAGAGCGACGTGCGGTACGCGTCCCGGGCCGGGTCGGCGCTCAAGGACCGGCTCGCCGTGCTGGGTGTGGACGTGCCGGCGGTGCAGTTCCCGCTCGACGGCAAGCGTGTCTGGGGCTGGACCGTGGAAGCCCTCCAGCGGGCCCGATAGGACCCTGTTTGCCCCTGTGTGCCCCTGTGTGTTTGTGCGGGTTTGGCCCTGTGTGGGCACTGTGCGGCACGGCCCCAGGCCAGTGCACGTCGCACAGTCCCACCGGGCCCCCGCACAGGGGCTGCACAGACCGCCACCTGCACTTTCACCGCCCTGCACAGCCCCCGCACACCCCACCGACCGGAGGATCCGATGACCACCACCCCCGCTCACCGCCAGCAGGCCGACCACCTCATCGCCGCCGTCAACGACGCCCTGGCCGCCCCCACGTCGTACCGGGACGACACGCCGCTCCCGCGCTACGGCACCGCCCCGCCCGTACCCCAGCCCGGCCGGCCACCCATGTCCCAGAAGGCCACCGACGCCAGCGCACTCATGCTCACCGGCAGCGTCCTCACCCTCGCCACCGGAGGAGCCGCCAGCGCCGTCCTCTGGGCCTCCGGCCACGCCGACCCGACCGTCATCGGCCTGATCGCCGCCGCCCCCCTCGCTATCGCCGCCCCCATCTGGGCCCTCGCCCGCCTCGTCAAAGTCAGCCCCAAGACCACCACCGAGCACCACCACCACTACACCGGCCCCGTCCGACAGCAGACCGTCAACAGCCACAGCCGGTGGCTCGGCAAGACCACCAACAACCTGTAAACCCCGCGACCCCCAGTCCTAGACTGGCCCGGCCGCCACGGAAGGACACAGCCACCTATGCGCCCCGCACGCTTCACCGACCTCATCACCGACCTCGCCAAGAACACCCCCGGCTGCACCCGAGTACAGACACTCGCCGAGGTCGGCGACACCAAACACCCCCGCGGCCTGGCCATCACCACCAGCGTCGGCGAAACCCGCTGGCAATTCATGGGCCAACTCCCCGACGGGGCCAAGCACGACGGCTTCACCGACCAGCCCGTCACCGGCACACCCGCCCCAGCCGGGCCCGCCCCACAAGCCACAGACGCCCCCGAAGCATGGCTGGCCGCCCTCGTCTCCCACGCCGAGTCACCCGAAGTCGCGGCCGTCGAACGCTGGTCCACCCGGCACGGCGCGAGGAAAGGACACGTCGGCGTCACCATCAAATTCCACGACGGCTCCAGGGTGTTCGCCCGCAAGCTGTAAGACTCCCGCCCACTACGGGGCGGGTGGCACCACCTCTATCAGCACCACCCCGACCAGGAGGTACCTGATATGTGCACCAACCGCTTCGACCCCGCGTTATGTGAAGGCAACTGCCCCGTCTGCGGCGCAGGCGTAGGAGCCGAGAAGGGCCAACCCGTCGCCATGCACCAGAAGGGCGGCACAGGCACCGAGACCTGCCCCGGCAGCGGCACACCAGCCGTCTGACCCGCTACGCCCCGCGGCCCTGGCCCTCTCCGGCCGGGGCCGTCGGTGTTGCGCGGGCCATCCACCGGTTCGTGCCGAACGAGCGTGTCGGTGCCAGCGTCGGCGTCATCCCGTAGTCGCGGCACAGACGATCGAGCTCGGCCTCGCACTCCTCGCGGCTGTCGTGCTGCACCGTCACCACAAGACCCATGCGGGCAGTCTGGCGGAGCGACCCAGCCGTCCGCCGGGAAACGACGGTCACGCATCCCTAGGGCAACGTAGGTTGACAAGCCGACCTGCACCGAAGCATTCTGGGATCACTCTGCTTCACGTGTCGCCAGGGCCACCCCCACCGGGTGGCCCTTCGTCGTTCCCGGAGGTGCCCCGCATGCCTCCAGCACTCGTCAACGCCGCAGACGCCGCCTACTGGGCCGGCCGGTCGGTCGGAACCATCTGGCGCTGGGCGTCCGAAGGCCGCATCAGCAGGTACGGCAGCGGCAAGTCCGTGCGCTACAACGTCCGCGAGATCCCCAAGGCGATCCGCGACGAAGAGACCAGAGCACTGATCGAGCCCGGCGAGACGCCGCCCCTCCCTGAGGGAGCCCGCGCCGCCTGAGCCGGGGCCCGTGCCCCGACGTCCCGCTGCCCACCCCCCATCCCACGCCGGGCAGCGGGACAACCCACCACCACCGTCATCAGCGCTACCACCAGGAGTTCCCGTGCCCGTACCAGCACGCACCCAGATGCACGACTTCAAGGCCCGCATCGAAGACGTCGGAACAACAGTCCTGACCAAGAGCATCGCCGCGGCCTACTTCATCGAAGAGGGCATCTTCACGATCTTCAAGGACGGGCAGCATCAGGCCGTGTACGCGGTGCAGTCCCGACTCCTCCTCCGTGGAACGCGTCGACCTCACGGTCAGTAGCTGACGGCCCGAACGCAGCATCACGGAACGGTCATTCCGCTTCCCGCCGCCCCAGTCCCGGCGCATGATGACCCCCTCTCACTACCGCTAGTCCTGGGGGGACCATGCGACGCACCACCACAGCCGCACTCACAGCCGTCCTGTTCGCCCTCAGCGGCTGCAGCAGCAGCGGCAGCGATGCCGAACCCGGGCCCACGGTCACCGCCACGGCGACCGTCACCGAGCCCCCGGCACTATCCGAGGCTGAACAGACCCAGCTGTGCGTGGACGCTGTTGCCGACGTGATCAGCTCCCGGCCCGCCGGCTTCGACCCCGAGACAGGCGAAGATCCGAAGCCCGCGGAGTGCAATCACCTGTCGGAGAGCGACTACCTCGACGCGTACATGGAAGGGCTCTTCAAGTCCAACGAGGCAGCCCTCGAGGAGCGGCAGCGCCAACGCGACGAGGCGGAGCTCCGGGACCAGCAGGACCAGTAGGAGGGGAGGCGCCTGTGGCCGGCAACCCGCGCAACGGGCGCCCGTACCGCCGGCTCTGCGACCAGCAGCGAGCCATGCGCTACCCGTGCTGGATCTGCGGTGGAGCCATCGACTACAGCCTCACAGGCGAAGCGGCGCAGCGAGCACCCCTGTCGTTCACCCTCGACCACCTCGTCCCACTCTCCCGCGGCGGCGACCTCCTCGACCCGGCCAACGCCCGCAGCGCGCACCGCCGCTGCAACGGGCGACGCGGGAACCGAGCCACCCCCATTCGCTCGCTGGAGCGTGCGTCACGGAGGTGGTGACGTGCTGTACGTCATCACCGGCCCGCCCGCCGCTGGCAAGTCCAGCTGGATCCAGGCCAGAGCCAAGCCGACGGACGTCGTCATCGACCTCGACCGCATCACCCTCGCGCTGTCGGGGCCAGGTGCCCCTAACTGGAACCAGGATGAGATCCTCCGCAAGGTCGCGCTCCGCGCGCGGTTCGCGGCTCTCGATGAGGCCATCAAGCACCGCGACCGCACCGACGTGTACCTCATCCACACCATGCCCAGCCCCAAGGCCCTCGCCCGCTACCGCCGGCTTGAGGCCAAGGTCGTCGCTGTCGACCCAGGCCGGGACATCGTCATGCAGCGCGTGCGGGACATGAGGCACGAGGGCATGATCGCCGTCGCCACCCGCTGGTACAACCGGCAAGCCAAGGCCAAGGTGCAGCCGGTCGGACGCCAAGCATCCCGAGCCTGGTGATTGCAGCAGCACACTGGCAACTCCCGCTCCCATCGGTCCATACGCCTGCCGGGTCGCGGGGTAGCGCGTGCCGCAGCCGCAGCCGACGACCACCCGGTCGAGCGGCAGCGCACCCACCGGGACCGGACGGGATGCCGTATCGGTCGCGAACCCTCCTTCAGATCGGCGCGCATCGCAGCAGGTCAGGCGGTGTCAACCCCCTAGGGAGGGGGGCCTTGGGTCGTCGTGGCGCTCATATGAGCGGGCGACCCAAAAGCCCCTGTCGCTCGGCTTTGCGCGTGGCTTGATCCGAAGACGTGATCATGGCGTTGTCAACCCCTTTGGCCAACTTTGCGGGATTTGCTGAGGTGAATCGTCAGTGAAGGGTGAGAACGCGAACGCAGAGGCGACGAGCCGTCAGATCCGGATGCTCGGTGCCGACAAGACCCACCCCGGCCTCTCTGAGCTGGCACTTTCCCTCGCGCGCGCGGCCGACGAAGCTGACGCCCCGACAGCTCTCGCCGCCGTCGCGGCCCAGCTTCGCGCCGTCATGAAGGACCTTTGCAGTTTGGCAACTTCGGTCGAGGAGGGGGACGCTCTCGATGACCTCGCTTCTCGCCGAGCGAAGCGCCGCGGCGCCTGACGGCCCCCCTAAGGGCGCCCAGCGGCCCAGGCTGTCCACGGTGCCGCCGTTCGTCTCCAGCTCGGGCCAGGAGGCCGTAGAGCTCGCGGCAGTCGCCGGCCTGCAGCTCGACCCCTGGCAGCAGTACGCACTGCACGTGGGTCTGGGCGAGAACGCCGACGGCTCATGGTCCGCCTTCGAGACCTGTGTCAACGTGCCTCGCCAGAACGGCAAGGGCGGGATCATCGAAGCCCGCGAGCTGGCCGGCCTGTTCCTGCTGGGGGAGCGCCTGATCCTCCACTCGGCGCACGAGTTCAAGACCTCCATCGAGGCGTTCCGCCGGATCGAGCAGCTCATCATGAACTGCGACCAGCTCCGCAAGCGCGTGGCCCGGGTGCGCCGCACGACGGGCGAGGAGTCCATCGAGCTGCTCACTGGCCAGCGGCTGCGCTTCCTGGCCCGCTCCAGCGGCTCCGGGCGTGGCTTCACCGGCAACCTGAACGTGCTGGACGAGGCGATGATCCTGAGCGACGACGCTATGGGTGCACTGATGCCGACGATGGCCGCGGTGAAGGACCCGCAGGTCTGGTATCTGGGCAGTGCGGGCATCGGGGCGCCGTCAATGCAGCTGGGCCGGCTCCGGCAGCGTGCCCTGTCGGCTGTCGAGTCGGGTGTGCCGGATCCGTCGCTGGCCTATCTGGAGTGGTCGATCAACCCGCATGTGACGGAATGCCGCCTGGGCTGCAGCGAGCACGATGACCCCACGTCTCCTGAGGCTGTTGCGCGGGCAAACCCCGCCCTGGGGTTCCGGCTGTCGCTGGAGCACACCGAACGCGAGCGGCTGACGATGGGCGAGGCCATCTTCGCCAGGGAGCGGCTCGGGGTGGGCGAGTACCCGTCGGAGACCGAGGACACCTGGCAGGTGATCGGAGAGGACGCGTGGCGGGCTCTCGCGGACGCTGAGAGCGGCGCGTCGGATCCGGTGGCGTTCTCCATCGACATGACGCCGGAGCGGTCGCATACGTCGATCTGTGTTGCCGGGATGAATGGCGCCGCTGTCCACGTGGAGGTCGTTGACAACCGGCCGGGGGTGGACTGGGTGGTTGAGCGGGCCCGCGACTTGCATGAACGCTGGTCGCCTCGCTGTTGGGTGGTTGACGGCGGCGGTCCGGCTGGCTCTCTGATCCCGGACCTGGAGCGGGCGCTGGGCGTGGAGGTGGTCTCGCCGCGGGTCCGGCAGGTTGCGCAGGCGTGCGGTTCGTTCTACGACGCGGTCGCGTCCGGTGATGTCGTTCACCTTGACCAGGCGCCGCTGGCTACGGCCCTGGCGGGCGCGAGGAAGCGCGACTTGGGTGAGGCGTGGGCGTGGGCCCGGCGTGGCGTGGGCGTGGACATCAGTCCGCTGGTCGGGGTGACGCTGGCTCGATGGGGGCTTACGGCCGAGGTCGAGGAGCCCGAGGAGGAGGTCGAGCCGTGGGTCGCCTTCGGATGAGCCGTGTCGCCCTGTCGCGCCTCGGCGTACTGGTCGGCGGCTGGACGGCCGCCGCCGGCGCGGGGATGGCTTTGGGCCTGGCTGCCGGTCTGGTCGCGGGCGGGCTGGGCTTTGCGGCCTGGTGCCTGTTCCTGACCGATGTGGACCCTGCTGAGGGCGGGAAGGAGGGACGCCCGTGACGAGCTTGTGGCGGGCGACGCGCGGGCGTCCCTCCGAACATCGCGACATCAGCACGATCGAGGACTACGCGCTCGCGCTGCAGGAGTCGCTGGGCTACTCGGGCTACTCGCCGCTGGCGGTGCAGCAGTCGATGCCGGGACAGGTCGCGGAGAAGGCGCCTTCGGATCTGCCGGGCTATGCGATGAAGTTCGCGACGAACCCGGTGATCTGGGCGTGCATGGTGGCCCGGCAGTCGGTGTTCTCGGCGACCCGGTTCCAGTGGCAGCGCTTGAACCAGGGCCGGCCGTCGGAGATGTTCGGCAGCACGGATCTGCGGCTGCTGGAGGAGCCGTGGACGGGCGGCACGACGCAGGATCTCCTGGCCCGGGTCATTCAGGACGCGGACCTCGCCGGCAACTCCTACTGGACGGTGGTGGAGGATGAGCTTGTCAGGCTGCGCCCGGACTGGGTGTACATCGTCCTCGAGCCCCGCGAGTTCCGTGGCGGGACGCTGGGGTGGAAGAAGCTCGGCTACGTGTACCAGGAGCCGAGCGGGGAGCCTGTGCCGCTGCTCGTGGATGAGGTGGCGCACTTCGCGCCGGTGCCGGATCCGCTGGCTTCGTACCGGGGCATGTCGTGGCTGACGCCGGTGATTCGGGAGACCATCAACGACGACCTCATGTCCAGCCACAAGCGGCGGTTCATGGAGAACGCCGCCACGCCGAACCTGGTGGTGCGGCTGGCGCGCGAGGTGTCACCGGAGGCGTTCGAGAAGTTCAAGGCGAAGATGGACGCCACGCACAAGGGTGCCGCGAACGCGTACAAGACGATGTACCTGGGCGGCGGCGCCGATGTGAGTGTGGTCGGCAAGGACTTCCAGCAGCTGGACTTCTCGAAGGTTCAGGGAGCCGGTGAGACCCGCATCGCTGCTGCCGCCGGGGTGCCGCCGATCATCGTCGGCCTGTCCGAGGGGCTGCAGGCCGCCACCTACTCGAACTACGGGCAGGCGCGTAGGCGCTTCGCTGACGGCACGATTCACCCGTTGTGGCAGAACGTCGCCGGGTCCTTCCAGCGTCTCGTGACGCCGCCGGGTGGCGGTGGCTCGGGGGCGGTGCGGCTCTGGTACGACGCCCGGGACGTGCCGTTCCTGCGCGAGGACAAGAAGGACGCCACCGAGATCCAGGGCATTCAGTCCCGAACGATCCGGACCCTGCTCGATGCGGGCTACACGGCTGAGTCTGTGGTGCCCGCGGTCCTCTCGGAGGACTGGGGCCTGCTGGCGCATTCGGGTCTGTTCAGTGTCCAACTCCAAGAGCCAGGCGGTACCGGGCCGCCGACTGAGCCCACACCACCTGAGGAGGGGACCTGATGGGCACCCTGCATCCTACGGCGCGAGACCTGGAGCGGTCCGCGCCGTTCTCATTCCTGCGGGCCGACGACGACGGGGAGGGTGACGGCCGGACCCTCAACGGCTACGCCGCAGTGTTCGGCCAGGACACGGAGATCGACTCGTGGGAGGGCCGGTTCACGGAGACGATCCGCAAGGGCGCCTTCCGGAAGACGATCAGGGAACAGACCCCGGTCATGCAATTCGACCACGGCCGGCACCCGCTCATCGGCAGCCTGCCGATCGGGTCGATCGTCGACCTGCGCGAGGACGACCAGGGCCTCTATGTCGAGGGCCGCATCACCGACAACTGGCTGATGCAGCCGGTCCGGGACGCGATCGCCGAGGGCTCGGTGAACGGCATGTCGTTCCGGTTCGAGGTCGTTCGTGAGGAGTGGCGCGACGCGGCGGGCAAGGTCGTCAAGCCGGAGGAGGTTCTCGACCTGCTGTGGATGCCAGGCGACCGGGGCCCGCTGCGACGTGAGCTCATCGAGCTGAAGTGTCGCGAGCTCGGACCGGTCGTGTTCCCGGCCTACGCCGGGACGGCGGTCAGCGTCCGCAGTCGGGGACTGGCCGCCGAGCTGATCCGTAGCGACGACATGGCCCGTCAGATCCGCCAGTCCCTCGCAAGGGACGCGGCGGCCCCGCAGGTACCTGAGGACCCGGAGTTGCGCCGCGAGGTCGCGACCGCGCTCCTGTTTAGCCGTGAGGACGCGCCGCCCGCACAGGGGCACCCGTCCACCTCGGCCCCGATCCGCATTGAAGCCGCGGAACCTGCCGCACCTGAGACCAGCACCACCGATGGCGCGCCGCTCGAGCGAGAGCACCCGCCAGCCCCCAGCACGACCGAGGCGCCGCCCTCCGATGGGCACCCCTCCACACCCGTGAACCCCAGCCAGGCCCGGCTCAGGAGCGACATCCGCGAGATCGCGGCGCTCATGAAGACCCGCTTGGCGCCCATCGAAGAGGACAAGGACTGATGGAGCTTTCCCACTCCCAGGCGGTGATCCGCCTCAAGGACATCCAGGCCGAGCTTGAGCGTCTCGGCGAGAAGGACGACCTCACCTCCGAGGACGAGCAGAGCTTCGACGAGCTCACCCGCGAGTTCGCCGACGTCGACGACCACCGCCGGCAGCTCGAGCGCAAGGCCGCTCTGGAGCGTGTGCGGTCGGCGACCAAGACCACGGAGCGGCGCCCGGCCGCGACGAGGATCGAGGGCGGCACGCCGACCTCCTCGCGCGACGGCTACGACCTGGACCCGGTGCTCCACCCCGACTCGGTCGAGGACCAGCGGTTCCGTAACCCGTGGGACCTGTCCGAGGTTCGCACCTTCGGCCAGTCGAAGGGACAGGTCGCGCGCGAGCTGCGGTCCCGCGCCCTGTCCGCGATCGAGAGGATGCCCGGCGCCGACGACGCCGTCCGTGAGGCGTCCACCAACATCGTCGCCCGCTGGGACGACGGCGACTCGCGGATCGCGAAGCTGTGCCTCGCCACCTCCAGCCCCGAGTACATGCGCGCCTGGTCCAAGTGCGCGGCCGGCAAGGGCCACATGCTGTCCCCGGACGAGCAGCGGGCCCTCGAGCGGGCCATGAGCCTGACGGACAGCGCGGGCGGCTACCTGGTGCCGTTCCAGCTGGACCCGACGGTCATCATCACGTCGAACGGTTCGCGGAACCAGATCCGTGAGGCGGCTCGCACGGTCGTCGCGACCGGCGACGTGTGGAACGGCGTCTCCTCCGGCGCCGTGTCGTGGTCGTGGGACGCGGAGGGTGCCGAGGTCTCCGACGACTCCACCACGTTCGCCCAGCCGACCGTGCCGGTTCACAAGGCGGCCGGCTTCGTGCCGATCTCGATCGAGGCGCTGGAGGACGAGGCCAACGTCACCCAGGAGGTCGCGCGCCTGCTGGCGTTCGGTAAGGACACCCTCGAGGCGGCGGCGTTCGCCACGGGCTCCGGTTCCGGACAGCCCACCGGTCTCGTCACTGCCCTCGCAGGCGGTTCGTCGGAGGTGGCGCCGACCACGGCGGAGACGTTCGCCGCGGCGGACATCTACAAGATGGACCAGGCGCTGCCTGCCCGCTACAGGGGGAACGCGTCGTGGGTCGCGAACCGCGCGATCTACAACCTGGTTCGGCAGATGGACACCAGCGGCGGCGCGCAGATGTGGGAGCGCATCGGCGCGGATGTTCCGGCGATGCTGCTGGGTCGTCCGGCGCTGGAGGCGGAGGACATGGACGGGGCGTTCGACGCCACGGCCACGGCGAACAACTACATCCTCGCCTACGGTGATCTGTCGAACTACGTGATCGCTGACAGGGTCGGAATGACCGTTGAGTTCATTCCGCACCTGTTCGCCACCGGCAACAACCGACCGTCCGGTTCGCGCGGTTGGTACGCGTATTACCGGGTTGGGGCAGATGTCGTTAATGACTCTGCTCTGCGTCTTCTCAACATCGCCACCGCGGCCTGATCCCACGTAGCGGCGTAGCAGGGACCGAGGCTTCCTCGGCCCCTGCGCGCGGCGGAAAGGAAGCGCAATGGCGATCAAGCGATGCAGGGCGGCGTTCGCCGTGTCAGTGAACGGTGTGCCGCGCATGGTCACGGTGGGGCAATTGGTGGACGCCTCCGACCCGGTCATCAAGGGCCGTGAGGCCCTGTTCGAGGACGTCGACACCTACGTGTCGGAGCGGGCGCCCAAGGTGGAGCAGGCGACTGCCGACCCAGGCGAGAAGCGTTCCGTGGGTCGCCCGGCAGCCAAGAAGACCGCGACTCCGGTCAAGAAGGCGGCGGCCAAGCCCGAGGTGAAGCACGAGCCGAAGGACGACAGCAGCAAGGAGGGGACGCCGTGAGGCGCTCGGTCTACAACATGCTGGTCGCGAAGCCGACGATCGCCCCGGCGCTGATCGCGTCGACCACGTCCGGCGCGGCGGTCGACCGCCTCGTCGACGGCGATGCGGCGAGGTCGGCGATGATCCTGATTCACGCCGGGACGGTGACGGACGGCACCCACACCATCGAGGTGCAGGACTCGCCGAACGGCTCGGACTGGACGGCGGTCGCGGCCGAGTTCCTGCAGGGCTCGGAGCCTGCGATCACGTCGTCGAATGATGCGCAGGTGCACGAGATCGGTTATACGGGCCACCAGCGGTATCTGAGGGTGGTGTCGACGGTGTCCGGGTCGCCCGCGACGGGTGGCGTGTACGGCGCGACGGTGCTTCTGGGGTACGGCCGGAAGATGCCTCCGTCGAGGGCCTGACCGTGCCCGGGTTCGGGATGCTGCAGGACGGGTTCGATGACGGTGTCGTGGATCCTGTCCTGTGGTCTCAGTCGTATGGGGATCCGGTGGAGTCCGGCGGTAGGGCGCGCATTCCCTGTACGTCCGGCTTCGCCGGGTACCGGTCGGCTTCGGTGTACTCCCTGTCGTGGTCGCAGGTGGCGCTCCGTGCGTATCCGCCTGCGGCCAACGGCGCATCCACGGCGGCGCTGTCGCTGCTGGTGCTGTCCGACGTGGGTGGCCAGGACGCCGGGTTCATCGTGGACCGGGCCCAGAATGCCATGGGCCTGTATCTGCGGCAGGGCTACGCCGACGGGGCCGCCCTGTTCCCCGCCTACGATCCGGTGGCTCACGCGTGGCTGCGGCTGCGTGAGGACGCCGGGTCGCTGTTCTGGGAGTCCTCGCCGGACGGAGCAGCGTGGACGGTGCTGCGTACCGCGGCGTCCCCGGCATGGACAGCCCAGTCGAACCTGTCGTTCCTGATGGAGTCGCACCGCGACGCCGGAACCAGCAACTTTGCCGAGGCCGACAGCTTGAACATCGCCCGGCCCGGCGGGTTGACGGTGTCGAGCCGGGACGCTGCCGGGCCGAGGCCGTATGCCCGCACCGGATCCACGTTGATCGGAGGGTGAGATGCCGTTCGATCTCGGGGCGGTGGTGCCGCTCGGCACCCAGGTGAAGGACTCCGGCGGGACTCTGGCGAACGCCGGGGCGATGGCGCTGACTATCACCCTGCCGGATGGCACAACGAGCAGCGTCTCGCCCGTGACGCCGGCGTCCACCGGCGTCTACACCTACGACTATTCGACGACCCAGGCTGGGCGGCACACGGTTCGCTGGGTGGCGACGGGGGTCAACGCCGGGGCGTACACGGACAGCTTCGATGTGCGCGAGGCGGCGCCTCCGGGGATCCTGTCTCTGGCCGACGCGAAGCGGCACCTGAACCTCACCACGACGACGGACGATGATGAGGTGCGCGGCTGGATCGAGGCAGTGACCGCGGGCATTGAGGGGCTTTGCGGGCCTGTCGTGGTGCGGTCGGTCACTGAGCAGCATGACGTCCGCTATACGCGCCTGCTGGCCTTGCGGCAGACGCCAGTGCTGGCGTTGACCTCGGTGGAGCCGGTGCTCACCGGGGGGACGTCGTACACCGTCGGGGACCTGGACGTCGACACGGTCACTGGGATCGTGCGGCGCCTGAACGGCAGCTCGTTCCTCGGGCCGCTGGAGGTCACGTACACCGCCGGGCGGCGTATCGTCCCGGCCGCCATGACGGCCGCGGCGCGGATCATCCTGCAGCACCTGTGGCGTACTCAGCAGGGGCCTGGCCGGCCGCAGCTCGGCACTGGCGACTTCGACGTGTCGGAGCCGATCGCGGGTTGGGGTTATGCGGTGCCGAACCGGGCGCTGCAGCTGCTGGAACCGCACCGGCTGCCGCCGGGGGTGGGCTGATGGCGACCTCCGCTATTCCGGGCGCGATCGATGCGCTGCTCACGGTCCTGCGCGCGGCTCCGGACCTGGCTGACGTGCAGGTGCTGGACGGTCCGCCGGTCGGCGACCAGTCTGCGCAGGACTACGTTGCGGTCGGCTATCAGGAGGGCGCCGAAGAGTCCGTCCAGATGGCGCAGGACTTCAACGCTGCGGGCGCCCGTACTCGGGATGAGGACTTCGACATCCTCTGCTGGATCGACACATGGACGGGCGACTCGGATGTGTCGGCCCGCCGGACGCGGGCCTTCGAGTTGCTCGCCGTGGTCGAGGACGCCATTCGTGCGAGTGGCGTCAGCCCGACGGCGCCGACGCTGAACGGCGCGGTCCTGTGGGCGCACCTGACCAACGCGTCGCTGCGCCAGGCCAACACCACTGACGGCGTCCGGGCAGTCATCGCATTCAGCGTCTCCTGCCGCGCCCGTATCTGACCATCACCCTTTTCGTGAGGAGTTCTGCCATGGCGCGTGTGCGCTTCATCGGCCCGGAGCCGGTCACCGTGCCGGAGCTGGGTGGTCGGGCTGTGCAGCCCGACGAGGTCGTCGAGGTACCGGACGCCCGGTTCGACGGCTACGTCTGCCAGCCGCAGACATGGGAGTCGGTCGAGGAGCCGGGGGCTTCCCGGTCGGCGAAGAAGACGGCGGCGGCGAAGCCCGCGTCGAAGGGGAGTGACGACTGATGGCGATCGGATCCGGGCTCGGCGCCCAGCTCGGTATCGCGGCGGAGTCGACGTATGGCACGTTCGTTGCGCCGACGAAGTTCATCGAGTTCACCAAGGAGAGCCTCGTCTTGAAGAAGACGACGGCTCAGTCTGCGGGCATTGCCGCGGGTCGGCTGCTGCCGTTGTCGTCGCGTCGTGTCGTGACGCAGGAGGAGGTGTCGGGGTCGATCGACCTCGAGGTCACCAACAAGTCCATGGGGCTGCTGCTGCAGGCGCTCATGGGCACGTCGGTGACGCCGGTGCAGCAGGAGACGACGACCGCGTACCTGCAGACGCACACCCTGGCGGACTCGTTCGGCAAGTTCCTTACGATCCAGAAGGGCGTGCCGCTCACCACGGGAACGGTGACGGACAAGAGCTTCGTGGGCTGCAAGGTCGTCGCGGCCGAGTTCTCGTGCGACATCGCCGGCATGCTGATGGCGACGTTCGAGATCGACGGCAAGGACTGCTCCGAGTCGGAGACTCTGGCCACGGCCAGCTACTCCAACATGTCGCCGTTCCACTTCGGGCAGATGGCGGTGAAGGCGGGCACCTACAGCTCGGAGACGGCGCTGGACGGTATCCGGAAGGTGTCGGTGAAGTTCGAGCGCCCGCAGGCGACGGATCGGTTCTATGCCGGGCAGTCGGGGCTGAAGAAGGAGCCGATCGCGAACGACCAGGTGAAGATCACCGGGTCGATCGAGATGGACTATGTCGCGACCACGCTGGACGACCTGCACACGTCGGACGCTGCAACGAGTCTCGTGTGGGAGTTCGTCGGCCCGCAGATCGAGACGACGTACAACGAGACCTTCCGCATCGTGCTGCCCGCGATCCGCATCGACGAGGCCCCGCCGACCGTGGAGGGCTTCGACGTCGTCAAGCCGACGATCAACTTCACGGGCTTGTTCGACGGGACGAACCAGCCGCGTATCGAGTACGTCAGCACCGACACCGCGCTCTGATCTGCCATGGCGCGCACTGTTCAGGTCGTCGGGACGGGGCAGCTCCTCGAGATGTCCCGTCGCCTGAAGGTGGCGGGCGGCTCCCGGCTCAAGGCGAACTTCGCCCGCCGTATCCGCCGGGCTGCGGAGCCGCTCAAGGCGGACATGCAGCAGACCATCCGCACCCTGCCGATCCGCTCTGAGCCTCGTAAGGCCGGGAAGCGGGGCGGTCCATCGCCGACGTCTCGGCCGCTACGGGACACGGTCGCCCGCGCTGTCAGTCTCTCGATCCGGACCGGCGGCAATCCGGGAGCCCGCCTGTACGCCGACAAGGGGAAGCTGCCGCCGGACTTGAAGAACATGCCGTGGGTCATGAACAGCGCGAACGGCCGCATTCGGCACCCGACGTTCGGCAACAAGGGCCGCGGAGGATGGGCGAACCAGTGGACCACCCCGCTGTGGTGGGACAAGACCGTCGCCAAGCACCAGCCCCGCATACGGTCCGAGGTCGCTCGGGTCCTCGCTGACGTCCGCAACTCCCTGAGCTAGGAGACGCCCGTGTTCATCGTGTACGGCCCGAAGGGCGGGGAGCCCGAGCACTTCGACGCCCGGACGATGCGTGTGTCTGAGACGTCGATCGCCCAGCGCACCATCGACCGCAAGTGGGACGACATCGCACAGGGCGTGAGGGACGAAGACCTCGAGTGCCTGCGCGTCGTGGCCTGGATCATCAAGAAGCGCAGCGTACCGACGCTTCGGTTCGGCGACTTCGACCCGCTGATCGACGAGCTGTACATGCGCCTCGACAAGGACGAGGTCGTCCACTGGATCGAGGGCGCCATGGCCATCGCCGCAGCATCGTCCGACTCCTCGGCCGACGACATCCGCGCCGCACTGTCCGGCCTCCCGGACGCGGCCCTCGACCGTGAGCACGCCGAGCGGATGATCGAGGAAATGCTCGCCGACCCAAAAGACGAGCCCGACCCCCAGCCGAACGGCGAGAACGGCGACGAGACCCAGACATCGACGTCGTCCGAGCCCAGTACCTCTTCCTCTTCGGCAGCGTCCTCGGATACCGAGCCGCAGATGTCGACGACCTGACCGTCGGGGACTTCGACGTCCTCGTCGACGCGCTGGACCGCCACCTCGCCGAAGCGCGAGCCGCAGCATCCGGGGGTGAGTGATGGCGAGCAGCCGCCTGACGTTCATCCTGGACGGACGCGACCGACTGTCCGACGTGCTGAACCGGGCGGGCGACTCGGCCATCCGGTTGCAGCGCCGACTGGGCGAGGTCGACGACAAGGGCTCCAAGGCCATGGAGCAGCTGCGGGGCTCGGTGCTGTCCCTCGCCCCGGCCGCTATTCCCGCCGCGGCGGCGATGGCGCCTCTCGCCGCTGCAACGGCGGCGGCGGGTGTCGCGGTCGGCGTGTACGCGGCGGCGCTGGGCCCTCAGGTCAAGGCGATGGGCGAGGCGGCCGAGGCGGAGAAGAAGTACACCGACGCCGTAGAGGAGAGTGGCGCCCGGTCGGCTGATGCTGTTGAGGCGCAGATGGAGTACACGCGGCAGATGATGAAGCTGCCGCCCGCGACCCGCACCGCGGCTGCCGCCATGTCCGTCCTGAAGGACGAGTACAAGGACTGGAGCGACAGCCTCGCGCAGGACACGATGGCCCCGTTCACCAAGGGCCTGGCGGTGGCGGGGAACCTGCTGCCGAAGCTGACGCCGCTGGTGAAGGGCACGAGCGCCGAGCTGGACCGGATGGTGACGCTCCTGGCCGGCGGCATGGAGTCGCCTGGCTTCGATCGGCTGGTGGAGAAGTTCTCGGACTTCTCCCGCGGTTCCCTGGCCCGCGTCAACTCTGGCATCGTCCGCCTGATCGAGAACCTCGACGCCGGCAAGGTCTCGGGTGGCGTGGACGCGTTCATGGACTACGCCCGCGCGAACGGGCCGCTGGTCGCCGACACGCTGAAGAACATCGGCGAATCGCTGACGAACCTGCTCATTGCTGGCGCGGATGTCGGCGTCGGGATGCTCGAGGTCGTCAATGCCCTGACTCAGCTGGCGGCGGCTGTGCCGTCCGGGCTGGTGACGACGCTGCTGCAGGTCGCGATCGCGTTCAAGCTGATCAAGCTCGGGGGCGCGGCGTTCGCCGCCGTGGGTACGGCCGCTGCCGCTGCGGCGGGGAACGTAGCGACGTTCGTCCGCTCGGCCCGCTTCGGCGGTGTCAGCACGGCGGTGGCCGGGCTGACGCAGCGGTTCACCGCCCTGCAGAAGGCCGGCGCCGCGCTGGCCGTCCTCGGTATCGCGGCGATGGCCGTGGACGAACTGGCGAAGAAGGCGCGCGGCGCGCCACCAGACGTCGACCGGCTCGGCACGGCGCTGAAGAACCTGGCCGAGACGGGCAAGTTCGGCGGGGAGCTGGCTAAGACGTTCGGCAGCATGGAAGGGCTCGGCGCGAAGTTCCGGCAGCTGCGGATCGAGTCCGAGGGGCTGAAGGCTGCGGAGCCGTGGCTGGCTCTTGCCCCGATGGGCAAGGCGGCCGATCTGCTCGCCCCGAAGCTCAACGATCTCACCCGCGGGGCCAAGTCGTTCGGTGCGGTGAAGGAGGACTTCGCTGGGGTCGACCAGGCTCTGGCTGCGCTGGTGAACTCCGGCTACGCCGATCAGGCCGCTGAGAACATGGCCTCGTTCACGGAGGCACTGAAGGCCAACGGTGCCACCGCCAGCGAGATCGCTGCCTTGTTCCCGGCCTACCGGGATGCGGTGGCCGCAGCGAAGATCGAGCAGGAGATCGCGGCCCGCGCGATGGGCGCGTTCGGTGACCAGGCCGTCGCCACGCAGGGGAAGCTGAAGGCGCTGCAGCAGGGTGTCGCCGGGCTCCAGCAGTCGGTGCATGCTCTCAACCAGACGGTGCTCCAGTCCCGCGGTGACGTGCGTGCGATGGAGGCCGCGATCGACGCGGCGAACGCTGCGCTCAAGGAGAACGGCAAAACCCTCAACGAGAACACCGAGAAGGGCCGCGCGAACAACGCCGCCCTCGACGCCATCGCTGCCACGACGATGAAGGCGGTCGAGGCCAAGTACATCGAGACGGGCAGCTGGGAACAGGCCATGAAGGTCTACCAGCGCGGCCGTGGAGAGCTGGAGAAGTCGGCCCGCGGTATGGGGCTGACGCGGGCGCAGGCCAAGGCTCTGGCGGATCAGATCCTCCGCACGCCGGACAAGACGGCCCGACTCAAGGCCAACTCGGACGACCTGAAGGCCAAACTGAAGGACGCGCAGGAGCGTCTCCGTAAGGCGCCGCTCGACAAGCAGGGCAAGATCCGGGCGGAGATTCAGCAGTTGCGGGACGCGGTCGCCGAGGCGAACCGGCGGCTCAACAGCATCAACGGGAAGATCGCCACGACCACGATCACGACGGTTCTGCGGACGGTGGAGGAGAAGGTCCAGAAGCAGTTGTGGCGGTCCCGCGGTGGTCTCGTTCGCGGGCCGGGTACGGAGACGTCCGACAGCATCCCCACCCGCCTGTCCGACAACGAGTTCGTCGTCAACGCCCGGCAAACCAAGCGGCACCTGCCGCTACTGCGGGCTATCAACGCCGGCCAGTTCAGTCCCGCTATGGCGGCTGTGCCCGCGCCGAGGGCTTCGGCGATGACTGGGGGCGGCGGGGGGCGGACGGTCATCATTCACGCCCCGGTCACGATTGCCGGTCCGATCGACGCGATGGCCGCGGGCCGTGAGGTTGAGCGGGTGCTGACTGCGTTCAAGCGGAACAACGGCGGCGGCCCGCTGAACTTCGAGAGGGGGTAGGGGATGGCGCGGCTGGTGGTGGAGCTCGGGTTCGGGTCGACGGTCACCACCCCGGTCGCGTCGATCACGTGGACTGAGGTGACGCAGCGGGTCGACATCGTCAGTCGCGGCATCAGCATCAGCAACCGCGGCGCGAACGACGAGCAGTCCGAGACGCAGCCGAGTAGCTGCTCGCTCACGCTGGACAACGAGGACGGTGCGCTGACTGCGGGACGGTCGGCGTCGCCGTACTACCCGAACGTGAAGAAGGGCGTGCCCATTCGGGTGCGTGAGATCACCACCGCGAAGAACCTGATCACCAATACTGGCTTTGAGACGGACACATCCGGCTGGTCGTCGTCGGGCACCCCGGCGATTGCGCGGGTGACCAGCCCGGTGCACGACGGCACGGGGTCGATGCGCTGCACCTGGGGTGCGGTCGGATCGCAGTCCGTGCGGATCGACGTGTACGGGCTGGACGTCGGCACCACATACACCGCGTCGGCCTACGTGTACGTCCCGGCGGGGGATCAGTCGGTGCGGCTGAAGATGGCCGCCCGGTCGACGGGCACGGATTACGCGTTCGGCTCGTACTCCACCCTGAACGACGCGTGGGAGCGGATCACCTGCACGTTCGCCGCGACCGAGCCCAGTCTCCAGCTGCGGATCAATCCGCAGACCCCGACCGGTGCCGGCGACATCGCCTACATCGACGCAGTCCAGCTCGAGGAGGGGAGCAGCGCAACGACGTTCGACTCGGACGGCGCGCAGTTCCACGGCCTGTTCTTCGGCGGCGTCAACGCCTGGCCCACGCAGTGGACCGGCCTGCACGCCACTGCCAGCATCACCGCGACGGACGTGTTCAAGATCCTCAGCAAGGGGCAGCTGGAGACGATGCTGTCCGAGGAGGTTCTCCTCGACGAGCCGCTCGGCTACTACCCGCTGACCGAGGCGTCGGACAGTGACGCGGCCGGGGACCTGTCCGGCACGACGGCCGGACCGCTCGGCACCACGGCGGTCGGTAGCGGCGGCGAGCTGTCGTTCGGCGGCGGCGCAGACTCTGGCCCGGACGGGCAGGGCGCGCTGTCCCTCACCCCCGTCGACGCCTCGAACGGGCAGTTCTTGACGGGCGACCTGGGCCAGGACTTCGAGACCGAGTCGTCGTCGGCGTTCATCTTCGTCGAGGGCTGGTTCTCCACCAGCACGAACAACCGCGTCATCTGCGGCCTGACCTCCACCGACAACCGCTACCAAATCGTGTTCAGCCTCAACAGCAGCGGCGAGTTCCAGATCCAGTCCACTCGCACGGGTGAGACGCTCACCTCCTCCGCGCCGGCGACCGGGAACCTGGCGAACGGCGTCCACCATCACTTCGTGTACGACGAAGAGGCTGGGAACGTCTGGGTCGACGGCGTGGCGTACAGCGTCGGCGTCGACTCGATGTTCCGGCTCCGGCACCTGACCGTCGGCTCGTGGGCGAACGGGCGACTCTGGACCGGCCAGTTGTCGCACCTGGCGTTCTACGCCCCGGGCCCGTCCGGCGACGTCGCCCAGTACGTGGCGCACTACACCACCGGCACCACCAGGCATGTCGGGGAGAACGGCGACGTGCGCGCCGCCCGGATCGCGTCCTACGTCGGCGCGTCGGTGACGGCGACGGGCGGGACGTTCGGCGGTATCGGATCCCAGGCCGGGCTTGGCGGGTCGCCCCTCTCGCACTTGCAGGAGGTGGCCCTGGCTGAGGGCGGCATCCTCGTTGCCGACCGGGCGAGTGGTGCCGTGATCCTGCAGTCCCGCGACGTCCGCTACAACCCGAGCGCCTCCATCACCCTGTCGTATCCGGACCTCGATACTGCCGAGGTCCGCTTCGACGACGACGACCAGAAGCTCATCAACCTCGTCACCGCCACCAGGCCGGGTGGGGCGACACAGCGCGTGAAGAACCAGGCCAGCATCGATGCCTACGGCCAGTACCCGCAGTCGATCACGCTGGTGAAGGAGACGGACAACGAAGTCGTGGACGCGGCGAACTGGCTGGTCAACCGGTTCGCCGACCCGCCGCCGGAGATGCGGCAAGTCCCCGTTGACTCATACACGCTGCCGCTCGCCACCTACCGGGCACTGCTCGACGCGGACGTGTCCACAGTGCTCGAGGTGACGGACCTCCCCGACGAGGCCGCAGCCTCAAGCGCCACCGTCACGATCGAGGGCATCACCCGAACCCTTCGACGCCACCAGCACTACATCAACTTCCACGTCAGCCGGACAGAGACCGACACCGTGTGGGTCCTGAACAGCTCGGACTACAGCCAGCTCGACCAGACCACGCGCCTGGCGTACTGAGAGGGGGACGCATGGCCGTGCCGATCGTGTCGAGGGCGGAGGACTTCTACGCCCCGGCGCCGCCGCTCCGGCCAGACGCATGGGACCTGATCCCCCCGGCGGAGCGGGTCATCGCCTACCTGGAGAACATGGAGAAGCGTGGCCTCCCACGGCCGGACGGGGTGGACCCTGACGCGCTGCTCATCGCGCGGGTGGATGCCGGCCGGTGGGTGGCCCAGTGCCCTGTGTGCCTGTCGGCGCAGGTCGTGTCCCCGGCCGACCCGCGGTTCTGGTGCGTGGGCTGTCAGCCCGGCGTCTGGACCACGCTGCGGTTCCCCGACGACGTCGCCGCCGTGGAAGGGCTCGTGGCCGGTGAGCCGCTCAAGGCCCGCCGGTTCTGGTGGGCCAGTGACGACACCGCCTACAACCGGCCCCGCCCGCGGCCGCCGATCACGCTGAAGCAGCAGGCCGAACAGGACCTGCAGAACTCGATGAGGAGGGGGTGAGCACGTGCCTCTGGCTAGCCCCCGCACGTGGGTCGTCGGTGAGACCGTCACCGCGGCGCTGATGAACGCGGAGATCCGCGACCAGATGAACGCGCTGATCGCCGACGTCGACTACGTCCACAAGACCGCTGACGAGTCCGTCGCCAGCTCGACGACGCTGCAGAACGACAACCACCTGCTGGTGTCGGTGCTCGCCAACTCCGAGTACGAGATCATCGTGCGCATCGCCGTGAACGGCGCGGCGTCGAGCGACTTCAAGATGGCGTGGACCCTGCCCGCAGGCTGCACCGGGCAGCGGTTCTCCTCCGGGCCCGCCGTGTCCTCAGCGACGTCGACAGCGGACACGACCACCAGGGCGAGCGGCCTGACCAACAGCTTCGGCACGGAGATCAACTACGGCGTCTTCTCCACCGGACAGCTGTCCTTCGTCGAGGAGATCCTCTACGTGGTCACCTCGAGTACGGCCGGCACGGTCCAGATGCGGTGGGCGCAGAACGCCAGCTCGGCTACGGCCACGACGGTGGTGGCCGGCTCGTACATCGTGGTCCGCCGTACCGCCTGACCCACCCGCCCATACTTCTCCCGCCCCGCGCCTGTTGGCCGGGGTTTTCTCATGCCCGGAGGGCTCATGAATCAGGCCGGCTATCGGCTCGTCACTGATCTGCCGGAGGCGATGCGGCCGTGGCGTGACCGTCCCGTCGCCTGGGCGAACGTGTCGCCCAGCTCCGGGCCGTACCGTCTGAACGCGCAGGGCGAGTACCTGTACTACCCGGACGGCGGGACGGTCGGCTACGACCATCCGGTGGGCCAGGCCCAGTTCGGGCTGGGCTGTATCACCAGCTATCGCACGGAGACGGATCCGGCACGGCGGGCGGTGTTCCTGGAGCGGGCGCGGGCTCAGGCCGGGCGGCTCATCGCGATGCACGACGAAGCCCGCGGCGCCTGGTGGTTCCCCTACGGCTTCGACTTCGCCCACTCCGTCCACACCGGCGTCGACTACACCGCCCCCTGGTACTCGGGCATGGCACAGGGCGAAATCATCAGCCTGTTCGTGCAGCTCGCCGGACTGGCCGAGGTGTGCGCGGAGGACCAGGCCCGCTACATGGCCGCCGCGGACGGGGCCCTCGCATCGCTGCTGGTGCACGACGAGGCGTACCCGTGGTGCGTGAACGTCGACGACGCGGGCTACCTGTGGATCCAGGAGTACCCCGGCGACCAGCCGGGCACCGGGGACTACACGTACAACGGCATGATCTTCGCGATGTTCGGGCTGTACGACTACTACTGCGCGACCGGCTCCCAGACGGCGGCGGACCTGTACGACGCGTCCGCCACGACGATGGCCCGTTACTTCCCGCTGCTACGGAACAGCAAGTGGCACAGCTTCTACTGCCAGACGCACCGCATCCCCGCCCCGACCTACCACCAGCACCACATCAACCTGTTCTCGCAGCTGCACTGGCAGACCGGCTCCCCGGATTTCGCCGACGACACCGAGCGCCTCGTCGACGACTTCCCCGCGCCCGGGGTCGCCGGCACGATCCAGTTCGAGGCGGGCAGCCACACCCTGTACCGGTTCGACACCGCCGCATCCGGCGCGTGGGTGTCCGGGAAGAACGACGCCGAGCTCGAGTCGAAGAGCGTCTCCTTCTCCAGCGACACGCAGGCCCCGACGAGCATGCGACGCCGGATCCAGGGCCGCGGCATCTACTACCTCATCTCCGCGGGCGCCTACACGGGCTGGTGGGTCGGCGAGAACTGGTCGAAAGCGTGGCTGCGGGGCATCCACCTGGCGACCCTGTTCCGGCCGCACAGGACGGTCACGTTCCCCGGCGGCAGCGTGCCCGTCGACACGTACAAGGTCTCCGCCGACGGCACCGTCACCAGCGTCAAGGCCGTGTCGTTCGCGAACCCGTCGAACGCCCCGGCCGACCGCCGGGCCATCGTCAACGGCAGGCCCATGTTCCAGATCACCGCCGGAGCACTCACCGGCTACTGGGTGCCCGCGGCCTCCGTCACCATCGACTCCCAGCCCGCCCTGGGCTGACCGCTCTGAGGGGTGTCCATGAAGCTTGTCTCTCGCGCCGAATGGGGTGCGCGTCCATACCGCACCCCGGGCGGCGCCACCCTGTACTCCCGCGCCCGCCGCGGCGTGAAGGTGCACTACCTCGGCAGCGCCTACGAAGACCGTCCGCACACCGCGTGCGCCGCCTACGTGCGCAAGCTGCAGGACTCCCACATGGACGGCAACGGCTGGTCCGACATTGGCTACTCGTTCCTGGTCTGCACCCACGGCTACGTGTACGAAGGCCGCGGCCTGAAGCGCCGCAACTCCGCGAACGGCAACACCAGCCTGAACGAGCAGGACTATGCGGTCTGCTTCCTCGTCGGATCGTCCGGCCTGACCAAGCCGACCGACGACCAACTCCACGGCGGCCGGGACGCCATCGACTACTGCCGCAAGGAAGGCCCTGCCGGGACGTGGCTCGGCGGGCACCGCGACGGCTACGCCACCGCCTGCCCCGGAGAACCGCTGTACGCCTGGGTCCAGAAAGGCGCACCCCGCCCAGCCAGCACACCCACCACGCCGCCCGCACAGGAGGCCCCCGACATGGCTCTGACCAAGGAGCAGGACGACAAGCTCACCTACCTCCACTGGAAGATCCAGCGGCTCTACGACAACCTCGGCCTGCTCGCCTGGCGGAGCAAGGCCGACGACGGCCGCGAGATGAGCCAGATCGTCGGAGACATCGACGCACGCGTCCAAGCCCTGGAAACCACGGGCCTCACCGACACGCAGATGAACCGCCTCGCCGAGCTCGTCGCCGACAAGCTCGCCGCCCGCCTCGCCGAGTAGCCACACCCCTCCCGAGAATCGAGATCATCATGAAGGTCTTCGGCCGTGAACCGGCTCTCCTGATCGCTGCTGTCTCAGCGGCCCTGTCGCTGATCGTGTCCTTCAACTTCGGCCTCAGCGCCGAGCAGGCTGGTGCGATCGTCGCCGTCGTGTCCGCCGTGTTCGCCGCCGCCACCGCCGCCGTCACAAGGCCGGTCGCCCCGTCGGCGTTCACCGGACTCGTCGCCGCCGGTGTCGCCCTCCTCGCCGCCTACGGGCTCGAGACCGCACCCGAAACCGTCGGCGCCCTCAACGCCGTCGTCCTCGCCGTCCTCGCACTCGTCACCCGCGGGCAGGTGTCACCCACCCCCGCCCCGGCCAAGCCGACGAGCGTCTGAGTGGAGATAGCGCGTGCCGAACGACCCGACTCTCGGCGAGGTGATGAGACGCCTCGAAGACGTCCGCCAAGATCTGAAGGAGGACTTCCGAGAGCTGGGCACACGGCTCGACAGCAAAGTCTCCATGGAGCGGTACCAGCTCGAGCAGCAAGCCCGCGACACGGCTGCTGCTCAGCTGGCCGAGCGCATCAAGGTGATTGAGGAAGCACGCGAGCAGGAAGCGGAGAGGAAGCGGCAGGACGAGCAGAAGGCCGCTGACCGCCGCGCCGCCGACAGGCGGCTGCTGTTCAGCGCCATCGTCGCGCCCGTACTGATGCTGCTCCTCACCGTCTACATCCAAGCCCGGGGGGCAGGAGCGTGACACGACACAAGAGCACCACACCAGCGCACCGCCGGCGCTCGGACGTGGCGTTCGCTGTGGCGGTCGCAATCGGTCTGGCTGCGTTCGCGTGGCTGGTCATCACCATGCAGGGCCTGGCCCAGGATCTGCGTACCGCGAACATGGCGCGCGACGCGCTGGCCCAGCAGGTGCAGGAGCTGGGCGGCACGCCCGTGGCGGGGAAGCCTGGTAGTCGCGGCGACGTCGGCCCGTCTGGTCCGCCGGGAGAGCGTGGTGAGCCGGGCCCGTCCGGGCCGCCTGGAGAGGCTGGCCCCACAGGGCCGCCCGGCCCCTCCGGTTCCCCGGGCACGGATGGCACGGATGGTGTCGGTCAGACCGGCGCACCCGGATCTCCCGGCACCGATGGTTCCGACGGAGAAGCCGGCCCGGCAGGACCCCCGGGACCGCAGGGAGAACCCGGACCGGCCGGGCCCCGGGGCGAACGCGGCCCCGCGGGCGAAGACGGACGGGACGGTGCCGACGGACAAGCCTGCCCGACCGGCTACAGCTGGCAGCCCGCGAAGGGCGACCCGGACGCTCTCGTCTGCCGACGGGACGGGGCGCCACCGCCAGACGACGGCCGCGGGCTCCTCGGCGCCGGGCTGTTCGCCTCAACCGCCGCGTACAGGAGGCTGACGTGACCGACCTTCCCTCCGAGCGTCCCGTGCAGCGGCGGGTGGATGAGTCTGCCGCGGACCTGGAGACGCTCGTCGACATGGGCCACGTCCCCGAACAACCACAGCCACCGGACCCGGTACCGGAGGAATGACAGAGCCCCCACCGCTTCGGCGGTGGGGGCCTTCTGCTGTGCGGGGTCAGGCGGTGACGCCCCAGCCGGAGTCGTCGTAGTCCCAGTTCGGGTCGCGTCGCATGGTCCCCTCCTCGCCGCTACGGTCGGGCGCCGCAGCAGAAGCCAGGGTACGGGGCGGCACGGACTATGGGCTATCGGCGGTGTCCGGTAACGAGTGTCTGTCGACGGGTGTCGCTCCAACTGCGTTACTGCAGGACGAATCTGACGAGAACTCGTGTCCCCAACTATGTAGCGAAAAGGGTTGTCAATCAGTACAGTGAAGCCATGAGAATCGGATACGGACGGGTCTCCACCCGGGACCAGAATCCGGACGCGCAAGAGGACGCGCTCCGCGAGGCCAACTGCGGTCAGATCTTCGTCGACAAGGCGTCCGGCAAGCTCGCCTCCCGGCCCGAGCTGGACAAGGCGCTCATGGTCGCCCGCGAGGGCGACGAGTTCGTCATCACCAAGCTGGACCGGCTCGGCCGCTCGCTGAAGAACCTCATCGAACTGTCGGAGCGACTACAGAAGCAGGGCGTCAACCTGGTCGTGCTCCATCAGGCGATCGACACCAGCACGCCGCAGGGGCGAATGTTCTTCCACATCCTCGGGGCTGTCGCCGAGTTCGAGCGGGCTCTCACCGCAGAGCGCACCAGGGACGGGCTCGCCGCCGCCCGGGCGCGCGGACGGGTCGGCGGACGGAAGGCCGCCCTGAAGCCCCGGCAGGCCGAGCTCGCCCAACAGATGTACGACGAGCTGGGCGACGACGGCAAGCGCAAGCACACCGTGCAGGACATCGCCGAACAGCTCGGCGTCGCCCGCACCACCATCTACCGCTACCTGGAAAGGAACTGATATGGGACGAGAAGTACGTCGAGTCGCCCTCGACTTCGATTGGCCTCTCAACAAGGTCTGGCAGGGGTTCCTCATGCCCGACCGGTTCGACGAGGAGAAGTGCCCCGACTGCACGAGTGGCTACTCGCCGCAGGCGCAGAACCTGTACGACCTTTGGTACGGCAAGCTGCCGTTCGACCCAGCCAGCACTGGCTCGACACCGTGGCGGCACGACAGCCCGGCCGTGCGGGAGTTCGCCGAGCGCAACCTGAGCAACGCGCCGGACTTCTACGGCACCGGCGAGGCCGCGCTCCAGCGCGAGGCGCAGCGGCTCGCTGACCACTTCAACAGCGGGTGGCTGCACCACCTCTCACAGGAAGACGTGGACGCACTTGTCGAAGCCGGAAGGCTCCACGACTTCACCCACACCTGGAGCCGAGGTGCGGGCTGGCAGAAGAAGGAGCCTGCCGTTACGCCGACTGCCGAGCAGGTCAACGAGTGGTCCCTGCGAGGCTTTGGCCACGACGCCATCAACGCCAGCGTCGCGATCCGCGCCCGCTGCGAGCGGGAGGGCGTCGACGACACCTGCTCGACGTGCGGGGGCCACGCCAGCCTGGAGAAGTACGAGGGGCAGCGAGCCGAGGCCGAAGCGTGGGAGCCGACCGGCCCGCCGGAGGGTGATGGCTGGCAGCTGTGGGAGACCGTGAGCGAGGGCTCCCCGGTCAGCCCCGTGTTCGCCACCGCTGACGGGCTGGCTACCTGGATGTCCGACCCGGCCCGAGGGAACCGATGGGTTCCGCCAGCCGCCGCAGCGAAGTTCATCGCCGACGGATGGGCGCCCAGCTTCGTCGGCACCGCCAGCACTGGTGTCGTGTCCGGTGTGGAGTGGGTAGGCCACCACGCGGACGACGAGAAGTAGCCGCACCAACGATGCCCCCGCCAGTCGAAGTGGCGGGGGCATCGCTGCGTCAGCATATAGGCGCGGCCCTCGGAGGCCCGAAGGCTTCAACCCCCGAAGGGGCAGTGCGAACTGCGAGGGCCGCACTGCCACGTTAGGGGAAACCCCGCCCCCTGTCAGCCCCTCGTGCCAGACTGGCCCCGCGTCCCTGCCCCATGCGACGGGGCAGGGACGCCCCATCTTGCGCCCTCCCCGACCTCACCGGGGAGGGCGCTCGTGCGTCAGCTGCCCCCCTGCTTCTCGGCGAGGTACTTCGCGCCTTGGGCTCTCCAGTTGAGGACCGTCTGGCCTGAGCAGCCCAATCGATCGGCGAGTTCCTGGGTGGTCAGGCCCTGTTCAACAGCAAGGTGTACGCGCATCTTGAACAGGCGCTCGGCTGCGATGCTCGCCTCATGGAGGAGCTGGACATCGGTAAGGATCGCTTCGCGCACTGACTCCGGGAGCTGGGGACGTTTCCTGTACGGCATGGCGTCGGACTCTACTGTCAGCCCTCTGGCGCCGGCAGCCCGAGGCTGCCCCATGGCGCGCAGATCTGGCACATCTCCAGCCGCGGGAATTCCTCGAGCGCCACGGCGGCGTGCTCGCGGTCGAGGTAGCCGAGCTGCGTTTTGTACAGGCGGCAGTCGGCGCGGTGGAGCATGGGCTGGGCGCCGGTGACGCGGGCGGGCTGCAACTTCCACGACCCGGCGATCCGCTCCGCCTCCAGCCGCCGCCGCTCCTCGTCTTCCTCGGCGCGCAGCTGTGCGAGGGTGCGTTCGGTCTGGCGCAGCTGGTAGGCGAGCCAGTCGCGTAGGCCCTCGAGGAGGACGATGCGCTCAGCACGCGGACGACCGGACATGCGTTCGAGCATACGTGGTGGCATCCTGTCCGCATGCCCGCCCCAGACCTGCCGCGCTACCACGTCACCCTCACCCTCGACGGCCGGCCCGCAGCACACGGCTGGTGGCAGAGCCGCGCCACTGCTGACCTGAAGTACCGGGCCTGGATCGGCGAGCGCGGCAGCATCCCCGGGGCCCGCATCACCCTCGTCGACGAGACCACCGGCGCCGAGCTGAGCAGCTGGCCGTAGCCACCCCCGACTGTCAGCGCAGCCTGAGACACTGGGGCTTCCCATTCGCGCTCCTGGCTGGGCGCGGCACTCGGACCCGCCCGTCGGCCCCACGGGGACAGAACCCGACGGGCGGGACGAACTAAGCCGCGAGCCCCTGCTCGCCGCCGAACCGCTCAGCGTCGACCGCCCGCGCCCACTCGACCACCAGCTGGTGGTACCGGCCCCGGTCCTCGGACGCCAGGCTGCCCGACGCCCACAGCGCCCGGATCTCCGCATTCACCTCAGCCGCGCTACGCCCCCCACTCATACGGCAAGGCTAGCGGGAGGGACTGTCAGTCGGCGGGTGGCTGCTCGACGACGAACGTCCCCTTCGCCGGCACGGTGATGACGAGGCCGCGATCCCGTAGCTCGCGTACCGCACGCCGGGCGGTGTGGAGCGCGATGCCGTACTCGGCCATCAGCGCCCGCTCCCCGGGCAGCATCGCCCCCGCCGGGATCCTGCCCGACGCGATCTGCCCTGCGATCCGGTCCGCGACCTGCACGTACACGTACACGTGGCTCGTGTGGTCAACGCCCGGGGTGTCCGATTCGCCCACACTGCGAACGTAGGGCTGACCGCAGCAGCGCGCAGTGGCAGGAAGCGGTGTGCTGCTGTATGCAGCGGTATGCAGCAGAACGGGTACGCTGCACGAGAGAGACCCCGGCAGCCGGCTGTCACCGGCCCCGGGGCGCGGACGACTAGCAGGAGTCGCCATGGCGGAGAGTACCCGCGCCACGACCAGCAGCGAAGAGGGCCGGCCGTTACCCCCGATCGGCAGCCTCACCCAGCGCCAGGTCCGCGGCATGGACTGCGTCCACTGCGGCATCGTCCTCACCGCGCAGACCGCCGTCGACCTGAAGCCTCGACTCCTGCGCATCGCCGACCGGACGTTCACCTGGTTCCCCAGGTCCTGCCGGCGCCACATACCCCCCACCCCATGACCGCCGCCCGCCGCGTTCGGCGGACCGCGGCGGGCGGCAATGGCGCGAATGGGCAATGGCGCGAATGGGCACTGGCACATGTGCGCCAGGTAAAGGGCCACCCAAGACGCCCCCTATCCGGGCATCATGCGTGCAACCCCGTGCAACGTTCTGACCTGCACTAACTCCCTTAGTGGCTGAGATTCGTGCAGGTTCGAAGGCAACCCTTACTGAATCATCGAACAGGAAGTTACAGATCCGTAACCAGGGCTGGTTACCGCGTTTCGGAAGGTTGCGTTCCGGCCATCGGGTGAGTGACCGTTAACGCGCCGTCTAACGAAGGAGGTCGGCCACGTGGATCCGAAGCTCACGCGCGATCAACAGAAGGTGGCTGATCTTCATCTCTTCGCCGGCCTCGATCCGCTGCACCGTCGACCGGTCGATGCCGGCCCGATGGGCAAGGCGTTCTTGGGTCAGGTCGGCGTACATGCGGGCGTCACGGACACGTAGGCCGATCCGCCGACGGGAGTCGAGGATCCACTCGGGCTGATCGGCTGGCACCCCAGAACGCTCAGCCAGATCAAGATCATAAGTCAGCAGCAAATTTGAGGCATTATTCGATCAAGGAGTTGGCGCGACGGACGGGCCCGGCCTGTGCGTAGAGCAGGCAAGGGCGCCGCCCCGGCGAGGGAGGTCAGGCCCTGTGGCGGTGTGGCATATGCCGCAGGGCGACCTGTAGTTTGAATGAATCGAACATCTGTTCACTCAAAGGGGTGAATGACGGCGTGCTACCTGCAGCCCTTGGACATGAGCAACATCGAGCGCCTTCCCACGCGCCTACGCAGTCCCCCCTTGCGACGCCCCCTCGTCGCCTGCTCGGTCTGACGGAGACGGCCATGACGCCCGACGTGATCCTTGCCCTGTACCGCTGGAAGCCCGGCTCCTGCTTCCGGTGCGCCGATCGGGATGTCTTTGTCACGCGCATCGATGACATCACCACGCCCTCAGGGGACGTCTACGAGATAGCCGCGTGCGGCAGCTGCGTCCTGGTCATGGAGAACGAGCGTCGGCGGTACGCCATCCGCCGCGGGCTGGAGTACCGGCCGGGGTCGCTCGGCGTGTAGACATCGAGCAAGAAGCCGCCCTCCGGTCACTCGGAGGGCGGCTTCTTGCTGTAGACGCCCTGGCGGGGGTGCATCTTCTGGGGGTTCTCTGGGGGTAATTGGGGGGCGGGGGGCGACGGGGGGGCACCCAGATTTCCCTCTATCCACCTCCGATCTACACCGCATCGGAACCGATCGGAACTCATAAGAACGCAGGTCACGAGGGCGTCACCGAGGCCGCAGCGAGTTGCCCCTGATCCCGCAACACCGGGCGACAGAACCCGGCGTACAGCCCGACTCGTCTGCC
>NZ_FNHI01000012.1 GCF_900103455.1 Streptomyces wuyuanensis | reverse complement strand
GCTCCGCCTCGTCCGTCGTCGCTCACCTGGATCAGCAGCCGGTCGTCGCGCCGCCACACGTCGACGGACGCCGTGCGCGCGCCGCTGTGCTTGCTGATGTTCTGGAGGAGCTCGGAGACGGTGAAGTACGCGATGCCCTCGATCGCCTCGGCCGGGCGGGCCGGCATGTCCACCGTGACCTGCACCGGGACGGTGCAGCGGGAGGCGACGGAGGAGAGCGCTGCGTCGAGGCCGCGGTCGGTGAGGACGGCCGGGTGGATGCCTCGGGCCAGGTCGCGGAGCTCCTGGAGCGCCAGCTTCACCTCGCCGTGCGCCTCGTCGACCATGGCGGCCGCCGCGTCGGGGTCCTCCAGCAGCTTCTCCTTGGCGAGTCCGAGACCCATGGCGAGGGCGACGAGCCGGGCCTGGGCGCCGTCGTGCAGATCGCGTTCGATGCGCCGCAGGTCCGCGGCCGCCGTGTCCACGACGACGCCCCGGTCGGACTCCAGCTCCGCGATGCGCCGCTCCAGTTCGTCGGAGGGCGAGAGCAGTGCCCGGACCATCGCCCGGTCGGCGTTCGTCATGCCCCGCACGACGAAGGGGAGCACCGGCCAGAGCACGAACAGCCCCACCAGCGTGACCGTGAAGGACAGGATCGCCCAGGGCAGCCTGATGAACGCGTACAGCACGGTCCGCCAGCCCACCGGGTCCTTCAGCCCGTTCCACAGTCTGCCGAGGAGTCCCGTCCCGGGACGGAGGGGCAGCGGGCTCGGCTCGTCGATCCGCACACCGAGCAGCGCGCGGGCCCGGGCCCGCTCCCAGCGGCCGAGGACGCGTGCGCCGGCCAGCCCGCCCGCCAGCAGCGGCAGCCCGACGACGGTCACCGACAGCCCGGCGCCGACCGCGACCATGGTCACGGTGTAGACGAACCCGGCGAGTGCGACCGGCAGGTCGGAGAGGAGATGGACGATCTCCTTCCAGGTGTGCCGGTCGTAGGCGAGGCGGGCCGGCGGCGGCCCGTCGTGCTCGTGCGCGGAGCCGTCGGGAGAACTGCTGGTCGGGGTCATGGGGGACAGCCTGCACGGTCGGTTTCGGGCACGCCATGGGGTACGTGGGTGGGGGTGGAGTGGGGATATCCCCACTGGCGCGATGCCCCGTCCGGTCCGGCCGGACGCCTGTTCCGGTCCGGTGGGCTGTCCGTTCCGGTCCGATGAGTGACACGGCTGCTTACCGTCTCTTTAACAGGGCCTAGACTCCCGTGCGTACAGATCGTCGAACGGGCAGGGAGCGAGGGGCGGACGTGCGGAAACTTCCCGAATCGACCGTACTCGCGGCTGACTACTTCCAGAGCTACTCCGTCGTCGGACTGCTCGCCCTCGTCGGCGTGCTGTTCGTCGCCGTGGCGTTCGGCGCAGGACGGCTGCTGCGGCCGGTCGTGCCCACGCCGGAGAAGCTGCTCACGTACGAATGCGGAGTCGATCCCGTGGGAGAGGGCTGGGCGCACACCCAGGTCCGCTACTACGTGTACGCCTTCCTCTACGTGATCTTCGCCGTCGACTCGATCTTCCTCTTCCCGTGGGCCACGGTCTTCGCCGAGGCCGGATACGGCGCGACGACGCTCGTGGAGATGTTCATCTTCCTCGGCTTCCTGGCCGTGGGAATTCTCTATGCATGGAAGAAGGGCGTCCTCACATGGACGTGACCCCGCAGACCCCGGGCGCGGAGGCCGCCGGGCCGGTGCCGCTGCCGGAGCCCAAGAGGCTCGGAGCCCTCTCCCGGCTGGCACCCGAGCCGATGAAGGTGATCCTGAACTGGGGCCGCCGCTACAGCCTGTGGGTCTTCAACTTCGGCCTCGCCTGCTGCGCGATCGAGTTCATCGCCGCGTCGATGGCCCGGCACGACTTCATCCGCCTCGGCGTGATCCCGTTCGCGCCCGGCCCCCGCCAGGCCGACCTGATGGTCGTGTCCGGCACGGTCACCGACAAGATGGCGCCCGCGGTCAAGCGCCTCTACGAGCAGATGCCCGAGCCCAAGTACGTCATCTCCTTCGGCGCCTGCTCGAACTGCGGCGGTCCGTACTGGGACTCGTACTCCGTGACCAAGGGCGTCGACCAGATCATCCCCGTCGACGTGTACGTCCCGGGCTGTCCCCCGCGGCCCGAGGCGCTGCTGCAGGGCATCCTCAAGCTGCAGGAGAAGATCGCGCGCGAGTCGCTGGGCGAGCGGTACGCCGCCGCTCCCGGCCGGGCCTCGGTGAGCGAACTCCGCAGCGGGCTCGTCGCCCCGCCCGTCCCGGCCGCAGGCGCCGCGGACTCCCCGTCCGGCGGCGCGCCGTCGGGTGAGGCGCCGTCGGGTGAGGCGCAGGCGCCGTCCGGGCGCGGGCCCGACGAGGGAGCCGCCTCGTGAGCACGTTCGAGACGGAGATCGCGGAACGCTTCGGTCCCGAGGCGACCGCCGAGGCGGCGTACGACCTGCTCACCGTGGACGTGCCGCCGGCCGCGTGGCTCGACGCGCTGCGCACGGCCCGCGACGAACTCGGCTGCACCTACTTCGACTGGCTCAGCGCCGTCGACGAACCGGGTACCGGCTTCCGCGTCTGCGCGCACGTCGTCGCACTGGAGAAGGGCGCGGAGGGAACCGCCGTCCGCAGGCTGATGCTGCGTACGACCGTGCCGCACGACGCACCCGTACTCCCCACCGCCGTGGAGGTCTTCCCGGGTGCCGCCTGGCACGAGCGCGAGACGCACGAGATGTTCGGCGTGGACTTCACCGGCCATCCGCACCTGGTGCCGCTGCTCCTCCCCGACACGTTCGAAGGGCATCCGCTGCGCAAGGACTTCGTTCTCGCGGCGCGGGTCGCCAAGGCGTGGCCGGGCGCGAAGGAGCCCGGCGAGTCGGAGCACGGCGGGCCCAAGCGGCGCCAGATGCTGCCGCCCGGCGTTCCCGACCCGAACGAGTGGGGCCCCCTCAAGGGCCAGCTCCCCCCTGCCCCCGCCCGCCCGGCCCGCACTCCGCGTGCCGCGGGCGAGCGCCCGCCGCGCCGCACCCGCAGCGTGTCGGAGGGCTCGGCCAGCCAGGCTGCTGCGGAAGGCGTGCAGGCCGCCGGAGCCGGGGCTCCGGCGGAGGGCGCGCAGGCGCCGGGGGCCCCGGCGCGGCGTTCGCGTTCGGCGGCGGAAGGCTCGGCAGGTCAGGCGCCCGCCCGCCGCTCGCGGTCGGCGTCCGAGGGCTCGGCGACCCAGCGCCCGGCAGCGGAGGACGCGGCTGCCGCGCCCCGTCGTACGCGCAGCGCCGCGGACGGCTCCGCGAGCCAGTCCGCCGAGGCGGCGCCCCGGCCCGCCGCCGCCTCGCGCCCCCGCAGCACCGACGCCCCCTGGCACCACGCACGCCCGGCCTTCGACGACACGAAGACGCCGGAGACGGGCGACGGCTCCCAGCCCGGTCCCGACCCCCAGCCCGGTCCCGACCCCCAGCCCGGCTCCGGCTCCCAGCCCGGTCCGGGTGAACGGCGGACGCCACCGCCCTCCGGCGCCGGGACCGGGACTTCCGAGGGAGCCGAGTCCTCCGAGAGGGCAGATTCCTCGGAGGAAGCCGTGCCCGAGCCCGAGCCCGAAACCGAGGCAGGGCAGGGGCCCGAGGCCGAGTCCGGCGCGGACAGGCGCGCGGGCGATGCCGGCGCCGAGTCCCGGCCGGGTCCCTCGGCCGATGCCGATGCCGGTGCGGATGCCCGCGCCGGCACGGGCGCCGGTCCCGGCCCGAGGACCGAGTCCGGCACGCACGCCGGCGGCGCAGGTGTCGCCGACGCCGACGCCCACGCCGGTTCCGAATCCGCCGCTGGCTCCGGTGCCGGTGCCGGTGCCGGTTCCGAATCCGACACCGACCCCGACGCCGAATCCGGCTCCGCGCCCGATCCGGAATCCGACGCCGAGGCCGCGCCCGAGTCCCGGTCCGAGCTGGACCCGGAGCCCGACCCGGAGCCCGGACGCGGAGCAACCACCCCACCCACGACCCCCCACCCGGGCACCGGGCCCGACGAAGGGTCCGGGCCGCGGACGGACGACGCCACGGGAGGCGACCACGCGTGAACGACGCACTCGACGTCGCCCTGCGGCTCCTGGCCGTCTTCGCCGTGTTCCTGGTGCTGCCCCTCGTCATCGGGCAGACCGAGCACAAGGTGATGGCCCATATGCAGGGCAGGCTCGGCCCCATGTACGCCGGCGGCTTCCACGGCTGGGCGCAACTCGTCGCGGACGGTGTGAAGTTCGCGCAGAAGGAGGACGTGGTCCCGGCCGCCGCCGACCGCCGCGTCTTCCAGCTCGCGCCCGCCGTCGCGCTGCTGCCGTATCTGCTCGTGCTGGTCGCGATCCCGATCGGCCCGAGCGAGGGAGCGGTCGGCATCATCGTCGACGCGGGCATCTTCTTCGTGCTCGCCGTCATGGGTGTCGGCGTGCTCGGTTCGCTCATGGCGGGCTGGGCCTCGGCCAACAAGTTCTCGCTCCTCGGCGCTCTGCGCACCGCCGCACAGCTCCTCGCCTACGAACTGCCGATGCTGCTCGCCGCCGCGTCCGTCGCGATGGCCGCCGGCACCGTCTCGCTCCCCGGCATCCTGAACGCCTTCGAGTGGTGGTGGCTGCCGTGGCAGATCGTGGGCGCCCTGGTCTTCTTCGTGGCCGGTCTCGCCGAACTGCAGCGCCCGCCGTTCGACATGCCGGTCGCCGACTCCGAGATCATCTTCGGCGCGTACACGGAGTACACCGGGCTGCGCTTCGCCCTGTTCCTGCTCGCCGAGTACGCGGGCATCGTCGTCCTCTGCGGTCTGACCACCGTCCTCTTCCTCGGCGGCTGGCACGGCCCGTTCGGTGCCGACGGCCTCGGCTGGCTGTGGACCCTGCTGAAGACCGCGGTGCTCGCCTTCATCGTGATCTGGCTCCGCGTGACCTATCCGAGGCTGCGTGAGGACCAGCTCCAGCGGCTCGCCTGGACGACGCTCGTCCCGCTCGCCCTCGCCCAGATCGCCCTCACCGGCGTCGTCAAGGTGGTGATGCAGTCATGACCGGCTCCCATCCGCCCTCTCGGTCGCGTATCCCCGGATCCGGTCTGGCCAAGGGGCTCGCCGTCACCCTGCGGACGATGACGAAGCGCGCTCACACCGCGCAGTACCCCGACGTGCAGCCCGAACTCCCGCCCCGCTCGCGCGGTGTGATCGGCCTGTTCGAGGAGAACTGCACGGTCTGCATGCTCTGCGCCCGTGAGTGCCCCGACTGGTGCATCTACATCGACTCCCACAAGGAGACGGTCCCGGCGGCCGTGCCCGGCGGGCGCGAACGCAGCCGCAACGTCCTCGACCGGTTCGCCATCGACTTCTCGCTCTGCATGTACTGCGGCATCTGCATCGAGGTGTGCCCCTTCGACGCGCTGTTCTGGTCGCCCGAGTTCGAGTACGCGGAGACCGACATCCGCGATCTGACCCATGAGCGGGACAAACTCCGCGAGTGGATGTGGACGGTTCCGGCGCCCCCGGCACTGGACCCCGCCGCCGAGGAGCCGAAGGAGCTCGCCGCGGCCCGCAAGGCGGCGGAGAAGCTCGCCGCCGCGCGGGCCGAGGCCGAGCAGGCGCCCGCGGCACCGGACGCCACCGGCCCGGCCGCCCCGCCGGCCGAGGGAGGCCAGGCATGATCCTCGCCCATGCCGTCACCCAGACGGGCAACGGCTTCCTGTCCCCGACGGGCGTCGAGATCGCCTTCCTGCTCGTCGGCATCGCCACCCTGGCCGCAGCGGTGCTCACCGTCACGACCCGGCAACTGGTGCACGCCGCCCTGTGGCTGGTCGTCGCGCTGGGCGGGCTGGCCGTCGAGTACCTCCTGCTCACCGCCGAGTTCATCGCCTGGGTGCAGGTGCTGATCTACGTCGGCTCCGTCGTGGTCCTCCTCCTCTTCGGACTGATGCTCACCAAGGCCCCCATCGGCCGCTCCGCCGACGCGGACTCCGGCAACCGCCCCGCCGCGCTCGTCGTGGCCGCCGCCTCCGCGACCGCCCTGGTGTGGGTGGTCGTCGACGCGTTCCGCACGACGTGGATCGACCTCGAAGGACCGGCCCAGGGCTCCACCCGGGTCTCCGGCGAGATCCTCTTCCGGCACTGGGTCCTGCCGTTCGAGGCACTCTCCGTGCTGCTCCTGGCCGCCCTGGTCGGCGCGATCGTCCTGTCCCGCAAGAGCCCCCAGGACCGGGAGGGGAAGAACTGATGCATCTCGCCTATCCGGCGGTGCTCTCCGTCCTCCTCTTCTGCACGGGGCTGTACGGGGTGCTGGCGCGCCGCAACGCGATCCTCGTCCTGATGTCGGTCGAGCTCATGCTCAACGCCGTCAACCTCAACCTCGTCGCCTTCGACGTCTGGCTGCGCGACGCGCTGCACAGCGGCCAGGCGCTGACCCTGTTCACCATCGCCATCGCCGCCGCGGAGATCGGTATCGGTCTGGCGATCGTCCTGATGGTCTACCGCAACCGCGGCACCTCGGACATCGACAAACTCCGCGACACCGCCGAGGGCCACGAACCGGCCGACGCCACCGCGCCGGCAGAGAAGGCCGAGGCCACCGCGTGACCACGACGACCCTCGCCGTTCTCGTCCCCCTCCTTCCCTTCCTCGGTGCCGCGGCCGGTCTCCTCCTCGGCCGCTCGGCCCCGGGGTTCGTCCGGCCCCTGGCCGTGCTGCCGACGCTGGCCGCGACCGTGCTCGCCGCGCTCGTCGCCGTACGCCAGGGCGGGGGGCGGCCCATCAGCGTGTCCACCCAGCTCACCCCCACGGGGTCGGTCCCGATCGACCTCGCCCTGTACCTCGACGGGTTCGCCGTCCTGGTCGCCGTCCTGGTCGGCGTCGTCGCCTCCTGCGTGCAGATCTACTCGACCGCCTATCTGCGCGACGACCCGCGCTACCCCTCCTACGCGGCCCTGGTATCGCTGTTCACCTCCGCGATGCTGCTCGTCGTCTACTCGGGCGACTTGATGGTGCTGCTGGTCGGCTGGGAGATCATGGGCATCTGCTCGTACTTCCTGGTCGGCCACTACTGGGAGACGCCCGAGGCACGGGCCGCCTCCCTGAAGGCGTTCCTCGTCACCAAGCTCGGCGACGTGCCCTTCCTGTTCGGCCTGTTCGCGCTCGCCGTGGACGCCGGAACGTTCCGCATCACCGGCATCCTCGGCGCCGTCGCGGCGGGTGCGCTCGACCACCCGACCCTGGTGGCGCTACTGCTGCTCGCGGGTGTCGCGGGCAAGTCCGCCCAGTTCCCGCTGCACACCTGGCTCCCCGACGCCATGGCCGGCCCCACCCCGGTCTCCGCGCTGATCCACGCCGCGACGATGGTCGCCGCCGGTGTCTACTTCGTCGCCCGGCTCCTCCCGGTCTTCACCGCCTCCGCGGCAGCGCTGGTCGTCCTCGCCGTGATGGCCGCGATCACCATGGTCGGCTCCGCGCTCGCCGCCCTCGCCCAGGACGACATCAAACGGGTCCTCGCCTACTCGACGATCGGCCAGCTCGGCTACATGTCGGGCGCGCTGGCCGTCGGGGACCGCGGCGCCGCCGTCTTCCACCTCCTGTCGCACGGTGCGTTCAAGGCACTGCTCTTCCTCGCGGCCGGCGTGATCATCCATGCCGCCGGCACCAACTCGCTGGCGGCCATGTCCCGCATGAGCGGGCTGGCCAAGCGGATCCCCGACGCCTACTGGACGATGACGATCGCCCTGCTCGCGCTCGTCGCCATTCCTCCCTTCGCCGGCTTCTTCTCCAAGGAAGCCGTGCTCGTGGCCGCCGAGCACACCGCGCTCGGCGAGTCCGCCGTCGCCCCGGCCGTGGCGGGCTGGGCCGTCCTCGTCTCGGGTCTGCTCACCGCCCTCCTCACCGCCGCCTACGCCACCCGGCTGTGGCTGCTCACGTTCCGCGGCCGGGGTGCCGAGGCCCCCGACCACGGTCGGCAGCCCCTGGCCATGACCGCCGTCCTCTGGGTGCTGGCCGTGCCGTCGCTCGCCTTCGGCCTGACCGCGGGCTTCATCGACGACTGGTTCCACGGCCGCCCGCTGCAGCCGACCCTCACCACCGCCGTGCTGGGCACGGGTGTCGCGCTCGTCGGCGGACTGGTCACCTACGCCACCTGGCGGCACACGACGGCCCTGGCGGCACGCGTCCCGATGGGCGCCGTCGCCGCCCACCCCGAGGCCGAACCCGCCGTCTCCGAAGCCGAGGCGATCACCAGTCACGAACCCGTCTACGGGGACATCGCGGCCGCGCCCGACCCGGCCGACCCCGGCCGGCTGCTGCTCGGCCCGCTGCACCGGCCCGCGGCAGCGGGCTTCCACCTCGACGCCGTCTACCACGCCCTTTTCGTCCGGCCCGTGACGGCCGGCGCAGAACTGGTCAGGTTCCTCGACCGCGAAGTCGTCGACACGTACGTGCGCGGCGCGGGCACCGGCACCAACTGGCTCGGGTGGCTCGTCCGCCGCGCCCAGACCGGAAACGTGCAGACCTACCTCAGCGCACTGCTGGCCGGCTCCGTCGTCCTGGCGATCGCCGTCGTACTCGTCGCCGCGGGAGTGTGAGCCGTGATCGATATCAGCGAATCCGTGATGCAGTTCCTTCTCGCGTTCATCGTCGTGGGCCCGCTCATCGGTGCCGCGGCGGCCCTCCTGCCGGCCCCGCCCGGACTGAAGGGGAAGTCACCGGACCAGGCCGTGCTGCGGCACGGCGTGACCGTCACCGGCGCGATCCTCGCCGCCGCGATCGTCCTCGCGCTGGGCTTCGACCACGACCAGCCGTCGAAGATGCAGGCCACGACCGACATCAGCTGGATCCCGGCGCTGGACGTGCGGATCCACCTCGGCACCGACGGCATTTCCCTCCCCCTCCTCGTCCTGACCGCGCTGCTGACCTTCCTCTGCGCGCTCTACAGCTACTTCAAGATGCCCGAGGGCCCGTCCCCCAAGGCGTTCGTCGCACTGCTCCTCGTGCTCGAGGGCGGCACCCTCGCCACCTTCGCCGTCCTCGACCTCCTGCTCTTCTTCCTCGCCTTCGAGACGGTCCTGATCCCGATGTACTTCCTCATCGCCCGCTGGGGCGGTGCGGGCCGCCGCCCCGCGGCCTGGAAGTTCATCCTCTACACGCTGCTCGGTTCGGTCGTCATGCTGCTCGGCCTGCTCCTCGTGGGACTGCAGGCCGGCACGTTCGACATGCTGGCACTCGCCACTGACAACGGCCGCGGCCTGACCCTGTCCGTGCAGGTCCTCGCCGTACTCGCGATCGGGATCGGCCTCGCCGTGAAGACCCCGATGTGGCCGCTGCACAGCTGGCTCCCCGACGCCCACACCGCCGCGCCGACGGTCGGCTCGGTCCTGCTCGCCGGCGTCCTGCTGAAGATGGGCACGTACGGGTTCGTCCGGATCGTCCTGCCGATCGCTCCCGACGGCATGCAGGTCTTCGCCCCGTACCTCGCCGCCTTCGCCGTCGTGGGCGTCATCTACGGGTCCCTCGCCTGTCTCGCGCTCGCCAGGCCCGGCTCCAAGGGCGACCTGAAGCGCCTGATCGCGTACTCCTCCGTCGGCCACATGGGCTTCGTGCTCCTGGGCATCGCGACCATGACCCCGACCGGCGTCAACGGCGCGCTCTTCGCGAACATCGCACACGGCCTCATCACCGGTCTGCTCTTCTTCCTGGCCGGCGCGGTCAAGGACCGCTACGGGACCGCCGACCTCGACACGCTCGCCGGCGCGACCGGCGCGGCGCTGTACGGCCGCGCGCCCCGCCTCGGCGGACTGCTCGCCTTCGCCGCCGTGGCCTCGCTGGGGCTGCCCGGCCTCGCCGGGTTCTGGGGCGAGATGCTCGCGCTCTTCGGGGCCTTCGACCCCGCCGACGGCCTCAGCCGCCCCGCCTTCCTCACCTTCATGGCGATCGGCGGCCTCGGCACCCTGCTCACCGCCGCGTACGTGCTCGTCGTCGTCCGCCGCGTCTGCATGGGCGGCCCCCGGCCGGCCGGGGAGGCGCGGCTCGCCGATGTGCAGGGTTACGAGTTCGCCGCCTGGACGCCGCTCGTCGCCCTCACCGTCCTCGCCGGGCTCTGGCCCGCGGTCCTCCTCGGCCTCACCGACCCGGCCGTGCAGAAGCTCCTCTCTGGAGGAAAGGCATGACCCTGGCCGCCGCCCCGCAGGCGCTCGTCGCGCCCGTCGTCCAGTCCGTCGACTGGCTCGCGATCGCCCCGCCCACCATCACCGCGGTGGCCGCCCTGCTCATCCTGGTCGCCGACCTCTTCGTGGCCGAGCGGAGGAAGGCGTTCCTCGGCTACGCGGCCATCGCCTCGCTCGTCGTCGCCGTCGTGTCGCTGCTGCCGCTGCGCAAGGCCGACCGCGCCACCTTCTGCCTGACGACCGCCCCCGATGTGTGCAGCTACACGGCGGACCGGTTCACGCTCGTCATCCAGTTCCTGGTGCTGGGCGGTGCCCTCGTCACCGCGCTGATCTCCGTCACCGAGACCCGCAGGCGACTGCCGGCGGGGGAGTACTGGTTCCTGCTGCTGTCCTCGGCGGCCGGAGCGGCCCTGCTGCCCGCCGCGCGGGACCTGGCCACCCTCGTCGTCGCCCTCGAGGTCGCCTCGCTGCCCGCGTTCGCGCTGGTCGGCCTGCGCCGCGGCAACCGGATGTCCAGCGAGGCGGCGCTGAAGTTCTTCCTGTCCTCGGTCACGGCCACCGCCGTGATGCTGCTGGGCGTCAGCTTCGTGTACGCGACGACGGGCAGCCTGCACCTGACCCGGATCGCGTCCCGCATGGAGGACGTCCCCGGTCAGCTGGACACCCTCGCCCAGGCGGGTGTGGCGCTCACCCTGGTCGGCTTCGCCTTCAAGACGGCCGCCGTGCCCTTCCACTTCTGGGTGCCCGACACCTATGTCGGCGCGCCGCTGCCCGTCGCCGCGTACCTGTCCGTGATCGGCAAGGCCGTCGGCTTCTCCGGGCTGATCCTGGTGACCGTCATCGCCTTCCCCGCCCACGCGGACGTGTGGGGTCCGGCCATCGCGGTGCTCGCGGCGCTCACCATGACCGCCGGCAACGTCGCGGCCGTGCGCCAGTCGCCCACGCGCGCGAACAGCGCGGTTCGGCTGCTTGCCTGGTCCTCCGTGGGGCAGGCGGGCTACCTCCTGGTCCCGATCGCCGCGGCCGCCTGGTCCGGCGACGTCCGGATCGGATCCACCGTCGCCTACGCCCTCATGTACGCCGTCGTGAACCTCGGCGCCTTCGCCGTGGTGGCCCTGGTCGCCCGCACGAAGCCCCTGAACCGGATCTCCGACTACCGCGGCCTGTACGCGACCCGTCCCGTGACCGCCCTGGTGCTCGGCTTCTTCCTGCTCTGCCTGGCGGGGCTGCCGCCCGGCATCATCGGCCTCTTCGCCAAGGTCGCGGTGTTCTCGGCCGCGGTCGACGCGGGCCTCGGGTGGCTCGCCGTCGTCATGGGCGTCAACGTGGTGATCGCGCTGTACTACTACCTGCAGTGGACCGCCCAGCTCTTCCGGGCGCCCCAGGAGGCGCCCGAGGCAGCTTCGGAGGCCGCGCCGGCGCGGCGCCGCGCACCCGCCCTGGTCACCACCGCCATCGCACTCACGGCCGCCGCGGGCGTCGTGCTGTCGGGCTGGCCGCAGCTGGTGCTGCGCTTCGCGGCCGTCGACCTGTTCTGACGGGCTCACGACACACGTCGGCCCGGGGCCCGGCCCCTGGAGGCGTGATTCCCCCGGATACCCGTGAACGGCGCCGGGGAGGGGAGGCGGAACCCGGCGGTTCGACAAGCGGTGCCCCGAGCGGGCACGGTGTTGGCCGCATCCGGATGGCTGCAGGAACGACACGGCAGCAGGAACGACAAGGGAGTACCGCTGTGCTGAGCGGGTTCAAGGACTTCATCCTCCGCGGAAACGTGATCACCATGGCGATCGGCCTCGCGGTCGGCTCCGCCTTCACGGCGGTCGTCACGGGGCTGACCAACGCCTTCATCACTCCGCTGATCGGCGTGGCCACACAGGGCGCCGGCGACTTCAGCAAGGCGGCCTTCACGGTCCAGGGGGTGAAGTTCCCCTACGGGCTCTTCATCAGTGCCACCATCGCCTTCCTGATCACGGCGGCCGTCCTCTACTTCTGCGTCGTCGTCCCGATGCTGAAGGTGCAGAACCGCTTCACCAAGGAGGAGCCGGCCGGCATCAAGGCCGCAGTGCGCGACTGCCCGCGGTGCTACACGGAGATCCCCGCCATCGCCAGCCGTTGCGCGCACTGCACCAGCGACGTGGAGCCCCTTCCCGAGGCACTGGAGAAGGCCGGGCTGCTCCCGTCCCAGCGCTGAGCCGGCCGGGCCACCCGAACGGCCCAGCGGCGCCGGCGCCCCCGCCCGTGGCGACGGGGGAACCCGCGGCTCTCGCCTGGCGTTGACCAGTACGGGAGGGTCCACTGGAGAGCGGACCACGACCGCAGAGGGTTCCCCTGCCGAACCACTTGGAGGGCGTACCGTGCACCGCCGGCACAACGGACTGAGGACCGCCGTTCTCCTCGGGGGGCTGTCGGCCCTCATCATCGTCATCGGCAGTCTGTTCGGCCGTATGGGCCTGATCATCGCCGTCGTCGTCGCCCTCGGGACGAACGCGTACGCGTACTGGAACAGCGACAAGATCGCGCTGCGGGCCATGCGTGCCCGCCCGGTCAGCGAGTTCGAGGCACCCGCGCTGTACCGGATCGTCCGCGAGCTCTCCACCCAGGCGCGCCAGCCGATGCCTCGGCTGTACATCTCGCCGACCCAGGCGCCCAACGCCTTCGCCACGGGCCGCAATCCGCGCAACGCCGCCGTCTGCTGCACCGAGGGCATCCTGCGGATCCTCAACGAGCGCGAGTTGCGGGCCGTCCTCGGCCACGAGCTGAGCCACGTCTACAACCGGGACATCCTGATCTCGTCAGTCGCCGGCGCCCTCGCCTCCGTGATCATGTTCCTGGTGAACTTCGCCTGGCTGATTCCCATAGGCCGCTCGGACGACGACGACGGTCCAGGGTTGTTCGGCCTGCTGCTGATCATGATCCTTGGGCCGCTCGCGGCGTCCGTGATCCAGCTCGCCATCAGCCGCTCCCGTGAGTTCGAGGCCGACGCCGACGGGGCCAGACTCACGGGCGACCCGCTCGCCCTCGCCAGCGCCCTCCGCAAGCTGGAGGAGGGCACCAAGCAGCTGCCCCTCCCGCCCGAGCCGAAGATCGAGACGGCGAGTCATATGATGATCGCCAATCCCTTCCGGCCGGGGCAGAGCATCACGAAACTGTTCAGCACCCATCCGCCGATGGCCGAACGCATCGCCCGTCTCGAACAGATGGCAGGTCACCGCCCATGAAGACAATCCTGAACGTCATCTGGCTCGTCCTGTGCGGCTTCTGGATGTTCCTCGGCTATCTGCTGGCCGGTGTACTGCTGTGCATCACCATCATCGGCATCCCCTTCGGCCTGGCCGCCTTCCGCATCGGCGTCTACGCGCTGTGGCCCTTCGGACAGACGGTGGTGGAGCGCAGGGACGCCGGCGCCCCCTCCTGCATCGGCAACGTGCTCTGGCTGATCCTGGCCGGCTGGTGGCTCGCGCTCGGACACGTCGTCACGGGGATCGCCCTCTGCATCACCATCATCGGCATCCCCCTGGGCCTCGCGAACTTCAAGCTGATCCCCGTCTCGCTGCTGCCCCTGGGCAAGGAGATCGTGCCGGCCGACCAGCCGTTCGCGGCGAGGTGAGACCGGCGAGGTGAGCCCGGGGCGGTGAGACCGGGGCGGCGAGCCCTGAACGGGCGAGGTCCCCCGGGCACCTGGCGTTCCGCCGGCCGGCCCGGTGCACCTGCGCCGCTGTCCCGGCGTGACGCCCCGCCTCGCGGATCCGCCTGCCTGCGAGGAGAGCGTCGGCATCCTCGGGACCGCGGGCGTCAGGGGCGTTCCCGGCCGGCCCGCGCCCGTACCCCGTACGCCGCCGCTCCCGCCGCCAGCACCAGCGCGCCCGCCACCACCGACGACAGCGGCAGCGCGAGGGCGAGCACCAGACAGCCCGCAAGCCCGACGAGGGTGAGTGCCCTTCCCCGGGAACCGAGCGTCCAGGCCGAGGCGTTGGCGACGGCGTAGTACACGAGCACGCCGAACGAGGAGAAGCCGATCGCGCCCCGCACGTCCGCCGTCGCCGCCACCACGGCCACCACCGAGCCCACCGCGAGCTCCGCGTGGTGCGGCACCCGGAAGCGGGGGTGCACGGCCGCGAGCGTGCGCGGCAGATGGCCGTCCCTGGCCATCGCCAGCGTCGTCCGGGAAACCCCGAGGATCAGCGCCAGCAGCGAGCCGAGCGCGGCCACCGCCGCCCCGGCCCGTACGACGGGGACCAGCCAGTCCGCTCCCGCCGCCCGGACGGCGTCGGCCAGCGGAGCCGTCGCCCGGCCGAGTTCGTCCACGTCCAGCACGGAGAGGACCGCACAGGCCACGCCCAGGTACACGGCCAGGGCGATCCCCAGGGCCAGCGGGATCGCACGCGGGATCGTCCGGGCCGGATCCCGTACCTCCTCGCCGAGCGTGGCGATCCGCGCGTACCCGGCGAACGCGAAGAACAGCAGTCCGGCCGCCTGCAACACGCCCCCGGCGCCGCCGCCGGAGCCACCCGACAGCAGCCGCCCGGGGTCCGCTGACGGAGAGGCGAGGGAGGCGGCCACCACCGCCGCCAGGACCGCCGCCACGACCGCGATGATCGCCCGGGTCAGCAAGGCGGTCTTCTGGACACCGCCGTAGTTCACCGCCGTCAGTGCCACGACCGCGGCCACCGCGACGGCGTGCGCCTGCGAGGGCCAGACGTACGCCCCGACGGTCAGTGCCATCGCCGCGCACGAGGCGGTCTTGCCGACGACGAAGCCCCAGCCCGCGAGATACCCCCAGAACGGACCCAGTCGTTCCCGCCCGTACACGTACGTCCCGCCCGACGCCGGGTAGCGGGCCGCGAGCCGGGCCGACGCGGTGGCGTTGCAGTACGCCACGACCGCGGCCAGCCCCAGCGCCAGGAGCAGCAGCGGCCCGGTCCCGGCCGCCGCGGCCGCGGGTGCCAGGGCGACGAAGACCCCGGCGCCGACCATCGAGCCCAGCCCGATGACGACGGCGTCGAACAGGCCCAGCGACCTGCGCAGTTCCTGTGTCATGGGCCGCACCCTACCCACGGCCGCAACCGCACTCCGAACCGCCGGCGTCTGACATGACAACAGCGCACTACGGGCAGGAGTCCGGGAACGCGCACGAGGAAAGGCAGGTCATGGCATGGGCATCATCAGCTGGATCGTCCTCGGTCTGCTCGCCGGGATCATCGCCAAGATCCTGCTGCCGGGCCGCGACCCGGGCGGACTGATCGGCACCACCCTCATCGGTGTCGCCGGCGCCTTCGTCGGTGGCTGGATATCGTCCCGCTTCCTGGACCGGCCCATCGCCAAGGACTTCTACGACGGTGCCACGTGGGTGTCCGCCATCGGAGGTGCGCTCGTCCTGCTCATCGCGTACCGCATCCTCTTCGGCCACTCGCGGTCCCGCTGACCGCCGGGCCGGGGCACCTCCCCGGCCCGCGGGGGTTCTCAGTCCCGGAGCCCGGTCTCGCGCAGGGTGATGTTCAACCGGCCGGCCAGACCCAGCGCGGGGTCGGCCGTGCCCGGCAGGACCCTGGGCACCCCGTGGTACGCGAAGCGGGACGCGCCGCCGAAGACGAACAGATCCCCGGAGACCAACTCCACGTCCGTGTACGGGCGTCCCCGGTTCTCGGTGTTCCCGAAGCGGAATACGCAGGTGTCACCGATGCTGAGCGACACCACCGGGGCACCGGACCGCTCGTCCTTGTCCTGGTGCATGCCCATCCTGGCGTCGCCGTCGTAGAAATTGACGAGCGCGCTGTCCGGCGCGTACGCCCCGCGGCCCGCTCCCGCGCCGCCGTATGCTGCGGACAGCGCCTCGCGGCCCAACTCCACCAGCCAATCGGGGAATCCGGCCACCCGCGCGCCGTTCACGTCGTCGGCCGTCCGCGTGTATCGGTACGGCTGCCAGTGCCAGCCCACGCAGACCGTCATCACGGACATCACCCCGCCCCCCGGCAGCTTCGTGTGCCGGATCGGGACCGGCCCGCGCGCCCACTGTCGGCATGTCGCGACGAGTTCGCGCTGCCTGACCAGGGACAGCCAGCCGGGGACGTGCACCGCCCCCGGCGCCACCTCGGCCCGCTCCCGCGGGAACAGCCCCGCGCTCACGGCACCAGCGCGCCTTCCAGCCCGAGGAGCCGCTCCTTGCTCGGCAGTCCGCCCGCGTACCCGCGCAGCGCGCCGTCGGCGCCGATCACGCGGTGGCACGGCCGCACGACCAGCAGCGGATTGCGGCCGATCGCCGTCCCCACGGCCCGCACCCCGGCCCCGGCGGAGCCGACCCGCTCGGCGATCTGGCCGTAGGTCGCCGTCCGTCCGTACGGAATCTCCTCCACCGCCCGCCAGACGCGCCGCTGGAAGTCCGTGCCGGCGCCCCGCGCGAACTCGATCGAGAAGCACGTCAGCTCCCCGGCGAAGTAGGCCCGGAGCTGGGCGGTGATCTCCTCGAACTCCTCCGGCGCGAGCCGCCAGCCGTCCCGCACCTCCGCCGCGCCCTTCTGCCCGGGCAGCGAGAGCGAGACGAGCGCGGTCCCGCCGACGGCGGTCGCGGACTCCTCGCCGACCAGCAGCAGCTCACCGAGCGGGCTGTCGAACGTCGCGTACACCGTCATCGTCTTTCCTCTCTGCCATGGGCCCGTTCGTCCGCGGCCCCGCAGCTACGAGTCTGCGGCGCGGACGCCGCCCGGACCGGCGGTATTCGGACGTCGCTCCAGGCTGCTGGAACGCGAGGCGGGGGTGGTGCGGACCGGGCCGCACCACCCCCGAGTGCCTGCTTCCGCTTGGCCGGACGGCTCGGCGGCGGTCATGGCTCAGCGGTAGTTCACGAACTGGAGGGCGAAGTCGAAGTCCTTGCCCTTCAGCAGCGAGATGACGGCCTGCAGGTCGTCGCGGCTCTTCGAGCTGACCCGCAGCTCGTCGCCCTGCACCTGAGCCTTGACGCCCTTGGGGCCCTCGTCGCGGATGGTCTTGGCGACCTTCTTCGCGTTCTCCTGGGAGATGCCCTCCTGGATCGACGCGAAGATCTTGTACTCCTTGCCGGAGAGCTGCGGCTCGCCCGCCTCCAGTGCCTTCAGCGAGATGCCCCGCTTGATCAGCTTGGACTGGAAGATGTCGAGGATCGCCTTGACCCGCTCCTCGCCGCTCGCCTGCATCAGGATCTTCTCGCCCGACCACTCGATGGTCGCGCCGGTGCCCTTGAAGTCGTAGCGCTGCGAGATCTCCTTGGCGGCCTGGTTGAGGGCGTTGTCGACCTCCTGCCGCTCGACCTTCGAGACGATGTCGAAACTGGAGTCGGCCATGTCCTGTGGCTCCTTGTATCGGGTGGTGGGACGCACGGCCGGATGCCCGGACCGCACCGCAAAGCCTAGCCACCCGCACCCGCCGGAGGCGCTGATCAATCCGGTGGCGGAGCACCCCTGAGGATCAGGTATCGTTTACGTCGTTGCCACGGAGCACCGCACGAAAGCGGCTCCGGAGCGACATCCCATGGCGGTGTGCCCGAGTGGCCAATGGGAGCGGACTGTAAATCCGTCGGCTTAGCCTACCCAGGTTCGAATCCTGGCGCCGCCACGCTTGAGGAACCCCCCTCTGAACTGCGGAAACGTAGCTTCGAGGGGGGTTCTGCGTTGACGGACGACACGGTGCCCTCGATCTTCATGGAGAGGCGCACCTGCACGGCCCGGTTCCGCTCTCGACCCACACCTCGGCAGTCGCGGGAATCGGGCCACCCAACAGGTCGCGCATCCGGTCCGCCTTCGCCCGTGACTCCTTGGTCATCTCCAGGGTCAGCGCCTCGTGGGTGAGAAGACCGCGGTACCGGGTGACGGGGGTGGCGCTCAGGTTCTCCTCGCCGACCTGCTCGAACTCTCACCCATGGCGGCCTGCCGCAGCGGGTACTCGGGTGTGGGCGCGACTCCGGGAGGCGCGGTCGTGGCGCCTGCCGTTGGCGCGGCGCCGGTGCTGCCCGACTCCGCCTTGGCGCATCCGGTGGCGAGGAGCGCGGTGCAGAGGACGGTTGGTGCAAGGGCACGGCGCATGGCGGTGGAACTCCGGTTCATGTGCGGCGGGTGAGACAGTGCCGCCTGGTCATGTGCCACGCCCTCCGCGCTGACCAGCGTATCCACGGGTCAACAGCTCTCGTTGCGAGGGCGACACGCGACGCGGTCGACGAATCGGACGCCGACGGTTTCCATGCCCGTCTCCGTGAGCCGGCGCGGCCGGCACCCCCATGCCCGGTCGCCGTGCGGGCCGTTGCGGCCGGCCCGCTGACGAAGCGGCGTCTCGCCGCCGGGGCCGGCGGGTGCCTTGCCGCTGCGGGCCGACCGGTATCAGGGCGCGATGGGCAGCGCGCGCTTGTGGCCGGTGGCGCGGTAGCGGCGGACGATCGTGTCGAAGGCGCGTTCGTCGACCGGCTTGCCTTCCAGGAAGTCGTCGATGTCGTCGTAGGTGATCCCGAGCGCGTCCTCGTCCGCCTTGCCCGGGTCGAGGGTCTCCAGGTCGGCCGTCGGGGTCTTCCACACCAGCTCCGCGGGCGCACCCAGCGCGTCCGCGAGGGCGCGCACCCGGCGCTTGGTCAGACCGGTCAGTGGGACCAGGTCGGCGGCGCCGTCGCCGAACTTGGTGAAGAAGCCGGAGACCGCCTCGGCGGCGTGGTCGGTGCCGACGACCAGACCGTCGTGCGCCCCCGCCACCGCGTACTGGGCGATCATGCGCTGCCGGGCCTTGATGTTGCCGTGCACGAAGTCCCGGTGGTGGGCGTCGCGGAAGCTCACCTCGGCGGCCGGCAGGGCGGCGAGCGCGGCATCGCTCGCAGGCTTGATGTCCACGGTCAGCACGTGGTCGGCCCGGATGAAGGAGAGCGCGAGCTGGGCGTCGTGCTCGTCGGCTTGGACTCCGTACGGCAGCCGCATCGCATGGAACCGGGCCTCGTGCCCGGCTGCCCGGGCCCGCTCCACCGCGAGCTGGCAGAGCCGGCCGGTGGTGGTGGAGTCGACGCCGCCGCTGATGCCGAGGACGAGGGAGCGCAGGCCGGTGGAGGTCAGACGCTCGGCGAGGAAGGCCACCCGGCGTTCGATCTCGCGCTCCGCGTCGAAGGTCTCGGCGACGTCGAGTTCCCGGGCGATCTCCTGCTGCAGGGCGATGGACGCCGACCCGCTCACGTCTGCTCCTTGCTCCGGTCCACGTGTACTGCTGACGCGCCCACCCTACCCAGGGGGTTAGGGCGGACCGGGGCCGGACGGGCCGTACGCCCAACGACCCCATCGCCTCGCCCCGTGATCCGTGGTGGAACCACCGGCTCGAAGCTCCGTGAGCCGGCCTCGAAGCTCCGTGAGGCGGGCTCGGCGTCCCGTCGGAATACGGGGCGGGCGCCCGGCGCGCGTCCGGCCGGGCGCTCCGCCGCGAGGGCGCGGAGTTCGCCGCGGACGCGGCCAGGTAGCGGTGGCGGTCCGCGGTCCTCGTCGGGGAGGCTGCCGGTGCCGCGCCCGCCGCCTGTCGCCCGCGGCCTACGAAGCCCGCCGCCCGCGGCCCTGGGCTCCGCGTCGCCGCCGACGCTCAGCGGCCGGTGTCGCCCGCCGGCGTGGCAGGCCGCTGCTTCTCGGTGCGCCGGGCGTAGTAGCGGGCGATCGGCTCGGCGCTCAGTCCGTGGAGCACGATGCTCAGCATCACGGTGATCACCATGACCCGGGAGACGAAGTCCGCGCTCGCGTCCGGGAGCTCGATGACGGCCAGGGACCCGAAGACGATGGAGGTCACGCCTCTCGGCCCCATCCAGCCGAGGAAGAGCTTGTCCGCGCGGCTCATTCCCGCTCCCGTGAGGACGAGGAGCACGGGAACCATGCGGACCAGTGAGACGGCGAGCAGTGCGTAGAGGACGACCGTGGTCTGGAATCCCGGCCAGAAGGCGTTGTTGACGATCTGCCCGAAGATGAACCACAGCGCCAGGCTCAGGAGCGTGACCACGTCGTCCGTCAGCTCCACGGCCGTCTCGGGCAGTTCCCGTACTGCCGGGCCGAAGACAACGCCTGCGATGAAGGACGCGACGAATCCGTTTCCGCCGACCGCGCTGGAGAAGGTGTACGCCATCAACGGGACCGCGAGCACGCCCAGTCGCATCGCCGACGTCTGCGTCCAGCCCCGCGACCACGACTTGCGCAGCAGCCAGCCGGTCGTCCAGCCGACGGCGAGCCCGGTGGCGAGCGCCCAGCCGGCCGCTTCGACCGCCGTCAGCAGCGCGTCGCCGTAGTCGGCGTGCACATCGTGCGATTCGACGGCCACCGCGATGCACAGGAGGAAGACCGGCGACACGATGCCGTCGTTGAGGCCCCCCTCGACGTTGAGGACCTCGCGCAGCCGCACGGGGACCCGCTCGTCGCGGACGACGGACGCGGTGGGGGCGAGGTCCAGCGGGACGACGACGACCGCCAGCACCGCGATCAGCCATCCGGACTGACCGGGGAAGAGGAGGAGACCGGTCAGGAACGCGGCGCAGAGCGTCAACGGGAGCCCGCCGCCGAGGAGGCGGAGGACGATGCCCTTCTCACGGCCCAGGATCCTGCCGGGCACCTCGATGGCGTCGACGAACAGCAGCAGGGCCAGGATGACTTCCACCGCGTGTTCGAAGACGGTCGTCTCGAGCTCGAACCTCAGCGGAGGATTCGAGCCGGCGGTCAGGGCGATGCCCGCCGCCATCATCGCGATGGGCGCGGTGATGCTCCAGCGCGAAAGCCTGAGCGCCAGCAGCGACCAGACGAAGAGGATTCCCGCCATGACCGTGACGGCAAGCATGCGACCCCCGCTTTCCGTTACGCGCATCGCCCGGCTCGGAAACCGAGCTTAGGGCGGTCACTTCCCGCAGCCCTTGCCGACGGCGCCGGGGAATTCCGCCTTTTGCGACTCGGTCGGCACGGTGAACGTTCGAGACTCGTACTGAATTCGGTGTGAAGTCGGAGCCACAGAAAGGAGATTGGCGAGAGGAATTCGGGGAGCGGGTGGAGACGGCCGCGGGGTCGGCGGGTCGGGAAGCGCCGCAGCGGACCCGCCGGGCCGGATTCGCCGGGCGAACTCTGCCCGGGCGGGCTGTCAGTGGCGTCGCGTAGCCTCCGGGCGTGTTCCCGCTCCGGAGAGAAGAAGCCATCGGCCGCCGCCTGCCGTCCGCGCTGCCTCCCGGCAGACTCCTGGGCCCGCGCAGGCCGCGCCCCCACCACCCCGTCGTGTGGCTGAGCCGGGGGCCGGTGCCGGATCTCGCAGGCTGGTGGCGGCGGTTGTACGCGGACCGGCTCGGGTCCGGGTTCCATCCTCTGCTGCTGGAGTACGAGGACGACTCCCTGGAACCCACGCCCGTCGCCGCGTCAGTGCCGGACCCGTCCCCCCTCCCACAGGGCGCGGAAACCGACGCGGGCGCGGCCGACGTCACGGGCACGTCCGACGTCACGGGCGCGGCTGGGGTCCCGGGCGCGGCTGGGGTCCCGAGGCGTGATGCCGCCCCAGGGCAGGTCGCCGGCCCCGCCCCCGACCCGGACGCGCGGGCCTGGGAGCTCGCGCAGCGGCTGTGCCGGGAGGGGAGCGCCCGGAGCCTGGCGCTCGTGGAGGTGGGGCGGAGCGCAGATCTGCCCGCCGCCGTCGGCTGGCGGGGCCCGGCCAACCACGTGGACGCCGCCGGGCTGACCGCGGTGCTGCGCTCGTGGGAGGACCGGTTCGGGATACGCGTGGTGGGGTTCGAGCACAGCACGCTCCATGTGTCGGTCGCCTCCCCGCCGACGTCGTACGCCCGGGCCCGGGCCCTCGGCCAGGAGCACTACGCCCTCTGCCCGGATGTCTTCCACGAGTACCCGGAGGCGGACTGGGACGCCTACCCCTCGGAGCTCATGCACCTCGGGGACTGGCGGTTCTGGTGGGACTGAGCCCGGCGCGCCTGCCCCGTCCCGACGGCTCCGAACTGCGGGGACGAGGCGCGTACGCGGGGTTCCGAGTCGCCGGACCGGATCCGGCGGCCGACCATGGAGGGACAGCGCAGCCGGGGGCCTGTCGGTGGGAGACGCCAGTGGTGGACACCGATGTACTGATCGTGGGTGCCGGACCGGTGGGCCTGACCGCGGCCGCGGAGCTGCGGCGTCATGGAGCGCAATGCCGGATCGTCGACAGGCTCCCGGCCCGTCTTCCGTACGCCAAGGCCGTGGGGATCCAGCCCCGGACCCTGGAGATCTGGGACCGGATGGGCATGGGCCGCGAGGCCCTGGACGCCGCCGTGCCGATGCGCGGCCAGCTGCTGTACTCCGACGGCGCCGACCAGGGGCGCATCGACTTCCGCCTCCCGCCGGAGGTGCCCTATGGATTCGCGGCACTGCCGCAGTACGAGACCGAGCGCGTCATCGAGGAGCATCTGGCCCGGTTCGGCACCGGGATCGAGCGAGGCACGGAGCTGGTCTCGTTCAAGCAGGACACGGACGGCGTCCTCAGCCGGATCGTCACGGTCGACGGCGGGGAGGAGGAGGTCCGGTCGCGTTTCCTCGTCGGCTGCGACGGGGCGCACAGCATCGTGCGCAAGACGCTCCGACTCTCCTTCGTAGGCGCCGCCTTCCCCGAGGAGTACATGCTCGCGGACGTGGAGGTCGACTGGAGCCTGCCGCCGGGCTACGGCGTCCGCGTCATGCACCACGGGGACGACGGAGCCGTCGACGACCTGCTCGTCTGCATCCCGCTGCCGGGGCGCGGCCGCTACCGCATGTCCATGATGGTCCCGCCCGAACTCTCCGCCCGGAAGCCCGCGGGCGAGCAGGGCACCGGGGACGGTGTCGCGCACGGACTGGAGACCGGTCGGCGGGCACCGGGCATCGAGCACGTCCAGGCCGTCCTCGACCGGCTCTCGCCGGAGCCCACGACGGCCTCGGCCATGCGCTGGTCCTCCGTCTTCCGCATCAGCCACCGTCTGGTGAACAAGTACGCGGACGGCCGGGTCTTCATCGCCGGGGACGCAGCGCACATCCACCCGCCGACCGGCGCCCAGGGCATGAACACCGGTATCCAGGACGCCTGCAACCTCGCCTGGAAACTGGCTCTCACCGTGCGGGGCGCCGCGCATCCCCGCCTCCTCGACAGCTATGACGCCGAGCGCCGGCCCGTAGGCGAGGAGGTCGTGGGGCGTACGGTCCGGCACGCCTCCGAGGGTGTCCAGGCCGACCCCGACGACTTCACGACCGTCATGCTGCGCGAGGCCCAGTTGCTCGTCGCCTACCCCGACAGCCCCGTCGTCGGCCGGGGCACCCCGGGCCTGGAGGGGCCCGGCCCCGGCGACCGGGCGCCCGACTGCGGCGGCCTCACCGGGGGCATCTCCGCCGTCCCGCTGCGGCTGTACGACCTGCTGCGCGACCGCGGCCATGTGCTCCTCCTCCACGCCGATTCGGCCGACGGGCTCGGCGTGTGCGGTGAAGTCGCCTCCGGAATCCACCATCTGACGGACGGACAGGCGACCGCTCTGGTACTCCTCGCCCCGGACGCCGGAACGCACGCCGCCACGGGCACGGCGGCGGACTCGATGGGGAACGGAGCCGGGACCGCGGCGGCCGGCAGCGGCACCGGGGGCGCCGCGGAGGTAGTGGACTACGCGGAGATCGTGGACTACGCGACGGACGCGGACGGGAGGCATCTGCCCGCGTTCCTCGACAGCCGCGGCGAGTTCGCCCGCGCCTACCGCACCGCGGGCCCCGCGGCCTTCCTCGTGCGGCCGGACGGCTACCTGGGCGCGCGCGTGGCGCCGCTGGCCGTGCCCGGTGCGGTCGCCGCGCTGTCGGAGGAGCTGGCGCGGGTCTTCCGGCTGTAGGCGCGTGCGACCACGCCCGGCCCCGAGCCACCACGCCCGGCCCCGAGCGACCACGCCCGGCCCCGAGCGACCACGCCCGGCCCCGAGCGACCACGCCCGGCCCCGAGCGACCACGCCCGGCCCCGCGCGTCCGTCCGTCCGGTCCGAGTGGCCCGGCCGCGCTGACCGGCCCCCCGCCGGCCGGTCAGCCCCGTGGGCCCTGGTCCGCGCCCACGTTCGATGGTGTGGGGATCCGGTTCCCGAAGAAGTCGCGGACGACCCCGTCGGCGGCCGGCAGGCCTCGCGGTCTGCACGACGATGCCGTCGCCGCCGACGTCGGTCACCTCGTTGTGCTGGATCCGCAGTCCGGTGATCGCCTCCCAGCCGGTGCCTGGCCGATCGGGTGCACGGGCCTGCGGCCCCAGGTGGAGGAGATGCCGATGACGGTTTGGTCGGCCCGGCGGACGGTCGAGTCCACGATCCGTACGTCGTCGAAGCGGGCCGGTTCGGCCGAGCCGGTGACGGAGAAGGGGATGCCGCCGCTGGGTCGGGGTCCTTGAAGTCGGCGCCGCTGACGTCGTGCACGTCCACGCCGTCCACGACGTAGTGCCTGCCGGCCCCGTGGTCGGTCAGCCGGACCGAGCAGGCCCGCGCGGCGGCCGGTGGTGGTCGGTGCACCGGTGTTGGAGAGGTCGAGGTTGCGCAGCTCCCAGTCCTCGACGTCAGCAGCAGCACGGCTGCCCGGGCGCCGGCGCCTTCGATACGCCGTTTCGCGCCCCGGTCGCAAGCGTCGACCGAGATCGGCCGTGCGGCCGTGCCGGAACCGTGGGGCCGAGGCCCCGGCGCAGGTCCGGCCGCGCCGCAGCAGCAGCCGTCACCGGGGCCGTAGGTGGGCGAGGCCTTGGCGGGACTGCGCCGGGGCGTCGTCATTGGTGCCCGGGGAGGTGTCGCTGCCGTGGGGGCAGTCCAGGTGGTACGTGGTGCCGGACCTCCCGCGTGCGGCCGCCGCCGCAGGGAGGAGGCCTTCGGGACGCTTGGACCCGGCGAAGCGGAATCCGCCGGGACGACGGATCAGTAGGGGCCGTTCACGTTGTCGATGGACCCGTAGCGCTTGGCCGCGTAATTGCACGCCGCCGTAATATTCGCAATTGGGTCATAAATGTCCCACGAGGTGCCGTCCACGTGGTATGTCCGAAATGTGGGGTCAATGACCTGCATGAGGCCCTTGGACGGAATGCCCTTCTGGGCATTCGAATCCCAGAGGTTGATTGCGTAGAGATCGCCGCTCGATTCCCGCATCAGGTTGCGGCGGATTCCCTCGTAGCTGCCGGGGATTCCCTTGGCCTTCATGACCAGGAGGGAGTGCTTGATCCAGCCGTCGATCCGCTGTGCGCTGGCGGGAGCTGCGGAGGCCTCGGTCGGTGCGACGGCCGTGGTCACGCCGGTCATGACCGTGGCGGCGGCAACGCCGCCCACGAGGTACTTGGCGATCTTGGACGTCGCTCGCTGGGGGAGCAGGGAAAGCTGCATGACGCCGCCCTTTCACATGAATCTTGGGGTTCTGATCCCATGTAAGGCGGTTAATCAGGAATGGGGATTTCCGCCGGGGGGTTTCAGCATCCGAGTGAAGGCGGGCGACGGCAAGAGGCAATTCTGTGATTGGCACCACAAGGGGAATAAATGCGGGGTAAAGCGGGATGTGGTTCCCGTCACGTGCCAGATCGGGCAGGGCGGTGGGGGATCGGACTTCCCTAGGCGGACTCCGGGCGTGTGCACAACAATTTCCGCCGCGCGCTGCCGCGGGCGGTGCGGCGGGAAACCGGCGGGCCGCCGGAATCCGGTGATGGGCATACCGGATTCCGGCGCCAACGCGCTCTGTTGCGAATGCCGGTGACGACGACTCAGGAATTCACCACGGCGTGCGCGGCGGAGTTCCGGCCGTGCGCGGCGGGGGTCCGGCCACACACGGTGGTGCTCGCGTCGCGCCCGGCGACGGTCAATCGGCCAGGCGGAAGGCCAGCTCCGTCTCCCACCGGTCCATGTCCGGCTCGACGCGGGGATCCGTGAGGTACGACTCGACGCGGCACCCCCAGTGCTCCACCCCGCCCGGCCCCGCCGTCATCTCCCACTCCAGCCCCTGCTCCGCCGCCCACGCCCGCAGCCGGGTGATGGCGTCGAACAGCTTGTCGGGATGGCCGTGGTGCGTCAGCGTCCCGTAGCGGCCCGCCGGGAGCGTGCCGACGGCGATGTCGCCCTCGGGGGCCGGCGCGGAGTCGACGGGGACACCCGCCTCGACGTCCGACTCGCCGTCCATGTCGACGGTGTGGAAGCGGAAGAACGGCGGCCCCGCCGGGACGGCGCCGTGCGAGGCAAGCCAGGCGAAGATCTCGGGCAGCCGGTCGGCGATGACGGCGAAGCCGTCCATGCGGACGGAACGCCTGACGGCCACGTAGGTCTGCTCGGGCCGTTCCACGGCGGTGGGGTGATGGTGCGCGGTTTCGCTCATGGGAGGGCGGACCGCGAGGGTGGCCGAAAATCATCGGTCGCCCCGTGGTCGTTGCCGTACAGCCCCCGCGGGTCTGTCGCACGGGTCGTTCCCGTACCCGGTGGCCGACCGGCCGCGCCCACCGCCCGGCCTGCCGTGACCCGTTCGGCCTGCCGTGACCGTCCGTCCCTGCCGGGCCGGCCCGGCAGGGACGCCATCGGCCGTGACGCGGGCGTCAGTTGCCCGCGACCGCCTTCACCGCGACCGCGACCGGGACGTTGCCGCTGATCACGTCGAGTACCAGCCCCGCCGTCGCCGACGTCTCCAGCAGTTCTGCGATCACCGCGGCCACGTCGTCCCGGGGGATCGTCCCGCGCCCGGCGCCGGCCTCCAGCCGGACCAGCCCGGTGCCGGCGTCGTTCGTCAGCATTCCGGGGCGCAGGATCGTCCAGTCCAGCGTCTCCTTGTCCCTGATGTACGCGTCCGCCTCGCCCTTCATCCGCAGGTAGACGTCGAACACCTCGTCGCCCCGGTGCTCGGGGTCGCCGCCCATGGTGGAGACGACGATGTGCCGTCGCACGCGGGCCCGTTCGGCCGCGTCGGCGAAGAGGATCGCGGAGTCCCGGTCCACCGTCTTCTTCCGCTCGGTACCGCTCCCCGGCCCGGCGCCCGCCGCGAACACCGCGGCGTCCGCGCCCTGGAGCACCGCGGCCACCTCTTCCACCGAGGCGGACTCCAGGTCCAGCAGGCACGGTTCCGCACCGGCCTCCCGCAGGTCGTCACCGTGCTCCGGTTTCCGGATGATGCCCACCGGCTCGTGCCCGCTCGCCGCGAGCAGCCGCTCCAGGCGCATCGCGATCTGGCCGTGTCCTCCAGCGATGACTATGCGCATGCTCCCGACCGTACGCCCGTCCGATGCGAGGCGCGCGCGACGGCCGTGGTCCCGGGCGCCGGTTTCGGCCACCGCCCGGGACCGGCTTCCCGGCGCGCCTTCCTGCCCGCCGCGGGGCCCCGGAGCACGGCGTCCGCCCCGTCCGCCGGCGCGCTCGGTCCCCCAGCGTCCGCGGGCCCGTTCGGCCGCGTCGGCCGGACCAGCCGCCGATCGGGCCGGCCTAGTCAGGACCTCGGACCGACCCGCCGAACCTCGGCCGCCGGCCGTGCCGGCGGCTCCGCGGAGCAGGCCCGGGATCGGTCCGCGCCCGACCCGCCTCACGGCCTCGGGTCGGGCCGTCCCTGGCGCGGCAGCTCCAGCGCCACCGCCGCCGCCGAGTCGCAGTACTCCCGTACCGCGCTGGTGCGTGCCACCACACGCCCCCGGTGGATGACGATCCGGCTGTACGCCAGCGAGAGGACACCCGCGAGGCGTTCGCCGCGGACCGCGAGGAGCTCCGCGGGGAAGCCGGCCTCCACCCGTACTTCCGGCAGACCCATCGCCTCCCGGGCCGCCGCGCTGACCGCGTCGTACGCGTCGGCGACCCGAAGGCCGCCCTGGGAGGCGAGCAGGAACGCCGCCTCCAGCGGGTCGCCGCGGCCCACCGGATTCGCCACGTCCCGCATCGCGCCGCCGCCCGCGGCGACGGGCACTCCCGCGGCGCGCAGCAGCCTTACGGGAGCGACGCCGCGCAGTTCGGAGCCCGGGCAGCCGCCCTGCGGCAGGCACACGACCGTGACCCCGGCGGCGGCCAGCTGGTCCGCCGACCGGGACGCCACATCGGCGGGCAGCCGGGCCAGACCGGCGCACGGGCCGATCGACACACCGGGGCGCAGGCCCCCGGCCATGGCGGCGAGCCGGGCCAGCCGCGCCGGATCGTCGCCGTCGGTGTGGAGGTCGACGGGGCAGCCGTGCTCCGCGGCGGCCTCCAGCACCGCCTCGGTGTAGCCCGTCGGATCGGGGTCGGCGTCCGGGCTGCCTCCCACCACGGACGCGCCCGCCTTCAGCGCGTCCCGCAGCATCGCGAGTCCGTCCGCGCCCGCCAGGCCGGTGAGCAGCCGAGGCACGGCGACGGTGGTCACCTCCGCGAGTCCGCGCAGCGCCCGCCGCGCCTCCAGCACGGCCTCCAGCGGGCCGAGCTCCTGCACATCGCCGATCCGCACGTGCGAACGCAGCGCCGTCGCCCCGTGCCCGAGCTGGAGCAACGCGGCCTCGGTGGCCCGTCGCTGCACGTCCTCTGTGCCGTACGACACGGGCCCCTCCGGCGCGAGCGCGGTGAGCGCGGTGTCGGCGTGGGCGTGCGGCTCGGCGGGCGCGGGCAGCAGCAGATAGCCGCCGAGGTCCACGCGCGCGGAGTGCGTCTTCGGCACGGCGCTGAGGCTGCCGGCGGTGCCGACGGCCTCGATGCGTGCGCCGCTCAGCCGCACGTCGACCGTGCGGCCGTCGGTGAGCCGGGCACCGCACAGGAGCAGCGTGGTGCTGTCCGCGGTGGTGCCGTCGGGCGGCTGCGCCTGGCTGTCGGGCATCGCGCTCCTGATGGGCGGAGGAGTGGCCTGGGGCCCGCGGGACGATCAAGATCACCCGGCGTGTGCCGAGCCTAGGGGCGGCCCGACCGCGCATCGAGGAGGAGCGCAATAGTCGTACCGGTGTGACCACGAGTGGCGTACGGGAACGGGCGCGGCGGGGAGCCGGCGGCGCCCTCGTGACACGGCCGGGAGGCCGCTCGGCCGGTACGCGACGAAGGTGGCCAACGTGGCCCGTAAACGGATTTGGGCGATCGGCGGCCGACCGTGTAATGTCTTCATCGCTCGCCCCAATAGCTCAGTCGGCAGAGCGTCTCCATGGTAAGGAGAAGGTCTACGGTTCGATTCCGTATTGGGGCTCTGATGTTGGATGTTCCTCGCCTTCGGGCGGGGGGATCCTTCATCGAAGCGGTGTAGCTCAGTCGGTAGAGCAAGCGGCTCATAATCGCTGTGTCACCGGTTCAAGTCCGGTCACCGCTACACACAGTAGCCGATTGTGGGGTCGGTCCTCCGATCGGCTACTCTTTTCTGCGTTCAATCCTTCCATCCGTCCAAGGAGCACTCACGTGGCTGCCACCGACGTCCGCCCGAAGATCACGCTGGCCTGCGTGGAGTGCAAGGAGCGGAACTACATCACCAAGAAGAACCGGCGCAACAACCCGGACCGTCTTGAGATGAAGAAGCACTGCCCGCGCTGCAACGCGCACACCGCGCACCGCGAGACGCGCTGAATCAGGCTCGATTGCGAGGCCGTCCCCACCCGGGGGCGGCCTCGCGTCGTTTGTCGCGGGGTTACCGGCGAGTTCCGGTGGCACCGGCCAGAAATGGAAAACAGGAGGTAGCGAGTCCATGGCGCTCGACCAGTCCTTCGTCGGGCGGACCTATCCGCCCACCGCGCCGTACGAGGTCGGCCGGGAGAAGATCCGGGAGTTCGCGGAGGCGATCGGTGACGCCAACCCCGCCTACACGGACCCCGAAGCCGCCAAGCAGTTCGGCCACTCGGACGTGATCGCCCCGCCGACCTTCGTGTTCGCCATCACGTTCAAGGCGGCGGGACAGGTCGTCCAGGACCCCCAGCTGGGCCTGGACTACAGCCGTGTGGTGCACGGCGACCAGAAGTTCGCCTACACCCGGCCGGTGCGGGCGGGGGACCGGCTGACGGTCACCTCCACCATCGAGGCGATCAAGTCGCTGGCGGGCAACGACATCCTGGACATCCGCGGCGAGGTGCACGACGAGGCCGGGGAGCACGTCGTCACCGCGTGGACCAAGCTGGTGGCGCGCGCCGCCGAGGAGGGCTGACCCGATGGCGGCGAAGATCGCATACGAGGACGTCGAGGTCGGCACCGAACTGCCGGCGGGGACCTTCCCGGTGACCCGGGCGACTCTGGTGCAGTACGCGGGCGCTTCCGGGGATTTCAACCCGATCCACTGGAACGAGACGTTCGCCACGCAGGTCGGCCTGCCCGACGTGATCGCGCACGGCATGCTCACGATGGCCGAGGCGGCGCGCGTCGTGACCGACTGGGTGGGCGACCCGGGCGCGGTGGTGGAGTACGGCGTCCGCTTCACCAAGCCGGTGGTCGTGCCCAACGACGACCAGGGCGCGGTCATCGAGGTCAGCGGCAAGGTCGCGGCCAAGCTGGAGGACAACCGGGTGCGCGTCGACCTGACGGCGGTCTCGGCCGGCCAGAAGGTGCTGGGCATGTCCCGGGCGGTCGTCCGGCTCGCCTGACGGGCCATCGGTCCCGGCGCCCCGGAGCTTCCCACGGCTCCGGGGCGCACGTGCTCCGCGCCCCCGCCGCTCCGTGACGCGGTGGCTCCCGGCCGGCTGCCGGCCGCAGCCCGCGACTGCGCCGGGACTCCCGGCAGCCTCGCAGTCGTCCAACGACGTCTTCCCCTCCTCGATCCACATCGCCGCGACGGCGGCCGTGGTCCGCGTGACGGGCACTCCCGACGCGGAAGCCGCGTGACGGCGCTCCCCCAGGGACGACACGTGACCGGCACTCCCCGCGCGGACGGCGGCGTGAGACCGGACACATCCCGTGCCGCGACGCGTCCCCACCCTCTCCCCGATCCGTCGGGGCCGGGCCGCACCGCGACGCTTCCCGCCCCCGCCCCGACGCCCCCGGCCGCTCCCCGGCCGGGACGGCCCGGACCGTACCCTTGTCCCCGTGCTGGAACTCCATGACGCGCCCCTCGCCCCGCTGACCACCTTCCGTCTGGGTGGTCCGGCCACCCGACTCGTCACGGCCACCACCGACGACGAGGTGATCGCCGCCGTCCGCGAGGCGGACGCGGCGGGGACCCCGCTGCTGCTCATCGGCGGCGGCAGCAACCTGGTGATCGGGGACAAGGGGTTCGACGGCACCGCCCTGCGCATCGCCACCACCGGCTTCCGCCTGGAGGGGGAGGAGCTGGAGCTCGCCGCGGGCGAGGTGTGGACCGACGCAGTGGCTCGCACCGTCGAGGCCGGGCTCGCCGGACTGGAATGCCTCGCCGGCATCCCCGGCTCGGCCGGCGCCACCCCGATCCAGAACGTCGGGGCGTACGGCCAGGAGGTCTCCGGCACCATCACCGAGGTCGTCGCCTACGACCGGCGCACCGGCGGGACGGTCACCGTGCCGAACGCCGACTGCGGCTTCTCCTACCGCCACAGCCGCTTCAAGGCCGACCCCGACCGCTACGTGGTGCTGCGCGTCCGGTTCCGGCTGGAGGACGCGGGGGGCCTGTCCGCCCCCATCAGGTACGCCGAGACCGCGCGGGTGCTCGGGGTCGAGCCGGGCGACCGGGTGCCGGCGGAGGCGGCCCGCGAGGCGGTGCTGAAGCTGCGCGCCGGCAAGGGCATGGTGCTGGACCCCGAGGACCACGACACCTGGTCGGCCGGTTCCTTCTTCACCAACCCGATCCTGACGACGGCCGAGTACGAGGCCTTCCTCGGCCGGGCGAGGGACCGGCTCGGCGAGGACGTCGCCCCGCCCGCCTACCCGGCCGGTGACGGGCACACCAAGACCTCCGCCGCCTGGCTCATCGACAAGGCCGGCTTCACCAAGGGCTACGGCAGCGGCCCCGCCCGGATCTCCACCAAGCACACCCTGGCCCTCACCAACCGCGGCGAGGCGACCACCGAGGACCTGCTCGCGCTCGCCCGCGAGGTGGTCGCCGGGGTCCGCGACGCCTTCGGGGTCACCCTCGTCAACGAGCCGGTGACGGTCGGCGTCAGCCTCTGAGAACGCCCGGGGCGGCCTGCTCCTTCCAGGGCGGTCCCGGGGCCGGCCCGCGACCCGCGGGGCCGTCACCCGCGGGCGCGGGGACGACGCCACCCGGCGGCCGTCCCCCGCGCCGGGCCCGAGGGCTCAGTCCTTCAGCCACTCGTCGATCCCGGTGAGCAGACCGTCGCGCACGTCCTGCGGTGCCGCCGAGGCGCGGACCGACTGGCGGGCCAGCTCGGCCAGCTCCTCGTCGGTGAAGCCGTGATGGCGTCGGGCGATCTCGTACTGGGCCGCCAGCCGCGAGCCGAAGAGCAGGGGGTCGTCCGCGCCCAGTGCCATCGGCACACCCGCGTCCCACAGCGTCCTCAGGGGTACGTCCTCGGGCTTCTCGTACACCCCGAGGGCCACGTTCGACGCGGGGCAGACCTCGCACGTCACACCGCGCTCCGCCAGCTTGCGCAGCAGCCGCGGGTCCTCGGCGGCGCGGACCCCGTGGCCGATCCTGGAGGCGTGGAGATCGTCCAGACAGTCCCGCACGGAGAACGGGCCGGTCAGCTCGCCGCCGTGTGGGGCCGCCAGGAGACCGCCGTCACGGGCGATCGCGAACGCACGGTCGAAGTCCCTCGCCATACCCCGGCGCTCGTCGTTCGAGAGTCCGAAACCGACCACCCCGCGGTCGGCGTAGCGCACGGCCAGCCTGGCCAGCGTGCGGGCGTCCAGCGGATGCTTCATCCGGTTGGCGGCGACCACGACCCGCATCCCCAGCCCGGTCTCCCGCGCCGCCTCCTCCACGGAGTCGAGGATGATCTCCAGGGCGGGGATCAGCCCGCCCAGCATCGGGGCGTACGAGGTCGGGTCGACCTGGATCTCCAGCCAGCCGGAACCGTCCCTGACGTCCTCCTGGGCCGTCTCCCGCACCAGCCTCCGGATGTCCTCCGGCTCGCGCAGGCAGGACCGCGCCATGTCGTAGAGCCGCTGGAAGCGGAACCAGCCCCGCTCGTCCGTCGCCCGGAGCTTCGGCGGCTCGCCGCCGGTCAGCGCGTCGGGGAGGTGCACGCCGTGTTTGTCGGCGAGCTCCAGCAGGGTGCCGGGCCGCATCGACCCGGTGAAGTGCAGATGCAGATGGGCCTTGGGCAGCAGGCTGAGATCGCGTACTCGCTCCATTGAAGGATCTTGCCGCAGACACCGGCCGTCCGGCAGCCCCTTTCCCCGATCGGGTTCCTGCCCGAACGAAGAACCGCCTCCGCGCGGACGCGCCGCAGGACGCGGAACGGGCCCCGGCCGTACGGCCGGGGCCCGCCCCTCGCTTCGTCCGGTGGGGACCGAACCTCAGTCCCGTGCCTCCGCCAGGAGCTTCTGCATGCGCGACACACCCTCGACCAGGTCCTCGTCGCCCAGCGCGTAGGAGAGCCGCAGGTAGCCCGGTGTGCCGAACGCCTCGCCGGGGACGACCGCGACCTCGGCCTCCTCCAGGATCAGCGCCGCGAGCTCCACGGAGGTCTGCGGCCGCTGCCCGCGGATCGCCTTGCCCAGCAGGCCCTTCACCGACGGGTACGCGTAGAAGGCGCCCTCGGGCTCCGGGCAGACCACGCCGTCGATCTCGTTGAGCATCCGCACGATGGTCTGCCGGCGGCGGTCGAACGCCTCACGCATCTTCGCGACCGCGTCCAGGTCGCCGGAGACCGCGGCGAGCGCGGCGACCTGCGCCACGTTCGAGACGTTGGAGGTGGCGTGCGACTGCAGGTTGGTCGCGGCCTTGACGACGTCCTTCGGGCCGACGATCCAGCCCACCCGCCAGCCGGTCATCGCGTACGTCTTCGCCACTCCGTTGACCACGATGCACTTGTCGCGCAGCTCGGGCACCAGCGCGGGGACCGAGGTGAACTTCGCGTCGCCGTAGACCAGGTGCTCGTAGATCTCGTCCGTCAGCACCCACAGACCGTGCTCCAGCGCCCAGCGGGCGATCGCCTCGGTGTCCGCCTCGCTGTAGACCGCGCCGGTCGGGTTGGACGGGGAGACGAACAGCACGACCTTCGTCTTCTCCGTACGGGCCGCCTCCAGCTGCTCCACGGAGACCCGGTAGCCGGTGGTCTCGTCCGCGACGACCTCCACCGGGACACCGCCGGCCAGCCGGATCGACTCCGGGTAGGTCGTCCAGTACGGCGCGGGGACGATGACCTCGTCGCCCGGGTCCAGGATCGCCGCGAAGGCCTCGTAGATCGCCTGCTTGCCGCCGTTGGTCACCAGCACCTGCGCGGGGTCGACCTCGTAGCCCGAGTCGCGGAGGGTCTTCTCCGCGATCGCCTTCTTCAGCTCGGGAAGGCCGCCGGCCGGGGTGTAGCGGTGGTACTTCGGGTTCCTGCAGGCCTCGATCGCGGCCTCGACGATGTAGTCCGGGGTCGGGAAGTCCGGCTCGCCCGCGCCGAAACCGATCACAGGACGACCGGCGGCCTTGAGGGCCTTGGCCTTGGCGTCGACGGCGAGGGTCGCGGACTCGGAGATCGCGCCGATACGGGCGGAGACCCGGCGCTCGGTGGGAGGAGTTGCAGCGCTCATAGGGCCATCGTCCCAGAACGCGAAGCGCCCGGGCACAGGGGTTTCGCGGGTCGGACCGCGGCTGACAGGGTCCGGACAGAACGCGGACAGGAACCGCCTGGAAGCTATCTGTTCGACGCACGGCTTCCGACCACGTACACTCACTCGTCGTTGGCCCTCACGGACCACCACCGCCGATGCGGTAGGTTTGGGGGGAACCACAAAGGGTCGTAGCTCAATTGGTAGAGCACTGGTCTCCAAAACCAGCGGTTGGGGGTTCAAGTCCCTCCGGCCCTGCTACACACACCTTCGCCAGGATGTGTGCGCATGTACGTACTTCGATGCATAGCCGTGCGGCTCGACCGGGCGCGGCACGGCCACGACCCGGAATCAGGTGAGAGACGTGACGGACGCCGTGGGCTCCATCGACATGCCTGATGCCGAGGACGAGGCGCCCGAGTCCCGTAAGAAGACCCGTAAGGGTGGCAAGCGCGGGAAGAAGGGCCCCCTGGGCCGCCTCGCGCTGTTCTACCGGCAGGTCGTCGCCGAGCTGCGCAAGGTCGTCTGGCCGACGCGCAGCCAGCTGACGACGTACACGACCGTGGTGATCGTCTTCGTCGTCATCATGATCGGTCTTGTGACCGTGATCGACTATGGCTTCCAGGCAGCCGTCAAGTACGTCTTCGGCTGATCCCGCGGAGGGCGCCTGACCGGCGCCTTTTTCGCATGTTCCACCCCATCTGTATCCAGGAAGAAGCAGCCACCGTGTCTGACCCGAACCTGAACGACGCCGTTGAGCCGAGCGACAGCCTCGAGTCCGCTGAGGACACGCTCGACATCGTCGAGGCGGCGGACTCCGTCGACCCGGACCAGGCGGAGGCTGCGGACGCCGCTGCGGGCGAGCCCGCCGAGCAGGCCGCGATCCACGTGGACGAGGACGCCGAGGCCGTGGCCGAGGTCGACGAGGACGCCGAGGCCGTCGAGGCCGTGGCCGACGAGGAGCCGGCCGAGGAGGCCGAGCCCGAGGCTCCGGCCGACCCCGTCGCCGCACTCCGCGACGAGCTGCGCGGGCTGCCCGGCGAGTGGTACGTGATCCACACCTACGCGGGCTACGAGAAGCGCGTGAAGGCCAACCTGGAGCAGCGCGCCGTCTCGCTGAACGTCGAGGACTTCATCTACCAGGCCGAGGTGCCCGAGGAAGAGATCGTCCAGATCAAGAACGGCGAGCGCAAGAACGTCCGGCAGAACAAGCTGCCCGGCTACGTGCTCGTCCGGATGGACCTGACGAACGAGTCCTGGGGCGTCGTCCGCAACACCCCCGGTGTCACCGGCTTCGTCGGCAACGCCTACGACCCGTACCCGCTGACCCTGGACGAGATCGTCAAGATGCTCGCCCCGGAGGCGGAGGAGAAGGCGGCCCGCGAGGCGGCCGAGGCCGAGGGCAAGCCGGCGCCGGCCCGCAAGGTCGAGGTCCAGGTGCTGGACTTCGAGGTCGGCGACTCGGTCACCGTCACCGACGGTCCGTTCGCCACCCTGCAGGCCACGATCAACGAGATCAACCCCGACTCGAAGAAGGTCAAGGGCCTCGTCGAGATCTTCGGCCGCGAGACCCCGGTCGAGCTGAGCTTCGACCAGATCCAGAAGAACTGACGGATCGACCCACAGGTTCCGACCAGGTCAGAACGGCCCCCGCGGCTGTTCTGACCTGCTCGGTTTTCAGCCGCACAGTGGTACCCGCTATCGTGGTGCGGTATGCCTCCATCCGGACGATCGGGTGGAAGTCATGCAGTTTCAGCAAACTCTCAACTGGACCCGGAGAGAGCGAATGCCTCCCAAGAAGAAGAAGGTCACGGGGCTTATCAAGCTCCAGATCCAGGCCGGCGCGGCCAACCCGGCTCCGCCGGTCGGCCCCGCGCTGGGTCAGCACGGCGTCAACATCATGGAGTTCTGCAAGGCCTACAACGCCGCGACCGAGTCGCAGCGTGGCATGGTCGTGCCGGTGGAGATCACGGTCTACGAGGACCGTTCCTTCACCTTCATCACCAAGACTCCGCCGGCCGCCAAGCTGATCCTCAAGGCCGCGGGCGTGGGCAAGGGCTCCGGCGAGCCGCACAGGACCAAGGTCGGCAAACTGACGCGCGACCAGGTCCGCGAGATCGCCACCACCAAGATGCCCGACCTGAACGCCAACGACCTGGACTCCGCCGAGAAGATCATCGCCGGCACCGCCCGTTCCATGGGCATCACGGTCGAGGGCTGATCAGCTCCCCGAGACCTCAGTGGCAGGGCCACGCGCCGGCCCGTACCACGAACTCCACGCCTGAAACACCACAGGAGAAGAAGTGAAGCGCAGCAAGGCTCTCCGCAACGCGGACGCCAAGGTCGACCGGGAGCGCAACTACGCCCCGCTCGAGGCCGTCCGTCTTGCGAAGGACACCGCCAGCACCAAGTTCGACGGCACCGTCGAGGTCGCCTTCCGCCTGGGCGTCGACCCGCGCAAGGCCGACCAGATGGTCCGTGGCACCGTGAACCTTCCGCACGGCACCGGCAAGACCGCCCGGGTCCTGGTCTTCGCGACCGGTGACCGTGCTGCGGCCGCGGAGGCCGCGGGCGCCGACATCGTCGGCTCCGACGAACTGATCGACGAGGTCTCGAAGGGCCGTCTGGACTTCGACGCCGTCGTCGCCACCCCGGACCTCATGGGCAAGGTCGGCCGCCTCGGCCGCGTGCTCGGTCCCCGTGGTCTGATGCCGAACCCGAAGACCGGCACCGTCACCATGGACGTCGCCAAGGCCGTCACCGACATCAAGGGCGGCAAGATCGAGTTCCGGGTCGACAAGCACTCGAACCTGCACTTCATCATCGGCAAGGTCTCCTTCGACGAGACCAAGCTGGTGGAGAACTACGCCGCGGCGCTGGAGGAGATCCTCCGTCTGAAGCCGTCCGCCGCGAAGGGCCGCTACATCAAGAAGGCGACCCTGACCACCACCATGGGTCCCGGCATCCCGCTGGACTCGAACCGCACCCGCAACCTCCTCGTCGAGGAGGACCCGGCCGCGGTCTGAGCCTGACGGCTCACGCACGGTGAGACCGGCCCCCGCTCCTCTTCCCGAGGCGCGGGGGCCGGTTTTTTCGTACGACGGTGTCAGTGCGGTGCGTTACCGTGCAGTTGACTTCACGGACGCAACAGAACAGAAAAACAGGGGTGGGGATTCATGAGCATGTCGGCGTGGAAGCGCGCAGGCGTCTCCCTGACGGCCGTGGCCGTCGTCGTCGGTGTCGCGGGCTGTCAGGACGGTGACGGGGGCGGGAAGAAGAAGGCCGCGGACTCCCCGCAGTCCGCCGTCCAGTCGCAGGGCGAGATCACCAAGGTCATCCAGGCCGCCTACAAGAAGACGTCGGACGCCAAGTCCGCCAAGGTCCGCATGACCATGACCATGCCGGCCGGCCTGGAGGGCGGCGGCACGATGGAGATGTCCGGTGTACAGGGCTGGGACCCGGGTGTGCTGGACGTCACCATGAAGGGTTCCATGCTCACCGCGGGCGACCCGGACGCGCCTTCCCAGGTGCGCATGGTCATGGTGGACGAAGCCATGTACATGGAGATGGGCGCCAAGCAGGCCGCCGAGATGGACGGCAAGCGCTGGATGAAGCTGGACCTCAAGGCCGCCGCCGAGGCGAGCGGTGACAAGGCGCTCCAGAAGCAGATGACCGGCAGCCTGGAGAACCTGAACCAGGACCCGGCCCAGCAGCTCGCCCTGCTGCTCGGCTCGCCGAGCATCAAGCACATCGGCGCGGAGAAGGTCGACGGCGTCGAGGCGCAGCACTACAAGGGCACGCTGACCCTCCAGGAGATGGTCGACGCCAACAAGTCCTTCGACGTGCTCTCCGCGGAGGACCGCAAGAAGCTGGTCGCCAACGTCAAGAAGGCCGGCATCACGGGCTATGACACCGAGGTCTGGGTCAACGAGGACGACTACCCGGTCAAGATGGTCGTCGGCATGAAGATGCCGCAGGGCACGATGAACATGACGGCGAACTACTCCGACTACGGCTCCGCGGCCGCGGTCGAGGCGCCGCCGGCGAAGGACACCTTCGACCTGTTCGAGATGCTCAAGGAGCTGGAGCGCTCGGGCGCGGGGAGCGGCGCCGGCCTGGACGGCTGAGCGGTCCCCTACGGCCCCGGACGGGGTGGCCCGGCAGATCCTGCCGCCCGCCCCTCCGAGGGTCCGGCCGGTCCGGACGCCCGATTTGCTTGACGCCGATCCGTTCGCGTAGTCTTCCCCGGAAGCCAAAGACCGCTGGTCGTTGCCGTGCCCGTCAGGGTTTCGGCGGCCGAAGGATCCGCTAGCTGCGGACGACCCGCGCAGGTGACTGTGGATGAAGCTCCCGGACGTTCGTTCGGTCGAGCCACGCCCCGTGCGCCTGCGCCGGGGCGTTTCGTTTTGCCCAGCCTCCTTCCTTCAGCCCATGCGGTCCGAATCACCCGGAAGGAGGCCGAGGCTCATGGCGAGGCCCGACAAGTCCACCGCGGTCGCCGAGCTGACGGACAAGTTCCGCAGCTCGAGCGCCGCCGTGCTGACCGAGTACCGCGGTCTCACCGTTGCGCAGCTCAAGCAGCTGCGTCGTTCGCTCGGTGAGAACGCCCAGTACGCCGTGGTGAAGAACACGCTGACCAAGATTGCGGCCAACGAGGCCGGGATCACCTCGCTCGACGACCAGTTCGCTGGTCCGACGGCGGTCGCCTTCATCACCGGTGACCCGGTGGAGTCGGCGAAGGGTCTTCGTGACTTCGCCAAGGAGAACCCGAACCTCATCATCAAGGGCGGTGTCCTTGACGGCAAGGCGCTGTCCGCCGATGAGATCAAGAAGCTTGCGGACCTCGAGTCCCGCGAGGTTCTGCTCGCCAAGCTGGCGGGTGCCTTCAAGGGCAAGCAGACGCAGACTGCTCAGCTCTTCCAGGCGCTCCCGTCGAAGCTCGTCCGCACCGTGGACGCTCTTCGCGCCAAGCAGGCCGAGCAGGGCGGTGCCGAGTAATTCGGCTCGCGCATTGATCCGCGCCGCCTAGCGCGCGGGTCGCAGCGGGCCCAACGTACGCCCGCCGACATGTACACCCGGCACCAGCCGATTTAGTGGAAGGACCGCCATCATGGCGAAGCTGTCTCAGGAAGACCTGCTCGCGCAGTTCGAGGAGATGACCCTCATCGAGCTCTCCGAGTTCGTGAAGGCGTTCGAGGAGAAGTTCGACGTCACCGCCGCCGCCGCGGTCGCCGTCGCGGGCCCGGCCGGTCCGGCCGCCGCCGCCGAGGCCGTCGAGGAGCAGGACGAGTTCGACGTCATCCTCACCGGTGCCGGCGACAAGAAGATCCAGGTCATCAAGGTCGTGCGTGAGCTGACCTCCCTGGGCCTGAAGGAGGCCAAGGACCTCGTCGACGGCGCCCCGAAGCCGGTCCTCGAGAAGGTCAACAAGGAGGCCGCCGACAAGGCCGCCGAGGCCCTCAAGGGCGCCGGTGCCGCTGTCGAGGTCAAGTGACCTTGGGAGTCTTCTGACTCTCGCGCTGTAACGCGCACACACTGAAGGGCGATCATCCATTCGGGTGGTCGCCCTTCGGCGTTCCCCGCACCGTCGGGCGGGCGCCTTGCGATGGCCGCTGCGGAGAGTAGGGTGATCTTCGCCGTGCGCCAGGTGACGATCCCCGCAGCCAGGATTGGGCTGGGGGGCCTTGACGAACCGCACGCAGCGCGCAATTCTCAGGACGCGTCGTCACAACGGTCCAAGTTCGAGGCATGGATCGGCGACCGAACGGGCAGTATCGGTGTGCGCCTCCCGGCGCACGGCATACCGCGGAGTTGAGAACAACGAGGGTCTCGGTTTACCCGCCCTGGACATCAGTGGGCCAAGTGGCTACACTGACCCTTTGCGCTGCCTGTTAGCTGCCCCCTGCCCGTCACCAGGGGCATCCCCACGCACGAGCATCGTTGACCGGAATAACCCTGACCTGGGATTTCTGTCTTTGTGCCCGGCTTGGGACCGGTACGCGCGTAGTGAGTCCGAGCCCTCGGAAGGACCCCCTCTTGGCCGCCTCGCGCAACGCCTCGACCGCGAATACGAACAACGGCGCAAGCACCGCCCCGCTGCGCATCTCCTTTGCAAAGATCAAGGAGCCCCTCGAGGTTCCGAACCTCCTCGCGCTCCAGACCGAGAGCTTTGACTGGCTGCTCGGCAATGCCGCGTGGAAGGCTCGTGTCGAGGCGGCTCTGGAGTCCGGACAGGACGTCCCCACGAAGTCCGGTCTGGAGGAGATCTTCGAGGAGATCTCCCCGATCGAGGACTTCTCCGGGTCGATGTCGCTGACCTTCCGCGACCACCGCTTCGAGCCTCCCAAGAACTCGATCGACGAGTGCAAGGAGCGCGACTTCACGTACGCCGCCCCGCTCTTCGTCACGGCCGAGTTCACCAACAACGAGACCGGCGAGATCAAGTCCCAGACGGTCTTCATGGGCGACTTCCCGCTCATGACCAACAAGGGCACGTTCGTCATCAACGGCACCGAGCGTGTCGTGGTGTCGCAGCTGGTCCGCTCGCCGGGTGTCTACTTCGACTCCTCCATCGACAAGACGTCCGACAAGGACATCTTCTCCGCCAAGATCATCCCGTCCCGGGGTGCCTGGCTGGAGATGGAGATCGACAAGCGCGACATGGTCGGTGTCCGCATCGACCGCAAGCGCAAGCAGTCCGTCACCGTCCTCCTGAAGGCGCTCGGCTGGACCACCGAGCAGATCCTCGAGGAGTTCGGCGAGTACGAGTCGATGCGCGCCACCCTGGAGAAGGACCACACCCAGGGCCAGGACGACGCGCTTCTCGACATCTACCGCAAGCTGCGCCCGGGCGAGCCCCCGACGCGTGAGGCGGCGCAGACCCTTCTTGAGAACCTGTACTTCAACCCGAAGCGCTACGACCTCGCCAAGGTCGGCCGCTACAAGGTCAACAAGAAGCTCGGCGCCGACGAGCCGCTGGACGCCGGCGTGCTCACCACCGACGACGTCATCGCGACCATCAAGTACCTGGTCAAGCTGCACGCCGGTGAGACCGAGACGGTCGGCGAGAGCGGTACCCAGATCGTCGTCGAGACCGACGACATCGACCACTTCGGCAACCGCCGCCTGCGCAACGTCGGCGAGCTGATCCAGAACCAGGTCCGTACGGGTCTCGCCCGTATGGAGCGCGTCGTGCGCGAGCGCATGACCACCCAGGACGTCGAGGCGATCACGCCGCAGACCCTGATCAACATCCGGCCGGTCGTCGCCTCCATCAAGGAGTTCTTCGGCACCAGCCAGCTGTCCCAGTTCATGGACCAGAACAACCCGCTGTCGGGCCTGACCCACAAGCGCCGTCTGTCGGCGCTGGGCCCCGGCGGTCTGTCCCGTGAGCGGGCGGGCTTCGAGGTCCGAGACGTGCACCCGTCCCACTACGGACGCATGTGCCCGATCGAGACCCCCGAAGGCCCGAACATCGGTCTGATCGGTTCGCTCGCCTCGTACGGCCGCGTCAACGCGTTCGGCTTCGTCGAGACGCCGTACCGCAAGGTCCAGGGCGGCCAGGTCACCGACGAGGTGGACTACCTGACCGCCGACGAGGAGGACCGCTTCGTCATCGCGCAGGCCAACGCCGCGCTCAACGACGACCTGCGCTTCTCCGAGGCCCGCGTGCTCGTCCGCCGCCGTGGCGGCGAGGTCGACTACGTGTCGCCCGAGGACGTGGACTACATGGACGTCTCGCCGCGCCAGATGGTGTCGGTGGCGACCGCCATGATCCCGTTCCTCGAGCACGACGACGCCAACCGCGCCCTCATGGGCGCGAACATGATGCGCCAGGCCGTTCCGCTCATCAAGGCGGAGGCCCCGCTCGTCGGCACCGGCATGGAGTACCGCTGTGCCACCGACGCCGGCGACGTCATCAAGGCGGAGAAGGACGGTGTTATCCAGGAGGTCTCGGCCGACTACATCACCGTCACCAACGACGACGGCACGTACACCACGTACCGCATCGCGAAGTTCTCCCGCTCCAACCAGGGCACCTCGGTCAACCAGAAGGTCGTCGTCTCCGAGGGCGACCGGGTCATCGAGGGCCAGGTCCTCGCCGACGGGCCGGCCACCGAGAACGGTGAGATGGCGCTCGGCAAGAACCTGCTCGTGGCGTTCATGCCGTGGGAGGGCCACAACTACGAGGACGCGATCATCCTGTCGCAGCGCCTCGTGCAGGACGACGTCCTCTCCTCGATCCACATCGAGGAGCACGAGGTCGACGCCCGTGACACCAAGCTCGGCCCGGAGGAGATCACCCGGGACATCCCGAACGTCTCCGAGGAGGTCCTCGCCGACCTCGACGAGCGCGGCATCATCCGTATCGGTGCCGAGGTCGTCGCCGGCGACATCCTGGTCGGCAAGGTCACCCCGAAGGGCGAGACCGAGCTGACCCCGGAGGAGCGCCTGCTCCGCGCGATCTTCGGCGAGAAGGCCCGTGAGGTCCGTGACACCTCGCTGAAGGTGCCGCACGGCGAGACCGGCAAGGTCATCGGCGTCCGCGTCTTCGACCGCGAGGAGGGCGACGAGCTTCCCCCCGGTGTGAACCAGCTGGTGCGCGTCTACGTCGCGCAGAAGCGCAAGATCACCGACGGTGACAAGCTCGCCGGCCGTCACGGCAACAAGGGCGTCATCTCCAAGATCCTGCCGATCGAGGACATGCCGTTCCTGGAGGACGGCACCCCGGTCGACATCATCCTCAACCCGCTCGGCGTCCCGTCCCGAATGAACCCGGGACAGGTCCTGGAGATCCACCTTGGCTGGCTCGCCAGCCAGGGCTGGGACGTCTCCGGCCTCGCCGACGAGTGGGCCCAGCGTCTCCAGGCCATCGGTGCCGACCAGGTCGACCCCCGCACCAACGTCGCCACCCCGGTCTTCGACGGTGCCCGTGAGGACGAGCTGGCGGGTCTGCTGGAGCACACGATCCCGAACCGCGACGGCGACCGCATGGTCCTCCCGTCCGGCAAGGCGCGCCTGTTCGACGGCCGCTCCGGCGAGCCGTTCCCGGACCCGATCTCGGTCGGGTACATGTACATCCTCAAGCTGCACCACCTGGTCGACGACAAGCTGCACGCGCGCTCGACCGGTCCGTACTCGATGATCACCCAGCAGCCGCTGGGTGGTAAGGCTCAGTTCGGTGGCCAGCGGTTCGGTGAGATGGAGGTGTGGGCGCTCGAGGCATACGGCGCCGCGTACGCCCTCCAGGAGCTGCTGACCATCAAGTCCGACGACGTCACCGGCCGAGTGAAGGTCTACGAGGCCATCGTCAAGGGCGAGAACATCCCCGAGCCCGGCATCCCCGAGTCCTTCAAGGTGCTCATCAAGGAGATGCAGTCCCTGTGCCTCAACGTGGAGGTGCTGTCCTCGGACGGCATGTCCATCGAGATGCGCGACACCGACGAGGACGTCTTCCGCGCCGCGGAGGAGCTCGGTATCGACCTGTCCCGGCGCGAGCCGAGCAGCGTCGAAGAGGTCTGACGGGCCTCCCGCCACCCCCCACCGGGGGTGGCGGGCCCCGGGACCCCGTACAGACCATGATTGAGACACGACCCTGAGAGGGATTGACGCATAGTGCTCGACGTCAACTTCTTCGACGAGCTGCGGATCGGCCTGGCCACCGCTGACGACATCCGTCAGTGGTCCCACGGCGAGGTCAAGAAGCCGGAGACCATCAACTACCGCACGCTCAAGCCCGAGAAGGACGGACTCTTCTGCGAGAAGATCTTCGGTCCTACCCGGGACTGGGAGTGCTACTGCGGCAAGTACAAGCGCGTCCGCTTCAAGGGCATCATCTGTGAGCGCTGTGGCGTCGAGGTCACACGCGCCAAGGTGCGCCGCGAGCGGATGGGCCACATCGAGCTGGCCGCTCCCGTCACCCACATCTGGTACTTCAAGGGCGTTCCGTCGCGGCTGGGCTACCTGCTCGACCTCGCCCCGAAGGACCTGGAGAAGGTCATCTACTTCGCCGCGTACATGATCACGTACGTGGACGAGGAGCGCCGCACGCGCGACCTGCCTTCGCTCGAGGCCCACATCTCCGTCGAGCGCCAGCAGATCGAGAACCGCCGCGACGCGGACCTCGAGGCCCGCGCCAAGAAGCTCGAGACCGACCTGGCCGAGCTCGAGGCCGAGGGCGCCAAGGCCGACGTGCGCCGCAAGGTGCGCGAGGGCGCCGAGCGCGAGATGAAGCAGCTGCGCGACCGCGCCCAGCGCGAGATCGACCGTCTCGACGAGGTGTGGAACCGCTTCAAGAACCTCAAGGTCCAGGACCTCGAGGGCGACGAGCTGCTCTACCGCGAGCTGCGTGACCGCTTCGGCACGTACTTCGACGGCTCGATGGGTGCCGCGGCGCTGCAGAAGCGCCTGGAGTCCTTCGACCTGGAGGAGGAGGCCGAGCGCCTCCGCGAGATCATCCGTACCGGCAAGGGCCAGAAGAAGACCCGTGCGCTCAAGCGCCTCAAGGTCGTCTCCGCGTTCCTGCAGACGAGCAACAGCCCCAAGGGCATGGTGCTGGACTGCGTGCCGGTGATCCCGCCGGACCTGCGTCCGATGGTGCAGCTGGACGGTGGCCGCTTCGCGACCTCCGACCTGAACGACCTGTACCGCCGTGTGATCAACCGCAACAACCGCCTGAAGCGGCTTCTCGACCTCGGTGCGCCCGAGATCATCGTGAACAACGAGAAGCGCATGCTCCAGGAGGCCGTCGACGCGCTGTTCGACAACGGCCGCCGCGGCCGTCCGGTCACCGGTCCCGGCAACCGCCCGCTGAAGTCCCTCAGCGACATGCTGAAGGGCAAGCAGGGCCGTTTCCGTCAGAACCTGCTCGGCAAGCGAGTCGACTACTCGGCGCGTTCCGTCATCGTCGTCGGCCCGCAGCTGAAGCTGCACCAGTGCGGTCTGCCCAAGGCCATGGCGCTGGAGCTCTTCAAGCCGTTCGTGATGAAGCGCCTGGTCGACCTGAACCACGCGCAGAACATCAAGTCGGCCAAGCGCATGGTCGAGCGCGGCCGCACCGTGGTGTACGACGTCCTCGAAGAGGTCATCGCCGAGCACCCGGTGCTGCTGAACCGTGCGCCCACGCTGCACCGCCTCGGCATCCAGGCCTTCGAGCCGCAGCTGGTCGAGGGCAAGGCCATCCAGATCCACCCGCTCGTCTGCACCGCGTTCAACGCGGACTTCGACGGTGACCAGATGGCCGTGCACCTGCCGCTGTCCGCGGAGGCGCAGGCCGAGGCCCGCATCCTGATGCTGTCCTCGAACAACATCCTCAAGCCGGCCGACGGCCGTCCGGTCACCATGCCGACCCAGGACATGGTGCTGGGCCTCTTCTTCCTCACCACGGACGAGGAGGAGCGCGAGGTGCGCGGCGAGGGCCGTGCGTTCAACTCCACCGCCGAGGCGATCATGGCGTTCGACGCCCGGGAGCTCTCGCTCCAGGCGAAGATCGACATCCGCTTCCCGATCGGCACCGTCCCGCCGCGCGGCTGGACCCCGCCGGTGGCGGAGGAGGGCGACGACTCGGGTGCCGCCGAGTGGCAGCAGGGCGACAGCTTCCGGCTGACGACCACCCTGGGCCGCGCGCTCTTCAACGAGCTGCTGCCCGAGGACTACCCGTTCGTCGACTACACGGTCGGCAAGAAGCAGCTCTCCGAGATCGTCAACGACCTCGCCGAGCGCTACCCGAAGGTCATCGTGGCGGCGACGCTCGACAACCTGAAGGCGGCCGGCTTCTACTGGGCGACCCGTTCCGGTGTCACCGTGGCCATCTCCGACGTCGTCGTTCCCGAGGCGAAGAAGGAGATCGTCGCGGGCTACGAGGCGCAGGACGAGAAGGTCCAGAAGCAGTACGAGCGCGGTCTGATCACCAAGGACGAGCGCACGCAGGAGCTCATCGCGATCTGGACCAAGGCGACCAACGAGGTCGCCGAGGCGATGAACGAGAACTTCCCGAAGACCAACCCCATCTTCATGATGGTCAACTCGGGTGCTCGCGGAAACATGATGCAGATGCGTCAGATCGCGGGTATGCGTGGCCTGGTGTCGAACGCCAAGAACGAGACGATCCCGCGTCCGATCAAGGCGTCCTTCCGCGAGGGTCTCTCCGTGCTGGAGTACTTCATCTCCACGCACGGTGCCCGTAAGGGTCTCGCCGACACCGCTCTGCGTACGGCCGACTCGGGTTACCTGACCCGTCGTCTGGTCGACGTCTCGCAGGACGTCATCATCCGCGAGGAGGACTGCGGCACCGACCGCGGTCTGAAGCTGCGGATCGCCGAGCGGGGCGCCGACGGTGTCCTGCGCAAGGCGGAGGACGTCGAGACGTCGGTGTACGCGCGGATGCTCGCCGAGGACGTCGTCGTGGACGGCAAGGTCATCGCGCCGGCCAACGTCGACCTCGGTGACGTGCTGATCGACGCGCTCGTCGCGGCGGGTGTCGAGGAGGTCAAGACCCGCTCGGTCCTGACCTGTGAGTCCGCGGTCGGTACGTGCGCGTACTGCTACGGGCGTTCGCTCGCCACCGGCAAGCTGGTCGACATCGGCGAGGCGGTCGGCATCATCGCCGCCCAGTCCATCGGTGAGCCCGGCACCCAGCTGACGATGCGTACCTTCCACACCGGTGGTGTGGCCGGTGACGACATCACCCAGGGTCTGCCGCGTGTCGTCGAGCTCTTCGAGGCCCGTACCCCGAAGGGTGTCGCCCCGATCTCCGAGGTCGCCGGCATCGTCCGGGTCGAGGAGACCGAGAAGACCAAGAAGATCGTCATCACTCCGGACGACGGCAGCGACGAGGCGGCCTACCCGATCTCCAAGCGCGCCAAGCTCCTGGTGCGGGACGGCGACCACGTCGAGGTGGGCCAGAAGCTCACCTTCGGTGCCACCAACCCGCACGACGTGCTGCGGATCCTCGGCCAGCGCGCCGTCCAGGTCCACCTGGTCGGCGAGGTCCAGAAGGTCTACAACTCGCAGGGTGTGTCGATCCACGACAAGCACATCGAGATCATCATCCGGCAGATGCTGCGCCGTGTGACGATCATCGAATCCGGCGACGCGGAGCTGCTGCCGGGCGAGCTGGTCGAGCGCTCGAAGTTCGAGCACGAGAACCGTCGTGTGGTCCAGGAAGGCGGCCACCCGGCCTCCGGCCGTCCGCAGCTGATGGGTATCACCAAGGCCTCGCTGGCGACCGAGTCGTGGCTGTCGGCGGCGTCCTTCCAGGAGACGACCAGGGTCCTCACCGACGCGGCGATCAACGCCAAGTCGGACTCCCTGATCGGCCTCAAGGAGAACGTCATCATCGGTAAGCTCATCCCGGCCGGCACGGGCCTCGCCCGCTACCGCAACATCCGGGTCGAGCCGACCGAGGAGGCCAAGGCCGCGATGTACTCGGCCGTCGGCTACGACGACATCGACTACTCGCCGTTCGGCACCGGCTCCGGCCAGGCCGTTCCGCTGGAGGACTACGACTACGGTCCGTACAACCAGTAAGGCGTACGTCTGACGCCAAGGGCGGTCACCCCTGAGGGGGTGGCCGCCCTTGGCGTGTTCAGGGCGTCTGGCGGGCGGGGTGAGCGTCCCCCGTGCGCCGGGGCACGTGAGGCGGGCCGCGGAGGCCGGCGGCCGGTCGGCGGGGGCGCGGGGCGGTGGTCCTGACCCGGTGGGGCGCAGGGGTCCGGAGGGCGGCGGCAGGTCGCCTGCGCGTCGGCGCACCGCTCTCACGTGCTGGTTCTCCGCCGTCGGGCGGCTGCGCACGGTGTGTCCGGGTGTGAGCGGGGAGCCGCGGCGGCGATCGACGGAGAGAAGTTCCGGGGGGCGCGGCACAATGGAATCGAGGGCGCCGACGGCCAGGGTGGACATCTGGCGAAAGTCCGGAGTGTCGGGCGGGCTCCATTTGTTTTGACCGAAGTCGGTGAGGTAGGTACGCTCAGACCTTGTGCCTGGGGTGTGCCTGGGCTCATGTGCGTGTCCTCAGCCGCACAGCGAGCCAAGACCGGCCACCGTAATCTGCGCCTTTTCCGCCTTGGGCGGGGGTCCGCGGTATTCGACACACCCGACCGCGTGGGTCGGCGACGTTCCAGGTTAGTTTTACTACGGCACACAGAAACCGGAGAAGTAGTGCCTACGATCCAGCAGCTGGTCCGGAAGGGCCGGCAGGACAAGGTCGAGAAGAACAAGACGCCCGCACTCGAGGGTTCCCCTCAGCGCCGCGGCGTCTGCACGCGTGTGTTCACGACCACCCCGAAGAAGCCGAACTCGGCCCTCCGTAAGGTCGCGCGTGTGCGTCTGACCTCGGGCATCGAGGTCACGGCCTACATTCCGGGTGAGGGGCACAACCTGCAGGAGCACTCCATCGTGCTCGTGCGTGGTGGCCGTGTGAAGGACCTGCCGGGTGTTCGCTACAAGATCATCCGCGGTTCCCTCGACACCCAGGGTGTCAAGAACCGCAAGCAGGCCCGCAGCCGCTACGGCGCCAAGAAGGAGAAGTAAGAATGCCTCGTAAGGGCCCCGCCCCGAAGCGCCCGGTCATCATCGACCCGGTCTACGGTTCTCCTCTGGTCACCTCGCTGATCAACAAGCTCCTGCTGAACGGCAAGCGCTCCACCGCCGAGCGCATCGTCTACGGCGCCATGGAGGGCCTCCGTGAGAAGACCGGTGCCGACCCGGTCATCACGCTGAAGCGCGCTCTCGAGAACGTCAAGCCGTCCCTCGAGGTCAAGTCCCGCCGTGTCGGTGGCGCCACCTACCAGGTGCCGATCGAGGTCAAGCCCGGTCGCGCCTCCACCCTCGCGCTGCGCTGGGTCGTCGGGTACTCCCGCGCCCGCCGTGAGAAGACCATGACCGAGCGCCTCATGAACGAACTGCTCGACGCCTCGAACGGCCTCGGTGCTTCGGTCAAGAAGCGCGAGGACACGCACAAGATGGCCGAGTCCAACAAGGCCTTCGCGCACTACCGCTGGTAGTCGCTACCCACATCGAGAACCGAGAGAAGACTGAGCCTTATGGCCACCACTTCGCTTGACCTGGCCAAGGTCCGCAACATCGGGATCATGGCCCACATCGACGCGGGCAAGACGACGACCACCGAGCGCATCCTGTTCTACACCGGTGTTTCGTACAAGATCGGTGAGGTCCACGACGGCGCCGCCACGATGGACTGGATGGAGCAGGAGCAGGAGCGCGGCATCACCATCACGTCCGCCGCGACGACCTGTCACTGGCCGCTCGAGGACGTCGACCACACCATCAACATCATCGACACCCCGGGCCACGTCGACTTCACCGTCGAGGTGGAGCGTTCGCTGCGCGTGCTCGACGGTGCCGTGACGGTGTTCGACGGTGTCGCCGGTGTCGAGCCGCAGTCCGAGACCGTGTGGCGTCAGGCCGACCGGTACGGCGTTCCGCGTATCTGCTTCGTCAACAAGCTCGACCGCACCGGTGCCGAGTTCCACCGCTGTGTCGACATGATCAGCGACCGCCTGGGTGCGCAGCCGATCGTCATGCAGCTCCCGATCGGTGCCGAGGCGGACTTCAAGGGCGTCATCGACCTGGTCCGCATGAAGGCCCTGGTCTGGTCCGCCGAGGCCGCCAAGGGCGAGATGTACGACGTCGTCGACATCCCGGACACCCACACCGAGGCTGCCGAGGAGTACCGCGGCAAGCTGCTCGAGGGCGTGGCCGAGAACGACGAAGAGATCATGGAGCTGTACCTCGAGGGCCAGGAGCCCTCCGAGGAGCAGCTGTACGCCGCGATCCGTCGTATCACCATCGCCTCCGGCAAGAGCAAGGGCACCACGGTCACCCCGGTGTTCTGCGGCACCGCGTTCAAGAACAAGGGCGTCCAGCCCCTGCTCGACGCGGTCGTCCGTTACCTGCCGTCGCCGCTCGACGTCGAGGCCATCGAGGGCCACGACGTCAAGGACGCCGAGCAGATCGTCCGCCGCAAGCCGTCCGACGACGAGCCGCTGTCGGCGCTGGCGTTCAAGATCATGAGCGACCCGCACCTCGGCAAGCTCACCTTCGTGCGCATCTACTCCGGCCGTCTGGAGTCCGGCACCGCGGTGCTGAACTCCGTGAAGGGCCGCAAGGAGCGCATCGGCAAGATCTACCGCATGCACGCCAACAAGCGTGAGGAGATCGAGTCGGTGGGCGCCGGCGACATCGTCGCCGTCATGGGCCTGAAGCAGACCACCACCGGTGAGACGCTCGCGGACGAGAAGAACCCGGTCATCCTGGAGTCCATGGACTTCCCGGCGCCGGTCATCGAGGTCGCGATCGAGCCCAAGTCCAAGGGCGACCAGGAGAAGCTGGGTGTCGCCATCCAGCGTCTCGCGGAGGAGGACCCCTCCTTCCAGGTGCACACCAACGAGGAGACCGGCCAGACCGTCATCGGCGGTATGGGCGAGCTTCACCTCGAGGTGCTCGTCGACCGCATGAAGCGCGAGTTCCGCGTCGAGGCCAACGTCGGCAAGCCGCAGGTCGCGTACCGCGAGACCATCCGCAAGTCGGTCGACCGCGTGGACTACACCCACAAGAAGCAGACCGGTGGTACCGGTCAGTTCGCCAAGGTGCAGATCGCGGTCGAGCCGATCGAGGGCGGCGACGCCGCTTACGAGTTCGTGAACAAGGTCACCGGTGGCCGCATCCCGAAGGAGTACATCCCTTCCGTGGACGCCGGCTGCCAGGAGGCGATGTCGTTCGGCATCCTCGCCGGCTACGAGATGACGGGCGTCCGCGTCACGCTTCTCGACGGTGCCTTCCACGAGGTCGACTCCTCCGAGCTCGCGTTCAAGATCGCCGGTTCGCAGGCCTTCAAGGAGGCCGCGCGCAAGGCGTCCCCGGTTCTCCTCGAGCCGATGATGGCCGTTGAGGTCACTTCGCCCGAGGACTACATGGGCGATGTCATCGGTGACATCAACTCCCGCCGTGGCCAGATCCAGGCCATGGAGGAGCGTGCCGGTGCCCGTGTCGTCAAGGGCCTGGTGCCGCTGTCGGAGATGTTCGGCTACGTCGGCGACCTCCGCAGCAAGACCTCGGGTCGCGCAAGCTACTCGATGCAGTTCGACTCCTACGCCGAGGTTCCGCGGAACGTCGCCGAGGAGATCATCGCGAAGGCCAAGGGCGAGTAACTCACCCGAGTACACGCTTTAGGCTTGACGCCGAACCGTCGGGACGTTTCGCGCGAACCCGTGAGGCTCGTCCCGGCGGTCGGCACCACCAGCAAAGATCACCCTGGCGCCGATGAGTAAGGCGTACAGAACCACTCCACAGGAGGACCCCAGTGGCGAAGGCGAAGTTCGAGCGGACTAAGCCGCACGTCAACATCGGCACCATCGGTCACATCGACCACGGTAAGACGACCCTCACGGCCGCCATTACCAAGGTGCTGCACGACGCGTTCCCGGACCTGAACGAGGCCTCGGCGTTCGACCAGATCGACAAGGCTCCTGAGGAGCGCCAGCGCGGTATCACCATCTCCATCGCGCACGTCGAGTACCAGACCGAGTCGCGTCACTACGCCCACGTCGACTGCCCCGGTCACGCGGACTACATCAAGAACATGATCACCGGTGCCGCCCAGATGGACGGCGCCATCCTCGTGGTCGCCGCCACCGACGGCCCGATGCCGCAGACCAAGGAGCACGTGCTCCTGGCCCGCCAGGTCGGCGTTCCGTACATCGTCGTCGCCCTGAACAAGGCCGACATGGTGGACGACGAGGAGATCCTGGAGCTCGTCGAGCTCGAGGTGCGTGAGCTCCTCTCCGAGTACGAGTTCCCGGGCGACGACGTTCCCGTCGTCAAGGTCTCGGCGCTCAAGGCTCTCGAGGGCGACAAGGAGTGGGGCCAGTCGGTCCTGAACCTGATGGCCGCCGTCGACGAGGCGATCCCGCAGCCCGAGCGTGACGTCGACAAGCCGTTCCTGATGCCGATCGAGGACGTCTTCACGATCACCGGTCGTGGCACCGTCGTCACCGGTCGTATCGAGCGTGGTGTCCTCAAGGTCAACGAGACCGTCGACATCGTCGGTATCAAGACCGAGAAGACCACCACCACGGTCACCGGCATCGAGATGTTCCGCAAGCTGCTCGACGAGGGCCAGGCCGGAGAGAACGTCGGTCTGCTCCTCCGCGGCATCAAGCGCGAGGACGTCGAGCGCGGCCAGGTCATCATCAAGCCCGGTTCGGTCACCCCGCACACCGAGTTCGAGGCCCAGGCCTACATCCTGTCGAAGGACGAGGGTGGTCGTCACACCCCGTTCTTCAACAACTACCGCCCGCAGTTCTACTTCCGTACCACGGACGTGACCGGCGTCGTGACCCTCCCCGAGGGCACCGAGATGGTCATGCCGGGCGACAACACCACCATGTCCGTCCAGCTGATCCAGCCGGTCGCCATGGAGGAGGGCCTGAAGTTCGCCATCCGTGAGGGTGGCCGGACCGTCGGCGCCGGCCAGGTCACCAAGATCACCAAGTAATCTCGCTTGTTCGATCGGGTTGACCCGGTTGCTCTGAACTAGAGCGCATCGCACCAAGCAGGGGCCCGTACGGCAGCACGTCGTACGGGCCCTTCGCCGTGCCCGCGCGGATGACGCCTCCGTGCGTACAACGACGGCCTGCGCAACCCATCGGTTGCGCAGGCCGTCGTTTACGGGCCCCGGTCTCGCCCTTGCCGAGTACGGTCAGTTCGGTGGGGGACAGGCGTATGTGGTGGCCAGGAGGGAATGGCGGGACGCCCCGTCGCTGTGCACCAGACGATGCACGGAAGAGGGGATGAATCCGCCGAACAGCGTGCCGACGAGCCCCAGCGCCTGAATCCGGAGATTGAGGTCGTAGGTTGCCATCGCGACCCGACCCGCACTGACGCGGTACCCGTGGGACCCCGCCCAGGTGTCTGCCCGGTCCAGGTTGGCGTACACCGCGACGATCCCCGCCGCGGTGGAGAACTCGCGCTGGACGCCGAGGTTCTCGACCGGCCCGAGTGCGTCGAGTCCCGCCAGGTGCCAACTGCCCTCGGCTGTCACGCGGTACAGTCCCGGCGCCGCGCCCTCGCTGCGGAAGGCGAAGACGAAGCCCTCCAGCGCGCCCGCCGCGGCGTCGAGTCCCCAGTCGTCGCGGTCCCTGAGCAGCGCCTCGGTCAGCAGGGAAAGGATCACGCCGGTACGTACCGGCTGCGGCGCGTACTGGAGCGTGGAGCGCCGGCGCTGAAGCGTGTCCCGCAGATCGTGGACAGGGCGCAGGTCGTCGGTCTGCACGGCCGGTTCGACGGGCACGGCGTTCGGGAACGGGACCGGCCGGCGCTCCGCGGCCAGGCCGTCCGACGTGCTCTTCCGGGAGGTGAAGCCCTCCAGCACGGCCGTCATGGATGTCAGATCGCTTCTCACGCCGTACCTCCGAGGGTTGCCACGCCGGCGATGGGCTCATCGGCAGGTGAAGTGCCGAGTACGAGGGACAGCGCCTCGTCGTCCCAGTCCGAGCGCGGCGCGAAGCCGAGTCCCAGTTGCCGCGCGACCTCCCGGGCGGCGGCCAGGTTGCAGCCGGCGTCCAGGAAGACCAGCCGGAAGCCGAACGTGCCGTACTTGGTCATGACCTTCTTGAGATCGCCGGTGATGACGATCTCGCACGGCGCGTCACCCGGGGGCACCTGGCTGGAGACGGCCGCGAGCGTGTGACTGCCCTGGGCGTACGCGTAGATTCCCGGAGGCATGATCCGTTCGTCGCGCAGGACCACGTATGCGGTTGTGCACCCGATGTTCCCCGACGCCGCGGTCCATCGCTTTACGCGTTCCGTCGTGCTCTCCTCGTCCTTGATTCCAAAGGCGATCTTCAGCACCGTTCCCAGGGCGTCCAGGGAGAGCGGGACATCGCCGCGGGACGGATCGTGCCGCTCGGATTCCGCGAGGGCGGCGAGATCGAGGGCGGGAAGCGGTGTGTGCGGGCGGCTCGGCCAGTCCTTGAACTGCGACTGAAGGCGCAGATTGGCTGCGTAGTAGTGCGCCTGGTGGTCCTTCGGCGCGAGGAACGCACGCGGCGGCATCGCGACCGAGGCCTCGTAGACGGCGCCGGCGGGCGCTTGCGCGACAGGCCCCCGCGTGTAGGAGCACCGCGGGCATCCCGGGCGGATGGCCGCCGGGCGGTAGACCGTGGAGAGGGTCGCGGTGTCCGTCACGGTGGAGTCGGCCGGAAGGTGCGAGATCGTGGCGCGTGCGAGCAGAGCGACGACGTGGTGCGCCGCGAGGCCGGCGACCAAGTCGTGCAGGTGCTCTGGCAGCTGGCCGGAGAACTCCGCCTCGCCGTGGCTGCCGCAGTCCAGGCAGGGAGTGATCGAGACGTCGACGTAGGGGCCGACGGTGATCGCCCGCGCGTCGGCGCGCACCCGCAGCAGCGGACGCCCGTCCTGTCGGCATCGTTCCTCGACGGCTGCCAGAAGCGGCGTCGACGAGGCCGTTTCGAAGAACACGGTGAGTTCGTCCGGGGGGTCCGACGGGCCGACCGGGGTTGTGACCGGCCGGCACACCTCCCGCAGCGACCGCCTGGCCGCGGTGACGAGGGCGGGGTCCCCCTCGAGGCGCACTGTACGGCGGGCCAGCCGCGAGACGGCGTCCGCCCAGGACGGGTTCGCCCCCGTGGAGTTGCCCAGCCGGGACAGGAAGACGGCCCACTCCGGCGCCACGCTCGGCTCTTCGCCGGACGCGGCCTCCTCGATCGCCCCGGCCGTCCAGAGCAGGGCCAGGCACTTGTAGACCGTGTTCTCGTCGAACCCGACCTTGCTCGCCAACTCCGCGTGTCCGCGGGTGCCGTCGCAGGCGTCGGTCAGGGGCACCAGCCCGTCCCGCGCGAACGCACCGGAGAACACCTGTGCCCGGTCCGCCCCGTCGAGCACGACGGAATCTCCGGCCCGTCGGAGTCGCACCCCGCGTCGAAGGATGGGCCGGACAGGCACCATCAACTGCATGTCCGTACGTGCGGCCTGCCCGATCTGCTCGGCCTTCATCTCGGCAACCATGATCGATCTCCTTCCTTACCGCAGCAGTTCCGGGAACGGCATCGCGCTGTCGGGACGCACCTGGGCGAACCGGTCCCCGCACCGCGGGCACCGGTTCACCGACACCGTCGCCGCGGACGACACGGCTCCCGAGATGAGGCTGAACGTGCGCACGGCGCCCCCGAGCCCGGTGGTGCCGGCTGCGATGTCGGCGAGAGCGAGTTCCAGGAGGCCGGAGGCGACGGCCAGGTGCAGGGGGCCGAAGCCCTCCGGCAGGCCGGTCAGCGCCGCCTCCATGTCGTACGGGTGGGCCGTGCCCGCGTGCTGGGCGGCGCGCTTCCGGTAGCACGCGTAGCACGCCGTCCGGTCCGGGACGACGGCCGGCCCGCACACGATCTTGGTCGACAGCAGCTGGAGTCCGACGGACGGCGTGCCCTGCTCCGCGCAGATCCGGTCGACCTCGTCGCGGAGCTCGGGGGCGCTGCCGGAATGCACGGGGACGACGGCATCCGCGTGCGGCGCCGCGCCGCTCACGAAGTCCTCGAAGGAGACCCGCTGCTCCGCGGGGACACCCCGGTGCTCCATGAGCTTTCGTCCGAAGCTGTCGCGTACGAGGTAGAGGCACCGCGGACGGGGATCGGGCGACATGCTGCTCTGCTCCTTCTTCTCGCTCATGCGAACGCCTGCGGCTCGGGGTTGAGCGCGTCCTCGGCGTGGCTCGTGTGCCCCATGGCATGGGGCGCCTTGTACAGGCGCGGCGTGCCGAGGTAGCGCTCGCCGTGCACGAACGACACGGGCATCGCCTCGGGCACGAGCACCTTCACCGCCCGCATGCCCACCTGGCGCGCCTCGTCCGTGGTGATGTCGGCGACGAGTACCTCGGCGCCGCGTGACGCGAGCCGGGAGACCACGGTGTCCAGCGGGTCCGCCTCCGCGGGCAGACTCGGCATGCCGTCGAGTCCGTACGCGGGGCGTTCGCCTTCCAGCAGGAAGTCGAAGACGCCGCGCCGTTCCGATGACGCGTTGTGGACGGCGCCGCCGACCACGCTCACCTGGGAAAGGTCGGGTTCGCGCCCTGCGTAGGCGGATACGTACCCGCGCAATGCCACGCGCAGGGAGGACAGTTCGCGGTAGATCTTGCCCAGAGCACCCTCCGGACGGACGTCGCACGTGGCGGCGACGATCTGGGCGAGCGTGGGATCGGCGTCGGCGAGCTGCACCGCGTAGATCACCGGGACACCGAAGTCCGTCGTCGCGTCGAACAGCCTGACTCGTAGATCCGTCGAGGTGCCGACCCGGTGCAGCGCCCGTGTGCCGGCGCTGAGCTGCTCCGGGTCCACGACCAGCTCGGGCAGTCGCAGCCGCTGGAGCCAGACCAGCGCGATGGAGTCCCGCTCGACGACCTCCAGCAACCCGCCGAGCACGGCGGCCCGTACGTCGGAGTGCACCGCGGCCCCGGTCGTGATGCCGCGGGTGAACTTCTCGGACTCCGAGAAGTAGGGCATGTGGAGGTATACGGAGATCGCGGGGACGAGCACGGGCACCTGGCGGGTGAGCGACCACGCGCGGACCCAGCGGATCGGGACGGACGGGTCGTACTCGCTCAGTCTGCAGTCGTCCCGATCCAGCTCCGTGGGCGAGCACCTGGGCCACCGCGACGGCGACGCGAACTCCTCGGTGAGGTCGTTTTCAGCGGCGACCACCATCTCGCCGTCGTCCCACGCACACGTGGAGTACCGTTCGAGCGCCTCCGCGATGGAGAGCAACCTGGCCCGCTCGGGCGTGAGTCCGGTGCCCGCGCCGTCGGAGTTGCCGGTGTCCTCGTCGGCGGCCCACGTCCGAAGGTTCGAGAGGGCGCGGGACGGGACGCCGAGGTGCGACAGATGGACCGCGAAGGGCGGCTCGCCCTCGCGTACCGGCAGCGGTGAGGTGCGCGAGACCAGTCCGTACGGCGAGACGAGTTCCTCGAGACGGCGCAGCTCGTCCGGGATGTACTCCTGGTGCCTGTTCACGTGCATGTGGATCTTCTTCCTGCGGTCGTGAGATCTCCGAGCCCGGGCCGCGTCACTCGACAGCCGCCGAGGGGACCGCCGCCATGGTCTTGGCGAGGTCGTCGAGGCCGTCCTGGAGCTCCTGCATGGACTTTCCGCAGACCTCTTCGTTGGCACGTGCGATGACGTAACAGAAGACGTATCGCTCCGCCAGGCTGAAACCGAGCGAGTACAGGCCGCTGTACAGCAGGCTGGTCTGCAGCCGGAAGGCCAGGAAGTCGGCGTCGCGGTGCATCAGGCGGTCCAGCTCCGGACTGGGCGGCGTGTGGAACCGTGTGGGCTCGACCGGAGCCCCGCGCTCGCGCACGAGGTCTTCGAGCGTGTAGCCGGCGTTGACGATGGAGCCGGCCAGAAAGGTTTCAGCCAGGTGGCTGGATTGGGACGTGATGAGCTCCGTCCATTTCTGCGCCGGCGTATCATCCGCCAGTTCGACGTTCGGGTCTCCACACGCCTCGATGAAGGCTCGAATGGTCGGCCCGACCTGTTCGTAGAACCGCGCGCAAGCGGCTTCGAAGGACTCCGGATCCTTGGTGCGAAGATAGACAGCCTCGAAATGCGATCGGTAGCTCAACAGGCGCAGGGACAGCAGGTCGCGGAGTTCGTAACCGTCAATACTCCGCTGCGGAGACCTCAATAGAGTCGCTCTGGTATGCGCGGTCATAAGGCGGAGGGCGCCGAGCGCTCCAAATAGTGGACGTCCTTCTTCCGCTGCACGGTTCAAGAATGCGACGAGGGCGGGTGCGGCCTCCTGGAAGAGTCGCTGAGAGGAGGCGGAGAATCCGCTTCCGCTGAATCCCGCATTCCACATCGGTGACGGGACCGCCTCTCGCGGCACCTCGTCGACGCGCGCGACGCACCCGTACTGCCGGGCGAGACTCTGCAGGTCATCACGTATGGAGTCGGGATTCGGCACCTCGTCGATGCTGATCTGAAGGGTGTCCGCGCCGACCTGCCCGTCGTGTGTGCGGACGAAGTAGTAGGGGCCGTGGCCGCCTACCCGCTCTGGCGAGAACAGTGCCCGAATGAGTGGCGCAAAAGTCTCGGTGTATTTTGCGCCATCGGGCTGCGGGATGCTGGCGAAAAGATGCACGAAGTAGCCCCCAGATTCGAGCCGGCGCCAGGTGTGCCGTCACATGATCTTGAACCGACTGTAACTCGAATGGTCAAGCCCGAGGGCTTCGAATGTGGTGTGATCTACGCCACCCGGCTGTTGGTTGCCGAAGATCGATTGCCGGGGTTAGGTTCGAAGTGCATCGACGAAAGGGGGTGAAAGCAATGGAGCAGCAGATTGAGCTCGACGTCCTCGAGATCTCGGACCTCATCGCTGGCGCTGGTGAGAACGACGACCTGGCGCAGGTGATGGCCGCCTCGTGCACGACCAGCAGCGTTTCGACGTCTTCTTCGTCGTCCTCGTCCTGATTAAGGGACTAGGAAATAGTTGAGCCACCGTCGAGGTGCACCTCGACGGTGGCTCAATTTAATTCTGGCGCTTTTATTTGAGTATCGAGAAATCAAGTCGTTCTCGGCGGCGTGCCAAGGCAAGGGTGCCGAACCGCTCGGAGCGGCGCCAGGGCCTGCGTCAGGGCGGGGCCAGAGCGTGCGCCGCCGGTCAGCGGAGACCTGATCGCATGGTTGCGCGCGCGAACCGGCCGGCTCAGAGGAATGAGCGGCGGGATCCGTGGGGCGGGCACCCTTCTTCGTGGCCCGGCCCCGGCGTCCGCCCGCCGTGGTGAACCGGGCCCGCGTGACGAAGTTGGGGGATACCCATGGATGTGAACATCAGTCCGTATGTCGTCTACAGGCGGAGCCGGCTTCCGCTGGGCGAGCTCGGAGGGATGTCGTTCACCACAGCCTGGTCGCGCATCGATGAACTCCATGCCCTGCGGGCGGAGATCCGTGACCGTGCCGTCGGCCTGGCCGAGCGTCTCGGCGAGGCCGTGCCCACGCTGGGCAACGACGTCAGGACCCACCTCATCGGGGTGCGGCGCGACGTGCACAATCTGCGGCACGACCGGGTGGTGACAAGGCTGGAGCCGCTTCGCCCGCATCTGGACGCCGAGTTGTTCGACGAGGTCGAGAGCTGGTGCGGACTCGGTCTCCGGGCCGCGCAGTGCGAGCGGGAGGGCGGTGCGGAGCTCGACCGTGAGATGGCCCAGGCCGCCGACGGCTTCCGTGCGCTCTTCGAGCACGATGCGATGGCCCGGAGCATCCAGCTCTCCGGCGACCGGCTCTACCGCGGCCTGCATGACTTCGTCACGGGCGATGCAGAGGCCACCCTCAAGCCGAGCAAGGCCAGACTGCGGGAGTCGTCCCTCGTCAACTTCGCTTACCGGGCGAGCTTGAAGCCGTCGCCGTTCGGACGGTTCACGGAAATCGGCGCGTTCCACCCGGATGCTCCCGGCGATCGGGGTGACCTGGTCGCGGTGGGCTCCGGCCGCCGGGAACAGGAGCCGGACGAGTCGGTCACGACGCTGAACCGCCTGCTCGTGAACTGGGTGCTCGCCGCGGTGCCGCGGGTACCGGGTGGCCTGGAATCCGGGCACTTGGTGCTGAACTCGACCCTGCGGGCCGGCGACGAGTCGATCGAGTACGTCGGTGTCGCGCCCGGGTCCCGCGAGGACGGGAAGATCCCCTCGGAGACGGTACTGCGCATCCGCCGGGAGGCGATCTTCAACGCCCTGCTCGTGGCGATGCCCGACGGCTCGGCGCCGGCGGCCCACGTGCTGCGCGAGCTCACCGCCGTCACGGGCAGGGAAGTGGTGAGCCGGGAGGTCGCGCATGGTCTGATCAGGGCTGGCGTCCTGTTCTTCCGGCCAAAGATCGACGATCACGACCCTGACTACGCGGCGAAGCTGGAGGAGACGCTCGCCGACGGCGGCACGGGGGAGATGGCGGCGCTGCGCGGGCACTTCTCCGAACTCCGGCGGCTGGAGGTGGACTTCGCCGCAGCGGCCGCCGGGGAGCGCCAGAAGCTGCTCGACTCGGCCTACGCCGCGATCGACAGCATCGCCGAGCTGTGCAAGGTGTCACCGCCCCCCGAGGACGTCCTGAAGTCACCGGTCTTCGAGGACACACCCGCCTCCACGGCGCCCCAGGCGTGGAGCCTGCCGACGGTGCAGCAGAGCATGCCCGCCCTGACGGGTCTCTGGCGTCTGGCCTCGATGATGGACAACGGCCAGGTGAAGCGGCTCGGTCTGCACGCCTTCGCGATCCGTGTGCTCGGGGAGCGCCGCAGCATGCCCTTCATCGAGTTCTTCCAGGCGTTCTCGTCGCTGACCGACCAGGAACAGGCCGACGTGTTCATGGGGCGTGAAGTGGAGGCTGCCGGGCGGTACATGACGCAGCGGGCAGAGGCCCTGCGCACGATCCGGGAGCGACTTGTGCCCGGGGACGGTGCAGTGCACCTGGACCCGACGGACATCGAGCGGGCCTGCGAAGGGGTGGAGGACCTCCTGCACACCGAGTCGGTGACCTTCCGGGCGCAGTTCGCCCGGGGCGTGCTTCCGGACCGGGACCGGACGCTCGTCGTGAACGGTCTGCTGACCGGCTACGGCGTCTACTTCTCACGGTTCGGATCGTTCGTCAAAGGCACCGGCGACTGGTCCCTGCCGGCAGCGCAACGGGCGCATCTCGCCGACCGGTTCCCCCGCCAGGTCGACCTCAACTCCGTGCTCGGGTTCAACTTCAACCTGCACCCCTCGGTGACGCAGCGGGTCGTGAACTACCCAGGTGCGGTGTCGCTCGGCGCCGACCGGACGGTGTACACGCTGAACCGCCTGGAGGTCCGTGCGGAGCCCGGCACCAAGTCCCTGCGTCTCTGGGACCCGGAGGCGCAAGAATTCGTCGACCTCGTGCCCATGAACTTCATGACCCCGGTCGGCGTGCCGCTGCTCTACCGTCTGCTCGAGGCGCTCTCCCCGTCCAACCGCTACCTGTGGAAGCCACTGGAGGACATCCAGGACGCCGGGGGGCCCGTGGCGTACAGCGACACCGCACCCCGCCTCCTCGTGGGTGACGTCGTGGCGGAGCGCAGGTCCTGGAATGTGACCGCCGCCGACATCCCCATGCTCCAGGATCTGAGCCGGGACTCGTTCGACGCCCTCGTCGCCTTCGACGCGTGGCGCCGGTCCCGGGGCCTTCCCCGTCACGCCTTCGTGCTGTGCCAGACGCCCGAGGAGCGCGACGTGATGGCCGGGCGCAGCCGGAAGGTGACTCGTCAGTGGTCGGACTACGCGCACCTGCGTCGCGCCAGTGTCCACAAGCCGATGTACGTCGACTTCCGGAACCCCTTCCTGGTCCGGAGCTTCGCGAAGTCCGCGCTGTCGCGCGGCGATGTGCTCGTGTCCGTGCGCGAGTGCCTCCCTTCGGTGGACGACTACGGTCCTGACACTGGCTGGACCGCGGCAGAGGAGTTCTTCGTTGAACTATGCACAGACAAGTAGTGGGCAGGCAGGGACGCGTGAGTGGCGGGTGGTGCACATCCACGTTCCGCACTCACTGCACACCCCCTTCCTGTGTGACGTGGTCGACCCGCTTCTCCGGGCCGAGGGGCTCCGGGACGACTTCTTCTTCCTCCGCTACTGGCAGGGCGGACCCCACCTGCGGTTGCGGATGCGCTGCGGCCCCGGGGCCGGATCGGCGGAGGCGGCCGAACGGGTCGTCGCGGGTCTGGCCGGCGCCATGCCGGAGTTCGGGGCCGAGGCGCGGGAGGAGTACGCGCTCGGGCTCGCGATGCAGGACGAACTCGCCCGGCTGGAGGGGGAGATCCCGAGGGAGGGCCGGCCCGTCGGCGCCCTCGATCGGGTGCCCTATGAGCCGGAGTACCGCAAGTACGGGGGGCCGGAGGGGGTGGAGATCGCCGAGACCGTCTTCCGGAAGTCGTCGGCGGCGGTCCTCGACCTGTTGGGCCGGCAACCGCGGGCGTGGGTCGAAGAGCGACGGGCCCCGATCGGGGAGGCCGCGAGGGTCATGGCAATGTCCCTCCACGGGGCGGGCTTCGACCCGGAGGCCGCGGCGCTGTTCCTGCGGGACTACGAGGACTGGTGGCGCACGTATGCGCCGGAAGTCATGCAGCGTGCCTGGCCGCAGCTGTACAGCAGCGCCTCGGCCCGGCTCGCCAAGCTGTGCACCGCGATCTGGCGTGGTGGTGCCACGGACGACGTGTTCCACGAGATCAGCGCGGAGGCCACCGCCCATGCCCGTTCCCTGTGCGGTGCGGAGCCCGACGGCGACGCCCGCGACCTGCGTCTCGACGGGACTCCGTACTCGGGCTGCCTCTCGAACTACGTGCACACCACCAACAACCGCCTCGGGCTGGTCCCCGCGGCCGAGGGGCTCGTCGCGTACCTCGTGCGCCGAGCGCTCGCAGAGCTGCCCGAGTAGGCGGCGGGGCGTGGTGGCCCCGGCGCCGAACGACCGTGAAGCCTCCGGCCGGGCAAGCTCCCTTCCGGAGCCGCACCGGCCGGAGGCTCACGGTGTCTCAGCAGGTCACCGGAAGTCTGTGAAGGCCGTACACGCCCATGCTGTCCTTGAACGGCAGTTCCGAGACCGGGGCGGCGGGCTTCAGGCCGGGAACCCTGGCGAGGAGGGCGTTGAACACGACCTCCAGCTCCACCTTGGCGAGGTTCTGGCCGATGCACTGGTGGATGCCGTGGCCGAAGGCCAGGTGATGCTTGGCGCCGCGCTCGAAGTCCAGACGCTCCGGATCGGAGAACACCGACTCGTCGTGGTTACCCGAGGCGCTGAGCCCGATGACGCCTTCGCCCGCGCGGATCAGCACCCCGCCGATCTCGATGTCGGCTGTCGCGACGCGGGAGGTCACCTGGTCGGCGATGCTGAAGTAGCGCAACAGCTCGTCGACGGCCTGCGGGGCCAGACCCGGGTCGGCCTTGAGCTTGGCCTGCTGGTCGGGATTCTCCAACAGGGCCAGGACGCCGAGAGAGATCATGTTCGCGGTGGTCTCGTGACCGCCGACCAGCAGGACGTTCGCGATCCCGACCAGTTCTCCATGGGTGAAGGTGCCGGTCTCGCGGTTCTTCACGACGAGCCTGCCGAGCAGGTTGTCACCGGGATCGGCCTCCTGTGCGGTGACCAGCTTGTCGAAGTATTCGTGGAGCTCCTGATGGGCGGTGTTCCGCTCCTGCGGGTCGGCTTCGACCGAGACGAGCTGCTCGGTGCGGCGCTGGAAGAACTCTCGGTCGGCGTACGGCACTCCGAGCAGTTCGCAGATCACCAGGGACGGGACGCGGAGGGCGAGCGCCTCGACCAGATCGACCGGCCCCTCCCGGGTGAGCAAGGAGGTGATGCACTCGTCCACGATCTCCTCGATACGTGGACGCAGTCGCTGCACCCGCTTGGCGGTGAACTCTGAAATCAGCATCTTGCGCTGTGCGGTGTGCACAGGGGGGTCCATGGCGAGCAGCACCGGTCGCATCTGTTCCATGACTTCCGTCGGCACGTCGAAGTGGAGCGGGTAGCCGGGGTGGGCCATATTCGAACTCACATCAGGGCTGGCGAGCAACTTCCTTATGTGCTCGTGCCGGGTGAGCAGCCAGGCGGTTCGACCCGAGGCCAGGGTGATTTTGCTGATGGGCTGCTCGGCGCGCAGGGAGGCGTACTCCCGCGGCGGGTGGAGCGGGCAGGTTCGCGGATAGGGGAAGGAGGTGTCTTGACGGTCCGTCACGGTCTGTCTCCGTTGTTGATTCAAGGGAATCGACTTACGACTCCATCCAAGCGGATGGGCCACTTCGTTCGTGGCGGCGCAACGGAATGAGTTTGAACTCACGCGGTTTCGCACGGCAGATCGCGCGCGTCTTCAATTCGGCCGTGGATCCGCGCCTGTTTCGCTACAAGGAGAACAGGTCGCCTTCGCGGAGATCCGGAACGTTTTCTTCCGGGTGCGGGCGGCGGGAAGGCGCAATCTTCCGCCGCATGCTCCGAGTTGTGAAGAGTACGCTTCATGGTGTCGATGGCAGCTCTGCGCTCAGGGGGTTCGAGGTATGTACCTTTCGATCGTTATGTGGGATCTGAAGAAGTCGGAGGCCACCGTGGAGAGCCTCCGGGAATATCTGCGGGACTATGCCGTGGATGCCTACTCCACACTGGAAGGCATGCGACTCAAGGCGTGGTTCTCCGACGCCGATCGACAGTTGTGGGGCGCGGTCTACCTATGGGACAGGGCAGACCAGATGCCGGGCTTGTACGGCGTCAGCCGCGTGGTCGAACTCATCGGTTATCCGCCGACCTCGGTCGGCGGCTTCGCACTTGAGGCGATCGCCGAAGGGAAGAGCGTCCACGAGACGCTGGCCGGCCTGGGTGTCGCCCTGGAGGGCGGGGCGCCGTAACCGGAAGTGCCTGTGCTAGCGTCTCCATCGTGGCCAGTCAAGATGTTATTGTCGAACGTTCCGATCCTGCGGTACAGCGAATCATCGATGTCACGAAGCATTCGAGGTCCGTCGTACGGACCGTGCTGATCGAGGACGTTGAGCCTCTTCTGCAGAGCATCCACGCCGGAGTGATGTTCATCGAGGTCTACGGCATTGACACCACGCCCCTGCCGGCCGAACTGCTCGCCGCATGTGAGAAGCGCGAAATTCCGGTCCGGCTGCTCGCGTCGGCGATCGCCAATCAGGTTTTCAAGACCGAGAAGAAGCCCAAGGCCTTCGGTATCGCCAGGGTCCCGCGGCCCAGCCGTCTCGAGGACCTGGCCGACAAGACCGGTGACATCGTCGTCCTCGACGGCGTGAAGATCGTCGGCAACATCGGGGCCATCGTGCGGACCGCGTTCGCGCTCGGAGCCTCGGGTATCGTCCTCGTGGACAGTGATCTCGACACCGTAGCGGACCGGCGTCTGATCAGGGCGAGCCGGGGATATGTGTTCTCCCTGCCGATCGTCCTTTCGCCACGGACCGAGGCGCTCCGCTACTTCCAGGACAGCGGCATGCGGACGATGGTCTTCGAGGCCGATGGGGATCTCGCCGTCGATGATCTCAACGCTATCGACGAGCGGATCGTCCTCATGTTCGGCAGCGAGAAGGCGGGCCCGTCGGACGAGTTCTCGAGTGTCGCAGCCGAATCGGTGTCGATTCCCATGAACCCGGCAGCCGAGTCGCTCAACGTCTCCGTGTCGGCCGGAATCGCGCTGCACGGGCGAGCGCGCCGGAATCTCTCCGCGTCTCCTACGGCGTAGACCGGGCCGTGGGTGCAGGCGGGTCAGTCGCAGGTTTCGGGGCCGTGCGGCTCGGGGTGTGACGGTGGGATGCACGGCAAGGCAGGCCCCGGCTCCGTGACCATTGAGGTGTCCGGAGCCCGATGAGCACGAGCTTGTCGTGCCCGCAGCCGTATCCGCTCCCATACCCGCCGTGGGCGCGCTCGTCCCCATGACTCCTGCGGGGTGGCACCCGGCATCGGCCGCGTGCCACCCGTTCCCCGTCGGGGCCCTGTGCCTCCCCGGTTTCCGTGCCGGGCCGCGTTCAGGGCAGGGTCGGGACCTCGCCGCCGTCCGCGTACGCCAACGTCACATCGGCCAGACTCCGCAACCGTTCCCGGGCGACGCGGTCGACGACGCCCGGGCCCGGCGGAGACTGGCCGAGACCGATCGCCCACCGAGTTGGGCCGAACGCGAACGGGCGCGGCCACGCGTGGGCGGCCGGAGCCACTTCCTCGAGGTCGGACAGCACGGCCCGCATCCGGCCGCGCACCCGCCCCTCGTCCGCGCCGGCCCCGGCGGTCAGCACCGCCCACGCCGCATGCCTGCGGTGCAGTGGGGGAGGGGCGAGCAGGGTCCCGACCGGGTGGCCTGCCTCCAGCAGCTCCCAGGCACGGAACAGTTCCTGCACCAGCAGTTCGCGGAAGCCGGGGCCCACCTGCGCGGTGCAGGAACGGACCGGTTCGGTCGGGGTACGCACCGCGGGCTCGCTCCAGTCGGCCACCGCCCAGGTGGCGAAGAACCGGCGCAGCAGTTCGGCGGCGGGAAGATCCCCGGCCTCGCGCACGGTGCGGGCGGCCAGCAGCGCCCACGCCAGCCCGGGCAGCCCGCCGTGCGGGGCCGAGTCCAGTCCGCGGGCCCTCGCCCAGGCCTTGACCTCCCGGGCCAGCCGCACGAACGCCTCCCGATGCGGTCCCGCCAGGTCCAGTACGGCTTCGGCGTCGCTCACCGCGCTGAGGGCCACGGCCGCCGCCTCGCCCAGTTCCGCCCGGCGGGCGACGGCCTCCACCGGGTCCATCGCCCCGGTGGACACGAGGACGAGATCGACGGCCGACCCGCCCACCCGAAGCCGCAGACCCGGGACCCGTGCGCCGACCACCTCGCGCACGTCCTCCGCCTCCGGCAGGGCCTCGGCGAGCCGGGCCCGTACCTCGTCCGGGTCTGCCGTGCCGGGCAGGGCGGCCACCAGGTCGAGATCCGCGCCGGGCAGCGCGCAGCCCATGCGCCGCGAGCCCACGAGGTGCACCACGCCGTCGGCCAGCGCCGCCGAGACGCGCCGCACGGTGCGGTGGGCGTGCTCCGCGAGGTCCCGGTTCTCGGCCGCCGGTGCCGTCGCGTCGCTCTCCTCGGGTTCCCAGCGCACCTCACCGCTGCCGAGGGCGACCCGCGCCCGCACCCTCATCGGCTCGTCACCGCGCCGGGACAGCAGGACGACCTCCTCGACGCGTGCCGTCATGGCGCCGAGCAGGGCCTCGCAGTGGGCGGCGAGTTCGGGCGCACGGCGGGTCCTGCCGAGGGAGAGGTGCGGGACGTATCCGTCGGCGCGGCCCGCACATCGCGGGAAGCGCTCCTCCAGCGCCCCGTGGAGCCGTTCCCACGGACCCGTGCCGGCCGCCGCGGGGTCGAGCCAGACGGTGGAGTCCTCCCGGTGCCGGAAGCTCCGTACCCCTTCTAGGCGCGCCGTGAACGGGGGCGTGTCCGAGACCGCGGCGGACAGCAGTGGTGCCGCCCGCTCGAAGTCGCACTCCGGTACGAAGCCGAAGACCACGTTGACGTGGGGCGGCCAGCGACGGATCTGCCGGTCGTGCTCACGCCGGATGTGCTGGATCGGGGGCCACAGCTCGTCCGGCGGGAGCCAGGCGACTGCCGTCCGAGGCGTCGCAGGGACGGCGAGAACCTCCACCGGCACGTCCGCGCCGTCGGCCCGACCGGCGCCGGTGGGCGCCGTCGTGCCCGTGCCCGCGCGCCCGCCCGCGCCGTCGCCCCGGCCCGCGCGCCCGCCCGCGCCGTCGCCCCGGCCCGCGCGCCCGCCCGCGTCCGTCGGCCGCGCGGCGTGCGGGACGGCGCCGGGCTCCGCCGAAGGGGCCCGGCCCGCGTCCTCCGGCTCCCCGGGGCTCAGGTCGGCCACGACGCCGTAGTGGTCGGACGGGTACAGCCCGTCGGGCGCGGGGGAGTCGCCCAGGAGCGCGGCCGCGTCCACCCGCAGCCCCTCCGCCCGGAGCAGCACCCGGTCGAGCCGGCCCGGACGGCCGCTCCGCGAGGAGACCGCGGCCAGCGGATTCACGGCCGGGTCGAAGGTGGGAGTGCGGTCGGCGGGTCCGTACGCCTCGGTCCAGGCGTCGCGCAGCCCGAGCGCCGTGGCGGGCGTGTCCCCGCCGTCGTTGAAGTCCCCCAGCAGCAGTACCTCGCCCTCGACGCCCGCCAGGGCCTCGGCCAGCCGGCCCAGTTCGGTCTCGCGCCGCGCCGCTCCGTTCTCCGAATGGTCGCTGCTCAGATGGGTCGCGGCGACGGTGGCGGGGCCGTCGGCGGTCTCCACGACCACGGCGGCGACGGCCTTGTGCGGGCCGAGGGACAGGAGCGCGGCCTCGCGCACGGGCAGCCGGCTGAGCAGCAGCAGACCGCAGTCGCCGACGTCCTTCCCGCCCGGGTCGGTGCCGAGCGTGTACGACTCCCGCACCCAGCCCGCACCGAGGAGCATCGCGAGCAGCTCGGCCTCGACCTCCTGGAGCGCGATGACGTCGGCGTCGGCGTCGTGCAGGGCCTGAAGCAGGAGCGGTCTGCGACGGGCGGTGTCGATGCGGTCGCTGTCGTAGCGGTCCCACAGGGTGTTCCAGGTCAGCACGCGCAGACCCGCGGCCGCCGGAGCGCGCCGAGGGACGTCGGTGGGGGTCCAGCCGCGCGCCGCGTCCCAGACGTAGGGGGTGCGGGCGGCGAAGAAGGGCGCCCGCAGCCGTCGGGGGTCCCGCACGCGTCCGGCGGCGGTCGCGTCGATCCGGTCCACGCCCGCGGTCCGGTCCCACACCACCTCGCCGTCCGCCTCGAAGAACAGCACCCGGTGCCAGGGGATCTCGCCGGAGGGGTCGAAGTCCTCCAGCGGCATCCGCTTCGGCTCGGCGGTGCGCCGGCGGATGCCCATCACGAAGCGGGCCGGGTCGAAGCGCGGGTCCCAGCGGACCCGGTGGTAGATCTCCTCGCTCGTACGCATCTACGCCTCCTCCTCGATCGTGCCGCCCGCGCCGACGTACCAGGTGCGATGCGCCTGGCCGGGGTACGGAGGCACGTATCGGCGCAACTGCGCGGTGAGCACCTCCGAGGGCACCGGATGCGTCCGCCGTTCGTTGCGCCGGACCAGTTCGTCCTCGTCGACGAGCACCACGGCGTGGGTGACCAGGGCGTCGCGGCGGCGGGCCACCGAGTGCACCAGCGACCGCTGGTGCGGGTTGAGGGATGTGGCGTCCCACACCACCGTCGCACCTTCCGCCAGAGCGGCACCGAGCCGGTCGAGGCCCCGGCGCAGGACCTCGCCGTTGGCGCTCTGGTCCGCGCGGCTGCCGCGGCCCTCGCGCAGTTCGTCGAGCGAGACGTACGCGTCGACGCCGGACAGGCCCCGGGCGAAGGTGCTCTTGCCGCTGCCGGACGGGCCGACCATGTGGATCAGTCTGGGGAAGTCCCCCGTGCGCCGGCGCCAGGTGGCGGCGACGGCCTCCTCGACCGTCCCTACACGGCCCAGCGCGTACGCCTCCCGGGCCTCGCCCAGGCAGCGGGCCGCGGCATCCGGGTCGAGCCCGGCGAACGCCTCCCGCAGCGGACCGATCGGCCCGGCCTCCTCGGCGTGCAGGGCGGACCACTCGACCTGCTCGAGGGCGGCCGCGTCCGGGGCGGCCGCGGCGGCGACGGCGTGCAGCGCCTCCAGGCCGACGGCGTACGACATGCGCACCAGACCGGTCCGGCGCTGTTCGTCCGGGTAGGGGCGGTGCAACGCGGTGTGCAGACCGACGAGATCGGCGACGCGCCGGGCGAGCGGAAGGCCGAGCGGCCGGGCGAGCCGGCCGGCCAGCGTCGCGCGGTGCCGCGCGTGCAGCAGCGCGGCGAGGACGCCCGCGAGACGTTCGTCCCCCGTGCCGCCGAGCCGCGCCGCGACCTCGGCCGCGGCCGGGGCGTCGCCGTCCGGCAGGCCGACCGCATCGAGCAGCGTGGCCGCGTCCGGTGCCGCCCCCGACCGCACCGACCACAGCGCGGCGGCCGGTGCCAGACCGTTCTCCACGACGGCGGCGTGCATCCAGTGGGTGCCGGTCCGCACGTGTCCCGGCCGGACCCATTTGGCGACGCGGTGCCGGAACTCCCCGGCGGGGAAACCGTCGGCCGTGCGGACGACGTACCCCTCGTGGCGTTCGGCGTCGAGCTTCAGCCGCCGCAGTGCCCGCTCGTCGAAGACCCCGCGCCACAGCACGCGCGGCACGGGGATCCCGAGCCCGCGCAGGAAGTCCGCGCCGCGGTCCCAGTCCAGGCAGCGGCCGTCGCCGTCCCAGACGGAGAAGCCGTAGAACCAGCTCTCCAGGTCGTCGTAGGCGAGCGAGTGCCGGGCGTACACGTTTTCGCCGCACACACGCCATCCGGCCGGGATCATCCGGCCGACACGGCCCTGCAGTGCCTTCACCCAGGCCCGCGACGGATGGTGCGCGGAGTCGAGCGACCGTGCGTGCAGCCCGTCGCCGTACAGCGTGGTGTTCTCGCCGTCGAGCTTCTCGGTGACGACGACCTCGCGGCCGCGCAGCCCGGCGAGGTCTCCGATCCGTACGTCGTCGCCGGACGCGCCGGGTGACCACGGCAGATGGGGTGTGCGCGGATAGTGCGTGCGCGCCGGGTGCTGGCGCATGGTTCTCGCCCCCCGTCGACGGCATGCGGTCCGTCGTCACTCTAGGCAGGGGAGCGACGGTGATCGACCGAATTACCCCCCGGTCGGAGGCCCGCCCCGGGGACGTCCGGCAGGGCCGCGAGGGGTGCGGCGGCCGTCCCGTCCGTCCCGGCACGTCGTGCCGACGGAGCCGTCCCCTCGGCCGGCGCTGCCCCTCTTGCCGGTGCGGCCTCCCGGTGGGGCCGCGCGTCACGTCGCGCTGCCGGCGGTCACTTGACCCTGGACTGGCAGGGCTTGGCGCTCTTGCCCTCCTCGTTGTCCGCGACCTTCCTGCCGTCGACGGTGATCGCGCAGGCGGCCGCCCGGAGGAGGCCGTCGGAGCCCTGGACCGAGCCGGGGACGACGGAGACCAGACGGCCGACCCGCTGTTCGGCCGCGGTCAGATCGATGGTCGCCGTCTTCTTCCACGGCAGGGTGACCTGCTCGAACTTGCTGCTGTCGAGGGTGTAGGCGATCTGGGCGGTCCCCGTACCGAGCACCTCGAGGGTGACCTCGCGCTTCACCCGCCCTCCGGCGTCCCCGGCGCCCGCCCCGGCGTCCGGCTTCGCTGCCTGCTCCGTGCCCTTGCCCGTGTCCCCGTCGCCCTTGCCGCCGGAGTGCTTCCCGGTGCCGTCACCGCACCCGGTCAGCAGGGCCGCGGCCAGTGCGAGGGCCGTGGCCGCCACTGTCTTGCGCATGTGTTTCCCCCATGTGCGAACCCGCCTCGGACGTGCTGTCCGAGGCGCAAATGATCATAGGGGCAGGGGAGCGGGGGCCGGTCGGGAAGGGCTTGTATCCTCCGCTTGCTCGTGGAATGTCCACGACATGGGCACACAGGTGCCGTACCACGTGCAAAAGGGGTGGGGGCACGCGGGGACGAGTACTCCCGAAGGCCGGGCCGGCGACGCGCCCGTCACGGACGCGGAGTGGGCCGAGTTCCTCCGCAGGGCCGAGGAGGGCGGGCGGGACGCGCCTGTGGAGCCGTCCGCGCGAGCGCGCATGGTGACCGGACGGCTGCGGGCGGAGGGGGGGCGCGACCGGGCCGGCGGCCCCGTGGAGGGACCGGCCCCGCAAGCGCCGGAGGCTCGCGCCGGTCCTCGCCGGCGTGGCCGTCATGGGGCTCGCCGTCGTCGGCATCTGGCCGGAGGTGGTCGTCGACCGGCTCTCGGGAGCCGTGTCCGCCACCGGTTCGGACGCCGCGCCGCTCGCGCCCGAGACCGCGCGACCCACCGCCGCGCCGCCCGGGGAACCGTTCCCGGACGCGCCGACGCTCGAGGAGCCGTTCCGGGGCTCGCCCGCGGTGGCCTGGGCGGACGGGGCCGCCGGGATCGAGGTTCCCGCGGCCAGGGCGGTCGGCGGAATGAGCGAGGACCAGGTCGCGCAGGCGCTGCGCAGCACGAAGGAACTGCTGGTCGCCTCGAACCTCGATCCCGCGACCCTCCGCGGCGGGCACCCGGCCGAGGCGCTGCGGCTGCTGGACCCGCTCCAGCAGGACGGCCGCGTCCTGCTGGAGAAGGGGCTGCGGGAGCCCAGCGAGGACCAGGACCCGCTGTGGCTGCTCAGCCGCTTCGACCCGGCCGAGGTGCGCGTGGTGGGTGAGGTCGTGAAGACCCGTGGCCGGATGACCTTCGGCAGAGGCGACCGTGACGGTTCCGTCGAGATCAAGGCCGACTACACCTTCGTCTACCCCTTGACCAAGGCGAAGCCGGGCGCGGACGAGGTGACACGGACGATCGTGCGCAGGGAGCTGACCGTCGCGGTGTACGACCCGGCGAAGACCGTGACCACTCCGGGCAGCCTGGTCGTCGTCGTGTGGAAGTCGAAGAGCGGGAACTCCGACTGCGCCAGGGACGGCGACGGATTTCTGCACCCTCAGTTCCGGCAGGACATGACGGGCCTGACCCCCGGCCCCTCCGGCCCTGCCGCGGACCCGTACGACCGCAGCAAGGACCTGGGCGCGCTGCCGGAGGAGTGCGGGACGGTGACGCGCACCTGATCCGGAAGGCGCCCGGAAGCGGCGCGTTCCGGCCCGGGCGGCCGCGCGGGGAGGACGTCGACACGGCCCCGGTGGGGAGGAGTTGAAGTCGTTCACCCGTTCGCGCAGGGAAGGTGCGGTCGTGGACGACCGGAAGCCCCGGACCGGAGGGCGCCGCCGGGCCCCATGCGCGCGGCGGTTTGACAGGCAAACCCCGCGGGGTAATGTCTTCGGCCCGATTGGCGCCCGTCACGGCCCGTATGGCAGACTGTCCGGGTTGCTCGGTTGAGTGCCGATGCTGCGCGCCTCCCGCCGGGAGGACCGGAAGCGAGTCCCACAGTACTCGTCACCCCTGATCAGGGGTGGAAGTACGGGAATCTTTCGGGAAGCGTGGGCGGGGCGCCTGCCAGGCACCCGGTGGGTGGTCACCCCCGGCTTCGTGGTCTCAGGGACCGCACCCCTTGGTTGGGAAATCCTTCGGGAGATCTGCGTAGAGGGACTGCGACACGCCCGACCGCGTGGGTCGGAGGAGACGGGAAGCCGCCGGGTTCCAGAGCGTTACGAGAGACAGGACTACGAAGTAGCCATGGCGGGACAGAAGATCCGCATCCGGCTCAAGGCCTACGACCACGAGGTCATCGACTCCTCGGCGAAGAAGATCGTCGAGACGGTGACCCGCACTGGTGCGTCGGTCGCGGGCCCGGTGCCGCTGCCCACTGAGAAGAACGTGTACTGCGTCATCAAGTCGCCGCACAAGTACAAGGACTCGCGCGAGCACTTCGAGATGCGCACGCACAAGCGCCTCATCGACATCCTCGACCCGACCCCCAAGACCGTTGACTCTCTGATGCGACTCGACCTTCCGGCCGGTGTCGACATCGAGATCAAGCTCTGAGGCCGGTGATCTGAGAGATGGCTAAGCAGATCAAGGGAATCCTGGGCGAGAAGCTCGGCATGACGCAGGTGTGGGACGAGAACAACCGCGTTGTTCCGGTCACCGTCGTCAAGGCCGGCCCCAACGTCGTCACCCAGGTTCGTACGAACGACGTCGACGGCTACGAGTCGGTCCAGATCGCCTTCGGCGAGATCGACCCGCGCAAGGTGAACAAGCCCCTCAAGGGCCACTTCGCCAAGGCCGACGTCACCCCCCGTCGCCACCTCGTCGAGATCCGCACCGCGGACGCCTCCGAGTACGCGCTCGGCCAGGAGATCACCGCTGAGGTGTTCGAGGCCGGCGTCAAGGTCGACGTGACCGGCAAGAGCAAGGGCAAGGGCTTCGCCGGTGTCATGAAGCGCCACAACTTCCGTGGCCTGGGCGCCGGACACGGCACCCAGCGCAAGCACCGCTCTCCCGGTTCCATCGGTGGCTGCGCCACCCCGGGCCGTGTGTTCAAGGGCCTCCGTATGGCGGGCCGCATGGGCAACGAGCGGGTCACCACCCAGAACCTGACCGTCCACGCCGTTGACGCGGAGAAGGGTCTGCTGCTCATCAAGGGCGCGGTTCCCGGTCCGAACGGCGGCCTCGTCCTGGTCCGTACCGCGGCCAAGGGGGCCTGAGGTAACCGATGAGCACCATTGACATCCTTTCGCCCGCTGGCGACAAGGCCGGTAGCGTCGAGCTCCCCGCGGAGATCTTCGACGCCAAGGTCAGCGTTCCGCTGATCCACCAGGTCGTCGTCGCGCAGCTGGCCGCTGCCCGTCAGGGCACGCACAAGACCAAGACTCGCGGCGAGGTCCGTGGTGGTGGCAAGAAGCCTTACCGCCAGAAGGGCACCGGCCGCGCCCGTCAGGGTTCGACCCGTGCGCCGCAGTTCGCCGGCGGTGGCGTCGTCCACGGCCCCGTGCCGCGTGACTACTCCCAGCGGACCCCGAAGAAGATGAAGGCCGCCGCCCTGCGCGGTGCCCTCACCGACCGGGCCCGCAACTCCCGCATCCACGTCGTCTCCGGCGTGGTCGAGGGCGAGGTCTCCACCAAGGCCGCCAAGACGCTGCTCGGCAAGATCTCGGAGCGCAAGAACCTGCTCCTGATCGCCGAGCGCAGCGACGAGGCCGCGTGGCTGTCCGCCCGCAACCTGCCCCAGGTGCACATCCTGGAGCCGGGCCAGCTGAACACGTACGACGTGCTCGTCTCCGACGACGTGGTCTTCACCCAGGCCGCCTTCGAGTCCTTCGTGTCCGGCCCCAAGGCCAACGACAATGAGGGGAGCGAGGCCTGATGGCCGAGATCACCAGCAAGACCTTCTCCGACCCGCGTGACCTTCTGGTCAAGCCGGTCGTCTCGGAGAAGAGCTACGCGCTGCTGGACGAGAACAAGTACACGTTCATCGTCGCGCCCAACGCCAACAAGACCCAGATCAAGCAGGCCGTCGAGGCGGTCTTCTCGGTCAAGGTCACCGGGGTGAACACGATCAACCGCCAGGGCAAGCGCAAGCGCACCCGCACCGGTTTCGGCAAGCGCGCCAACACCAAGCGCGCCATCGTGACCCTCGCCGAGGGCGACCGTATCGACATCTTCGGCCAGGCCTCCTAACGGAGACCTTGGTCCGATATCGGACGAGGACTGAGAAATGGGTATCCGCAAGTACAAGCCGACGACTCCGGGCCGTCGTGGCTCCAGCGTCGCCGACTTCGTCGAGATCACGCGGTCCACGCCGGAGAAGTCGCTGGTCCGCCCCCTGCACAGCAAGGGCGGCCGTAACAACGCCGGTCGTGTGACCGTTCGCCACCAGGGTGGTGGCCACAAGCGCGCCTACCGCGTGATCGACTTCCGTCGTCACGACAAGGACGGCGTGCCGGCCAAGGTCGCGCACATCGAGTACGACCCCAACCGCACCGCGCGCATCGCGCTGCTGCACTACGCGGACGGCGAGAAGCGCTACATCCTCGCCCCGCGCGGTCTGTCGCAGGGTGACCGGATCGAGAACGGCCCCGGTGCCGACATCAAGCCCGGCAACAACCTGGCGCTGCGCAACATCCCCGTCGGTACGACCCTGCACGCCATCGAGCTGCGGCCCGGCGGCGGCGCGAAGTTCGCCCGCTCCGCGGGTGCCTCCGTGCAGCTGCTGGCGAAGGAGGGCTCCATGGCCCACCTGCGCATGCCGTCCGGTGAGATCCGCCTGGTCGACGTCCGCTGCCGCGCCACTGTCGGCGAGGTCGGCAACGCCGAGCAGTCGAACATCAACTGGGGCAAGGCCGGCCGTATGCGCTGGAAGGGCGTTCGCCCGACCGTCCGCGGTGTCGCCATGAACCCGGTCGACCACCCGCACGGTGGTGGTGAGGGCAAGACCTCCGGTGGTCGCCACCCGGTCTCCCCCTGGGGTCAGAAGGAGGGTCGTACTCGTTCTCCCAAGAAGGCGAGCAACAAGTACATCGTCCGCCGCCGCAAGACGAACAAGAAGCGCTAGGAGCGGGTTTAGATGCCGCGCAGTCTCAAGAAGGGGCCCTTCGTCGACGACCACCTGATCAAGAAGGTGGACGCCCAGAACGAAGCAGGCACCAAGAACGTCATCAAGACCTGGTCCCGTCGCTCGATGATCGTCCCGGCCATGCTGGGCCACACGATCGCGGTGCACAACGGCAAGACCCACGTCCCGGTGTTCGTCACCGAGTCGATGGTCGGCCACAAGCTCGGCGAGTTCTCGCCGACTCGCACCTTCCGCGGCCACGTCAAGGACGACCGGAAGTCGAAGCGCCGCTAATCGCGGGGTGGAACGACTATGACTTACACCGAAGGGACAACCATGGAAGCCAGGGCCCAGGCGCGGTACATCCGCGTCACGCCCATGAAGGCCCGCCGCGTGGTGGACCTCATCCGTGGCATGGATGCCACGGAGGCTCAGGCGGTCCTGCGTTTCGCCCCGCAGGCCGCGAGCGTGCCGGTCGGCAAGGTGCTGGACAGCGCCATCGCCAACGCCGCGCACAACTACGACCACACGGACGCCTCCTCGCTGTTCATCAGCGAGGCGTACGTCGACGAGGGCCCGACCCTGAAGCGGTTCCGTCCGCGCGCCCAGGGCCGTGCCTACCGGATCCGCAAGCGGACCAGCCACATCACCGTGGTCGTCAGCAGCAAGGAAGGAACCCGGTAATGGGCCAGAAGGTAAACCCGCACGGGTTCCGGCTCGGCATCACCACGGACTTCAAGTCCCGCTGGTACGCCGACAAGCTGTACAAGGACTACGTCAAGGAAGACGTCGCCATCCGTCGGATGATGACGTCCGGCATGGAGCGCGCCGGCATCTCCAAGGTCGAGATCGAGCGCACCCGTGACCGCGTGCGGGTGGACATCCACACCGCGCGTCCCGGCATCGTCATCGGCCGCCGTGGCGCCGAGGCCGACCGCATCCGCGGCGACCTCGAGAAGCTCACGGGCAAGCAGGTCCAGCTGAACATCCTCGAGGTCAAGAACCCCGAGGTCGACGCTCAGCTCGTGGCCCAGGCCGTTGCCGAGCAGCTGTCCTCCCGCGTCTCCTTCCGCCGGGCCATGCGCAAGAGCATGCAGTCCGCCATGAAGGCCGGCGCCAAGGGCATCAAGATCCAGTGTGGCGGCCGTCTCGGCGGCGCCGAGATGTCGCGCTCGGAGTTCTACCGCGAGGGCCGTGTGCCGCTGCACACGCTCCGCGCGAACGTCGAGTACGGCTTCTTCGAGGCCAAGACGACCTTCGGCCGCATCGGCGTGAAGGTCTGGATCTACAAGGGCGACGTCAAGAACATCGCCGAGGTCCGCGCCGAGAACGCCGCTGCCCGCGCCGGCAACCGCCCGGCCCGTGGCGGCTCCGACCGCCCGGCCCGTGGTGGCCGTGGTGGCGAGCGTGGCGGTCGCGGTCGCAAGCCGCAGCAGCAGTCCGCGCCGGCTGCCGAGGCCCCCAAGGCCGACGCTCCCGCCGCCGCTCCGGCTGCTGAGAGCACCGGAACGGAGGCCTGACCGAAATGCTGATCCCCCGCAGGGTCAAGCACCGCAAGCAGCACCACCCCAAGCGCCGCGGTATGGCCAAGGGTGGTACGACGGTTGCGTTCGGCGAGTACGGCATTCAGGCCATGACTCCGGCGTACGTGACCAACCGCCAGATCGAGGCGGCTCGTATCGCGATGACCCGCCACATCAAGCGTGGCGGCAAGGTCTGGATCAACATCTACCCGGACCGCCCGCTGACGAAGAAGCCTGCCGAGACCCGCATGGGTTCCGGTAAGGGTTCCCCGGAGTGGTGGGTCGCGAACGTGCACCCGGGCCGGGTCATGTTCGAGCTGTCCTACCCGAACGAGAAGATTGCACGTGAGGCTCTGACTCGCGCCGCCCACAAGCTGCCGATGAAGTGCCGGATCGTCAAGCGCGAGGCAGGTGAAGCGTGATGTCGGCCGGTACCAAGGCGTCCGAGCTGCGCGAGCTGGGCAACGAGGAGCTTGTTGCCAAGCTCCGCGAGGCCAAGGAAGAGCTGTTCAACCTCCGCTTCCAGGCGGCGACCGGTCAGCTCGAGAACCACGGCCGGCTTAAGGCCGTCCGCAAGGACATCGCCCGGATCTACACCCTGATGCGTGAGCGCGAGCTGGGCATCGAGACGGTGGAGAACGCCTGATGAGCGAGAGCAACGTGACCGAGAACAAGACCGAGCGCGGCTTCCGCAAGACCCGTGAGGGTCTGGTCGTCAGCGACAAGATGGACAAGACCGTCGTCGTCGCCGTCGAGGACCGCGTCAAGCACGCGCTGTACGGCAAGGTCATCCGCCGTACCAACAAGCTCAAGGCGCACGACGAGCAGAACGCCGCGGGTGTCGGCGACCGCGTCCTCCTGATGGAGACCCGGCCGCTGTCCGCGACGAAGCGCTGGCGCGTCGTCGAGATCCTCGAGAAGGCCAAGTAATTTTGCGGGGGGCCCTCCCTGGAAAGGGAGTGCTCCCCCGCATGCCCCCCGCTGGGGGAACCCCTCCGGGGGCGCTGCCCCAGCACTAAGTTCCGCCAGGCTCGGCGGGGGTCGTCTCCTTCGGGAGCAGCCCCCGCCGGGAACCGGCAGACGATCAGGAGATAGACGTGATCCAGCAGGAGTCGCGACTTCGCGTCGCCGACAACACTGGTGCCAAGGAGATCCTTTGCATCCGTGTTCTCGGTGGCTCGGGTCGCCGCTACGCGGGCATCGGTGACGTCATCGTCGCCACCGTCAAGGACGCGATCCCCGGTGGCAACGTGAAGAAGGGTGACGTCGTCAAGGCGGTCATCGTTCGCACCGTCAAGGAGCGCCGCCGCCAGGACGGCTCGTACATCCGCTTCGACGAGAACGCCGCCGTCATTCTGAAGAACGACGGCGACCCTCGCGGCACCCGTATCTTCGGCCCCGTGGGCCGTGAGCTGCGCGAGAAGAAGTTCATGAAGATCATCTCGCTCGCGCCGGAGGTGCTGTAAGCATGAAGATCAAGAAGGGCGACCTGGTCCAGGTCATCACCGGCAAGGACAAGGGCAAGCAGGGCAAGGTCATCGCCGCTTTCCCGCGTGACGAGCGCGTCCTGGTCGAGGGTGTCAACCGGGTCAAGAAGCACACGAAGGCCAACCAGCCGGGTCGTGCCTCGCAGGCCGGCGGCATCGTCACCACCGAGGCCCCCATCCACGTCAGCAACGTTCAGCTGGTCGTGGAGAAGGACGGCAAGAAGGTCGTGACCCGCGTCGGTTACCGCTTCGACGACGAGGGCAACAAGATCCGCGTTGCCAAGCGGACGGGTGAGGACATCTGATGGCTACCACCACCACTCCGCGTCTCAAGACGAAGTACCGCGAGGAGATCGCGGGCAAGCTGCGTGAGGAGTTCTCGTACGAGAACGTCATGCAGGTTCCCGGCCTCGTGAAGATCGTGGTCAACATGGGTGTGGGCGACGCCGCCCGCGACTCCAAGCTGATCGAGGGCGCCATCCGCGACCTCACCACGATCACCGGTCAGAAGCCGGCCGTCACCAAGGCCCGCAAGTCCATCGCGCAGTTCAAGCTGCGTGAGGGCCAGCCGATCGGTGCCCACGTCACGCTCCGTGGCGACCGCATGTGGGAGTTCCTGGACCGCACCCTGTCGCTCGCGCTGCCGCGCATCCGCGACTTCCGCGGTCTGTCCCCGAAGCAGTTCGACGGCCGTGGCAACTACACCTTCGGTCTCACGGAGCAGGTCATGTTCCACGAGATCGACCAGGACAAGATCGACCGCGTCCGGGGTATGGACATCACCGTGGTCACCACGGCGACCAACGACGCTGAGGGCCGTGCCCTTCTCCGTCACCTCGGCTTCCCGTTCAAGGAGGCGTAAGCGAGATGGCGAAGAAGGCTCTGATTGCCAAGGCTGCTCGTAAGCCCAAGTTCGGTGTGCGTGCGTACACCCGCTGCCAGCGCTGCGGCCGTCCGCACTCCGTGTACCGCAAGTTCGGCCTGTGCCGCGTGTGCCTCCGTGAGATGGCTCACCGTGGCGAGCTGCCGGGCGTGACCAAGAGCTCCTGGTAGTACCCAGTCCAGTCCGTCGGCCCGAAGGGCCGCCCTTGAGGGGCGGCGGTCGGGCGACGGGTGGGCGGGATTACCAGAGGCTCTCGGTAAGCAACGGGTCGGCGGGGCCCTCCCTCACATGCCGTAGGCTTGTGGGGTTGGGCGCCCGCCGCCCTGAACGACTTACTACGCCGTAGGTCCCCGCGCCGCACCCGTCCCGCCCCTGTGCGGGGAGAGGGATGGCGCATACAGGAAACCCCGGCGAGAGAGGCCGAAGGCCAATTCATGACCATGACTGATCCGATCGCGGACATGCTGACCCGTCTGCGTAACGCGAACTCGGCGTACCACGACTCCGTGACGATGCCGCACAGCAAGATCAAGTCGCACATCGCGGAGATCCTCCAGCAGGAGGGCTTCATCACGGGCTGGAAGGTCGAGGACGCCGAGGTCGGCAAGAACCTCGTTCTCGAGCTGAAGTTCGGCCCGAACCGTGAGCGCTCCATCGCGGGCATCAAGCGGATCTCCAAGCCCGGTCTCCGGGTCTACGCGAAGTCCACCAACCTGCCGAAGGTGCTCGGCGGCCTGGGCGTGGCCATCATCTCCACGTCGCACGGGCTCCTCACCGACAAGCAGGCCAGCAAGAAGGGTGTGGGCGGGGAAGTCCTCGCCTACGTCTGGTAGTCGGGAACGGAGGAGAAGAACAATGTCGCGTATCGGCAAGCTCCCCATCTCGGTTCCCGCCGGCGTGGATGTCACCATCGATGGCCGTACGGTCCAGGTGAAGGGTCCCAAGGGCTCCCTGACCCACACCGTTGCCGCGCCGATCGAGATCGCGAAGGGTGAGGACGGCGTCATCAACGTCACCCGCCCCAACGACGAGCGTCAGAACAAGGCCCTTCACGGCCTGTCCCGCACGCTGGTGGCCAACATGATCACCGGTGTGACCCAGGGATACACCAAGGCGCTCGAGATCAGCGGTGTCGGTTACCGCGTTGCCGCGAAGGGCTCCAACCTGGAGTTCCAGCTCGGCTACAGCCACCCGATCCTGGTGGAGGCCCCCGAGGGCATCTCCTTCAAGGTCGAGTCGCCGACCAAGTTCTCGGTCGAGGGCATCGACAAGCAGAAGGTCGGCGAGGTCGCCGCGAACATCCGCAAGCTGCGCAAGCCCGACCCGTACAAGGCCAAGGGCGTGAAGTACGCGGGCGAGGTCATCCGCCGCAAGGTCGGAAAGGCTGGTAAGTAAGCCATGGCATACGGCGTGAAGATTGCCAAGGGCAAGGCCTACAAGGGCGCTTCCCTGAAGCGTCGCCACATCCGCATCCGCAAGAAGATCTCGGGTACGGCGGAGCGTCCGCGTCTCGTCGTCACCCGGTCCAACCGCGGCATCACCGCTCAGGTCATCGACGACCTCAAGGGCCACACCGTGGCGTCGGCGTCCACCCTGGACGCTTCCATCCGCGGCGGCGAGGGCGACAAGTCGGCGAAGGCGAAGCAGGTCGGCCAGCTCGTGGCCGAGCGTGCGAAGGCCGCCGGCGTCGAGGCTGTCGTGTTCGACCGTGGCGGCAACCAGTACGCCGGGCGCATCGCCGCCCTGGCCGACGCCGCCCGCGAAGCCGGGCTCAAGTTCTGAGCCGGTTCCGTAGCTAGCGGAATAGAGAGAGGTAAATCCAATGGCTGGACCCCAGCGCCGCGGCAGCGGTGCCGGTGGCGGCGAGCGGCGGGACCGGAAGGGCCGTGACGGCGGCGCTGCTGCCGCCGAGAAGACCGCGTACGTTGAGCGCGTTGTCGCGATCAACCGCGTCGCCAAGGTTGTGAAGGGTGGTCGTCGCTTCAGCTTCACCGCGCTGGTCGTGGTGGGCGATGGTGACGGCACCGTGGGTGTCGGTTACGGCAAGGCCAAGGAGGTGCCGGCCGCCATCGCCAAGGGCGTTGAGGAGGCCAAGAAGCACTTCTTCAAGGTCCCGCGTATCCAGGGCACCATCCCGCACCCGATCACGGGCGAGAAGGCCGCGGGCGTCGTCCTGCTCAAGCCTGCTTCCCCCGGTACCGGTGTTATCGCCGGTGGCCCGGTGCGTGCCGTGCTCGAGTGCGCCGGCGTTCACGACATCCTGTCGAAGTCGCTCGGCTCGTCCAACGCGATCAACATCGTGCACGCGACGGTGGAGGCCCTGAAGGGTCTGCAGCGTCCCGAGGAGATCGCGGCCCGCCGCGGTCTGCCGCTCGAGGACGTGGCCCCCGCGGCTCTGCTTCGTGCGCGCGCCGGTGCGGGAGCGGGTGCGTAATGGCCCGCCTCAAGATCACGCAGACGAAGTCGTACATCGGCAGCAAGCAGAACCACCGTGACACGCTGCGTTCGCTTGGCCTGAAGAGGGTCAACGACGTGGTCGTCAAGGAGGACCGCCCCGAGTTCCGCGGAATGGTGCACACCGTCCGCCACCTCGTGACGGTCGAGGAGGTCGACTGATCATGGCGGAGCAGAACCCGCTGAAGATCCACAACCTCCGTCCCGCCCCGGGCGCCAAGACCGCCAAGACCCGTGTGGGTCGTGGTGAGGCGTCGAAGGGTAAGACGGCCGGTCGTGGTACCAAGGGCACGAAGGCCCGTTACCAGGTTCCGGAGCGCTTCGAGGGCGGCCAGATGCCGCTCCACATGCGCCTCCCGAAGCTGAAGGGCTTCAAGAACCCGTTCAAGACCGAGTTCCAGGTCGTGAACCTGGACAAGCTCGCTGCCCTCTACCCCGAGGGTGGCGAGGTCACGGTCGCCGACCTGGTCGCCAAGGGCGCGGTTCGCAAGAACCAGCTCGTCAAGGTGCTCGGCCAGGGCGATGTCTCCGTGGCGCTGCAGGTGACGGTCGACGCCGTCTCCGGCTCCGCCAAGGAGAAGATCACCGCCGCCGGCGGCACCGTCACCGAGCTCGTCTGAGACGAGCCGATGGCCTGAACACCAACCGGGGATGCTCTGAAACGGGGCATCCCCGGTTGGTCGTTCCAAGGGGGGCACACTCGCCGGTAAGGTGGCGTGCGTTGTTGCTGTTATCCCCGGGGGGCGACCCCCACGCCGTGACGGAGGCCCGCAGGGCTCCCGGAGCGGTTCTTGTCTCATACGAATTCGTCGAACCTCAAGACCGTCACCTCTGACGCTTTGCGCGGGGGTCGCAGGAGGCACCGTGCTCACCGCGTTCGCCCGGGCGTTCAAGACGCCCGACCTGCGCAAGAAGCTGCTCTTCACGCTCGGCATCATCGTGCTGTACCGGCTCGGCGCGCACATCCCGGTGCCCGGCGTCAGCTATGAGAACGTCCAGATCTGTGTGGACCAGGCCTCGAAGAACAACAGCAGCCTCTTCGGCCTCGTCAACATGTTCAGCGGCGGAGCCCTGCTGCAGATCACGATCTTCGCGCTCGGCATCATGCCGTACATCACGGCGAGCATCATCCTGCAGCTGCTGACCGTGGTGATCCCGCGTCTGGAGGCCCTCAAGAAGGAGGGCCAGTCCGGCACCGCGAAGATCACGCAGTACACGCGTTACCTCACGGTCGCGCTGGCCGTGCTGCAGGGCACCGGTCTCGTGGCCACGGCCCGCAGCGGTGCGCTGTTCTCCGGCTGTCAGGTGGCCAACGAGATCGTCCCCGATCAGTCGATCTTCGTGACCGCCACCATGGTGATCACCATGACCGCCGGCACCGCCGTGGTCATGTGGCTCGGCGAGCTGATCACGGACCGCGGCATCGGCAACGGCATGTCCATCCTGATGTTCATCTCCATCGCCGCCGGTTTCCCCGGCGCGCTGTGGGCCATCAAGGAGAGCGGCAAGCTCGCCAAGGGCTGGATCGAGTTCGGCACGGTCATCCTGATCGGCTTCGTGATGGTGGCGCTCGTCGTCTTCGTCGAGCAGGCCCAGCGCCGCATCCCGGTCCAGTACGCGAAGCGCATGATCGGCCGCAGGTCGTACGGCGGTACGTCCACATACATCCCGCTCAAGGTGAACCAGGCGGGTGTGATTCCCGTCATCTTCGCCTCGTCGCTGCTCTACATCCCGGCGTTGATCGCGCAGTTCTCGAACTCCAACGCCGGATGGAAAACCTGGATCGAAGCGCACTTCGTCAAGGGTGACCACCCCTACTACATCGCGACGTACTTCCTTCTGATCGTGTTCTTCGCCTTCTTCTACGTGGCGATCTCGTTCAACCCCGAGGAAGTCGCGGACAACATGAAGAAGTATGGTGGCTTCATCCCGGGTATCCGGGCTGGTCGACCTACCGCCGAGTATCTGAGCTACGTGCTCAACCGGATCACCTGGCCGGGCTCGCTGTATCTGGGTCTGATCGCTCTTGTGCCGACGATGGCGTTGGCCGGCTTCGGTGGTGCGAACCAGAACTTCCCGTTCGGTGGCACCAGCATCCTCATCATCGTGGGTGTCGGTCTCGAGACCGTGAAGCAGATCGAGAGCCAGCTCCAGCAGCGCAACTACGAAGGGTTCCTCCGCTGATGCGAATCGTCCTCGTCGGGCCGCCCGGTGCAGGCAAGGGAACGCAGGCCGCGTTCCTTGCCAAGAACCTGTCGATCCCGCACATCTCCACGGGCGACCTGTTCCGGGCCAACATCAGCAAGGGCACGGACCTGGGCAAGCAGGCCAAGGCGTACATGGACGCCGGCAACCTGGTGCCCGACGAGGTCACCATCGGGATGGCACGGGACCGGATGGCCCAGCCGGACGCCCAGGGGGGCTTTCTGCTGGACGGCTTCCCGCGGAACGTGTCCCAGGCCGAGGCGCTCGACGCCGCGCTCGCGTCGGACGGCGTGAAGCTGGACGCCGTGCTGGACCTGGAGGTCCCGGAGGACGAGGTCGTCAAGCGGATCGCGGGCCGCCGCATCTGCCGCAACGACAGCGCACACGTCTTCCACGTCACCTACAGCGCGCCGAAGACCGAGGGCGTCTGCGACGTCTGCGGCGGTGACCTGTACCAGCGCGACGACGACTCCGAGGAGACCGTGCGCAAGCGGCTCGAGGTCTACCACACGCAGACCGAGCCGATCATCGACCACTACCGGGCCCAGGGCCTGCTGGTGACCATCTCCGCGCTCGGCAAGGTCGACGAGGTGACCGAGCGCGCGATGGAGGCTCTGCAGACGGACCGGGCCGCCCAGGCCTGACCCGCAGTACCTCCGACCGATCGCCATACGGCCGCGGTGTCCCCAGGACGCCGCGGCCGTATCGTTGATTACCCAGGCATTCCGCCGAACCACTCTCCGACTCTGAAAGGCGCCGGCCCTCATGGTGCAGATCAAGACCCCCGAGCAGATCGCGAAGATGCGTGAGGCGGGGCTGGTCGTCGCCGCCATCCACGCGGCGACCCGTGAGGCGGCGGTCCCCGGCGCCACGACGAAGGACCTGGACGAGGTCGCCCGCAAGGTGATCGCCGACCACGGGGCCAAGTCGAACTTCCTGGGGTACGGCGGTTTCCCCGCCACCATCTGCACTTCGGTGAACGAGGTCGTCGTCCACGGCATCCCGGACGCGAAGACTGTCCTCAAGGACGGCGACGTCATCTCCATCGACGCCGGGGCGATCGTGGACGGCTGGCACGGCGACGCGGCGTTCACCGCTTTCGTCGGCGGGGGTCACGCCCCGGAGCTGATCGAGCTCTCCCGGGTGACCGAGGAGTCCATGTGGGCCGGTATCGCCGCCATGAAGAGCGGCAACCGGCTGGTCGACGTCTCCCGTGCGATCGAGACCTACATCCGCCGCCAGCCGAAGCCGGGCGGCGGCCGGTACGGGATCATCGAGGACTACGGCGGCCACGGCATCGGCACCGAGATGCACATGGACCCGCACCTGCTGAACTACGTGAGCCGCAAGCGCGGCAAGGGCCCGAAGCTGGTCCCGGGCTTCTGCCTGGCGATCGAGCCGATGGTGTCGCTCGGCACCCCGCACACCGAGGTGCTTTCCGACGACTGGACCGTGATCACCACGGACGGCACCTGGTCCTCGCACTGGGAGCACTCGGTGGCTCTGACCGAGGAGGGCCCGCTGGTGCTGACGGCCGTCGACGGCGGCCGCGCGAAGCTGGCGGAGCTGGGTGTCACGGCGGCGCCGGACCCGCTGGCCTGAGCCGGGCGGCGCGGCACACCGGGGGCGGCGGGGGAGACCCTGCGGCCCCCGTTCTGCTTAAGGATCTCTCACCTTGGGCAAACTCCCCGGATTCGTCTTTTCCAGGGGCCTGACGTAGACTGATGCGTCGGCTCGCGTGTACCCGTATGTCCGCTTGCGGTCGCAGGGTGACAAGAGCCGATCAAGGTAGCCGATTCGAAGGGCGAAGCGTGGCCAAGAAGCAAGGTGCCATCGAGATCGAGGGCACCGTGATCGAGTCCCTGCCGAACGCCATGTTCAAGGTGGAACTCCAGAACGGTCACAAGGTCCTCGCGCACATCTCCGGCAAGATGCGGATGCACTACATCCGAATCCTTCCGGACGACCGGGTCGTGGTGGAGCTTTCTCCGTACGACCTGACGCGTGGGCGGATCGTCTACCGCTACAAGTAGATCTTGCCCTCACCCCTCCCGAGGGGTGGTGGCACTGACCCGGAGAACCTCACATCCCATGAAGGTCAAGCCGAGCGTCAAGAAGATCTGCGACAAGTGCAAGGTGATCCGCCGCCACGGCCGGGTCATGGTCATCTGCGACAACCTGCGCCACAAGCAGCGCCAGGGCTGACGCACGCCGACCTGCACTTCGCAGATCTTCGCGCGACGCGAGCAAAACACGTTCACCAGCAGAGCCCGCCCAGTCCGCAAGGACCGGCGGCACCTCCGGCGGGGGCCGGGGACCGGGACGTACCACCTCTCCTTCGGGAGCGGTCGGCGGCCCGGGACGGTTCTGCTGCAGACCCCCGAACACCACAGGAGCCATTGAATGGCACGCGTTTCCGGTGTTGACATCCCGCGCGACAAGCGCGTGGAGGTCGCACTCACCTACGTCTTCGGCATCGGCCGCACCCTGGCGAAGGAGACCCTCGCCGCGACCGGTGTGAACCCGAACACCCGCGTTCGTGACCTGGCCGAAGAGGACCTCGTCAAGATCCGCGAGTACGTGGACGCCAACCTCAAGACCGAGGGTGACCTCCGTCGCGAGATCCAGGCCGACATCCGCCGCAAGGTCGAGATCGGCTGCTACCAGGGTCTCCGTCACCGCCGCGGTCTGCCGGTCCACGGTCAGCGCACCAGCACGAACGCCCGTACCCGCAAGGGCCCGCGTCGCGCCATCGCCGGCAAGAAGAAGCCGGGCAAGAAGTAGTCCTCAGCAGGACGCTCTACCAGCGGTCTTCGCTGTAGGACCGACCACCTCCACGGGAGAAATACATGCCCCCCAAGGGACGCCAGGGCGCCGTCAAGAAGGTGCGCCGCAAGGAAAAGAAGAACGTCGCTCACGGCCACGCGCACATCAAGAGCACGTTCAACAACACGATCGTCTCGATCACGGACCCCAGCGGCAACGTGATCTCCTGGGCCTCCGCCGGCCACGTCGGCTTCAAGGGCTCGCGCAAGTCCACCCCCTTCGCCGCGCAGATGGCCGCCGAGTCGGCCGCCCGCCGCGCGCAGGAGCACGGCATGCGCAAGGTCGACGTGTTCGTCAAGGGTCCGGGCTCCGGCCGTGAGACCGCGATCCGTTCCCTCCAGGCCACCGGCCTCGAGGTCGGCTCCATCCAGGACGTCACCCCGACGCCGCACAACGGCTGCCGTCCCCCCAAGCGCCGCCGCGTCTGACGCGTCGCCGCTGTACGGCTGACCCCTAGCGACGGCGCGTCCGACGCGTCGACGCTCGGGCCGAGGCTTCGGGCGGTACGGCCCCTTGTGGGACGTGCCGCCCGTACCCTTGCAGTACGCAGTATTTTTGAGAGCCGGGCCTCCGCCCGGTCGAGTCGGGCGTCAAATAGCGGGCGCCCATGACTGAAGGATCACAGACATGCTGATCGCTCAGCGTCCCTCGCTGACCGAAGAGGTCGTCGACGAGTACCGCTCCCGGTTCGTGATCGAGCCGCTGGAGCCGGGCTTCGGCTACACCCTCGGCAACTCCCTCCGCCGTACGCTCCTCTCCTCGATCCCGGGTGCGGCCGTCACGTCCATCCGGATCGACGGTGTCCTGCACGAGTTCACCACCGTGCCGGGCGTCAAGGAGGACGTCACCGACCTCATCCTGAACATCAAGCAGCTGGTCGTCTCCTCGGAGCACGACGAGCCGGTCGTGATGTACCTGCGCAAGCAGGGCCCGGGTCTGGTCACCGCCGCCGACATCGCGCCCCCGGCCGGTGTCGAGGTCCACAACCCCGACCTGGTCCTGGCCACGCTGAACGGCAAGGGCAAGCTGGAGATGGAGCTGACCGTCGAGCGCGGTCGCGGCTACGTCTCCGCCGTGCAGAACAAGCAGGTGGGCCAGGAGATCGGCCGCATCCCGGTCGACTCCATCTACTCGCCGGTGCTCAAGGTCACGTACAAGGTCGAGGCGACCCGTGTCGAGCAGCGCACCGACTTCGACAAGCTGATCGTCGACGTCGAGACCAAGCAGGCCATGCGCCCGCGCGACGCCATGGCGTCCGCCGGCAAGACCCTGGTCGAGCTGTTCGGTCTGGCGCGCGAGCTCAACATCGACGCCGAGGGCATCGACATGGGCCCGTCCCCGACGGATGCCGCTCTGGCCGCCGACCTGGCGCTGCCGATCGAGGAGCTGGAGCTCACCGTCCGCTCCTACAACTGCCTCAAGCGCGAGGGCATCCACTCCGTGGGTGAGCTCGTCGCCCGCTCCGAGGCCGACCTCCTCGACATCCGCAACTTCGGTGCGAAGTCGATCGACGAGGTCAAGGCGAAGCTGGCCGGCATGGGCCTGGCCCTCAAGGACAGCCCGCCCGGATTCGACCCGACCGCCGCCGCCGACGCCTTCGGCGCCGACGACGACGCGGACGCCGGTTTCGTCGAGACCGAGCAGTACTGAGCACCTCCCGGCGGGGTGCGGGGCGCATCGCCCCGCACCCCGCCGGGGTGGCTGCTTCCGGGGCACCGCCCCGGGCCCCGGGCGCGAGCCCGGTACAGATGTCCCCGGCACCGCCGGGGGGTGCGCGAGGGGCGCGAGCCCTTCGCACAGGCTGACACCGGTACCTGACACGGCCGGTGCAGATCACGAGGAGAAGAACCATGCCGAAGCCCGCCAAGGGTGCCCGTCTGGGCGGCAGCGCCGCGCACGAGAAGCTGCTTCTCGCGAACCTCGCGAAGTCGCTCTTCGAGCACGGCCGCATCACCACGACCGAGGCCAAGGCCCGCCGCCTGCGTCCGGTCGCCGAGCGCCTGATCACGAAGGCGAAGAAGGGCGACATCCACAACCGTCGCCTGGTGCTGCAGACGATCACGGACAAGAGCATCGTCCACACGCTCTTCACCGAGATCGCCCCGCGCTACGCCGAGCGTCCGGGTGGCTACACCCGGATCACCAAGATCGGCAACCGCCGTGGTGACAACGCGCCGATGGCCGTGATCGAGCTCGTCGAGGGCGAGATCGCGAAGAAGGCCACCGTCGCCGAGGCCGAGGCCGCCACCAAGCGTGCGGTCAAGGAAGCCGACGAGGCCAAGGCCGAGGAGACCAAGGCCGAGGACTCCGCCGAGGCTCCGGCCGAGGAGTCGAAGGACGCCTGAGGCGTTCCGCGACGCTTTGACGGCTGATGGACGGGCCCGTTCCCCTTTTCTGGGGGCGGGCCCGTTCCGTTGACAGGACGTGAGAGGCACACAAGACGTGAGCGATGACGTGAGGCCCGGTTTCGTACGGGTGCGGCTGGACCTGTCCTACGACGGCAGGGACTTCTCGGGCTGGGCCCGGCAGACGCGTGGGCAGCGGACGGTCCAGGGCGAGATCGAGGACGCGATCCGTACCGTCACGCGTTCGCAGGACACGTACGAACTGACCGTCGCCGGCCGCACGGACGCGGGAGTGCACGCCCGCGGCCAGGTCGCGCACGTCGATCTGCCGCAGGAACTCTGGGACGGGCAACGGGACAAGCTGCTGCGGCGGCTCGCCGGCCGGCTGTCCCACGACGTCCGGGTGTGGAAGGCCGAGGAGGCCCCCGCCGGATTCAACGCCCGCTTCTCGGCCATCTGGCGGCGCTACGCGTACCGCGTCACGGACCATCCGGCCGGAGTCGACCCGCTCCTGCGCGGCCATGTGCTGTGGCACGACTGGCCGCTGGACGTGGACGCCATGAACGCGGCGGCCGAACGGCTCCTCGGGGAGCACGACTTCGCCGCTTACTGCAAGAAGCGCGAGGGCGCCACCACCATCCGCACGCTCCGGGAACTGCGCTGGGAGCGGGACGCGGCCGGGATCCTGACCGCGACCGTGAAGGCCGACGCCTTCTGCCACAACATGGTCCGCTCGCTCGTCGGCGCGATGCTGTTCGTCGGTGACGGCCACCGCCCCGCGGACTGGCCGGCGAAGGTCCTGGCCGCCGGGGTCCGTGACTCGGCGGTCCACGTCGTACGGCCGCACGGGCTCACGCTGGAGGAAGTCGGCTATCCCGCCGACGAGCTGCTGGCCGCCAGGAACCTGGAGGCGCGGAACCGGCGCACGCTGCCGGCTCGCGGCGCCGGGGCGTCCGGCTGCTGCTGAGCCGGCGGCTGCCCGAACCCTCGGTCGCCGCTCAGTCCTTCGCCCACGTCGTGAGGAGGCCCGACAGGGCCTTCGCCGCCTCCTTCGTCTCCGGACCGCCGTCCCTGGCGCGGGGAGCGAGTTCCACATGGACGAACGTGGCGTGCCGGCGCTGTGCTTCCCTGCCCTGGACGTTCGTGGTGCCCTCCAGGGGGCAGGGCGCGGACCAGCCCCGGCAGACGCGGAGCCCCTCCGCCGCCATGCGGTCGGCCAGGGCCGCGACCTCGCCGGGCGCGCTCTCCGCGGCGCCGGTGGAGATCACTGCGTCGTAGGGGCGGTCGGAGGATTTGGCGAAGCCGTGCAACTGGACGCCGGGCACACCGCGTTCCTGGAGTTCCCGGACGATGGTGTGGAAGGCGCTGTCCTCGCGGTGCGCGACGTCCGCCGCGCCCCCGCGGCCCGCTTCGCGGTGGGCGCCGGCCAGTACCAGTGCGCCTCCGGGAGCGTCCTCCAGCAGCCGTACCCCGAGCGACTCGGTGTTCCGGTCGGAGACCGGGTGCGGCACCTGTGCGCTCCAGCGGACGCCGGAGTCGGCGCTGACGTAGAGCCGGCCCCAGCGGGCGCTCCTGCCCGGGCGGAGAGCGGCGACCTCGTCGTAGCGCCGGCCGGAGTCGGTGTCCGTGAGCCGGGTGATGCCCAGGCCGATGGGGGCGAGCAGCCGCTCGGCCTCCCTCGCGTCGCCCGCGAGGAGACGGCCGACGCCCTTGGCCAGCTGTTCACGCTGCCGCTCGTCGGGCGCAGCGTAGGGCGTGTCGGGACCGAACTCCGCCGTGTAGGAGAGGATCCGGCTGCGAAGATCCACCAGTTCCCGGGCAGTCGGGTTCGAGGTCTCAGGGGCCTCGCCCGGTGTGGACTGACAGCCCACCAGCGCCAGCACCAAACCCACTTGAACGATAATGTGCGCGAAAAGTGATGTTCTTGTAATGGTAATTTCGCTTCCGGTCTCTGTGGTCATGTGATCCTAAGCCGGTGACATTCCGTAAGTCTCTCCGCATGGCTCGGTATCTGACGGTTCCCACGGTAATCGCCGTTCTGACCGCCGGGTGTGCCTCGGGTACCCCGGAGTCACCGGGCAAGGCGGGGGGACGCGCCTTCACCGTCGCGGCCTCCGGCGACGTGCTCGTCCATCCGGAGCTGGTGGAGCAGGCGACGAAGGACGCGGAGGAGACCGGCAAAGGGGAAGCCGGTCTGGACTTCGGGCCGATGTTCGCCGGGGTGAAGCCGGTCATCAGCAAGGCCGACCTGGCGATCTGTCACATGGAGACCCCCGTCGGAGAGCCCAGGGGTCCCTTCCAGGGCTACCCGGAGTTCCTGGTGCCGCCGCAGGTCCTGACAAGCCTGAAGGACGTGGGCTACGACACCTGCTCGACGGCCTCCAACCACACCTTCGACCACGGCTTCAAGGCCGTGAAGCGCACCCTGGACGCCATGGACAAGGTGGGCCTCGGGCACACCGGTTCGGCGCGCACGCCCGAGGAAGCGGAGCGGCTCAACATCCGTGACGTCAACGGCGTCAAGGTCGCCCATCTCTCCTACTCCTGGGAATCCTTCGTGCACCCCACGCCGGAGAAGCAGAGGTGGGTGCTCAACCGGACGGATCCGTCGAAGATCAAGAAGTCCGAGGCCAGGGCCCGGGCCCAGGGCGCCGAGGTGGTGATCCTCTCCATCCACTGGGGCGCGGAATACTACAACGAGCCGGGCGTCGCCCAGTTGCGGCTCGCCCAGTGGCTCACCGAGGAGACCGGGATCGACCTCGTGATCGGGCACCACTCGCACGTGGTCCAGCCGATTCAGAAGGTGAACGGCACCTGGGTCGCCTACAGCCTCGGCAACCAGGTGGCCCGGCACTCCTCGCCCGCGGGGATCACCGAGGAGGGGGCGATCGGCTGGTTCGAGTTCCGGGAGGCGGCCGACGGGTGGGACGTCACCGCCCGCTACCGCACCACGCTGGTGGAGATCCCGCCGGAGGTGGAGCCCGGAGAGAAGCTGCCCGCAGGCGCGGTCGAGGACCACCGGGTCGTGGACGTCAGGCACGTGCTCGACAATCCGGGCGAGCTGTCGGAGGACCGGCTCGCCCGCTACCGGCTGGCGGCGGACCGCACGATGGGCTTCCTCTTCAACCGCGGGGCCCCGGACGGCGACGGGCTGGCCGAGCTTCCACTCGGGACGTGAGCGGCAACACAGACCGTTCCGCTCGGGAGCGCACAACCCGGGCGTGATTGAGAAGTCTCAGTAGTGGCGGCGTCCGGCGGCCACGACAGCGACGGTCGCGTCGAGCGCCGCGCATCCGTAGAAACCAGGGGAAGAGCACCGGTGACATCGAGCCATGCCGCGTCCGGGCGGGGAGGGCGGCGGCGCAGCCGCAGACGGGCGGACATGCCGCTGCTGGGCGGCATCCGTCCGCCCATCGCGCTCCTGTGCGTGCTGATCCTCGCCCTGGCCGGTCTGACGGCCAAGGTGCTCGGCCCCGGCAGCGACCCGGTCGTGCCGAAGGCGGTGCTGTCCTCGCAGCAGCACTTCGCGGAGGACGGCGCCATCGCCCTGCGCGCGTCGATCGACGAGCGGGTCACCGACCTCCAGCGGACCGCCGCCGCCCTGAACGCGGGTGCCCCCGTGGAACCGGAGCGCGTGCTGTCCGACCTGGGCAGGACCTACCAGAAGTGGACCGGCACCACCGTGCTGGACCTGGAGAGCGGGAAGGTCCTCGCCGCACGCGGGGAGGCGATTCCACTCGCCTGGTTGGACAAGGACGTCCTCACCGGTGACAACGCCCTCAAACCCCACATGGTGCGGCTGGAGACCGGTGACGTCCGGCTGATGACGATGGTCGTCCTCGACTGGAAGGACCGGCCGCAGCAACTGCTGGTCGCCTCCAACAGCCTGACCGTCCCCGCCATCACCCTCGGCCCGTTCCGCAGCATGGCGGTCGCCACCCGGGACGGCGAGGTCCTCGCCACGGCCGGTTTCGAGCAGGCCGAAGCGCTGAACTCGGACAAGCAGCGTCAGGAACTCACCTTCCTCCAGAAGCAGATGTCCCGCCTGTCCGACCAGGCGGCCGAACGGACCCAGCAGCACCCCTTCAGCGCCAAGGAACCCGGTTCCCGGGGCTACCCCGGCGTCAGCGGGACCCTGCTGGGCGACGACTACAACGGCCGGATCGCCACCGCCGGTTACGCCTCCCTCGCCTCCTCCGACCCGGAGGAGAAGGAGAGCGTCGCCGCCGGACTCGGGCTGACGGTCGTGGCCATGCTCCCCGTGGTCCAGCAGGAATCCGGTGAGCAGGACCGGAAGCTGTTCGGGCTCGTGGCGGCCGGCGCCCTCGTGGTGCTCGGGATGCTGGCCGCGGCCGTGCTGTGGGCGACCGTGCAGCGGCCGCTGCTGCGGCTGTTCCTGGAGTCCCGCCGGCTCGCCCGTGGCGATCTGACCCGGCCCGTCGCGGTGCCCCGCTGGGGAGAGGCCGCCCGGATCGGCTCCGCCCTGGAACGGCTGCGCGAGCAGCTGCGCGGCGCGGGAGACGAAGACGCCGCTCCCCGCGGCGGCAGGAGCCGGTTCGGGACACGCGGACCGCTGGTGCTGACGGGTGCCCTGCTGCTGCTGTGGTGCGTCCCCGTCGGCCTGCTGCTGAACCGCACCGACGGCTCGGTCAGCGTGCCCGCGGCCATGGTCAACGACCAGCGCGACCGCACCGACCTGATCGCCGACCGGGTCCGCCGGGCGCTGAACGAGGCCCAGGCCGACCTCGTCTCCACCTCGCGCCTGATCGATGCGGACAACCCCGGCGCCACGGCGGACCGGCTGACCGACGCCCTGCGCAAGCACACCCGCTACCAGGCGCTGTACGTCGTCGGTGAGGGCGGCAAGGTCCTCGCCCGGGCCGGCGGCGACCCGCGCCCCTGGAGCGAGGGCGAGGACCTGCCCCTGGTCCGTGTGTCCGGCAAGGGCGAGAAGAAGCCGACGGTCCAGGTCGGCGCGCCCGTGCCGAAGCACAAGGGCACGACCCTCGTCGGCGAGCTGCGGGTGGAGTTCCTCAACTCGCTGCTGAAGCGGCCCGGCCTCGGCGAGGTCCGCGTCGTGGACGCCGACGCGCAGACCCTCGCCGCCAGTGACGGCTTCCTCGCCTTCGAGGAGCTGCCGAACGACGCGCTGCCCGACCTGGTCCGGGCCGCCGCGGTCCAGGTCGGCGCCGGCCCTGTCGAGAACGGCCTCCTCATCCGTGAAGGCGGCCGCGTCACCGTCGCCGCGGCGGCCCCGTTCTCCGGCGGCGGCGTCGCGGCCGACGTCGGCTGGAGTGTCGTCAGCTGGCAGAAGGCCGACCGCTTCCAGATCGCCCCCTACGAGCGCGAGGACCGCAGTGTCCTCGCAGGGATGCTCGGACTGGCCGCGATCATCGTCTGCCTGGGCTGGGTGCACCTCGTGGTCGCCCGTCCGCTGCGGGCCCTCGCCACCAGTGCCGAGAAGCTCGCCGACGGCGACCTCAAGACGGTGCTCTACCCCCGTTACCAGGACGAGGTGGGAGCCGTCGTCCGCAGTCTCGAACTGCTCCGGCAGCAGTTGCAGGCCCACAGACAGAACCAGGCGCGCCGGCCCGCCGACCAACGGCTCCGCGTCGGAGGAAGGTGACCGGCTGTGCTCTACCTCTACTTCGTCCTGCTCATCGGCGGGGTGTTCCTGCTCGCGGCCGGAATCGTCGAGCAGCGCAGGCACTACGCGGCCCTGCACAGCATCCCGTCGCGTGTGCTCGTCAACGGCATCCGCGGCAAGTCCTCCATCACCCGGCTGTGCGCGGGCGCACTGCGCGGCGGCGACCTGGTCACCGTCGCGAAGACGACGGGGACGGCCGCACGCTTCATCCACCCCGACGCCACCGAGGAGCCGGTCTACCGCAAGTTCGGCATCGCCAACGTGGTCGAGCAGATCGGCATCGTGCGCCGCGCGGCCACCTACCGGCCCGACGCGCTCGTCATCGAGTGCATGGCCGTCATGCCGGCCCTGCAGGAGGTGAACCAGAGCAAGCTGATCCGCTCCACGATCGGCGTGCTGTGCAACGTCCGTGAGGACCACCTCGCCGAGATGGGCCCCACCCTGGACGACGTGGCCCGGTCGCTCTGCCGTTCGATGCCGGAGAACGGCATCTGCGTGACCGCGGAGAAGGAGCGGTTCCACATCCTCCAGGAGGAGGCCGACGCCCGTAACTGCGAGCTGGTGTACGCCGACCCGGAGTCGGTCACCGACGCGGAACTGCGCGGCTTCAGCTGGTTCACCTTCAAGGAGAACGTCGCGATCGCCCTGGCCGTGGCGGAACTCCTCGGCGTGGAGCGGCAGGTCGCCCTGCAGGGCATGTACGACGCCCCGCCGGACCCGGGTGTCCTCTCGGTGGAGCGCTATGTCACTCCCGAGGGCAAGCGGCTCGCGTTCGCCAACGTCTTCGCGGCGAACGACCCCGAGTCCACCCTGATGAACATCAACCAGCTGCTCGACCTGGGGGCCGTCAACCGCCCTCTGAACGTCGTGATCAACTGCCGCCCCGACCGCGTCGAACGCAACGGGCAGATGGGCGAGATCATCCCCGATCTGAAGCCGGACAACGTCTTCGTCATCGGGCATCCCGCCAAGAGCGCCATCGACGCCATCCCCGCCGAGTGGCGCGACCGGGCCGTCGACCTGGGCGGCGAGCGGCGCTCCGCCGAGGAGTTCATGCCGGCCCTGCTCGACCGCATGGCCTCGGGCTCCTCGCTCGTCGCCATCGGCAACATCCACGGACAGGGCGAGGAGCTGCTGGAGTACCTGGCCGAGCTCCCGGCGGACGAGAGCGAGAGCGGCTCCGCGGGCGAGGAGCGGCCGCCGGCCGCCGCCGCGGTTTCCCAGCCGGCACGGCTGGACCCCTTCGCCACGTACCCCGTGGCGTACGAGGAGCGCTACCAGGCTTCCCAGACACAGGAGATTCCGGTGGTCCGCATCCCGGTCCAGCCGTCCGGACCGGCCGCCGACGCCCACCGGGCGCCGGAACCGCAGACCGAGCAGCAGTGGGACCCGCACGCCCGGGCCCGTGCTCAGCAGGAGTGGGACCGGCGGGCCCAGGCCCAGGAGCGCTGGGACCACCAGGCCCGGCAGCAGTGGGACCAGCAGGCCGAGGGGCGGCAGGCGTGGCCGCACGCCGAGGATCCGCACGGCCGGCCCCGCCACCCCACGGCCGAGGGCGGCGGACAGCCCCCGTCGTACTCCTGACCCTCGCGGGCCGGGCGGCCCCGGCCGCCGTCGACCGCCCAGCCCCCACAATCCGTACACCGCCCGGAGACCCCGTTGACCACCGCCGCCCTGACCCCCGAGATGGCAGCCCTGGGCATCGCCATAGGCCTGTTCTTCTCACTGCTGTGCTACCTCACCACGAACCTCTCGCCCGGCGGGATGATCACGCCGGGCTGGCTCGCCCTGACCCTCATCGAGGACCTGCAGCGGGCGGCCATGGTGGTGGGCGTCACCGCCCTGACCTACGCGGGCACCAAGGTCATGCAGCGGCTGGTGATCCTCTACGGCAAGCGGCTCTTCGCCGCGGTGGTGCTCCTCGGGGTGCTGCTGCAGGCCACGGTCATGATCGTGCTCTCGATCGAGTTCCCGCTGCTGTACGGCAACCAGACCCTGGGGTTCATCGTGCCCGGACTGATCGCGTACCAGCTGGTCCGCCAGCCCAAGGGGCCCACCCTGCTGGCCACCGGCGCCGTGTCCCTCATGGCCTACATCGTCGTCGCCGCCGGCCTGCTGCTCGGCGTCATGCCCGCCGTCTGAGAATCGAGGAAGAGCCAGCGATGGCAGGAAAGAAGAAGTCGCGCCCGGTCGTCTCGGGCCTGGTGGTGCTCGGGCTCGTCGCCACGTCCGGATATCTCACCGTGGAGCTGCGCAAGCAGGAGGAGCAGGGGATCACGGAGGTCCGGAACGTCGGGGTCCTCAACGGGACCCGCGGCTCGGGCGCTCCGTCCGAGGACAAGGGCGACGCGTCCTGGTCCCGGCTGGAGAACCCCGCACGCAGTGTGCTGCGCGGCTCCGACGGCCAGGTCAAGGCGGTGCTGACCGACGGGGCGCGCACCGCGACCCTGACCGGTCCCGCGCGGACCTTCGCCGAGCCGTCGTCGACCGCCTCCAAGGTCTCCACGACCGACTGGGTGCGGCTCATGCCGGAACCCTGGAGCGAGGGCGCACAGAAGGAGAAGTGGTTCAAGGACTGGTACGCCGAGAACCGGGACAGCAAGGAGGACGACGTCTTCGCGTTCGCCTTCCAGTACGTGGCCGGGGCACCCCAGAAGAAGGACGGACAGGGCATCGCCTTCCGCGGTGACGCGAACTTCGGTCCTCTGAACACCTCGGGCGCCGAGGGCGGCGACCTGCGTCTGGAGCAGTCCGACTTCTACGACTACCTCGGCGTCCCTTACCCCTTCCGGGACGGCGCCACCGGCTCTCCGGAGGCCATGCGCGCCCGCTCCCTGGACTGCTCGGGATACATCCGCATGGTGCTGGGCTACCGCGCGCGCTATCCGCTGATGTCCTCCGACAAGTCCGGCGACGGCCTCCCGCGCACCGCCAACGGCATGGCCCGCTCGAAGCAGGGCGTCGACGTGCTGCCGCTCACCGGGGTGTCGGTGAAGGACCGCCCGTCGGGCATCGACCAGCTCCAGCCGGGCGACCTCGTCTTCTTCAAGCTCGACGCGCGCACCAACGAGCGACTGGACCACGTGGGCATGGTGATCGGCTACGACACCGAGGGCCACCTGATCTTCATCTCCAGCCGCGAGGAGGTCAACGGGCCCACCATCGGCGACATCGGCGGCGCCTCCCGTCTGGACGGCAACGGCTACTACGCGAAGACGCTGCGCAGCGCCAAGCGCCTGTGACGTGATCCGGGCCGCGGCGGCGCGGCCCGGGTGCCGCGGGGCGTGCGCCGACACTCGGCCGGCGCCCCGGGACCGCCCCGGGAGCCGCCCGGCCCGGCCGTCAGCCCGCCGGGGCGGTGGCTGCCGCGGACGCCTGCATCTCGCCGCGGCGCACGATCTGGCGGAACGTGAACTCCGCGAGGTCGTCGCCGGGCTGGAACGCCTTGGTGTCGCCCTTCGTGACGGACTTGCCGTTGATGTGGCCGGTGGTGGTGAAGTAGGCGTACCTGCCGTAGGAGTTGCCCACGAAGCGGCACACCGGCCCTCCCTTGCAGAAGGCCGCGACGCCCGACCCCGAGAGCGGGGCGATGTTGCGGGCCGACTGCTTCACGGCCGCCTGGGCCTGCGCCTGGGTCGGGAACACGGCGACGCCGATCGTCACGGCCACGCCGTCCTTCGTGTACGTGGCGCGGATGACCTGGTCGCAGCCGTGCGCGCGGAGCGCCGCGCCCAGCGACGCCTGGGTCGCGGAGGCGCAGTTCGTCGTGCGGGCCGTGGGGCCCTTGGCGTAGACCCGGTCGCCCATCGTGAGCTTCTTCCCGGGGAAGAGGGTGTCGGCGCTCAGCGGCGCGGTGTCCTTCTTCGCGCTGGAGATGAAGTCCTTGGGGTCGGGCGGCGGCGGGGGAGCGACCGTGGAGAACGACGGCTCCGGCTGCGTGGTCTGGTTCGGCAGCTCGGGCGCCGTGGGCAGGTCACTGGCGTTCTTGCCGGAGGGCGCCGCGTCGTTGGTGAAGACGACGGCCGTGGCCACGATCGCGGCGACGGCGGCCGTCGCGACCCCGCCCGCCCCGATGAGCAGCCACCTCTTGCGCCGCGCCCGCGCGGCGGAGGCGTCGGCCAGCGCCGCCCAGTCGGGCGTCGACGACGACGAGGCCTCCGGCTCACCGTACGACTGGTACGGCTGCCGCGGCTCCTGCGGCCACTGCGATCCCCCAAAGCTCATGCCGCGCATCCTAAACCTGTTGGGCGTGAGCATGTCCTGCGGTGACAATGCCCACCATGGGACATCTCGAGGCCGCGCATCTGGAGTACTTCCTCCCGGACGGGAGGGTGCTGCTCGGCGACGTGTCGTTCCGGGTGGGCGAGGGATCGGTCGTCGCCCTGGTGGGGGCGAACGGCGCGGGCAAGACGACGCTCCTGCGGCTGCTGTCCGGCGAGCTGAAGCCGCACGGCGGCACGGTCTCGGTGAGCGGCGGCCTCGGTGTGATACAGCAGTTCGTGGGGTCGGTACAGGACGAGCGCACGGTCCGGGACCTGCTGGTCTCGGTGGCGCCGCCCAGGATCAGGGACACGGCCCGCGCGGTCGACGAGGCCGAGCACCTGATCATGACCGTCGACGACGAGGCCGCGCAGATGCGGTACGCGCAGGCGCTCAGCGACTGGGCCGAGGTGCAGGGGTACGAGGCCGAGACCGTCTGGGACATGTGCACCACGGCCGCGCTGGGCGTCCCCTACGAGAAGGCCCAGTGGCGCCTCGTGCGCACGCTGTCCGGCGGCGAGCAGAAGCGGCTGGTGCTGGAGGCGCTGCTGCGCGGCCCGGACGAGGTGCTGCTGCTCGACGAGCCGGACAACTATCTGGACGTGCCGGGCAAGCGCTGGCTGGAGGACCGGCTGCGGGAGACCCGCAAGACCGTGCTCTTCGTCTCGCACGACCGGGAGCTGCTGGCCAGGGCCGCCCAGAAGGTCGTGGCCGTGGAGCCGGGCCCCGCGGGCAGCGACGTCTGGGTCCACGGCGGCGGCTTCGGGACCTTCCACGAGGCCCGGCGTGAGCGTTTCGCGCGCTTCGAGGAGCTGAAGCGGCGCTGGGAGGAGGAGCACGCCCGGCTGAAGGCACTGGTCCACAAGCTGCGGCAGCAGGCGGCGATCAGTCCCGACATGGCGTCGCGGTACCGGGCGATGCAGACGCGGTTCCGGAAGTTCGAGGAGGCCGGCCCGCCGCCGGAGCCCCCGCGCGAGCAGGACATCCGGATGCGGCTGCGCGGCGGCCGGACCGGGGTACGGGCCCTGACCTGCGAGAACCTTGAACTGACGGGGCTGATGAAGCCCTTCTCGCTGGAGGTCTTCTACGGCGAGCGGGTCGCGGTGCTCGGCTCGAACGGCTCGGGCAAGTCCCACTTCCTGCGGTTGCTCGCGGGGGAGGGCGTGGCCCACACGGGGACGTGGAAGCTGGGCGCCCGGGTGGTGCCCGGGCACTTCGCCCAGACGCACGCCCACCCCGAGCTGCTCGGCCGCACGCTCGTCGACATCCTGTGGACCGAGCACGCCAAGGACCGCGGGGCCGCGATGAGCGCCCTGCGCCGCTACGAACTGGAGCGCCAGGGCGACCAGACGTTCGACCGGCTCTCGGGCGGGCAGCAGGCCCGCTTCCAGATCCTGCTGCTGGAGCTGCGCGGCACGACCGCGCTGCTGCTGGACGAGCCGACCGACAACCTGGACCTGGAGTCCGCGGAGGCGCTTCAGGAGGGCCTGGAGGCGTACGAGGGCACGGTGCTCGCGGTGACGCACGACCGGTGGTTCGCCCGTTCCTTCGACCGCTTCCTCGTCTTCGGCTCGGACGGGGTGGTCAGGGAGGCGCCGGAGCCGGTGTGGGACGAGCGGAGGGTGGCCCGGGCCCGGTAGCGGACGGCGCCGGGCCGCCGGGCCGAGCCGCGCGCCGGGCCGGGGGCGTTTTGACCCGTGCGGGGGAGCGCGGGTATTCTGCTGGTTCGTTATGCGTATTGGCTTGCTCTATCTCACGTGAGGGGCCCTTACGCCGGTTCACCGGGCCGATGACCAGCGGCATGCACTCGGGTTGCGTCCCCGATGTGCGGCCAGGGCTGTCGTGATCGTCCGGGTGGCCTTGTCAGGACCCCGTCCTCTGTGCTTTCACGAGCCGGAGGATCCCCATCACTGAAGAAGCGAAGGCTACGACCGTGCGTACGTACAGCCCCAAGCCCGGCGATGTGACGCGCCAGTGGCACGTCATCGACGCCCAGGACGTCGTCCTGGGCCGTCTGGCCACGACCGCTGCCACCCTCCTGCGGGGCAAGCACAAGCCGATCTACGCGCCCCACGTCGACGCTGGTGACTTCGTCATCATCATCAACGCCGACAAGGTGCACCTGTCCGGCAACAAGCGGACCCAGAAGATGGCGTACCGCCACTCGGGCTACCCGGGTGGTCTGCGCTCCGTCCGCTACGACGAGCTGCTCGACAAGAACCCCGAGAAGGCCGTCGAGAAGGCCGTCAAGGGCATGCTCCCCAAGAACTCCCTGGGCCGTCAGATGCTCTCGAAGCTGAAGGTCTACGCGGGCGAGAACCACCCGCACGCTGCCCAGCAGCCGGTCCCGTTCGAGATCACCCAGGTCGCGCAGTAAGTCCGGCCACCCCCTAAGACGAACAGAATCTGAGGAGAATCGTGGCCGAGACCACCACCGAGACCCCGCTCGAGGGCGAAGAGACCTACGCCGAGGTCACCACCTTCGAGTCCGAGGCCCCCGTCGAGGGCGAGTACACGAGCGAGTCGCTCGCCTCCCGCTTCGGCGAGCCGCAGCCGGCCGCCGGCCTGGGCCGCCGCAAGAACGCCATCGCCCGTGTCCGCATCGTTCCGGGCACCGGCAAGTGGACGATCAACGGTCGCACCCTCGAGGACTACTTCCCGAACAAGGTGCACCAGCAGGAAGTCAACGAGCCCTTCAAGGTGCTCGAGCTCGACGACCGCTACGACGTCATCGCCCGCATCGCGGGTGGCGGCGTGTCCGGCCAGGCCGGCGCCCTGCGCCTCGGCGTGGCCCGCGCGCTGAACGAGGCGGACGTGGAGAACAACCGCGGCCCGCTGAAGAAGGCCGGCTTCCTGCGCCGCGACGACCGCGCGGTCGAGCGGAAGAAGGCCGGTCTGAAGAAGGCCCGCAAGGCCCCGCAGTACAGCAAGCGCTAATCGCCTGCTCGCCTGTACGGCGTACGTTCGCCCCGGCGGCACTCGGTGCCGCCGGGGCGTTCCGTATATCGGACCCGGGGCGACCCCCCGGGGTGACACGGCCCCCCACCCCCGGCGTATAACGGCACCTGGGGGACCCCGCACCCTCGCGCAGGGACCCCGCGGGGGCTTGCGTTATCGGAGCACAATCGGAGGACACCAGTGGGACGACTCTTCGGCACGGACGGTGTGCGCGGCGTCGCGAACGCGGATCTGACGGCGGAGCTGGCGCTCGGCCTGTCGGTGGCGGCGGCGCACGTGCTCGCGGAGGCGGGCACGTTCGAGGGCCATCGGCCGACGGCGGTGGTCGGTCGTGATCCCCGCGCGTCCGGGGAGTTCCTGGAGGCCGCCGTGGTGGCGGGCCTCGCGAGCGCGGGCGTGGACGTCCTGCGGGTCGGCGTGCTGCCCACCCCGGCGGTGGCGTATCTCACCGGCGCGCTCGGCGCCGACCTCGGCGTGATGCTCTCCGCGAGCCACAACGCCATGCCGGACAACGGCATCAAGTTCTTCGCCCGCGGCGGTCACAAGCTCGCCGACGAGCTGGAGGATCGCATCGAGGCCGTGTACGAGGAGCACCGCACGGGTGCGCCGTGGGACCGCCCGACCGGGGCGGGCGTCGGCCGCGTCCGGGACTACGACGAGGGCTTCGACAAGTACGTCGCCCACCTCATCGCCGTGCTGCCGAACCGGCTGGACGGGCTGAAGGTCGTCCTCGACGAGGCGCACGGCGCCGCGGCCCGGGTCTCGCCCGAGGCGTTCGCGCGGGCTGGTGCCGAGGTCGTCACGATCGGCGCCGAGCCGGACGGTCTCAACATCAACGACAACTGCGGTTCGACCCACCTGGGCCTGCTGAAGGCCGCGGTCGTCGACCACAAGGCCGACTTCGGCATCGCCCACGACGGCGACGCCGACCGCTGCCTCGCCGTGGACGCCGAGGGCAACGAGATCGACGGCGACCAGATCCTCGCGGTGCTGGCGCTGGCCATGCGCGAGGCGGGAACGCTGCGCGGCAACACCGTCGTCGCCACCGTGATGTCGAACCTGGGCTTCAAGCTGGCGATGGAGCGCGAGGGCGTCGAGCTGGTGCAGACCGCCGTCGGCGACCGCTACGTGCTGGAGTCGATGAAGGAGCACGGCTACGCCCTGGGCGGCGAGCAGTCCGGCCACGTCATCGTCCTCGACCACGCCACCACCGGGGACGGGACGCTCACCGGACTGATGCTCGCGGCCCGCGTCGTCGCGACCGGCCGCTCCCTGGCCGAGCTGGCCGCCGTCATGGACCGCCTGCCGCAGGTCCTGGTCAACGTGCCGGACGTCGACAAGTCGCGTGTCTCGTCGTCGGCCGAGCTGGCCGCAGCGGTCACCGACGCCGAGCGGGAGCTCGGCACCACCGGCCGGGTGCTGCTGCGCCCCTCCGGCACCGAGCCGCTGGTGCGGGTGATGGTCGAGGCCGCGGACATCGAGCAGGCTCGCTCGGTGGCCGGCCGGCTGGCCGACGCGGTCAAGTCCGCACTGGGCTGACGCGGGACTCCCCGGCCCGCCGTTCGGGCGAACGGCGGGTGTCGCGGCCCGGGGCCCGGCGGCGCGGCTCGTACGTTCGGCTGGCATGACGTACGTATCAGCTGACCGCGTGTCCGGGCCCAGCCGTCGCGCCGCACTGGCCGGGCTCGTCGGCGGGGCCGGGGCGGCCGTACTGGCCGGGTGCACCTCGCAGGGGGCGAGGCCCGCCAACGCGCCCACGCCGAGCGGGGCCCGATCGCCGCAGGCGCAGGCGGGCGACCCGACGCCCGGCGCGATGACCCTGTTCAAGGACCCGGCCTTCAACTTCAACGGCCTCCTGGCGCTGGGCGGGTCCGGCGCCGGCAGCGCGGAGGTGGGCGAAGTCCTCACCGCCGTGAACGCCATCAACAAGGCCGGCCTCTCCTCGCAGACGTACGTCGAGACCTTCCGCAAGCTCGGCGACCAGCTGATGGAGCCGCCGGAGGGCAGCAAGCCCGACGACCAGACCACCCGCTTCCGCGCGCTGCGGGCCGCGCAGTACTACGGCCAGGCGCTGTTCTTCGTGCTGGGCTCGGACGACCCGGGCAGCGAGGAGGACCTGTACAAGGCGGGGCGCGGCGCCTGGGACAAGTTCTGCGACCTGTGCGACCCGGCGCCGGTGAAGGCGAACGTCCCGTACGGCAAGACCCCGCTGCCCGTGTGGTTCTTCCGGCCGGACCCGTCGAACACCCGCCGTCCGACCGTGATCCTCACCAACGGCAGCGACGGGCAGAACGTCGACATGTGGACCTACGGCGTCCCGGCCGCCCTGGAACGCGGCTGGAACGCCCTCGTCTACGACGGCCCGGGCCAGGGCCAGTTGCTCTTCGTGGACCAGGTGGTCTTCACTCCGACCTGGGAGAAGGTCGTCGGGCCCCTCGTCGACTGGCTGTCGAAGCGTTCCGACGTGGACGCGTCCAAGATCGGCCTCACCGGGCTGAGCATGGCGGGCGACCTGGCGCCGCGGGCCGCGGCCTTCGAGGACCGGATCGCGGCACTGGTCGCGATGCCGGGCTGTGTGGATCCGTGGCTGGGCTTCCCCGCCGAGATCCGGCAGATCCTCACCCCGAGCAAGGAGGAGACCAACGAGATCTGGAACAAGGAGGTCGTCCCCCAACTGCCCCCGGACGCAGCCGCGACGATGAAGAAGCGTATCGAGCCCTTCTCGATCCCGGCGATGCTCTCGGCCCGCGAGGGCAAGATGTTCACCGACTTCTACACACCCGCCAGGCTCATCCAGTCGCTCAAGATCACGGACGTTGTGCCGCGCATCAAGATGCCGACGCTCGTGCTCGACTACGAGGACGAGCAGTTCTACCCCGGCCAGGCCCAGCAGATGTTCGACACCCTGACCGCGCCCAAGGACTATGTGAAGCTCACCGCGGCCCAGGGAGCGCAGCTCCACTGCTCCCCGATGGCGCCGCAGCTGCACTGCGAGGTCGTCTTCGACTGGCTCCAGGGAACACTGGGGTAGTCCGCCCGACGCTGGCGGGCACGGCACGAGGCCGGGCCCGCCCCGTCTCCGTTGCGGGCTCGGCAGCCCCGGTTCAGTCGCCCCGCAGCAGGTCGAACACGTCGACGGGCGGCGGGAATCGAGGGGCGCAGCCGCGGCAGGCGTAGACGTTCCAGCCGGGGCCGCTCGCGCTGTGGACCTCGTGCACCAGCACGGGCTCGTCCGTGACCTGCTCGCAGCGCACGCACATGCGCACGGGCGACGGCCGGTCCGGAGGGCCGGTGCCGCTCATGCGGCCGCCTCGTGGGCGAGGGTGTCGCCGAGGTAGGGCCGTACCAGGGCGCTCACGTCCCCGTCGAGCGGTCCGTCGAGGCCGTAGGGGCTGCGGTGTGCGGGAAGGGGCGGCGCCGGGCGCACGACCGGCGCGGGCGGGGGAGCGAGGCCGGGGCCCGCACCCGCGGGGAAGTGCCGGTCCAGCCAACTCCGCAGCCATGCGGCGAGGCGGGGGATAAGGTCGTTCACGTCATCGGCTCCCTTGGTTCCCTTGTCGGTTGATGGCCACGCCCCGGGACGGCTGCATCCGTCGCCGGGGCTTGTCGTCGCAGCGTAGAGGAGGTGTACTACCCCCGTCTACCCCCTGGGGTAGCTATGGAGTGTGGGCGCCCGCCGTCTACGGTCGCGATCATGAAGATTGACCGGGAAGGCCCCGTGCCGCCGTATCAGCAGATCGCCGCGTTTCTGCGGGAGCGCATTGAGAGCGGCGCGATTCCTCCTGGGCGGCGCATTCCGAGCCTGGTCGAGCTCGAAGCGGAATTCGGCGTGGCCAGGGACACCCTGCGCAAGGCCGTGAAGGTGCTCAAGGACGAGGGCCTCGTCGAGACCGTGACGGGCATGGGTGTCTTTGTCGTCGACGGCGGGGGAAGGCGCAACTGAGCGACGGGCTGCCTGCCGAATCGTTTGCTTGGAACGCCCGCGCGACGCTTCAGGCCGTCCCGGCCGGCTTCCGCATCGACCGGCGCTGGCGCGTCCACAGCCACTTCTGGACGAACAGCGTCAGCGTCCCCGCGATGATGATCCCGAGCAGGTTCACCACGAGTTGCAGGCTGGAGCCTCCTGCCTGCCCGTAGTCGCCGTAGCTGAGAGCCACCGCCGCGTTGGAGGCCGCCGGGACCGTCGTCACGGAGATGGCGACACCGACCAGCGCCCCGGACTTGGCGGACGTCAGCGACAGCGTGCCGGCGACGCCCGCGAGGACGGCGACGACGAACGAGAACGCGTCCGGGTCATAGATGAAGGCCGTGTTGGGGCGGTCGCCTTCGAGCATCGAGAAAGTGAACAGCCCGACTCCGTGCATGAAGAGGCTGAAGGCGACCGTCACCGCCATGGCCACGGCGAACCCGACCACCAGGGCCACCAGCGAGCGCACGGCGAGCCGGGGGAGCCGCTGCACCACGGCCGTGCTGAAGCCGGCGAGCGGTCCGAACTCCGGGCCGACGGCCATCGCGCCCACGATGAGGATCGCGTTGTCCAGGACCACACCGCAGGCGGCGATCATGGTCGCCAGCGTCAGGAACGCCAGATAGGTGACGGAGAGGGTCGACTCCTCATGGGTCGCGTCCGTCAGCTGCTCCCACAGAACCGCGTCCGCGGGCTCGCCCGGCGCCTCCTCCTCGGCGTCGTCGGCGCGTCTCGACAGCGACAGGTCGATCGTCTCCACGGAGATCGCACCGTCGCGGTCGAGGCCCAGTTCCCGCAGACTGCCGATCAGTTCGTCACCGGCCTCGCGGGCGACATCGCACATGACCAGGTCCCCGGACGGATGGCGCGCGGCACCGGCGAGCACGGCGAGGTGCGTCGTGCCGACCGTCCTCTCGATGGTGTCGACGACCCGCTCGGTGCGGTCGGGCGGGACGATCAGGCGCAGGTGCAGCACGCGGACGACTCCTCGGCGTTGGTCCGTTCGGCCGGTCCGGCCGTGGCGGCGGACGGCGGACTCAGAGCTTGCGCAGGGACAGCCGCTGGACCTTGTGGTCGGGGCCCTTGCGCAGGACCAGGGTGGCACGCCCCCGTGTCGGAGCCACGTTCTCCTGCAGATTGACGCCGTTGATCGTGCGCCACATCGTCCGCGCGTAGTCCAGCGCCTCGTCCTCGGAGACCTGGGTGTACTTGCGGAAGTACGAGGACGGGTCCTGGAACGCGGTCTCGCGCAGCTTGCGGAAGCGGTTGAGGTACCAGCGCTCGATGTCCTCCGGGCGGGCGTCCACGTACACGGAGAAGTCGAAGTAGTCGGCGAGACCGACCCGGGTGCGTCCGTCCTTGCCGGGCAGGGCCGGCTGGAGGACGTTGAGGCCCTCGACGATCAGGATGTCGGGGCGGCGCACGGTCAGCCGTTCGCCGGGGACGATGTCGTAGATGAGGTGCGAGTAGACGGGCGCGGACACCTCGTCCTTGCCGGCCTTGATGTCGGCGACGAAACGGGTCAGGGCGCGGCGGTCGTACGACTCGGGGAAGCCCTTCCGCGACATCAGTCCCCGGTCCTGGAGCTGCTTCATCGGATAGAGGAAGCCGTCGGTGGTGACCAGCTCGACGCGCGGGTGCTCCGGCCAGCGGGCGAGCAGCGCCTGCAGCAGCCGGGCCACCGTCGACTTGCCGACGGCCACGGAGCCCGCGACCCCTATGACGAACGGGGTGCCGCGCTGGGTGCCGTGGCCGTTGCCCGCCTCACCGAGGAAGGTGTTGAGGGCCCCCCGGAGGTTGGCGGTGGCCCCGACGTACAGATTGAGCAGCCGGGACAGCGGCAGATAGATGTCCCGTACCTCGTCGAGGTCGATGACGTCACCGAGGCCGCGGAGCTGCTCGACCTCGGCGGCGGTCAGCGGCAGCGGCGTCTTCTCGCGGAGGGCGCTCCACTCCTCGCGGGTCAGGTCGACATACGGGGACGCCTCGGTCCGGTCGGCCCTGCGGCTTCGTGGCGGCGAAGTGATCACATGCTCATTGTCGGGGCTGAGGGCGGGTCGTGGGGGGTGGGCTCGGTCACGCGGGCCGGGGCCGGCTCCGGTTGATCACGCGGGCGTCACGGTTCGGGCACCGGGGCGTCCTGCATGATCGCCCTGTCACACGGCGGTCCTATCGTGTTCACATCATTCACACAGAAAGATCCTCCATGCGAACCTCCGCCATCAGCCGTACCGCCGTCACCGCCGTCACCGCCGTCTCCCTGGCCCTGCTCGCCACAGCCTGCAGCGGCAGCGAGGGCGGGGGCGAGGGCGGGGGCGGCGACAAGGCCAAGGGCGGCTCCTCCGCCGCCGCCGAGCCCGCGGCCAAGGCGCTGACCGCCGCCGAGCTGGAGAAGCTCGCCCTGGCCGAGGGCGAGGTCAAGGGCCACAAGGTCACCAAGACCGGGCCCGAGGACGAGGTCGCGGGCGACAAGGTCGTCGTCGACAAGGCCGACTGCAAGCCGCTGGCCGACGCCGTGGCCGCCGTGCCGCTCGGGGAGGCGAAGGCGACCGTCAAGCGCAAGGTGATCGAGGAGCCGAAGAAGGACGACGCGGCGACCGGCCTGGGCGACCTGACGGACAAGGACGTGGAGGAGGCGCTCGGGGCGGCCCTCGACATGACCGCCACGATGGTCTCCCTCTCCTCGTACGACGGCAAGGGCGCCGAGGAGGCCGTCGCCGGCCTGCGGACCGCTGCCGACGCCTGCGCGGGCGGCTTCGGCATGACGATGGGCACGGACAAGTCCAAGGTCGTCAAGGTGGAGGAGATCAAGGCGTCAGGTGGCCAGGAGGCCGCCGCCTGGGCGCTCGTCTCCGAGCAGGACGGCCAGAAGATGCCGCACAAGGTGGTGCTGGTGCGTCAGGGCTCCACCATCGCCTCGTTCTCCTCCATCAACCTCGGCTCCATCGCCTCGGGCAAGGAGTTCCCGCTGCCCACCGTCGTGATCGACGCCCAGGCCGCCAAGCTCGGCTGACCGGAACCGCCGCCGGTCGCACGGACGGCCGGCGGCGGGCCACCGGGCACGTGCGGGCCGCGGCCGAGGCGGGCGCGGCGTCGGAGCCGTAGGCTGCCGCCATGTGCGGAATCGTGGGTTACGTGGGAGCGCAGTCCGCGCTCGATGTCGTCATCGCGGGGCTCAAGCGGCTCGAATACCGGGGCTACGACTCGGCAGGCGTGGCCGTGCTCGCCGACGGAGGGCTGGCCGCGGCCAAGAAGGCCGGGAAGCTGCTCAATCTGGAGAAGGAACTCACCGACCGCCCGCTGCCCAGCGGCTCCACGGGCATCGGGCACACGAGGTGGGCCACCCACGGGGGCCCCACGGACGCCAACGCCCATCCGCATCTGGACAACGCCGGGCGCGTCGCCGTCGTCCACAACGGCATCATCGAGAACTTCGCCGCGCTGCGGGCGGAACTCGCCGAGCGCGGCCACGACCTCGCCTCCGAGACGGACACCGAGGTCGTGGCCCATCTGCTCGCCGAGGAGTTCTCGTCCTGCGGTGAACTCGCCGAGGCCATGCGCCTGGTGTGCCGGCGGCTGGACGGTGCCTTCACCCTGGTCGCCGTCCACGCGGACGAGCCGGACGTCGTGGTCGGCGCGCGCCGCAACTCCCCTCTCGTCGTCGGCGTCGGCGACGGCGAGGCGTTCCTGGCCTCGGACGTCGCCGCGTTCATCGCCCACACGCGCTCGGCCATCGAACTCGGCCAGGACCAGGTCGTCGAACTCCGGCGCGACGGCGTCACGGTGACCGACTTCGACGGTGCGCCCGCGGAAGTGCGCTCGTACCACGTGGACTGGGACGCCTCGGCCGCCGAGAAGGACGGCTACGACTACTTCATGCTCAAGGAGATCGCCGAGCAGCCGAAGGCCGTCGCCGACACCCTCCTCGGGCGGATCGACGCGGAGGGCTCGCTCACGCTCGACGAGGTGCGCATCCCGGCCGCGGTGCTGCGGGAGGCGCACAAGGTGGTGATCGTGGCGTGCGGCACGGCGTTCCACGCCGGGCTGATCGCCAAGTACGCCATCGAGCACTGGACGAGGATCCCCTGCGAGGTGGAACTGGCGAGCGAGTTCCGCTACCGCGACCCGATCCTCGACCAGCGGACGCTCGTCGTCGCCATCTCGCAGTCGGGCGAGACCATGGACACGCTCATGGCGTTGCGCCACGCCCGCGAGCAGGGTGCGAAGGTCCTCGCCATCTGCAACACCAACGGCTCCACGATCCCACGCGAGTCGGACGCCGTGCTCTACACGCACGCCGGTCCGGAGGTCGCGGTCGCCTCGACCAAGGCGTTCCTGACCCAGCTGGTCGCGTGCTACCTGGTGGCCCTGTACCTGGGGCAGGTGCGCGGCACCAAGTGGGGCGACGAGATCCGGGCCGTCATCCGGGACCTCTCCCAGATCGCCACCCAGGTGGACCAGGTCCTGGAGACCATGGAGCCGGTGCGTGCCCTGGCCCGCTCCCTGGCGCGCAAGAACACGGTGCTCTTCCTCGGCCGGCACGTCGGTTATCCGGTGGCCCTGGAAGGCGCACTGAAGCTCAAGGAGCTCGCCTACATGCACGCCGAGGGCTTCGCCGCGGGCGAGCTGAAGCACGGGCCCATCGCCCTGATCGAGAACGACGTGCCCGTGGTCATCGTGGTGCCGTCGCCGCGCAGTCGCTCCGTGCTGCACGACAAGATCGTCTCCAACATCCAGGAGATCCGGGCCCGTGGTGCGCGGACCATCGTCATCGCCGAGGAGGGCGACGAGGCGGTCGAGGCGTACGCCGACCACCTGATCCGCATCCCGCAGACTCCGGCGCTGCTCCAGCCGATGGTGGCGACCGTCCCCCTCCAGGTCTTCGCCTGCGAACTCGCCACCGCACGGGGCAACGAGGTGGACCAGCCGCGCAACCTGGCGAAGTCGGTCACCGTCGAATGATCATCGGGGTGGGGATCGACGTCGCCGAGATCGACCGCTTCGAGGAGGCGCTGCGCCGGACGCCGGCGATGGCGGACCGTCTCTTCCTCCGGAGCGAGCTGCACCTCCCGAGCGGCGAACGGCGCGGAATCGCCTCCCTCGCGGCGCGTTTCGCCGCGAAGGAGGCGGTCGCGAAGGCGCTGGGGGCGCCGGCGGGGCTCCTCTGGACGGACTGCGAGGTCTACGTCGAGGACTCCGGCCGTCCGCGCCTCCGCGTCACCGGCACGGTGGAGTCGGCGGCGCGGGAGCGGGGTGTGCGGACGTGGCACATCTCGCTGAGCCATGACGCGGGGGTGGCGTCGGCGATGGTGATCGCGGAGGGGTAGGGCGTGTGGTGAGAGCCCCGTCCTGCGGGCGGACGGAGCTGCTTTCACGACCCGCCCCACGGCGGATCCCCCGTTCCGCCCGGTCCCGGGGCGAACAGCCGGGACCGGCCGGAGCCGGTGGGGCCCGCCCGGCGGGCGTCCGGAACGTGACGCCCCGCAAGCGCCACGCGCGCTCGCACGGCATGCTTCTGAGCATGCGTCATGCCTACAGCGTCGACACCGTAAGGGCCGCCGAGGCCGAACTGATGGCCGAACTGCCGGAGGGCGCGCTCATGCAGCGGGCGGCCGCCGGTCTCGCCGCCGCGGTCGCCGGTCTGCTGCCCCGCGTCTCCGGCGCCCGTGTCGTCCTGCTCGTCGGCAGCGGCGACAACGGCGGCGACGCCCTGTACGCGGGCGCGCGGCTGGCCCGCCGGGGCGCCGGGGTGAGCGCGGTGCTGCTCGCTCCGGACCGCGCCCACCAGGGCGGGCTCACGGCGCTGCGGGCCGCCGGGGGCCGGGTCGCCGAGGACCCGTTCGGAGTGCTCGCCGTCGCCGACGTCGTCCTGGACGGCATCACGGGCATCGGCGGCCACGGCGGCCTTCGCCCCGACGCCGTGCCGGTCGCGCGGGCCGCCCGGGGCTCCGGAGCCACGGTCGTCGCCGTCGATCTGCCGAGCGGCGTCGAGGCGGACACGGGGGAGGTGCGGGGCGAGGCGGTACGGGCCGACGCCACCGTCACCTTCGGTACGTACAAGCCCGGCCTGCTCGTCGACCCGGCGCACGAGTACGCCGGGGCCGTGCGGCTCGTCGACATCGGGCTCGGTCCCCGGCTGCCGTCCGTGCCGGACCTGGAGGCGCTGCAGCACGCGGACGTGGCGAGGCTGTTGCCGGTGCCCGCCGCGGAGAGCGACAAGTACCGGCGCGGGGTCGTCGGCGTCGTGGCGGGGTCCGCCCGCTACCCGGGCGCAGCGGTGCTCGCGGTGGCGGGCGCGGTGCACGGCGGCGCCGGGGCCGTGCGGTACGTCGGGCCGGGGGCGGACGCGGTGATCGCCCGGTTCCCGGAGGTGCTGGTGCACGGCTGGCCGCCCTCACGGGCGGGCCGGGTGCAGGCGTGGGTCATCGGACCGGGCCTCGGCGACGGGCCGGGGGTGGCGGAGGTGCTGGAGTCCGACGTCCCGGTGCTGGTCGACGCCGACGGGCTGAGGGGGCTGGACCCGGACGCGGTGCGTGCCCGCAGCGCCCCGACGCTGCTCACTCCGCACGCGGGCGAGGCGGCCGTGCTGCTCGGGGTGGACCGCGGGGAGGTCGAGGGGGCCCGGCTCGGCTCCGTACGGGCGCTGGCCGCCAAGTACGGCGCCACGGTGCTGCTGAAGGGATCCACGACGCTCGTGGCCGACGCGGACGCCCGCCGTCCGGTGAGGGTGAACCCGACCGGCACCTCCTGGCTCGCCACGGCCGGCAGCGGCGATGTGCTGTCCGGCCTCGCCGGTTCGCTCCTCGCGGCGGGCCTCGAACCGGTCGACGCCGGGTCGGTGGCGGCGTATCTGCACGGCCTGGCGGCGCGGCTGGCCTCGCAGGGCGCCCCGGTTTCCGCCCAGGACGTGGCCGGGGCGATTCCGCGCGCCTGGGGCGACACTCGGACCCCCTGAGGTTCCGCAGCCACCGCAGGTGGGTGACCAGGGCCACTCGTGGTCGTTGCCGTACGAACTGAACGGTGGGCCTCTGAGAGACTGAGCGCGATGACTCAGAACCCAGTTTTCCGGGCCCGTGCCGAGATCGACCTCGCCGCGCTGCGCGCCAACGTCCGCGCGCTGCGTGCGCGGGCGCCCCGTGCCGCCCTCATGGCCGTGGTCAAGTCGGACGCCTACGGACACGGGATGGTGCCCTGTGCGAAAGCGGCCCTGGCGGCGGGCGCCGAGTGGCTGGGGACCGCGACGCCGGAGGAGGCGCTCGGACTGCGGGCGGCCGGGATCGGCGGCCGCGTGATGTGCTGGCTGTGGACGCCGGGGGGTCCCTGGCGCGAGGCGGTCGAGGCGGACCTGGACGTGTCGGTCAGCGGCATGTGGGCGCTGCGCGAGGTGACGCGGGCGGCCGAGGAGGCCGGCCGCCCCGCGCGAGTGCAGCTCAAGGCGGACACCGGCCTCGGCCGCAACGGCTGCCAGCCCGCCGACTGGGCCGAACTGGTCGCGGCGGCCCGCGCCGCCGAGGAGGCGGGCACGGTCAGGGTCACCGGCCTGTGGTCGCACTTCGCGTGTGCCGACGAGCCCGGCCACCCGTCGATCGCCGCCCAGCTGGCCGTCTTCAAGGACCTGGTGGCGTACGCGGAGAAGGAGGGCATCGAGCCGGAGGTCAGGCACATCGCCAACTCTCCGGCCACGTTGACCCTTCCGGAGAGCCACTTCGACCTGGTGCGCACCGGAATCGCCGTGTACGGGATCTCGCCGAGCCCGGAGCTGGGCACGTCCGCCGACTTCGGGCTGCGCCCGGTGATGACGCTCAAGGCGTCGGTGGCGCTGGTGAAGCGCGTTCCCGCCGGACACGGCGTCAGTTACGGGCACCACTACGTCACCGGTGGCGAGACCACCCTTGGCCTGGTGCCGGTGGGGTACGCGGACGGCATCCCGCGCCACGCTTCCGGCCGCGGTCCGGTGCTGGTCGGCGGCGAGTGGCGGCGGGTGGCCGGCCGGGTGGCGATGGACCAGTTCGTCGTCGACCTCGGCCCCGAGGGGGACTCGGTCGAGGAGGGTGCGGAGGCCGTGCTGTTCGGCCCGGGCGACCGGGGCGAACCGACCGCGCAGGACTGGGCGGAGGCGGCGGACACGATCGCCTACGAGATCGTGACCCGGATCGGGGCGCGCGTGCCGCGCGTCCATCTCCACGAGGGTGACGGCACGGCACCCGGCGAAGGACCGGACGACCAGTAGACGACCACCAGTAGGAGCGGCACGGTGAGCGAGAACAGCGCGGGGGACGTGGCGGCGGCGGTGACCGACGCCGCCATGGGCAACTGGCGCCGGGCGGGTGTCGCCGGCGCCGCCATAGGGGTGATCGCCGCCGGTGCGGCGGCGGGAGTCGCGATAGAGCGGATGACCGTGGGCCGCGGCATGCGCCGGAAGGCCCGGCTCGCCCTGGACGCCTCCGGGCCGTACGGGGCACTGCGCGGCACTCCGGGCAGGGCCGTGGCCGACGACGGCACGGCCCTGTACTACGAGACGGACGAGGTGGACCCGGAGACGGGCGGCGCGGCGCCGCGCCGGCGCAGGCTGTTCGGCCGCAAGGCCCCCGCCCCGGTGACCGTCGTCTTCAGCCACGGCTACTGCCTCAACCAGGACTCCTGGCACTTCCAGCGGGCCGCGCTGCGCGGGCTGATCCGTACCGTGCACTGGGACCAGCGCAGCCACGGCCGCTCGGGACGGGGCGCCTCGCAGACCGGCCCGGAAGGAATGCCGGTCTCCATCGACCAGCTGGGCCGTGACCTGAAGGCGGTCATCGACGAGGCCGCCCCCGAGGGGCCGCTCGTGCTGGTGGGCCATTCCATGGGCGGCATGACGCTGATGGCGCTGGCCGCCGCGTATCCGGAGCTGATCCGGGAGCGGGTCGCAGGGGCCGCGTTCGTCGGCACCTCGGCGGGCCGGCTCGGCGAGGTGAACTACGGGCTGCCGGTGGCGGGCGTGAACGTGGTCCGCAGGGTGCTGCCGGGGGTCCTGAAGGCGCTCGGCTCCCAGGCGGAGCTGGTGGAGCGCGGCCGCAGGGCGACGGCCGACCTCTTCGCGGGGCTGATCAAGCGCTACTCGTTCAGTTCGAGGGACGTGGATCCGGCGGTGGCCAGGTTCGCCGAGCGGATGATCGAGGGGACGCCGATCGACGTCGTCGCCGAGTTCTACCCGGCGTTCGCCGAGCACGACAAGGCGGCGGCGCTGGACGTCTTCCAGGAGGTCCCGGTGCTGGTGCTGGCCGGGGACCGCGACCTGGTCACCCCCAGCTCGCACAGTGAGGCGATCGCGGACCTGCTGCCGGACGGGGAGCTGGTCATCGTGCCGGACGCGGGGCACCTGGTGATGCTGGAGCACCCCGAGGTGGTCACCGACCGGCTGGCGGACCTGCTGGTGCGGGTCGGAGCGGTCCCGGCAGCGGCTAACGTTGGCACGTATGGAAGCACCGCACAGCCCGGCGGCTGACACCGCAGACCCGTCCGCCGTCCGTCTGACCCTCGCCTCGCCGGAGCAGACGCAGGAGCTGGGCCGCCGGCTCGCGAAGCTGCTGCGGCCCGGTGACCTCGTAATGCTCACCGGTGAGCTCGGCGCCGGCAAGACGACTCTGACGCGCGGGCTCGGCGAGGGCCTGGGTGTGCGCGGTGCCGTCACCTCCCCGACCTTCGTGATCGCGCGGGTGCACCCGTCCCTGGTGGGCGGGCCCGCGCTGGTGCACGTGGACGCGTACCGGCTGGGCGGCGGGCTGGACGAGATGGAGGACCTCGACCTCGACGTGTCGCTGCCGGACTCGGTGGTCGTCGTGGAATGGGGCGACGGCAAGGTCGAGGACCTGTCGGAGGACCGGCTGCACGTGGTCATCCACCGGGTCGTGGGCAACACGGACGACGACCGCCGCCAGATCACGCTCACCGGCGTCGGCGCGCGCTGGGCGGACGCCGGGCTGGCGGGTCTCAGCGCCTGAGCCCCGCCGGGATCCGGAGGCGCGGCGTCCGGCCGGACGCCGCCTGATCCGCCTGTGTGTACGTTCCGACAAGACGTCGGCAAGGTGTTGCGTCCGCCGTCCCGGGCATGGTCACATGGAGGACAGTACGTGGTTAGGGCTGCCTAACCGTGCCTGCCCCCGGAGCACCAGGAGGCATCCATGCCGGCTGAGCACGAAACGCAGTCACGGCCGAAGCCGTCGCCCCGGCCGTCGCCGGCGGCGTTCTCCATGCGTGATCTGCTGGCGTCGTGCGCGGCGGCCAGTGCGGTCTCCACCCCGCCGCACGACCGCGGCGGAGCCGCCCCGGCTGGAGAGACTCCGGAGGAGCGGGAAGCGCATCGCGACGCGGCGTAGCCCGTACGAGTGAAACTCCCTGGCGCGGTGCCCGCCCCCGGGCGTCGTGGCAATCCGGTCTCCCGTGCTGCGCTAAGGGACGACGACGACCTTCGAGCCGACCGTCGCGAACGTCCACATGGCGTCGCCGTCGGCGCGCTTCATCCGTACGCCACCGGTCTTCCTGCCGGGGGCCGGGCTCGCCATCGATCCGTCAACGGCGGCGCTGAAGCCGATCGACACGTCGTCGACCTTGGCGAACCGCACGACGTGTTCGATCTCCACACCGTCCGAACCCTCGATCCGGCCGCTGCGCGAGGTCACCTCGTACGTGCCGGGCCTCGGGCTGACCGTGCTGGGCACGACCGGGAACGTCTGGGTGAGCTGACCCGCGCCGACCAGCCAGACCCGGCGTTCGGCCAGCGAGTAGACCACCCGGACGCCCTTGCCGGATCCCGTGGGGACGGCCAGAGGGTCCTTGCGCGGGCCCTCGGCGGCGGGCTCCGACGGACGGGCGCTGGGGGCGGCCGCCGCGGGCTTCTCCAGGCCGGCGGGCACGTTCGCGGAGGCCTGGTAGGCGAGGAACGCGACGACGGCGAGGGCCGCAGCGGTGAGCCCGGCCACCGTTCCCGAGCTGCTCCTTGCCACGCCTGCTCCCCTCGCTCGCACACCTGCCTGAGTGACGGTAGCAGCAGGGGGGCGGCGGGACGGGACGCCGTGCCTCCCCCGCGGTGGCCGTAGGCTGTTTGCGTGCTCTTGCTCGCCGTTGATACCGCCACGCCCGCCGTCACCGTCGCCCTCCACGACGGCGACTCCGTCGTCGCCGAGTCCACCCAGGTCGACGCCCGCCGGCACGGGGAACTGCTGCTGCCCTCCGTCGACCGGGTCCTCGCCGCCGCCGGGCTCAAGCTCGACGCGGTCACCGGTGTCGTCGTCGGCGTCGGCCCCGGCCCGTACACCGGACTGCGCGTGGGGCTGGTCACCGCCGCCACCTTCGGTTCTGCGCTCGGGGTCCCGGTCCACGGACTGTGCACGCTGGACGGGCTCGCGTACGCCTCCGGACTGGAGGGGCCGTTCGTGGTCGCCACCGACGCGCGGCGCAAGGAGGTCTACTGGGCGTCGTACGACGGCTCCCGTACGAGGACCGGCGGGCCCGCGGTCGACCGGCCGGCCGAGATCGCCGAGCAGGTCGCCGGGCTTCCCGCGGTCGGCGCCGGCGCCCTGCTGTACCCCGAGGTCTTCGCGGACGCCCGCGGCCCCGAGCACCAGTCGGCGGCCGCGCTCGCCGCACTGGCCGCCGAGAAGTTGGCCGCCGGCGAGGAACTGCTGCCGCCGCGGCCGCTGTACCTGCGCCGTCCGGACGCCCAGGTGCCCAAGAACTACAAGGTGGTCACGCCACAGTGAGCACCCCCTTCCTGCGCGAGATGCGCTGGTGGGACATCGCGCCGGTGCTGGACCTCGAGCACGAGCTGTTCCCGGAGGACGCCTGGTCCCCCGGGATGTTCTGGTCCGAACTGGCGCACGCGCGCGGGCCGCAGGCGACGCGCCGCTACGTGGTCGCCCAGGACCCGGCGGAGGGGCGGATCGTCGGCTACGGGGGCCTCGCGGCGGCCGGCGGGCTGGGTGACGTCCAGACCATCGCCGTCGCGCGCGACCAGTGGGGCACGGGACTCGGCGCGCGGCTCCTCACCGACCTGCTGCAGCACGCGACCGCGTTCGAGTGCGACGAGGTCCTGCTCGAAGTACGGGTGGACAACACCCGGGCCCAGAAGCTGTACGAGCGCTTCGGCTTCGAGCCGATCGGCTTCCGCCGCGGCTACTACCAGCCCGGCAACGTCGACGCCCTCGTGATGCGGCTGCACGTACACGACGCACAAGGAACCGGAAACCATGGCTGACGAACCCCTCGTACTCGGCATCGAGACGTCCTGCGACGAGACGGGCGTCGGCATCGTCCGCGGGACGACGCTCCTCGCCGATGCCATCGCCTCCAGCGTCGACGAGCACGCGCGCTTCGGCGGGGTCGTGCCCGAGGTCGCCTCCCGCGCCCATCTGGAGGCGATGGTCCCGACGATCGAGCGCGCCCTCAAGGAGGCCGGGGTCACGGCCAGGGACCTCGACGGCATCGCGGTCACCGCCGGTCCTGGACTCGCGGGCGCGCTGCTCGTGGGCGTCTCCGCCGCCAAGGCGTACGCGTACGCGCTGGGCAAGCCGCTGTACGGCGTGAACCACCTCGCCTCGCACATCTGCGTCGACCAGCTGGAGCACGGCCCACTGCCCGAGCCGACGATGGCCCTGCTGGTCTCCGGCGGCCACTCGTCGCTGCTGCTCGCCCCCGACATCACCGCCGACGTACGGCCCATGGGGGCGACGATCGACGACGCGGCGGGCGAGGCGTTCGACAAGATCGCCCGGGTGCTGAACCTCGGCTTCCCCGGCGGTCCGGTCATCGACCGGCTCGCGAAGGAGGGCGACCCGGAGGCGATCGCGTTCCCGCGCGGTTTGACCGGTCCCCGCGACCCCGCCTACGACTTCTCCTTCTCCGGGCTGAAGACGGCCGTGGCCCGCTGGATCGAGGCGAAGCGCAACGCGGGCGAGGACGTCCCGGTGCGGGACGTGGCCGCGTCCTTCCAGGAGGCCGTGGTCGACGTGCTGACCCGGAAGGCCGTGCGCGCCTGCAAGGACGAGGGCGTCGACCACCTGATGATCGGCGGCGGTGTCGCCGCGAACTCCCGGCTGCGCGCGATGGCCGAGGAGCGCTGCGAGCGCGCCGGGATCCGGCTGCGGGTGCCCCGGCCGAAGCTGTGCACGGACAACGGGGCCATGGTCGCCGCGCTGGGTGCGGAGATGGTCGCCAGGAACCGGCCCGCGTCGGACTGGGAGCTGTCCGCCGACTCCTCGCTGCCGGTGACCGACCCGCATGTGCCGGGCGAGCACCACCACGGCCATGTGCACGACCACGACCATGTGCACGAGATCAGCAAGGACAACCTCTACTCATGACCGTCGTCACCCTGATGTGGGAGGCCAGGGCGGCCTCCGGACGCGGCGGGGAACTGCTGGAGTGGGCCCGCGCCAGGACCCTCGCCGCCGCCCCGCTGCGCCGGGAGACCTTCCGGGCACCGGGTGAGCGGGTGCTGGTGCTGACCTGGTGGGAGACGGACGGCCCGGACGACGAACTCCCGGAGCTGCCGGACCCGGACGCCGAGCTGATCGGCCGGCCCGTGCACCGCTGGCGCTTCCAGTCGCTCGACTTCTCCGGAGCGGACTTCACCGGGGGCTGAGCTCTTCTCGGGCGGTCCGGGCGGCAGGTCGGCAGCGCCCGCCGGGTGGGGCGTCAACTCCCCTCTGCGGACGCCGGGTCGGGGCCGGACGGCGCCCGCAGGCCGGGCGATAGCCTCGTACGCATGTCCCAACGCACGCCTCTTCCGCCACCACCGCCTCCCGCGGAGATCCGCACCTGGCCGGATCGCGACGCGATGCTCGCCGACCGTGCCGCGGTGCTCCAGGGGCTGACGGGACGACTGCTCGGCGTGCCCCGACTGCTGCTGTTCCTGCTGCAGCTGTCGGGGCTTCAGCTCGGCTGGGGCCTCGTGGGGGCGGGGCTGGCCGGCTTCGACGCCCTCGATCCGCTGAGCGCCCTCGTCCTCGGCGTCTGCGTCGCGCTCGGCCTCGCCGTGCTGGTGCCGTTCGGGCTCGTGGCCGGCTTCGACGTCCGGCGCGACCTGAGGATCCGCAGGCTGCTCGCGCAGTGGTCCGCGCTCGACCTCGACCCGGCCCGCGACTCCCGGCTCGGCGCCCCCGGCCGGAGCCTGGCCTGGTTCCTGGTGTCGTTCCTGCTCGCCGCGTTCGGGCTGTGGGTGTCCTTCGCGGCCCCGGCCGCCGCGCGCCCCGGGAGCTGGACCTACGGGGAGGTCGCGTACTTCATGGGGGTCGGCGTGCTGTGCTGGGTCGCGGGCCTGGCCGGTGTCACCAAGGCGGTGGCGCACTACCGCTGGGCGGCGCGGCTGACCTCCGTGGCCTCCGCTGCGGTGGCGCCGGGGGAGGGGCGCGGCTGAGAGGCGGCCGGGCGCGCGGCGCCGGCCGGCGGGCCCGTCAGACGCCCGCCGGAGCCCCGATGAGCACGGTGGGCGCGCCGGCCACCCGGGTCAGGAAGACCGTGGCGGCGTTCGGGCCGCTCGGCTTCACCTTGCGGCGCAGCTCCTCGGGTTCGACCGCCGATCCGCGCTTCTTCACGGTGAGCGTGCCGACCCCCCGTTCGCGCAGCAGTGCCTTGAGCTTCTTGAGGTTGAACGGGAGTTCGTCGGTGATCTCGTACGCCGTCGCGTACGGCGTCGGACGCAGTTCGTCGGCCGTGATGTAGGCGATCGTCCCGTCGAGCAGGCCGCCGTCGAGCTCCTCGGCGACCTCCGCGACGAGATGGGCGCGGATGACGGCGCCGTCGGGCTCGTAGAGCCAGCGGCCGGTCTTCCGTACGAGAGGGTCGGGCAGACCGCGCCCGACCAGCGCGGCGCCCTGCGGCAGAAGGGTGGCGCGACGGGCGCCCGGGGCCGTGCCGAACCAGAGCACGGCCTCCTTCACGTCCCCGTGGTCGGAGATCCACTCGGCCTCGGCGTCCTCGGGGATCGCCTCGTGCGGGATCCCCGGCGCGATCTTGAGCGCCGCGTACCGGGCCGTGCGGGCGGCGCCGACGGCCCAGGACAGCGGCGGTGAGTACGCCTCAGGGTCGAAGATCCGGCCGCTGCCGCCCTTCGGCCCGCGCCCGCCCCGGCCGGCGCGGCGGGCGGGATCGACGAAGACGGCGTCGTGGGAGGAGGTGTCGACCTCGGTGACATCGGTCTGCCGGACCTCGATCAGCGAGGCCAGCCCCAGTGCCTCGGCGTTGGCGCGGGCGACGTCGGCGGTGAACGGATCGCGGTCCACGGCCAGTACGGAGATCCCGGCGCGGGCGAGCGCGATCGCGTCGCCGCCGATCCCGCAGCACAGATCCGCCACGCTCCGTACGCCGAGTTCCGCGAACCGGGCGGCGCGGTGGGCGGCGACGGACGCCCGCGTCGACTGCTCCACACCGTTGGGCGTGAAGTACATCCGGTACGCGTCCTCGGCGCCGAACTTCGCCACCGCCCGCTGCCGCAGCCGCGCCTGCGTCAGCGCCGCCGAGACCAGCTCGGCGGGGTGGTCGCGGCGCAGCCGGGTGGCGACGCTCAGCTCCTGTCCCGGGTCGTAGTCGCGCAGGGCGGCGAGCAGGGCCTGCCCTTCGTCGGTGAGCAGGGGGGCGAGCGGGGAGGGCGAGCCGGCGTCGTTCACCCGGCCATTGTCGGCCAGCCGGGGGACGATGTGCGGCCGGGCGGCGCTGTCGGGCCTTCGCGGGCGGGCTGCGCTGACAGGATGCGGCGCCATGCAGCAAGTACGACAAAACGAAAAGAAGCCAGCAATTCGGCGCAGCCGTATGTGGATGTGCGTGCTGCTCGTCACGGCCGTCGTCTCGGGCTGTGCCGCGGAGCCCGGGCAGCACGGCGGCGGGGTCCGGGCCACGGGGAAGGCGGGCGCCTCCGCCTCCGCCGCCGCTCCCGCGCACGGCCAGGAGCCGCGGTCGCCGGGGCGGGAGGACCGGAAGGGCGAGGCGGCCGGCAAGGAGCGGGACGGGGACGCCGGGTCCCGGGAGGAGGGTGACCGGGAGAAGGGCCGTGAGGGCGACCGGGCGGACTTCGGCGAGGGGCGGAAGCGAGCGGGGGAGAAGGGCGCTCTGGCCGCCGGACCGGCCGAGGCGCTCGCCGCGTACGCGAAGCGCGTGAAGAAGATCCAGGCCGCCCGGGCGGCCGCGGCCAGGCGCTGGGGCCTTCGGCAGACGCCGCTGCCCGCCCCCCTGCCGCCCGACGAGAAGCCGACGATCACCACGCGCAAGGGCTTCGAGGTCGACCGCCACAAGGGCCTGCCGCCGGTCTTCACCACCGTGCCCACCAAGCAGAAGGTCGTCTTCCTGACGATCGACGACGGTGCGGAGAAGGACCCGAAGCTGCTGCGGATGATGAGCGAACTGCAGATCCCGTACAGCGCCTTCCTCAGCGACTACGTCGTCCGGGACGACTACGGCTACTTCGAGAAGATGCAGGACCGCGGCGTACGGCTGCACAACCACACGCTCACCCACCCCTATCTGCCGGCGCTGTCGTACGCGAAGCAGAAGGCGGAGATCTGCGGGCAGCAGGCCAGGATCGAGAAGCGGTTCGGCAAGCGGCCGCGGCTCTTCCGCCCGCCGTACGGCAGCTACAACCGGGACACGTTGCGCGCCGCCAAGTCCTGCGGCGTGAAGGCCGTGCCGCTGTGGGCGGCGGAGGCGTTCCCGGACCACATGGAGTGGCGCGAGTGGGACCGGGACCTGCACCCCGGCGACATCATCCTCACGCACTTCCGCGGCAGGGCGGAGTGGAAGGGCAGCATGCCGGACATGATCCGCAACGTGATGAAGGTCGTCACGTCGAAGGGTTACGCGGTGGCGCGGCTGGAGGACTACGTCTGAGGGCCGCCGGCCGCCGTGCCCGGCTCGGACGCGCCCGGCGCGCCCGACGCGCCCGTCGCACACGGCGGCCCGACGCGCCGTGGCCGCCGTGTGCGACGGGTCGCGACCGGGCGCAGGAGCCGCGCCGTCCCGGCCGGAACCGGCCGAACACGCAGTGGATTGGCACTCCGCTTGACCGAGTGCTAATCCCGGTCATAGTCTCGGCTCTGGCACTCCCCACCGGAGAGTGCCAACACAGCGACGGGCAGGTCCGGCACCCGCGACGACGGATCCACCTGGTCGCCACCTCAGACAGATGAACCCCGTGAGATCTCCGAAGGGGGAGGTCGGATCGTGACGACCACCAGCTCCAAGGTTGCCATCAAGCCGCTCGAGGACCGCATTGTGGTCCAGCCGCTCGACGCCGAGCAGACCACCGCCTCTGGCCTGGTCATTCCGGACACCGCCAAGGAGAAGCCCCAGGAGGGCGTCGTCCTGGCCGTCGGCCCGGGCCGCTTCGAGAACGGCGAGCGTCTTCCGCTCGACGTCAAGACCGGCGATGTCGTGCTCTACAGCAAGTACGGCGGCACCGAGGTGAAGTACAGCGGCGAGGAGTACCTCGTCCTCTCGGCGCGCGACGTGCTCGCGATCGTCGAGAAGTAATTCACCGGCAGATTTGCTCAGAGCCGCGCCCCTGGCCCCCGCTGATGATGAAGCCGGGCGGCGAGGGGCGCGGCTCGCTTTGAGAGGACTTGAAAAGCTCCATGGCGAAGATCCTGAAGTTCGACGAGGACGCCCGTCGCGCCCTTGAGCGCGGCGTCAACAAGCTCGCCGACACGGTCAAGGTGACGATCGGCCCCCGGGGCCGCAACGTCGTGATCGACAAGAAGTTCGGTGCCCCCACCATCACCAACGACGGTGTCACGATCGCCCGTGAGGTCGAGATCGAGGACCCGTACGAGAACCTCGGCGCCCAGCTGGTGAAGGAGGTGGCGACCAAGACCAACGACATCGCGGGTGACGGCACCACCACCGCCACCGTTCTCGCCCAGGCCCTGGTCCGCGAGGGTCTGCGCAACGTCGCCGCCGGCGCCTCCCCGGCCGCCCTGAAGAAGGGCATCGACGCCGCGGTCAAGGCCGTCTCCGACGAGCTGATCGCCACCGCGCGTCCGATCGAGGAGAAGTCCGACATCGCCGCCGTCGCCGCGCTGTCCGCCCAGGACCAGCAGGTCGGCGAGCTCATCGCCGAGGCGATGGACAAGGTCGGCAAGGACGGCGTCATCACCGTCGAGGAGTCCAACACCTTCGGTCTGGAGCTGGACTTCACCGAGGGCATGGCCTTCGACAAGGGCTACCTGTCGCCGTACATGGTGACCGACCAGGAGCGTATGGAGGCCGTTCTCGACGACCCGTACATCCTGATCAACCAGGGCAAGATCTCCTCCATCCAGGACCTGCTCCCGCTGCTGGAGAAGGTCATCCAGGCCGGTGCCTCCAAGCCGCTGCTGATCATCGCCGAGGACGTCGAGGGCGAGGCCCTGTCCACGCTCGTCGTCAACAAGATCCGCGGCACCTTCAACGCGGTCGCGGTGAAGGCCCCCGGCTTCGGTGACCGCCGCAAGGCGATGCTGCAGGACATGGCCACCCTCACCGGTGCCACCGTCATCGCCGAGGAGGTCGGCCTCAAGCTCGACCAGGCCGGTCTGGACGTGCTGGGCTCCGCCCGCCGCGTCACCGTGACCAAGGACGACACCACGATCGTCGACGGCGGCGGCCAGAGCGGCGACGTGGCCGGCCGCGTCGCGCAGATCAAGGCCGAGATCGAGGCCACTGACTCCGACTGGGACCGCGAGAAGCTCCAGGAGCGCCTCGCCAAGCTGGCCGGCGGCGTGTGCGTGATCAAGGTCGGCGCCGCCACCGAGGTGGAGCTGAAGGAGAAGAAGCACCGTCTGGAGGACGCCATCTCCGCGACCCGCGCCGCGGTCGAGGAGGGCATCGTCTCCGGTGGTGGCTCCGCTCTGGTCCACGCCGTCAAGGTGCTGGACGGCAACCTCGGCAAGAACGGCGACGAGGCCACCGGTGTCGCGGTCGTGCGCCGTGCCGCCGTCGAGCCGCTGCGCTGGATCGCCGAGAACGCCGGCCTCGAGGGCTACGTCATCACCGCGAAGGTGGCGGAGCTCGAGAAGGGCAACGGCTTCAACGCCGCGACCGGCGAGTACGGCGACCTGGTGAAGGCCGGCGTCATCGACCCGGTCAAGGTCACCCGCTCCGCCCTGGAGAACGCCGCGTCGATCGCCTCCCTGCTCCTCACCACCGAGACCCTCGTGGTGGAGAAGAAGGAAGAGGAGCCGGCGGACGCGGGCCACGGTCACGGCCACGCCCACTGACCCGTACCGCTCTCCCGTCCGACAGGACGCACGAAGGCCCCCGTTCCCGGGGGCCTTCCCCTGTGAGCGGCCGGGGCGCCGGGGCCCGGCACCGGCTGCGTCTCCGGCTACATGTCCAGCGCCCCGAGCATGCCCATCAGCCCGAGCCGGTCGTACTGCCACCACCCCTCGCAGATCAGGCCCTCGTGGAGCCGGTGGACGGTCGTCCCGGTCATCGAGACCTGCCTTCCGGTGGGCGCGAGGCCCAGGAACTCGCCCTTGTGCGTGCCCTCCCACGTCCAGCGGGTGCAGACGCGGTCGCCCTCGGCGACCTGGTCCTCGAGGGTGAAGGTGAAATCGAAGGCGTCGCGCCACATCGCGACCTCGCGGCGGAGGGCCTCGACGCCGATCACGTCCGGGGAGTTGGCCGGGTCGTGGTCGTGGTAGTCCCGGGTGAGCAGTCCGTCGAGGAGGCCGGGGTCGCCGGGAAGCGCCTCGGTGAAGAACCGGGCGCACACGTCCTTGTGCAACTGCTCGTCGCGGATGACCTCCAGGTCGGTGAAGGTCGGCATGCCGTCGCACAGCGCGACCATCTCCTGGAAGATCCGGTCGGTCTCGGGGAGGTTCGAGTTCCGCATCGCGTCCTCGTACGAGGGGAACTCGACGATCTCCACCACATGGGTACCGTCGGATCGGTCCTGTGCGAGGAGGCTGTGGGTGGCGGTGCGCCTGCCCCTGGTCTGTTCGACCCAGGTGTCCAAAAGCCGGTTCAGCTCGTCGACACGATCCGTCTTGCAGTCGATCATCTGTACGAATGTCATGGCGTCTCCCGGGCGCGTGGGGCGCTGCGTCGGATGCCTCCATTCTAGTGAAATCCGTGCATTACGCCTTAATTCGCCCTGCTGGGCGAGCGGTTCTGCCGGGGGCCGGGTGGTCGCGGCGCAGCGGGGCGGGCCCGCTTCAGGCCGACCGGTCCAGCGCCGCGGGGACGACCGGCTCGGTGAAGGGCAGGCCCAGGGCGTACCGCTCCACCTCGTCCAGCGCCAGATCGGCCATCCGGTACAGCTCCTCGCCCAGTGAGCCCGCGACATGCGGGGTCAGCAGGACGTTCGGGAGGTCGTAGAGAGGTGAGTCGGCGGGCGGCACCTCGGGCTCGGTGACGTCCAGCACGGCGCGGAGGCGGCCGGACAGCAGCTCCGGGAGCAGCGCGTCCGTGTCGACCAGCGACCCCCGCGCGGTGTTGATCAGGGTCGCGCCGTCGGGCATCAGGGACAGCCTGCGGGCGTCGATCATGTGGCGGGTGGCCGGGATCTCCGGTGCGTGGACGGTGAGGATGTCGCTGCGCAGGCAGAGGTCGTCCAGCGGCACCGCCTCGACCCCCAGCCGGGCGGCCTCGTCCTCGTCCGCGTACGGATCGTGGAGCAGCACTCGCAGATCGAAGGGGCGCAGCAGCTCGATCACCCGCCGCCCGATCCGGGACGCCCCGACGACCCCGACCGTACGGCCGTAGTTGCCGGCGCCGTCGAGTTCCAGGCGCCAGTCGTGCGGGGCGCGCAGCTCGCGGTAGCGCTGACTGCTGTGCAGCACCCGTTTGTTGGCGAAGAGGATCGCGGCGAGCGTGTACTCGGCCACGGGCAGCGCGTTGGCCGCGGCCGCGGAGGTGACGAGGATGCCGCGGTCCCAGCACGCCCGGGTGATGTGGTGCTTCACCGAACCCGCCGCATGGACGACGGCCCGCAGCCGCGGCGCGGCGTCCAGGACGCGCTCGTCGAGCGGCGTCGCGCCCCAGCAGGTGAGCAGCAGCTCCGCCTCGGCGAGGGCGGCCGCGACGGCGGGCGGGGGATCGGCCAGGTCGTGGGCGACGAGGTCCGGGTCGGTCCGGGTCAGGTCGGCCAGACGGGCCCGGTGGGCGTCGGTGAACAGGCGCTCGGCGATACCGGTGCCCATGGCGAGCAGCAGAAGCGGCCCGCCGCTGCTGCCGTCGGCCTCGCCGGTGGCGTTGTCAGTGGCGTGGTGCATGGTGGAAGTCCGACTCCTCGGTGGTCACCTCAGGTCAAACCGGCGGCCGGCCGCGGGGCCCGACGCGTCGTCAATGCCGCCCCCGCCGCACGCCCTGAGGAGAACGAGGGCGGTGGCGGTGCCTGCTGTGACTCGGGTCGATCTGCTCCAACTACGGCTCACGGCCGGGTTCCTGAGGCTGCGGCACGGGTGCTGGCGTTGGCCGAGATACTTGAGCCAGGTATGAGCGAAGTCAAGAGCGAAAGACTGACTGATCGAAGAGTGATCAGATCACGGGCGGTACCCGGCTCCGCACGAGGCCCGGACCTTGAGCCGCGGCAGCAGCGTCAGGTGCCGCCCCGGCCCGTCCTCGTCCCGGCCGGCCGTGAGCCGCTCGACCGGCAACTCCGCCGCGTACCGCCCGACATGGCGCTTCGGCGGGGCGACCGCCGTCAGCGGGGTGTCGGCCAGTGCCGCGACCTCGTCGTCGTACGCGATCAGCGCCAGGTCCTCCGGCACCCGTACGCCCAGTTCGGCCAGCCGCTGCACCATCTGGATCGCGTCCACGTCGTTGTGCGCCAGCGCCGCCGTCGCCGACCCCGAGGTCGCCGCGGACCGCAGCGCCTGCGCCGCCGCCTCGAAGCCCTCCGGGTCGCGCTCGGCCGGCACCGAGTCGATCACGGCCCGCGGTGCGGTCAGCCCGAGCGCCCCCAGCGCCTCCCCGTACCCCGAACGCACGGCGAGCGCCGTCGGGCTGTCCGCCCGCGCCACCAGCAGGGGCGTGCCGTGCCCGAGCCCGACCAGGTGCCGTACCGCGAGCAGCACCCCGTGTCCGTGGTCGGACGAGACCCGGTCCAGCTCGTCGAGCGCGCTCCCGGGCACGGGCCGCCGCTCCAGTAGCACGGTGGGCACGGGCAGTCCGGCGATCCAGCCGCCGTGCTCCGCCGGGTCCCCGGGCCCGCGCCAGCCCGGTGCGACCAGGAGCCCTTTCGCGCCGGCCGCGAGGAGTCCCTCCGTACGGGCGCGGTCCTCCTCGGGCCGGTAGTCGGAGATGCGCAGGACGAGCCGGGCGCCGGCGCGTGCCGCCGCCTCGTGCGCCCCACGGATCACCTCGGCGAAGTAGTAGGTGGAGGACGGCGCCAGCATTCCCACCACCAGCCCACCGCCGTTCGTGCGCCGCCCCGGTGCGCCCTCGCCCTCCGGCCAGGACACCTGGCCGTGCACCCGGTCCAGCAGGCCGCGCCCGGACAGTGCCTCCACGTCCCTGCGGACGGTCACGGCCGAGACCGCGAGGCGGTCGGCGAGTTCGGCGACCCGCGCGGTGCCGTGCTCCCGTACCAGGTCCAGCAGTCGGTCGTGACGTTCGGCAGCTCTCTCGCGCACGGCGGCGGTCCCCTAGCGGTGTGGTGGCCCCGGCGCCCCGGGCCGGTCCGCCTGGGTCAGGCCCTAGTGCAACGTGATCGAACGACAAGAGTTTCGATCATTCACTCTTAATCTATTGACCGTTGAAGCACTTGCGGTGATGATGCCGCCCGTGGCCACGCCGTCCGAGAACCGTGAGTTGAGCCCCTTCACCGGCTGGACCCGCGGCCACTGGGAGACCGTCGCCGACGAGCTCCTGCTGGCGGTCCGGCCGTTCGCCTCCCCCCGTCGCGGACTGATCGACCTGCCAGGGCCGCGCCCCAGTTCGTCCGGACACCGGTCGGACGGGCTCGAAGGCTACGCCCGCACCTTCCTGCTCGCCGCCCTCAGGGTCGCCGGAGCCCACGGCGAGGACCCGCACGGTCATCTCGCCCGCTACGCCGAGGGACTTGCCTCCGGAACCGCCACCGACCGCGGGCCCGACGGCTGGCCGCGCATCTCCGACGTCCCCCAGGCGATCGTCGAGTCCGCGTCCGTCGCCCTGTCCCTGCGGCTGACCCGCCCCTGGCTGTGGGACGCCCTCGACGACCGCACCCGGCAGCGCGCCGTCGACCGGCTGCTGCCCGCCCTCGGCCCCTCGCCGGTCGACAACAACTGGTGGCTCTTCGGCCTCACCGTCGCCGGTTTCCTCCAGGACGCCGGCATCGAGACCGACCTGGCCCGGCGCACGATCGACCGTTCCCTCGCGCGCATCGATGAGTGGTACCGGGGCGACGGCTGGTACAGCGACGGCGCCGGACGCTCCTTCGACCACTACAACGGCTGGGCCCTGCACCTCTATCCCGTCCTGCACGCCCACCTCGGCGGCGACCGGGAACTCCTCGAGCGCTACGGCCCCCGGCTGCGCGCACATCTGGACGGCTACGCACGCCTCTTCGGCGCCGACGGATCGCCGATGCCCTACGGCCGTTCGCTGACCTACCGATTCGCCGCCGCGGCCGCCCCCTGGCTCGGCGCCCTCACCGGGTACAGCCCGCTCACCCCGGGCACCACCCGCCGGCTCGCCTCCGGGGCCATGCGCCACTTCCTCGACCGCGGTGCCACCGACGACCGGGGCCTGCTCACCCTCGGCTGGCACGGTCCGTACGAACCGGTCCTGCAGGACTACTCCGGCCCCGCCTCCCCCTACTGGGCGTCGAAAGGCTTCCTCGGCCTGCTGATCCCGCCCTCCCACCCGGTCTGGACGAACCGCGAGGAACCGCTGCCGGCCGAGACCGGGGACGCCGTCACCACCCTCGCCCCGCCCTGCCTGCTCGTCCAGTCGACGGCAGCCGACGGACTCGTCCGGCTCCACAACCACGGCACCGGTTACGCGGCAGCCGTGGACGACCCCTGCTACGCGCGCTTCGCCTACTCCACCGGCACCGGCCCCACCCCGGCGGACGGCACCCTCCCCGACAACCACTTCGCGCTGCTGGTCGGCGGCGGGCACACCGCCCGCGGCCCCGTGGAACCCGAGGGCTCGGGTCCCGGCTGGGCGGCCTCCTCCCACACCCCGTGCCCGGGCGTGCGGGTGCACTCCCTGACGCTCGCGCACGGCCGGGCGGAGGTCCGGGCCCATCTCGTCACCGGGGCGCCCGAGGGAACCCAAGTCCGGCAGACCGGCTGGGCCGCCGACCCGGATGGACCCACGGCCCAACTCCAGCCCGTGCAGGGCTACACGGTCCGCACGGCCTCCCCGTCCGGCCCCACCCTCCAGGGCCCGGCCACCCGCACCGCCGCCCTGCACGGCACGACCGGCCCGGGACCGGACACGCTCTTCGTCGCCCTCGCCTCGCTCACCGCCGAACCCGATCCCGCACCGGTCACCGCCCTCGCCGAGGTCGGGACAAGCGGCCGCACCCTCACGGTGACCTGGCAGGACGGGACTACTTCGGTCCGTACTTGCGGCCCGCCCTGGAGCTGACCCCACCCAGCAGACCGCGCGGGGCCAGCTTCACCACGCCCATCAGCGCCTTGTAGCGCGGATCCGGCACCGACAGCGCCTTGCCGCGCGCCAGATCGGCGAGCGCGGACGACACCAGCTTGTCGGCGTCCAGCCACATCCAGCCGGGGATGTTGTCCGTCCCCATCCCGGCCCGCTCGTGGAACTCGGTCCGCACGAAGCCGGGGCAGAGCGCCATCAGCCGCACCCCCGTGCCCGCCAGGTCCCGGGCCGCTCCCTGGGTGAACTGCACGACCCACGCCTTCGACGCCCCGTACGTGCCGCGCGGCACGAACGCGGCGACCGAGGCCACGTTCACCACCCCGCCCCGGCCCCGGTCGCGCATGGGCGCGGTGGCCGCGGCCGTCAGCCGCAGCACCGCCTCGCAGTGCACCTTGAGCATCCGCAGCTCGTCGGCCATGGAGACCTCGAGGAAGCGGCCCTTGTTGCCGAAACCGGCGTTGTTGACGAGCAGGTCCACCGGCCGCCTGCGGTCGCCGAGCCGCTTCTCCACCGAGGAGATGCCGTCCTCCTCGGCCAGATCCGCGGTCACCACCTCCGCCTCGATGCCGTGCCGGTCGTGGAGTTCGGTGGCCTGCTCCTGGAGGCGCTGGGTGTCCCGGGCCACCAGGACCAGATCGTGCCCGTCCGCCGCGAGCCGCCGCGCGAAAGCGGCCCCGATGCCCGCGGTCGAGCCCGTGATGAGTGCTGTCGTCATAGGCGGCACGTTAGTGCGCCGCGTGCACGGGCGCCGTGCGGCCCGGCCCGGTGCCGGGCCGCCTGCCGGCCCGTCCGGCGGCCGCCGGACGGCGTCCCCGCAGGTCCCGCTGCCGCCGCTCCCGCCGTCGCCGGCCCGCCGTCCTGCGGCTCGTCAGGGCGGGGCCCCGCCCCCGGGCCCCGCCCCGGCCCCCGCCCCGAGGCACCGTCAGCCGCCGTGCTTCTCCGCGTACTCCCGGGCGACCTCCAGCAGCGAGGACTCCATCCACGGCGCCGCGACGAGCGTGCGCGGCAGCAACTCCCGTTCCACCGTGGCCGCCCTGAACAGCAGCGCGACGGTGATGTCGTGCTCCGGCCGGTGCACCACCCGCACCGGATCGCCCGCCCGGAGCGTCCCCGGCTCGATCACACGCAGCAGTGCACCCGGCTGCCCCGCCCGGGTGAACCGCCTGACCCAGCCCTTCTCCCCGAGGTGCCCCTGGAAGGTGTTGCAGGGCACCCGGCCGCCCGTGACCTCCAGGACCACTCCGGAGCCGATGCGCCAGCGCTCCCCGATCAGGGCCCCGTTCACATCGACGCCCGTGGTCGTGAGGTTCTCCCCGAACGCACCGTCGGCCAGCGTCCGGCCCAGCTCCCGCTCCCAGTGGTCGAGGTCCTCGCGGGCGTACGCGGTGACGGCGCGGTCGCCGCCCCCGTGGAAGCGGGGGTCGCCGATCTCGTCCCCCTCGACACCGCTCGCGCCGGTGTCCCGGGGCCCGGGGGCGAGGACCCGCACCGGACCCGGGACGGGCCGCTTGTCCACACCGCTGAGGCCGGTGGCCGCGGAGGTGTGCTCGACGGCCCTGAGCCGCCCCACGTTCACGGAGAGAATTTCCATGCCCCGACGCTAATCCGACTACCCCAAAGGATCCACGGAGTATTTCGCCTACGCCCCAAGCGTCTCTTATGATCGAGGGGTGATCGAAGCCCGTCACCTCCGCGTCCTGCGCGCCGTGGCCGCCACCGGATCCTTCTCGGCGGCGGCCCGTGAACTGGGCTGCACCCAGCCCGCGGTCAGCCAGCAGATGAAGGCACTCGAGGCGTCCGCGGGAACCCCGCTGCTGGTCCGTGCCGGGCGGGAGATGCGCCTCACCCAGGCCGGGGAGGCGCTGGTGCGCCATGCGGCGGGCATCCTGGCGGGGCTCACCGCCGCCGAGGAGGAGGTCGCGGCGATCGCCGGGCTGCGCGCCGGCCGGGTGCGGCTGGTGTCGTTCTCCAGCGGCAGTTCCACGCTGGTGCCCACCGCGCTCGCCGCCCTGCGCGCCGCGCACCCGGGCACGCGCGTCTCCCTCGTCGAGGCCGAGCCGCCGCGCTCCGAGGAGATGCTGCGCGAGGGGGACTGCGACGTGGCCCTGGCGTTCCGGTACGGCACCGGCGGCACGGAGTGGGCGGACCTCGTCGTACGGCCGTTGCTGAGCGACCGGCTCGTGGGGCTGGTGCCCGAGGGGCACCGCCTGGCGGACGCGGGGTCCGTGTCCATCGCGGATCTCGCCGACGAACCGTGGATCGCCGGGTGCCCGCGCTGCCGCCGCCAGCTCGTGGCGGTCTGCGAGGAGTCGGGGTTCACCCCCAGGATCGATTTCGCCACGGACGACTACCCGGCCGTGGTCGGACTCGTCGGTGCGGGTCTAGGCGTCGCGGTGCTGCCGGAGCTCGCGCTGGAGTCCGTGCTGCCCAAGGGCGCCCGCACAGTGGCGGTGGAGCCCTCGGTCCACCGCGAGATCGTCGCCCTGACCCTGCCGGATCTCGCCCAGGTGCCCACGGTCGCGGCCACGCTGGACCGGCTGGCACTGGCCGCCGCCCGCTGACGCGCCGACGCGCGCCCCCTGGTTTCAGCGCCGTCCCGGAAGTGGCCCGGACGGTGCAGGAACGTTTCTTCTCAAGTCGTGACGGCTGCGGGTCAGCCGTGCGGCGCGTGGCCCGCGCCACCTGCCGGAATCAGCCGGTGCCGCGCCCGTCCCATGAGCTCCTCGCGCTCGTCCTCCGTCAGTCCGCCCCACACCCCGTACGGCTCCCGGACCGCGAGTGCGTGCGCCGCGCACTCCGCGCGTACCGGGCACCTCATGCAGACCTCTTTTGCCGAGTTCTCGCGCGCACTCCTTGCCGCGCCGCGTTCCCCCTCGGGATGGAAGAAGAGCGAGCTGTCTACCCCACGGCATGCTGCGAGCAGCTGCCAGTCCCACAGATCGGCGTTCGGTCCGGGAAGGCGGGAGAAATCTGCCATAGCGCATGTCCCCTTGTAGCCGTGCTGAGTGGTTCTGAGCTCCGACCGTACATCTACGGTGTAAGTAGATGTAAATATGACTCATTGCGAATCTAGTCGCAGACACCAGTAAATGGGAAGAAATGCCGCTAAATGGGGCATAGCTGCCATCTGACATGCAGTTGAGCTGTGTCGCTCTCCTCCGCTCACGGGTCCTCACGTAGAGTGCCGAAGGTGCCCGGCCCACCCGTAACTCTTTCGAGTGACCGTCGTTGAGAGGGCGGAGGCGGTTGAGAGAACAAGCGCTCGGGCAGAAGTCCGGGGGCGTCAACCGCACAGGTGACGATACGTAACCAGCCTGGAGGCTCAAGGTGACGCGCATCAGCTGCGGAGGGCGGCCATGACATCCGTCCTCGTCTGCGACGACTCCCCGCTCGCCCGAGAAGCGCTCCGCCGCGCGGTGGCAACCGTGCCCGGCGTGGAGCGCGTGACGACCGCGGCCAACGGCGAGGAAGTCCTCCGCCGCTGGGGGGCCGACCGCTCGGATCTGATTCTGATGGACGTACGCATGCCCGGACTGGGCGGCGTCGAGACGGTCCGCCGGCTCCTCTCCGCCGACCCCGGCGCCCGGATCATCATGCTCACCGTCGCCGAGGACCTGGACGGCGTCGCGCTCGCCGTCGCCGCCGGCGCCCGTGGATACCTGCACAAGGACGCCTCGCGCGCCGAGCTGCGGGCCACGGTCACCCAGGCCCTCGCCGACCCGACCTGGCGGCTCGCCCCGCGCCGGCTGCGCTCGGCCGAGATGGGCGCCGCCCCGACCCTCACCGCCCGGGAGATCCAGGTGCTCGAGGGCATGAGTCACGGCAGGTCCAACGCCGAGATCGGGCGCGAACTGTTCCTCTCCGAGGACACGGTGAAGACGCACGCCAGGCGGCTGTTCAAGAAGCTGGGTGCCTCGGACCGGGCGCACGCCGTCGCGCTCGGATTCCGCTGGGGCCTGGTCCGCTGAGCGGTGCCGGGCGAAGCCGGGACCGCTCCCGGCGGGAGAACCGGAAGGGCGCGCGGCCGTCGTGCACGAGACGCGCGCCCGGGGCCCTGTCGCACGGGCCCCACAGGCATCGCGAGTCCCGCCCGTCATGCTGTGGGCGGGGCGGCGGACGGCGGGGGGCGCACGTTTCCCGCGCGATGCCGCATCCTTGAGTTGTGGAGTTCCTCGGGGACGAGTCGGTCGAGCGCAAGGGGAGGGCGCAGGAGATGAGTTCCGGCGCACCTGCTCATAACGCTTCGGTGCACAACTACGGACGCGGTGCCACGGATCAGCGGCAGCCAGGGCACCATGGACCGATGCGCGACGACGAGGCGGCGGCTGCCCAGGGGGCCATCGGTGCCCTCGTTCAGCGTGCCGTCGACGGCGACGACCAGGCCACACACGATCTGCTGGCCCGGGTCCACCCGCTCGCGCTGCGGTACTGCCGCACCCGGCTGAGCCGGCTGCCGGGTGATGCCCGTCACTTCGTCGAGGACCTCGCGCAGGAAGTCTGCGTCGCGGTCCTCATGGCGCTGCCGCGCTACAAGGACACCGGGCGCCCCTTCGAGGCGTTCGTCTTCGCGATCGCCGGACACAAGGTCGCCGATCTTCAGCGGGCCGCCATGCGGCACCCCGGGTCCACCGCGGTGCCCTCCGACGAGATGCCGGAGCGGCCCGACGACTCGCTGGGCCCCGAGGAGCGCGCGCTGCTCAGCGATGACGCGGAGTGGGCCAAGAGGCTCCTCGCCAGCCTCCCGGAGAACCAGCGCGAGCTGCTGGTGCTGCGGGTCGCGGTCGGGCTCACCGCCGAGGAGACCGGACAGATGCTCGGCATGTCGCCGGGTGCGGTCCGCGTCGCCCAGCACCGGGCCCTCAGCAGACTGCGGGCGCTCGCGGAGCAGTAGCGTGGAGGGCGGCGCCTGAACCGTACGAGCGCCGCGTCCGTACGTACGAACGTACAAAGCTGCTCGGTGATCTTGATCGTGGAATGTGACACCTTCGGATCCCGTTAGCATGGACATCCGCACCGATCAAGGCCATTTGGGGAAGGTGTCATGACTGCCTACGTCGACGGAGTGCCCGAGAAATTCGCGACACTCGGGCTGACCTACGACGACGTGCTGCTCCTGCCCGGCGCGTCCGACATGGCGCCCGACCAGATCGACGCCTCCTCGCTCGTCTCGAAGAACGTGCGGGTGAACATCCCGCTCCTGTCCGCGGCCATGGACAAGGTCACCGAGTCGCGGATGGCGATCGCCATGGCGCGGCAGGGCGGCGTCGGCGTGCTGCACCGCAACCTCTCGATCGCCGACCAGGCCAACCAGGTCGACCTGGTGAAGCGCTCCGAGTCCGGCATGGTCACCGACCCGATCACGGTGCACCCGGACGCGACGCTCGCCGAGGCGGACGCGATCTGCGCCAAGTTCCGGATCAGCGGCGTCCCGGTCACCGACGCGGCCGGCAAACTGCTCGGCATCGTCACCAACCGCGACATGGCCTTCGAGACGGACCGCTCCCAGCAGGTGCGCGACGTCATGACCCCGATGCCGCTGGTGACCGGCAAGGTCGGCATCTCCGGCGTCGACGCCATGGAGCTGCTGCGCCGCCACAAGATCGAGAAGCTTCCGCTGGTCGACGACGCGGGCATCCTCAAGGGCCTCATCACCGTCAAGGACTTCGTCAAGGCGGAGAAGTACCCGAACGCCGCGAAGGACAAGGACGGCCGGCTCATCGTCGGCGCCGCGGTCGGTGTCGCCGGTGACGCCTTCGAGCGCGCCCAGGCCCTCATCGAGGCCGGTGTCGACTTCATCGTCGTCGACACCGCCCACGGCCACTCCAAGCTGGTCGGCGACATGGTCGCCAAGATCAAGTCGAACGCCCCCGTCGACGTCATCGGCGGCAACGTCGCGACCCGCGACGGCGCCCAGGCGCTCATCGACGCCGGCGTGGACGGCATCAAGGTCGGCGTCGGCCCCGGCTCCATCTGCACGACCCGCGTCGTCGCCGGCATCGGCGTCCCGCAGGTCACCGCGATCTACGAGGCGTCCCTCGCCGCCAAGGCTGCGGGCGTCCCGGTCATCGGCGACGGCGGCCTCCAGTACAGCGGCGACATCGCCAAGGCCCTGGTCGCGGGCGCCGACACGGTGATGCTCGGCTCGCTGCTCGCCGGCTGCGAGGAGTCCCCGGGCGAACTGCTCTTCATCAACGGCAAGCAGTTCAAGTCGTACCGCGGGATGGGGTCGCTCGGCGCGATGCAGTCCCGCGGCGACCAGCGCTCCTTCTCCAAGGACCGCTACTTCCAGGAGGGCGTCGCCTCCGACGAGAAGCTCGTTCCCGAGGGCATCGAGGGCCAGGTGCCCTACCGCGGCCCGCTCTCGGCGGTCGTCCACCAGCTCGTGGGCGGTCTGCGCCAGTCGATGTTCTACGTCGGCGGCCGCACGGTGCCGGAGCTGCAGGACCGCGGCCGGTTCGTCCGGATCACCTCGGCGGGTCTCAAGGAGAGCCATCCGCACGACATCCAGATGACGGTCGAGGCGCCGAACTACAGCAGGAAGTAGCGCGAACCGCGGCAGGTGGCTGCGGTGGCGTTTCCGCAGGGGCGGTCCCGGGGATTCCCGGGACCGCCCCTGGCATGTGTGTCGGGGATACTGGTAGACGCAGACGTAGAGGGAAAGGCCACACATCGTGACTGAGATCGAGATCGGGCGCGGCAAGCGCGGCCGCAGGGCGTACGCGTTCGACGACATCGCCGTCGTACCGAGCCGGCGTACCCGGGACCCGAAGGAGGTCTCGATCGCGTGGCAGATCGACGCCTACCGTTTCGAGCTGCCGTTCCTGGCCGCCCCCATGGACTCGGTCGTCTCCCCGCAGACCGCGATCCGCATCGGTGAACTCGGCGGACTCGGCGTGCTGAACCTCGAGGGCCTGTGGACCCGGTACGAGGACCCGCAGCCGCTGCTGGACGAGATCGCCGAGCTGCCCGCCGAGAGCGCGACCCGCCGTCTGCAGGAGATCTACGCCGCACCGATCAAGGAGGAGCTGATCGGGCAGCGGCTCAAGGAGGTGCGCGACGCCGGCGTCGTCACGGCGGCCGCCCTGTCGCCGCAGCGCACCGCCCAGTTCTCCAAGACCGTCGTCGACGCGGGTGTGGACATCTTCGTCATCCGCGGCACGACCGTCTCGGCCGAGCACGTGTCGGGGGCGGCCGAGCCGCTGAACCTGAAGCAGTTCATCTACGAGCTCGACGTGCCGGTCATCGTCGGCGGCTGCGCCACGTACACGGCGGCGCTCCACCTGATGCGCACCGGCGCCGCGGGTGTCCTCGTCGGCTTCGGCGGCGGCGCCGCGCACACCACCCGCAACGTGCTGGGCATCCAGGTGCCCATGGCGACGGCCGTCGCGGACGTCGCCGCGGCCCGGCGCGACTACATGGACGAGTCCGGGGGCCGGTACGTCCACGTCATCGCCGACGGCGGGGTGGGCTGGTCGGGCGACCTCCCGAAGGCCATCGCCTGCGGCGCGGACGCCGTGATGATGGGCTCCCCGCTGGCCCGCGCGACGGACGCGCCGGGCCGCGGCCACCACTGGGGCATGGAGGCCGTCCACGAGGACGTGCCGCGCGGCAAGCTCGTCGACCTGGGCATCGTCGGTACGACGGAGGAGATCCTCACCGGTCCCTCGCACACCCCGGACGGTTCGATGAACCTGTTCGGCGCACTCAAGCGCGCCATGGCGACGACGGGCTACAGCGAGCTGAAGGAGTTCCAGCGCGTCGAGGTGACCGTCGCGGACTCCCAGCACAAGCGCTGACGGCGGCCCGGACCGTACGCACGGCAGGGGCCGGCACCGTCTCGGCCGAGACGGTGCCGGCCCCTGCCGTTTCCGCGTGGCCGGTCAGGCCGGACGCCGGCAGTGGCGCCGGACGGTCACTCCGTCGCCTTCTTGGCTCCGGCGAAAGCGGCGAAGGCGGCCAGTGCGAAGAAGACCAACGTCATGAAGTCCTTGCTCGCGCTCCAGGCGTCCGTCATCAGACCGAAGTTGTCGAAGAACATCTCGGACGCGGACACCTTCAGCTCGTTGCCGGCGATGACCGCGATGGCGAGGAGCTGGCCGAGGTAGACGGCGCCGAGCGAGAGCAGGGCGCTGACGACGGGCACGACCGGGTTGCGGCCGCCGAGCTTGCCGGCCGCGAATCCGACGAGGAAGCCGACGCCGATGGCGGCCCAGCCGATCTCCCGCTCGATCGCGCCGGCGACACCGCCGTAGACGCCGCCCGCGACCAGTGCCGCGGCCAGCGCGGCGACCAGTCCGAGGGCGACGTTGCCGCGCGCGGGGGCGGGCGCCGGGACGTCCGCGCCGACCGGTGCGGTCGCCGGGACGTCCGCGCCGAGGACCGGTGCGGGCGCCGGTGCGGTGCCGTCGGGGAACGGAGCGCCGGACGGAGGCGTGGACTGCTCGGACGGCGGAGTGGACTGGGACATGATGGTGTTCCCCCCATGGAACGCTGAAGCGCACGGATGTGCGACGAGTGGCGCTGGAGGCTAGCACCCTGGTCCGACACCGCACACGCGGAATTCCGGCGCCCGCGGATTTCACAGACGGTGCGCCGCGCCTGCCGGGGAGGCACCCCTGGTGTCCAGGAAGATCTGCGCCTTGACCGCCAGCCCCTGCAGGTCGTAGGTGCGGTGGTGCTGCAGCAGCACGGTGAGGTCGGCGGTGGCCGCGGCCTCGTAGAGGGAGTCGGCGCGGGGGACGGGCCGGTCGTTGACGCGCCAGTCCGTCACATAGGGGTCGTGGTAGCCGACCGAGGCACCGAGCTCCATCAGGCGGCTCGCGATCTCCGGGGCGGGGGAGCCCTGCCGGTCGGCGAGATCCGGCTTGTAGGTGATGCCGAGCAGGAGGACCCGGGCCGCGCGGGCCGACTTGCCGTGCTCGTTCAGCAGGGTCGCGCAGCGCTGGACGACGTACTGCGGCATGCGTTCGTTGATCTGGCCCGCGAGTTCCACGAGCCGCAGGGAGCGGTGGGGTCCGACCGTGTCGACGGGGAGGCCGTGCCCGCCCACCCCGGGGCCGGGGCGGAAGGCGTGGAACCCGAACGGCTTGGTCTCGGCGCAGCGGATGACGTCCCACAGGTCGACGCCGAGGTCGTGGCAGAGCACCGCCATCTCGTTGACCAGGGCGATGTTGACGTGCCGGAAGTTGGTCTCCAGGAGCTTCACGGCCTCGGCCTCGCGCAGCCCGCGGGCCCGGACCACCTTGTCGCTGAAGCGGCTGTAGAAGGTCGCCGCCGACTCGGTGCAGGCGGGCGTCAGTCCGCCGATCACCTGGGGGGTGTTGGCCTGGCCGTGGGCGCGGTTGCCGGGGTCGAGCCGGCTGGGGGAGTACGCGAGATGGAAGTCGGCGCCGGCGCGCAGTCCCGAGCCTTCCTCGAGGATCGGCCGCAGATAGCCCTCCGTGGTGCCGGGTTCGACCGGGGACTCGAGCAGCACGGTGGTGTGCGGGCGCAGCCGTGCCGCGAGTGCCCGGGCGGCCTCGCCGACCGCCGTGAGGTCGAGTCTGCGGTCCGCGCCGAGGGGGGTCGGCGCGCAGATGACGGCGGTGCGCACCCTGCCCAGCTCGGCGGGGTCGGTGGTGGGCCGGAAGCCCCCCGAGAGCATCCGGCGGATCTCCGACGCGCTGAGGGAACCGTCCACGGGCGGACGTCCCGCGGCGAGTTCGGCGGCGGGGCGTGGATCGGGGTCGTAGCCGATGGTCCCGATGCCCGCGGCTGCGGCGGCCTGGGCGAGGGGCAGTCCGAGGTGGCCGAGTCCGATGACGGCGAGATCTGCGGGCATGGCGGTGAGCCGTCCTTCCCAGTAGCCGAAGGGCACGTGACGTGCAAGTCCTGTGGACAGAACGAGCAGGGGCAATGTCAGACTAGGAGTAAATATGACCGATATGCGGTATTGCGCGCTTCAGGTCGCCCGAGTGTTGTCCACAGGCGGTGGCTGAAGTCCGGGAGTGCGGACAGAATCATGTGTGTGGGCCCGACCAATGGGGGCGACGGGAGGCACCGTGAGGACAGCGACAATGGGACCGGCGCAGCGAGCCGAGGCCCTGGCCGCGATGGCTGAGCGCGAGCTGGACGTGCTGGTGGTCGGTGGCGGAGTGGTCGGTGCGGGGACGGCGCTCGACGCGGTGACGCGCGGGCTGTCCACCGGAATCGTCGAGGCGCGTGACTGGGCGTCGGGCACCTCGAGCAGATCGAGCAAGCTGGTCCACGGGGGGCTGCGCTATCTGGAGATGCTGGACTTCGCGCTGGTGCGGGAGGCGCTCAAGGAGCGCGGACTGCTGCTGGAGCGGATCGCCCCGCACCTGGTGAAGCCCGTGCCCTTCCTCTACCCGCTGCAGCACAAGGGCTGGGAGCGGGTCTACGCCGGAGCGGGCGTCGCGCTGTACGACGCGATGTCGGTGTCCTCGGGACACGGCCGCGGGCTGCCCGTCCATCGACACCTCACCCGCGGGCACGCACTCCGGGTGGCCCCGTGTCTGCGCAAGGACGCCCTGGTCGGTGCCCTGCAGTACTACGACGCCCAGATGGACGACGCCCGCTATGTGGCGACCCTGGTGCGCACGGCCGCCTCGTACGGAGCACGGGTCGCCAGCAGAGCGCCCGTCATCGGTTTCCTCCGCGAGGGGGAGCGGGTCGTCGGCGCCCGGGTGAAGGACATCGAGACGGGCGGGGAGTACGAGATCAGGGCGAAGCAGATCGTGAACGCCACGGGCGTCTGGACCGACGACACCCAGGCCATGATCGGCGAGCGCGGCCAGTTCCACGTCCGGGCCTCCAAGGGCATCCATCTCGTCGTGCCCAAGGACCGGATCCACTCCACCAGCGGCATCATCCTGCGCACCGAGAAGTCCGTCCTGTTCGTCATCCCCTGGGGCCGTCACTGGATCGTGGGCACCACGGACACCGAGTGGGACCTGGACAAGGCGCACCCGGCCGCCTCCAGCGCCGACATCGACTACCTTCTGGCACACGTGAATTCGGTCCTCGCCGTCCCGCTCACCCGCGACGACGTCGAGGGGGTGTTCGCGGGACTGCGCCCGCTGCTCGCCGGGGAGTCGGACGCGACGAGCAAACTCAGCCGCGAGCACACGGTGGCCCATCCGGTCCCCGGTCTGGTCGTCGTGGCCGGCGGCAAGTACACGACGTACCGGGTGATGGCGAAGGACGCCGTGGACGAGGCGGTGCACGGTCTGGACCGCCGGGTCGCGGAGTGCGTCACGGAGGACGTGCCGCTGCTGGGCGCCGAGGGATACCGGGCCCTGTGGAACGCACGGGCGAGGATCGCGGAGAGGACCGGCCTCCACGTCGCCCGCGTCGAGCATCTGCTGAACCGCTACGGGTCCATGACGGAGGAACTGCTGGAGCTCGTCACCGCCGATCCGGGGCTCGGCCGGCCGCTGTCGGGCGCGGACGACTACCTGCGGGCCGAAGTCGTCTACGCCGCCTCCCACGAGGGCGCACGGCACCTCGACGACGTGCTCACCCGGCGGACCCGCATCTCCATCGAGACGTTCGACCGGGGCACGCGCTGCGCGCGGGAGTGCGCCGAGCTGATGGCCCCGGTGCTCGGCTGGGACAAGGAGCAGATCGAGAAGGAAGTCGAGCACTACGAGAAGCGGGTGGAGGCCGAGCGCGAGTCGCAACTGCAGCCGGACGACCTGACGGCCGACGCGGCGCGGCTGGGCGCGCCGGACATCGTCCCGATCTAGGATCCTGCGGAATCCCCTTCTCCGGAGCCTTCCTGACGCTCGGTGGACCCGGGAGCTCGACCAGTCCCGGAGTGAGAGAGAATGGGGGCTCTTCCAGGGCGGGTTACCGCATCGCGCGGGAGCGGCGGGCGCGAGCGAGGATCAGGGATCGCAGAGGGGACGCATGTCGGAGGCGGAGCAGTCGCGGGACACGACACGGGAACCTCTTCGGGGCGCGCAGCGGGAGGGCGAGCGCCCCACCGGCGCGGACTCCGCGGCGAGTTCGGCCGGGAAGCCGGCAGAGCATTCGGACGAGGGCCCCGGTTCCCCTGACGGTGGTTCGGGTGGGACCGCGGACAAGGGCACGGCGCGGGAATCCGCGCGCGGCGCGTCGGACGGCGGCGCCGGTGCGGTGAGCGGTCCCGCGACCGAGGACGCGAAGCCGGATGACGGGCGGACCCAGGACCGGCCCGACTCCGGTGGCGCGAACGCGCCCGTGGACGGGGACGGTACGCGTGCGAAGCCGGCGGCGGGGCAGGCGGACCTGATGAAGGACGGTGGGTCACAGAGCACGGGCCGGCGCGCGGATCCGGGCGCCGGCGCCTCGGCGGCCGGTGCGGGTTCCGAGGCACGGCCGGACCGGGCGGACCCCGCGAAGCGCGGCGCCGCGCAGGACGCCGGCGGAGCTCCCGGGGACGCTGCCTCGCAGGGCATCGGCCGCGGTGCCGCGGGCGCGGACGCTCCCGAGGGCGCCGAGGGTGCCGAGCCCGGCCGGCGGCGGACCGGTGCCGGGGACGCCGCGGGCAAGGGCGCGCGAGGCCCGGCCAAGGAGCCGGCGGGCCAGGGGGCTTCGGGGCGCGGGGACGCGAAGACCGCGGACGCGGGTTCCGGGCCGGCCGGGCGGCCGGGCGCGGCGAAGGCCCCGGCGGCCTCCTCGCGGCGCGGACCGACCGCGGAGGGCCGGCTGCTCGCCGGCCGCTACCGGCTCGGAGGGGTGCTCGGGCGCGGCGGCATGGGCACCGTCTGGCGTGCCGACGACGAGACGCTCGGCCGCACGGTCGCCGTGAAGGAACTGCGCTTCCCGAACAGCATCGACGAGGACGAGAAGCGCCGCCTCATCACCCGTACCCTGCGCGAGGCGAAGGCCATCGCCCGGATCCGCAACACCGGCGCCGTGACGGTCTACGACGTCGTCGACGAGGACGACCGCCCGTGGATCGTGATGGAGCTCATCGAGGGCAAGTCCCTCGCCGAAGCCATCCGTGAGGACGGCCTCCTGACGCCGCGGCGGGCCGCCGAGGTCGGTCTCGCCATCCTCGACGTGCTGCGCTCCGCGCACCGCGAAGGCATCCTGCACCGCGATGTGAAGCCGTCCAACGTGCTCATCTCGTCGGACGGCCGGGTCGTGCTCACCGACTTCGGCATCGCCCAGGTCGAGGGCGACCCCTCGATCACGTCCACCGGAATGCTCGTCGGCGCGCCCTCGTACATCTCCCCGGAGCGCGCCCGGGGCCACAAGCCGGGCCCGGCCGCCGACCTCTGGTCGCTGGGCGGGCTGCTGTACGCGAGCGTGGAGGGCTGTCCTCCGTACGACAAGGGTTCCGCCATCGCGACGCTGACCGCCGTGATGACCGAGCCGCTCGATCCGCCGAAGAACGCCGGTCCGCTGGAAGAGGTCATCTACGGCCTGCTCGCCAAGGACCCGGCGCAGCGGCTCGACGACGCGGGCGCCCGTGCGCTGCTGCGGAACGTGATCGACACGCCCGAGCCCCCGGCGGAGCCCTCGCCGGAGGCGACACGGGTCGTCGCCCTGCCGTCCGCCCCGGCCGAGCCGCCCGCCCCCGCCAGGGACCGGGCCAAGGAAGCCGCCGACGCGGCGGCCGAGCGGGTCCGCGGGGCCTTGCGTTCCGTGCGGAACGCGGCCAAGACCGAGACCAGGCCGGCCACGGGCAAGGACGGCGCCCCCAAGCCCCCGGCGCCCGCCGCCTCCCGGACGCCCCCCGTGCGGGCGCCGCTCACCGATGTGGTGCCCCGGCGCACCCTGGTGGTCATCGCCGTCGTCGCCGCGCTCGCGGTCCTCTCCACCGTGCTCGTCCTCGCCCTCAACGGGGGCGCGGACAAGGGCGGTCAGAACAAGCCGAAGAACGACACCTCCGCCTCCGCCGGTTCCACCGCGGGCGGCGACGCCAAGGACGACGGCGGTGCCACCGACGGCTCCGGCAGCGACCCGAACGACCAGGGCAAGGGCGACGGGTCGGGCACGGGCGACGCCGGCAAGGACAACGGGAGCACGGGCGGGGCGCAGCCGTCCGGCGGCACCGACCCGGGGGCCCCAGCCGGGAACGGGCTCCCCGCCGGATACGCGACCGTGTCCAACGACCAGTTCCACTTCAGCATGGCGATGCCGAAGTCCTTCCGCCGCACCGGCACCGCGGGCCAGAACTCGGGTGCGATCTTCAGCGCGGACGGCGGCTTCCCGCGCGTCCAGGTGGACTTCACCGACAGCCCCAAGGGCGACGCCGCCGCCGCGTGGAACGCCGCCCGGTTCGCGGTGAGCGCCAGCAGCAACGGGTACAAGCACCTGGGCATCAAGTCCGTCGAGTACAAGGGCTATCCGACGGTCGCCGACTGGAGCTTCGAGCGGAACCAGAGCGGCCAGCGGGTGCGCGTGCTCAACCGCGGCTTCAAGGTCGACGCCGGTCACGGCTACTCGATCATGATCAGCTGCAAGGCGAGCGAATGGGACGGCGCGGAGTGCAGCACGCTGCGCAAGACGGCGTTCGCCACGTTCGCCCCGAAGGACTGAGAGGTTCGCCCCCAAGGACTGGGCAGGCCACGTATCGTGAGAGGTCGTGGACCGTACGCAGCCGCAAGAGCCCGGTGAGTGACCGGATTTGACGGTTCGTGCGGTTCCCGAGGACCGGCGGGGCCCTGTCGACCAGGGCCGCGCACACGATCGACCCTGGCACCGGTCGGAGTACCGCCGACGGGGACGTTCCCACCGGCGGTGCAGGCGGGAACCGGGCCGGGAAAGCTGCACGCTGGTGGGGAGGCGTCGTGGACGACTACGCGGGAAGGGTGCTTGCCGACCGCTACCGCCTTCCCCTGCCGCCTTCCGACGAGTACGAACTCGTCGAGACGCGCGCCTTCGACACCTACAGCGGCCAGGAAGTCCTCGTCCGGCAGGTCCCGTTGCCGGAGGTCGTCGAGGCGGAGGTGCTCGACGAGCCGGGCGGTGCGGGCTTTCCCGCGCCGCGCCGGGCCGCGGGGCGCTCCACCCGCCGGCCGACCGACCCGGCGGTGCGGCGGGCCGTGGAGGCCGCCCAGGCCGCCGCGCAGATCCCCGACCATCCGCGGCTCGACCAGGTCTTCGACGTGTTCGCCGAGGACGGGTCGCTGTGGATAGTGAGTGAACTGGTCGCCGCACGGCCCCTCGCCGCGCTGCTGGCCGAGAAGCCGCTGAACCCGTACCGGGCGGCGGAGATCGGCTCGGACGTGCTGACGGCCCTGCGAGCCCTGCACGCCCACGGCTGGACCCACCGGAACATCACCGTCCGCACGGTGCTCGTGTGCGACGACGGCCGCGTCGTGCTGACCGGTCTCGCGGCGGGAGCGGCGGAGGAGGCCCTGTGCGGGTACGCGCCGGTCCCGGACCCCGCTGCCGAGTTCGAGGAGGCCGAGCCCGTCGACCCGCCGCTCGGGCCGCCCCACGCGCCGTACGCGCCCCCGTATGCGTCGGCGCCGATCCCGCTGGGTCCCGGCGGGCCGGAGGCCCCGGACCCGGGGACGGCCGCGGCGGAGCCCCACTGGGGACGGCCGTCCTACGAGCAGCTGCCCGCGCCCGTGCCCCCGCCGGGCAGTGGGCCCGGGCCGGTCGTGCCCGCCCCCGCCGGCGCGGGGGACCGGTACACCCCTCCGGCGTACGGCCACGGATTCGGCGGCGGCCCGGTCGACGCGCGCGCCGCGCGGGCGGGTGCCATCGCCGCCTACCGGGCGGGAGCCCGCGCCGCCGCGCGGCTCAGCGAGGAGAGCCGCCGGGAAGCGGCCGGCGCCGAAGGCGAGCAGGACCGGACCGCCGCTCGGGCGGCCGGCGACGGTGGCCTTCACGGCGGCGAGCGCCACGCCCTGCCCGGCGGCGCCGATTCAGGTCGTGCGGGCGGTCGTTCCGGGGACGGTGACCGGCGGGGCCCCGAGGAGGATCCCTTCGGCGGCGGTGACGTCAGCCGGTTCCGCGGCCACGCCCTGACCGGCCCCGCCGTCGGCGGCCCCGACGGCACGGGCCACCGGGCCGAGGGCGACGAGCGGACGGCCGGGCCCGGTCCCGACGGCCCCGACGGCCGGATCGCCCTGCCGCCCGCGGGCCGGGGGACCGACGGCATCGGCCGGCTGCACCACCCCGGCGTACGGGACGGGCGCGACGCGCCGGACGACTCCGGGACGGCGCCCGGCACGGTCGTGCCCCCGCCCCGACCGGGCGCCGCCGTGCCCGTCCCGCGCGCCGGCGTGTCCGCCCCGCAGTGGTGGTCCCGGCCCGCGGACGCCGACGAGGCCGATGACCCCGACGACCACGACGATCCGGACCACGGCGGCCCCTACGGCGGTCCGCACCGGGAACCGCCCGGCGGTCCCCGCAGGCCCCGGCTCGCCGGCGTCTGGCGCGACGGGCCCGGCCCCGCCTCGGACGGCTCCGCCCCGGTCCCGGCCGGCGGCAGTGCCACGCGGTACGGGGGCGGCGCACGTGACGCCCTGCGCGCCGACGCCCAGCGGGGGACCGAAGCGCACGCCGGTGCGCGGCCCGTTCCCGTGGGCGGCCGGTGGGACGAGGTCGTCGCCGCCGGCGCGCCCGCTGCGGCCTACCGCGGCCCCACGACGCCCCTCGCCGCCGAGCGCGCCCGGCAGACCCGGATCGCCGTCGTCGGCGCGGTCACCGAACGCTGGGCTCCCGAGCAGGCCGGCCCGGTCCACGAGAACTGGCAACTGGCCCCGCCCATCGGGCCCGCAACCGACCTCTGGGCGCTCGGCGCACTGCTCTACCGCGCGGTGCAGGGTCACGCCCCCTATCCGGAGGAGAACGCGGCCGAACTGGTCCAGCTCGTCTGCGCCGAGCCGCCGGCGTTCGCCGAGGAGTGCGGTCCGCTGCGCCCGGTGGTGGAGTCGCTGCTGCGTCAGGACCCCACCGAGCGGCCGGACTTCGAGGAGCTCCGGGGCTGGCTGCGTTCGCTCGTCCGGTCCGCTCCGGAACCCGACGCGGGCACCGAAGTGGTTCCGCTGCCCTCCGTCGACGGCACCCGCCTCCCCGTCGTACGACGCAGAGGCGAGCTGGTCCGCAGGCGCCGCGGCGGCTCCGCCGAACTCCGCGGCCGGCACCGCCACAAGAAGGTCAGGGAACCCCGTGAGCCCAGGGAGCCGCGTGAACCCCGCGCGCGGCGGACGCGCAGCCCGCGTTCGCTGGGCCGGACGCTGCTCGTCCTGATCCTGCTCGCCCTCGCCGCCGCCATCGCCTACGCCGTGCTGTTCATGCCGAGGGCCGACCGCGGCTCCGCTCCGTCGTCCTCACCGGCCGCGACCTCGTCCCAGGGCCCGGACGGGCAGGGGGCCCCGGAGGGTGAGGCCGGCGGTGGCCCGTCGTCGCCGGACGGGACCGGGCCGCAGACCTCCGCGCCCGCCGTGGACCTCGCCGACGGCTATGTCGTGCGCGTGGACCCGGAGGGGTTCCGGGTCGGCGTCGACAGGACCTGGCAGCGCAGACCGGTCAACGACAGCGGTCAGGTCCGCTACGTCGGCGGCGACTTCACGCTCATCGTCGTCCCCGGCCGGGACTCCGTCGGGGCGAACGGCTCCGACCCCATGGCCTACCAGCGCGACAGGGAGCGCGAACTCCAGCCCTTCCGTGACTCCTCCTGGTCGACGGCCTCCGGGCTCCGCCGGATCGACGTGGGCAAACAGGCGATGGCGGAAGGGCAGTTCACCTGGCAGGACAGCACGGGACGCGAGGTGTACGTACGCAATCTCGCCATGATCGTCGGTGACAGGTACCACGTGCTGCAGGTGATCGGACCCGAGGGCCAGCGTGACAAGGTGACCGAGATCTACCAGCAGGCCATGTCCGCCTATCGCGCCGGGAGTTGACTCCGGACGGCCCGTCCCGGAGCCGTTCCGTCCCCGACCGCGCGCCGCAACCGGCACATCACGGTGCGAGTTACTGACCCGCCCCAGGTTCCGTGCACGTACCTCCCCTCCGTAACCTGGGAATCCAAGGAACGGGGCGGAACACGTGGAACACGCACAGAGCGCGGGTACGGCGGCGGGACTTCTGTTGGCAGGCCGGTACCGGCTGACCGAGAGCATCGGCCGCGGAGGCATGGGCAAGGTCTGGCGCGCGCAGGACGAAGTCCTGCACCGTACGGTCGCGGTCAAGGAACTCACGGCCGGCCTGTACGTGTCCGAGGCGGACCGCACGGTGCTGCACGCACGCACCCAGAAAGAGGCCCGCGCCGCCGCCCGGATCAGCCATCCCAACGTTGTCACCGTCCATGACGTCCTGGAGTACGACGGCCGGCCGTGGATCGTGATGCAGTACGTGGACGGGTCGTCACTCGCCGACGCGGCCAAGGAGTCGGGTCGCATCGAGCCGGCCGAGGCGGCCCGTATCGGGCTGCACGTCCTCGGTGCCCTGCGCGCCGCGCACGCCGCCGGCGTGCTGCACCGCGACGTCAAGCCCGGCAACGTGCTGCTCGCCTCCGACGGGCGGGTCCTCCTGACCGACTTCGGCATCGCCGCGATCGAAGGCGACTCGACCATCACCAGGACCGGTGAACTCGTCGGTTCCATCGACTACCTGGCCCCCGAGCGGGTCCGGGGCGGCGATCCCGGGCCCGCTTCCGACCTGTGGTCGCTGGGCGCGACCCTCTACACGGCGGTGGAGGGGAGTTCGCCGTTCCGGCGCACCTCGCCGCTGTCCACGATGCAGGCCGTGGTGACCGAGGAGCACCCGCCCCTCCCGCACGCGGGCGCGCTGGAGCCCGTCATCTCGGCGTTGCTGCGCAAGGAGCCCGAGCAGCGGCCGCCGGCCGACGAGGCCGAACGGATGCTGCTGGAGGCGATGGAGGGCCGCCGGCCCAGAGCGGCGCAGGCGTATGTGCCGACGCAGTCGGTGGACCCCGAGGAACGACGCGCGGCGACCGCACTGCTGACCGGATCGACGTCGGTCCCGGTGCCTGCCACGTCGGCGCCGAAACGTTCCGGCGGTGTGCGGCGGGCGCTGGTCGTGGCCGTACTCGCGGCTACGGTCGGCGGCGCCGCGGGATTCCTCGCCCTGCGCTACGGGAACAGCGGTGCGGACCCCGTCGCCGACGACACGCGCTCCTCCGCCTCGTCGGGCGCCTCGCCCGGCGCCTCGGGCCCGGCCCCGAAGCCCGCGGACGAGGAGAAGTGGCAGCGGGTGCGGGACCCGGAGGGCTTCAGCCTGCTCGTACCGGTGGGCTGGACCCGCCAGAGGGACGGCGACCAGATCGACTACACGCCCGACAACGGCCGCCGGCTCATCCGCATCAGCATCGACCCGACCCCCGACTTCGAGAACCCGTTCATGCACATGCTCGACGTCGAGAAGACCGTCAGGAAGCGGCTGCCGGAGTACAAGCGGGTGCGGCTCGACCAGAACACCTTCCGGGACCAGGAGAAGTCCGCCCTGTGGGAGTTCACCTGGACCGAGACCAAGAACAATGCCGGCGAGCGGCGCGCCATCGACCAGGTGTACTTCGGCGACGACGGCACCGAGTACGCGCTCTACATGTCGAGTCCGGCCGAGGAATGGGCGACGACCCGACAGCGCTTCGACAAAATGGTGCAGAGCTTCCAGCCCCCGGCCGGGTGACTCGGTCACGGCTCTGCATCGCTCAACTCCGCCGGTGGCGACGGCAAACGCTCTTCGCCAGGATATGAGCATGACGAACGACGGGGGCCGGGCGAACGAGCCCACCAGCTACGCACTCCGCCCGCCGCAGGCCCAGCCGCCTGCCGGGGCACCGCAGTCCGGACCGCCGCAGTCCGGTCCCGGTACGCATCCGGTGCCGACCCAGCAGGTGGCCGGCGCACCGGCCGCACCTGCCGCCGACCCGCGGACCGGACGGGTCATCGGCGGCCGCTACCGGCTCGTCTCCCGCCTCGGACACGGCGGCATGGGCACCGTCTGGCGAGCCCACGACGAGGTCGTCGACCGCGAGGTGGCGGTCAAGGAGCCGCGCGTCCCTGAGCACCTGGGCGAGCGGGAGCGTGAGAACGTCCATCTGCGCATGCAACGCGAGGCTCGCGCCGCCGCCCGGATCGACCACCCCTCGGTCGTCACGATGCACGACGTCGTCATGGAGGACGGCAAGCCGTGGATCGTCATGGAGCTGGTGCGCGGCCAGTCCCTCGGCGACCGGCTGCAGGAGGGCACGCTGGACGTGCGCGAGGCCGCCCGGATCGGCCTCGCCGTCCTCGGCGCGCTGTCCGCCGCGCACGAGGCGGGTGTGCTGCACCGCGACGTGAAGCCGGACAACGTCCTGCTGGGGCGCGGCGACCGGGTCGTGCTCACCGACTTCGGCATCGCGCAGGTCGAGGGGGAGCAGGGCCTCACCGAGACCGGTGCGTTCGTCGGCTCGCCCGAGTACATCGCCCCGGAACGGGTGCTGGGCCAGCGGCCCGGCCCGGAGTCCGACCTGTGGTCGCTCGGCGTGGTGCTGTACGCGGCCGTCGAGGGAGTCTCCCCGTACCGGCGCTCGCACACCCCCGCCACGCTCCAGGCCGTGCTCTCGGCAGAGCCTCAGGTTCCGGCGCGCGGTTCGGGCGCCTTCGGCACGCTGGTCATGCAGTTGCTGCGCAAGGACCCGGCGGCCCGGCCGGGCGCCGCGGAGGTCCGCTCCACCCTGGAGTCGGTGGCCCGGCCGCCCCAGCCCTCCGCCGACGCGACGCGCGTGTACGGCGCCGGGGCCGCAGCGAGCGCCGGCTCCCGCTGGGTGCCTCCCGTGCTGCACCGCAACCGCCCTGCGCAGTGGGGGCTTCTCGGCGGACTCCTCGCCGTCGTGCTCGCCGCCACCGCCGTCGTCGTCGACCCCTTCGGCGGCGACGAACTGCCCGAGGGGTGGAAGGTCCGCCCGGAGAGCGAGATCCTCGCGGCGGATGTGGCGGTGCCGGAGGAGTACGAACGGTCGGAGTTCGACGACGGCTTCGCCGTGGACTACCGCGACCCCAGCGGGGTGTTCTCGATCTATCTGGAGCGCGTCGCGGCCGGTGCCGAGGACACCACCGCGGAGGTCCTCGAGCCCCGGAAGGAGGTGTGGAAGGACTGGTACGCGAAGGGCGGCAAGAACGGCACGGAGATCAAGGACGCCGACATCGCCACCAGGGACGTCACACACCAGGGCGCGAAGTCCTTCGAGACCACGGTCGACTTCCTGTTCTACGGGGACAACGAGGAAGACGCCGTCCGCTACCGCTGGCACGAAATGGTCGTGCCCGGCAAGGACAAGGTGCACTGGCGGCTGAGGGTGCAGATGCCCTCGGAGGGCGCCGCACGGCAGGACGGTGAGCAGATCTTCACGAACGTCGTGAAGCACCTGCAGATCCAGGGGTTGTGATCCGTTCGGCTCGACCGGATCAACCGTTCCGGCGGGAGCGGATCACCACGGGACGCCGGCGGGGAGGCGGCCGGAGAGGTCGGCCTCCTCGAGTGCGCGGGAGGAGCGCGTCGAACCCGGAAATGTGGCGACGGGTGCGGCTCAGGACGTCACAAGGCCCTGATCAGGGCTTATCTGCCAGTGATCACTGGCGCAATGTGTGGGCCTGGCGAAAAGCTGTTACCGACGGGTACCCAAAGCCTTGAATGCGTCATACTCTCGCCCCCATGACGGACTCGCAGGCCCCCGCCGCCCAGCACACCGGCGCCCTCGGCACCAACCCCACCGCCGCCGCCCCGGCCGGCGCGCGCACCGCCGCCGACGTGGTCACACCCGAGGTGGTCGCCCAGCTCACCCGGGGGGTCGTCGGCTCCGGCCGCACGGCCAACCACACCCCGTTCACCGGCGAGAAGCTGGCGGACCTGCCCGAGTCCACCCCCGAGGACGTGGCCGAGGCCTTCGCCCGCGCCCGGGCCGCCCAGCCCGCCTGGGCCGCGACCTCCCCGCGCGCCCGCGCCGCCGTGCTGCTGCGCTTCCACGACCTGGTCCTGGAGCGGCAGGCCGAGGTGCTGGACCTCATCCAGCTGGAGACCGGCAAGGCCCGCCTGCACGCCCACGAGGAGGTCCTGGCCGTCGCCGTGGCCGCCCGCCACTACGGCCGGAAGGCGCCCTCCTATCTCAGGCCCAGGCGGCACACCGGTGTCGTACCCGTCCTCACCAAGACCACCGAACTGCGCCAGCCGCGCGGAGTCGTCGGCCAGATCGCCCCCTGGAACTACCCGCTGGAGCTGTCGGTCGGCGACGCGCTCCCCGCGTTCGTCTCCGGCAACGCCGTCGTGATGAAGCCCGACACCGAGACCGCCCTGACCGCACTCTGGGCCCGTGACCTGCTGATCGAGGCAGGTCTCCCGGCAGGGGTCTTCCAGGTCGTCCTCGGCGACGGCCCGGTCGTCGGCCCCGAGGTCGTGCGGCACGCCGACTACGTCTCGTTCACGGGCTCCACCCGCACCGGCCGGGAGGTGGCCCAGGGCGCCGCCGCGCGGCTCGTCGGCGTCTCCCTCGAACTCGGCGGCAAGAACGCCATGCTGGTGCTGCACGACGCGGACATCGACAAGGCCGCGGCCGGTGCGGTCCGCGCCTGCTTCTCCTCCGCCGGGCAGCTCTGCATCTCCATCGAGCGGCTGTACGTGCACGAGTCGGTCGCGGACGCTTTCCTGGAGCGCTTCGCGGCCCGCACGAAGGCCATGCGGCTGGGCAGCGCCCTCGCGTACGGCGCCGACATGGGGTCCCTGGTCGGCGAGCGCCAGCTGGAGACGGTCAAGCGACACGTCGAGGAGGCCGTCGCCAAGGGCGCCACGCTCGTCGCGGGCGGCGTCCACCGCACCGACATCGGCCCGCTGTTCTACGAGCCGACCATCCTCGACGGGGTCGAGTCGCCGATGTCCGTCTGCACCGAGGAGACCTTCGGCCCGGTCGTCTCCGTCTACCGGTTCCAGGACGAGGACGACGTCGTCGAGCAGGCCAACGCCACCCCGTACGGCCTCAACTCCAGCGTCTGGACCAAGGACGGCAGGCGGGGCCACGCGGTCGCCGCCCGGCTGCGCACCGGCACCGTCAACATCAACGAGGGCTATGCGCCCGCCTACGGCAGCGTGCAGTCGCCGATGGGCGGCATGAAGGACTCCGGTCTGAGTCGGCGGCACGGCTCCGAGGGCATCCTCAAGTACACCGAGGCCCAGACCGTGGCACAGCAGCGGCTGATCCCGCTCGCCCCGTCCTTCGGCATGGACGACGAGAAGTACGCGGCGTTCATGAGCACGTCGCTGAAGGTGATGAAGGCCCTTCGGCTGCGCTAGGGCAGTGTTCCGAGAGCACTCCGGGCCAGGAGGGACTTTCGGAGCACGCACCAGCAGCCCCCACAGCACCCGCACGTCTTTTCACGAGGAGAGCCATGTCCGAGGACTTCCCTGCCCAAAAGCCGGGCGACCAGGGCGAGAACGACGCGGATTCCGCGTACGACTACGACGTCGTCGTCGTCGGTTCGGGCTTCGGCGGCTCGGTCTCCGCGCTGCGTCTCACCGAGAAGGGCTACCGCGTCGGCGTCCTGGAGGCCGGACGCCGCTTCACCCGTGAGACGCTGCCGAAGAACTCCTGGGACCTGCGCAACTACCTCTGGGCCCCGGCGCTCGGCCTCTTCGGCATCCAGCGCATCCATCTGCTGGGCAATGTGATGGTGCTGGCCGGCGCCGGCGTCGGCGGCGGCTCCCTCAACTACGCCAACACCCTCTACGTGCCGCCGGCCCCGTTCTTCAACGACCCCCAGTGGAAGGACATCACGGACTGGCAGGAGGAGCTGAAGCCGTACTACGACCAGGCCAAGCGCATGCTCGGGGTGCGGCTGAACCCGACCATGACGCCGTCGGACGTCCATCTGAAGGCCACCGCCCAGGCGATGGGCGTCGGCGACACCTTCCACATGGCCCCGGTCGGCGTCTTCTTCGGCGACGGCAAGGACGCGGTCGGCGAGGACGGGACCGGCAGGGCGAAGGCCGAGCCCGGGGCCGAGGTGCCGGACCCGTACTTCGGCGGCGCCGGGCCCTCGCGCCGCGCCTGCACCGAGTGCGGCGAGTGCATGACCGGCTGCCGCCACGGCGCCAAGAACACGCTGAACGAGAACTACCTCTACCTCGCCGAGAAGGCGGGAGCCGTCATCCACCCCATGACGTCGGTGGTCACGGTGCGCGAGGACTCCCGCGGCGGCTTCGAGGTCGGCACCGTCCCCAGCGACGGCCGGCGCAAGGGCGGCGGCCGTACGTTCACGGCCCGGCGGGTCGTCATCGCCGCCGGCACGTACGGAACCCAGACCCTGCTGCACAAGATGAAGGACGAGGGCCTGCTGCCGCGCGTCTCCGCCCGGCTGGGCGAGCTGACCCGCACCAACTCCGAGGCCATCGTCGGCGCCCAGACCGACAACCGGCGCTACCGCAAGCGCCACGGCGCCGACCGGGTGGACTTCACCAAGGGCGTCGCGATCACGTCCTCGATCCACCCGGACGCCAGTACCCACATCGAGCCGGTCCGCTACGGCAAGGGCTCCAACGCCATGGGCGGGATGACCGTCCTCCAGGTCCCGTACAGCTCGCGGCGCGTCCTGGCCTGGCTCGCCAACTGCGCCCGGCACCCGTTGCTCACGCTCCGGGCGCTCTCCAACCGGCGCTGGTCGGAGCGGACCATCATCGGCCTCGTGATGCAGTCCCTGGACAACTCGCTGACGACCTACCGCAAGCCCAAGGGCGTCGGCAAGGGCCTGCTCACCGCCCGCCAGGGCCACGGAGCCCCCAACCCCGGCCAGATCCCCGAGGCCACGCGCGCCGCGACCCTCCTCGCCGAGGAGATCAACGGCTTCGCCGGCTCCAACATCGGCGAACTGATCGGCACCCCGCTCACCGCGCACTTCCTCGGCGGCTGCCCCATCGGTGCCACCGACGAGACCGGCGTCATCGACCCGTACCACCGCCTGTACGGCCACCCGGGCGTCTCGGTCGTCGACGGTGCCTCGGTGTCCGCGAACCTGGGCGTGAACCCGTCCCTGACGATCACGGCGCAGGCCGAGCGCGCGATGTCCTTCTGGCCCAACAAGGGCGAGGCTGACCCGCGCCCCGAACAGGGCGTCGCCTACGAACGCCTGGCCCCGGTCGCACCCAAGGCCCCGGCCGTCCCTGCGGACGCCTTCGGTGCCCTGAACCTCCCGTTCCTCGGTATCCCCGCGGTCCCGCCGAAGTCCTCCTGAACCCGTCCGGGGCCCTCGGCCCCGGACACGGGACATGAGAGAGGCGCTGCACCCCCCTCCGAGTGCAGCGCCTCCCTTGCCTGTTGCGGTGCGTTACACCGCGGCGTCGCTCCCGCGGCGCTTCATCGCGAAGACGACACCGGCGCCGGCGACCACGGCGACACCGCCCGCGATCCCGATGGCCGGGAGCGCCGACGGGGAACCGGTCCGCGAGGCTGCCGGTGACCTCGGCAGAGGTGTTGGTGTGGCCGTTGGTTCCGCATGCATGACCTGTGGACTGTGCAATTGGTTGCACGGGAACTCACACAGAATTTATGTGACGACCGCCACATGGCGCGAAATGTGCGTGGGGAGAGGGCGCTCCCGCCTCCCGCCGGGCTGCCCACCGGGTCGCCGCGGCAACAGGAAGGGCCCCGCGGAAGCGTTTCCGCGGGGCCCTCGGCTGTCGGTGCCGGCGTCAGGGCCGCGCCGGTACCGAGAGGCGGCGCCAGGGGGGAGGGCGCCGCTGGACTGGGTCGCCCGGTCCGCGTCGCCCCGGTCCGGGCTGCGGCCGGACGGCGCGGGGGTGCGGTCCCGTGGGCGAGTGTGGTGCGCGGTGCGGTGGGGGAAGGAGGCGACCGGATCGTGGCGGGCCGGCCGCGCGAGTGCGCAACCGCTTCGGCCGGATGCGGCCGGTTCCGGGCGTCCCCGGAACCGACCGCCTTGGGGTGACCGGGCTGCTGTCCCCTGCCGACCGGTCACGCGCGCCGGGGCGAGGTCCCACGACGTACCTGCGGTACGCCACACGCCCCAGCGGAGCCACGCGTGGTTCTTTCCTTCGGGGCCCGCCCCTGGCTGGCACGGACATCGGTACCAACGAAGCGTTCCGGGACCGGTCACGGGCCGTACGGGTGAGAGCCCGCCCGCACAGACGTACGTACAAGGGTGTGCAGCTGTCCACGGTGGCGGCGCCCTGCGCCGCGGAGCACGGGGAGCGTCGCGCACCGCTCAGATGCGGCCGCGGCACAGCTCCAGCAGGGTCATCGCCAGCGCCGTCCCCGGCTTGCCGAGCGCGTCCCGGTAGTGGCCGAGCACCTCCATCTCGCGCGACAGGTTCACCCGGCGGCCGCCGGACGTGATCCGGGCCTCCTGGATGACGGCCGAGACGGCCATCCGTTCCTGGATCAGCCCGATGATCCGGTCGTCGAGGGCGTCGATGCGTTCACGGGCGCCGTGGATCAGGTCCGCTGCGTCGTCGGTACGGGCGCCGGTGTCGGGACGGGCTGCGGTGTCGGTGGCGGGCACAGGGGGCTCCTTGGTTTCCGGGCCCCGAACCGACCGGGCCCGGAAACGACAGGACGCCCCGGGCCTTGTCGGCCCGGGGCGCCTGGGAAGTCGCTTGTCAGTTGCTCAAGCAGCACGACCATGGCAGCCGGCGGGCCGGGTGCCATAGGTAAAGACGAAGGTCGGGTGCTTGCGCATGGGGCTCAGTATGGCCCCCCTGCCCCCGCCGGGGCCAATACGGGTTCGGATGGTGAGACGAAGAGCGGTGCCGCGGCGCCGGTAGAATCGACTCACAGAGCCCCCTCCTCCCACCGCCGGAAGGCCGCCGTAGTGTCATCTGCGTCCCCTGCTGCCGCGCCCGACGTCACCAACCCGGACGTGGTCCTCGTTGTCGACTTCGGCGCGCAGTACGCCCAGCTCATCGCCCGCCGCGTCCGTGAGGCGCGGGTCTACAGCGAGATCGTCCCGTCCACCATGCCGGTGCAGGAGATGCTGGCCAGGAAGCCGGCGGCGATCATCCTCTCGGGAGGCCCGTCCTCCGTGTACGCGGAGGGCGCCCCGCGCCTCGACCGTGCGCTGTTCGAGGCCGGCGTACCCGTCTTCGGCATGTGCTACGGGTTCCAGCTGATGGCGCAGACGCTCGGCGGCACCGTCGACAACTCCGGCGCCCGCGAGTACGGCCGCACCGACCTGCACGTCAGCAAGTCCGGCTCCACCCTCTTCGAGGGCACGCCCGCCGAGCAGCAGGTCTGGATGTCGCACGGCGACGCCTGCTCCGCGGCCCCCGAGGGCTTCACCGTCACCGCCTCCACGGGCGTCGTGCCCGTGGCCGCGTTCGAGAACGACGAGAAGAAGCTCTACGGCGTCCAGCACCACCCCGAGGTGATGCACTCGACGTACGGCCAGCAGGTCCTGGAGCACTTCCTCTACCGCGGCGCGGGCATCGAGCCGACGTGGACGACCGGAAACGTGATCGAGGAGCAGGTCGCCGCGATCCGCGAGCAGGTCGGCGACAAGCGCGCCATCTGCGGACTGTCCGGCGGTGTCGACTCCGCCGTCGCGGCCGCGCTCGTGCAGAAGGCCATCGGCTCGCAGCTGACCTGCGTGTACGTCGACCACGGTCTGATGCGCAAGGGCGAGACCGAGCAGGTCGAGAAGGACTTCGTCGCCGCGACCGGCGTCTCCCTGAAGGTCGTCGACGCCGAGCAGCGCTTCCTGGACGCGCTCGCCGGGGTCTCCGACCCCGAGGAGAAGCGGAAGATCATCGGCCGGGAGTTCATCCGGGTCTTCGAGCAGGCCCAGGCCGAGATCGTCGCCGAGGCGGCGGGCGAGCACGGCGAGCAGCCGGTGCAGTTCCTGGTGCAGGGCACGCTCTACCCGGACGTGGTGGAGTCCGGCGGCGGCACGGGCACGGCGAACATCAAGTCGCACCACAACGTCGGCGGCCTCCCCGAGGACCTCGAGTTCGAGCTGATCGAGCCGCTGCGGAAGCTGTTCAAGGACGAGGTCCGGATGGTCGGCCAGGAACTGGGCCTGCCCGAGGAGATCGTCCAGCGCCAGCCGTTCCCCGGCCCCGGCCTCGGCATCCGCATCGTCGGCGAGGTCACCAAGGAGCGCCTGGACCTGCTGCGCGAGGCCGACGCCATCGCCCGCGAAGAGCTGACCGCCGCCGGTCTCGACCGTGACATCTGGCAGTGCCCGGTGGTCCTCCTCGCCGACGTCCGCTCCGTCGGCGTCCAGGGCGACGGCCGCACCTACGGCCACCCGATCGTGCTCCGCCCGGTCTCGTCGGAGGACGCGATGACGGCGGACTGGACGCGCATGCCGTACGACGTGCTGGCGAAGATCTCGACCCGCATCACCAACGAGGTCGCCGACGTGAACCGCGTCGTCCTCGACGTGACGTCGAAGCCGCCGGGCACCATCGAGTGGGAGTGAACCCTCCCACGAGTCAACGCCGACGCCGTCGCTCATTCGTTTGAGCGGCGGCGTCGCCGTTCACGGTGGGTAGTCTGATCGTACGTACCAGACTCACGTCCATGGGAGCACTCATGAGCGCAGAGATCTCGCACCACTGGCCGGTGCCGCCGCGAGAGGGCTACACCGTGGAGGACCTGCTCACCCTGCCCGACCTCCCGCCGCACACCGAGCTGATCGACGGGAGCCTGGTCTTCGTGAGTCCGCAGCGGGATTTCCACAGCGTTGCGATCGACCTGCTGGTGCAAGGGCTGCGGAGCACGGCGCCCCCCGAACTGAAAGTCCGCCGGGAGATGACCGTCGTGCTCGACAAGCGCAACGGTCCCGAGCCGGACGTCTCGGTCGTCCGTGCCGCCGCCGCGCGGAGCCGGGAACAGACCTACTTCCAGGTCAGGGACGTCCTGCTGGCGGTCGAGGTGGTCTCGCCGGACTCCGAGGCGCGCGACACCGACACCAAGCCGCACAAGTACGCGGGCGCGGGCATCCCGTACTTCTGGCGTGTCGAGATGGCCGGTGACGAGCAGCCGGTCGTCCATGTCTTCGAGCTCGACAAGGAATCGCGCGTCTATGTGCCGGGCGGCACGTTCCGCGACCGGCTCAAGGTCTCCGTCCCCTTCGACATCGACATCGACCTGGCCGGCATCGACCGGCTCTGAGCCCGGACTTCACCCCGCGGCCCGCGCCCGCCCCTCACCCCTCTTCCAGCGCGAAGTCCTCGTAGTGGAAGCCCGGCGCCACCACGCAGGTCACCAGGACCGGTTCGTCGCCCGCCGGCTCGGCGGACTGCCAGGTGCCCGCCGGGACGAGGAGCTGGGGCCGCTCGCCCGACTCGACGGAGGGGCCCAGGACCAGGGTCGTCCCGGTGCCGTCCGGCTTGTCGCCGGTGCCGGCCAGGTGCAGCCGCAGCGGGCCGCCGCGGTGCCAGAGCCACACCTCGTCGGAGCGGACCCGGTGCGGGCGCGAGCGTTCGCCGGGGTGGAGCAGGAAGTAGATCCCGGTGGCGTAGGCGCGCTCGCCGGGATAGCCGGGCGGAGCGGTCGAGCCCGCCGTGCGCCACGTCTCGCGGAACCACCCGCCTTCGACGTGCGGTTCCAGCCCGAGGAGCTCGACGAGTGGGGAAGCCGGTGCGGTCATGTGCCCATTGTCGTCCGGTCCCGCGCAAGGTGCGCGCCGTATATGGCCAGTTGGCGCAGCCGGAGGTACCTTCCGCGCCATGACCGACATGCCGGTGCCGGAGCCGATACCCGTCGAGCGGCTGCACTTCGCGATGCCGCCGGTGCACGAGTCCGTGGTGGACGAGCGCGTGTACCGGAAGCAGCGGCTGGCCGGCGCGCTGCGGCTGTTCGCCCGCCTCGGGTACGAGGAGGGCGTCGCCGGGCACATCAGCGTGCGGGACCCGGAGGTGCCGGACTGCTTCTGGGTCAACCCGTTCGGGGAACCGTTCGCCACGATGACCGCGGGCAGTCTGGTCCTGGTCAACGGCGACGGCCAGGTCGTCCTCGGCACCCGGCACGTCAACCAGGCCGCGTTCGCCGTGCACGCCGCGGTCCACCGGGCCCGGCCCGAGGCCGTCGCCGTCGTGCACACCCACTCCGTCCACGGCCGCGCGCTGGCCTCGCTCGGCGAACTGCTGGACCCGATCACGCAGGAGGCGTGCGCCTTCTACCAGGACCACGCGCTGTATGACGCCTACACCGGAGTGGCCGTCGACGCCGAGGAGGGCAGCCGCATCGCTGCCGCCCTCGGCCCCCGCAAGGCCGTCATCCTGCGCAACCACGGGCTCCTCACGGTCGGGGACTCGGTGGACGCGGCCGCCTGGTGGTTCGTCTCCATGGAGCGCTGCGCGCAGGTGCAGCTGAGTGCCCGGGCCGCCGGGAAGCCGGTGCTCATCGACCACCGCGACGCGGTCGCGACCCGTGAACTGCTCGGCGGCGATCTCGCCGCATGGATCAACTACCAGCCGATGTGGCGGCAGATCGCCTCCGCGGAACCCGAACTCATGTCGTAGTACGTCAATTTGATCGTGCGCAAATCACCCTCGCGTCGGCTTCCCGATGCGTGCGCGGTCCCGCCCGTACGGCACAATTCCTTGGAATCACGGGGTAGTTGCCGAAGCTGCCTACCGGGGAAGGGTGCGTCGCCGTGGCGGTGCAGGAAGCGGGAAAGAGCGTGCACGGCGGTGGCTGCACCTGCGGCGACTGCCCGCACGGCAGACGTGAGGGACACCGGAGGGCCGTCGCCCGGTTCATCGCCAGGCGCGACGAACTCGCCGGAGGACGAGGGCTGCCCGCCCAGATCGCCTCCTCCGCGGCCGGTACCCGCCAGTGGATCTCGGACGAGCTGACCGAGTCGGCCCGGGCCGTCGCGGAACGCAGCCGCGCCGCCGGCGAGTCATGGCTCACCCGCGTCCGGCAGCGCACCCTGCTGGTCCTGTGGGGCTCGGTCGTGCTGCTGCTCCTGGTCCAGGCCGTGACCGCGATCGGCTCCGGCTGGACCGTGGCGCGCACCGCCGGCCTCGCCGCCGCGGCCTGTCTGGCCGGACTGCTCACCGGGACCGCCTGGCTCCACCGGGCGCACGGCGGGCTGCTCGCACCGCTCGTCGGCGAGGACAACCGGCTGTCGACCTCGCGGGCCGTGGCCGCCGTGTGGGTGCTGTTCGCCGCCTACGCCGTGCTGTTCCTGGCGTGCCGGCTCGCCCTGTCGGTCCCCGCCGGACTCGGCCTCGCCCAGGGGGCCGGACTGCTCACGGTCGTCGCGGCCGTCTCCCTGATCGCCGTCGTCGTACGCCGTGTGGTCACCGTGCGCGTCATCACCCAGCGGCTGCAGAAGATGGAGGCGGACCGCCCCCGGCCCGCGGACCTCGTGTGCGACGACGCGGGCCGCGGCAGCTTCTCCGACGCACAGTACGTCCTCGTCGGGGCGGTCGCCCTGGTCTGTTCGACCGTGCTGCTCGCGCGCCGGCCCGACCGGCTGCCGGAGCTGCCGTGGGGCCTCACCGCGCTGGTCCTGGTATCGGCGACGGTCTACCTCGCCGGGAAGTACGCCGAGGGCGGCCGCCCGGTCGTCCTGTCCGTCGTCCGCACCCGCGAGCCCGGCGGCCTCGACGGACCCGTCCGCATCGGCGACGACATCGAGATCCGGGGCGCCGGGTTCGTCCCACCCGGCGCCGGGAGCCCCGACCGGCTCGCCCTGATGACCGTCCGGATCGGCGCCGTCCACGTCCATGTGCCGCTGGTCCCCGTCCCCGGCGGATTCACCAGCCCCAGTGATACGAGCATCACGGTCCCGGTGCCGGCCGAGGTCGAGCCCGGCAGGGTCGAGGTGCAGGTCGTGACGGCGGCGGGCGCGGAGTCGAACCGCGTGACCGTCGACGTCGTCGACTGAACCGGCTGAGCCGTACGGCCGTCGCCCCCGTATTCACGAGCGCGGTACGTGGGGACAATCGTCCCAGCCGGGTGAGACACGGAGGCGACGATGACGCATGTGTACCGGACGACGGCGACGTACGCGGCCGACGACGCGAGCACCAACTGGAAGGAACGGGCGGCGCGCTACTCGCTGCTGCCGCTGCGGCTGTTCCTGGGAGTGACCTTCATCTACGCGGGACTGGACAAGCTCTTCGACAGCGCGTTCCTCTCCGCGACCGGGACCGGTTCCATCGGAGAGCTGATGAGCACCGTGCGGAACAGCTCCGCGGTGCCCGCGCTGGTGGACGTCGCCCTGAAGAGCCCCGAGGGCTTCGGCTACGCGATGGCCTTCGGCGAGCTGGCCGTCGGCATCGGCACCCTGCTGGGGCTGCTCGCACGACTGGCCGCCCTCGGCGGGGTGCTGATCTCGCTGAGCCTGTGGCTGACCGTCAGCTGGCAGACCGAGCCGTACTACTACGGGAACGACCTCGCCTACATGATGGCCTGGCTGCCGCTGGTGCTCGCCGGCGCCTCCGTGTTCTCGCTGGACGCGGCCATCGCGGAACGGCGCCGGCGCAGCCGGTAGTGGACGAAGGTGACGACGGCGGCGAGGAACAGGCCGCCCGACATCACCGGGACGGCCGTGAACCACGGGGTCTGCCAGGCGCCGGTCGCGTCGCCCAGATAGGCCGCGGCGGTCCCCAGGGCCGCCGCGCCCGCGATCAGCCTGCCCGGACGGAACTCATGACGCAGCACGGGTGACCTCCACCTGTCCGAGCGCGACCGCCAGATCGAGGTCGAGCGTGCCCGCGGGCTTCGCTCCGGCGGGCGGAGCGAGCGTACGCGTGCGGTCCCGGTCCGGGGCGACGTCCACGTCGTTCACCGGATCCCCCGGCAGCCGCACGTCACCGACGCCCGCGCGCGCCCGGATCCGGACCGTGGCGTCCCCGGGCAGCACGACCCGGAGCCGGCCGGCTCCGACCTCCGCCTTGGTGCTCACCGTCTCCTCCACCGGCACGGCCACCCGGCTGAGGTCGAGCGTGGCCATGCCGGAACCCAGTTGGTACTGCGGAGCGACGGCCGCGGCCGTCGCGGGCCGCCACTCCGTCCGCATCCACTGCGTGTCGATCTGCTTGGGCAGCACGGAGGCGCCGACCAGCAGCACGGACGTGACCACGGTCAGCAGGATCGTGCCCCCGCCGATCCGGCCGAGGAGACTGCCGACCACCAGGCCCAGTCCGAACACGGCCAGCGCGCAGGCGAGCCCGATCTGCAGGCTCGTGCCCAGCGGCTGGGAGTCCCACGTCAGCCCCGTGCCCAGCCCGCCCGCCACCAGAGCGAGCAGGAAGACGACTCCGGCGATGCCGCGCGGCCCTCGGGGGCGGCGCGCGGCGACTCCGGCCCGCCGGCCGCGGGGGAGCGGCGCGAGGTCCGGTGACGCGTCCGGGGGACCCCACAGGTATCCGGTCGCCACGGGTCCGGTGGTGCCGTCCTTGACGATCGGGTCGCGCCACCAGGAGGGGCTGTCGGGCGTCGGGGGCGCCTTGGCCTCGGGCGGGGCCTCCGCCACGGCGTGCGCGGTCGCCCCGTCCAGCGGCCCGCCGTCCGGGGCGGCCGTCGTACGCCGCCGCGACCACACGGCGGCGCCCACGACGGCGAGCGACAGCAGCGCGGAGAACGCGAGCGTCCCGTCGTTGCCCAGCATCGACAGGAACAGTCCGCAGCCGAGCAGCGCGAGCAGCACGGCGACCAGGGCCGCCCCGTCGACCCGGCCGGACAGGGCGCGCCGCGCCTCGTTCTCCTCCTCGCCCTCCAGTGGGATCAGCAGCCAGGCGAAGCCGTAGAAGATCAGACCGATGCCTCCGGTCACCGACAGCACACCCATGGCGATTCGGAAGATCACCGGGTCGACGTCGCAGTACCGGCCGAGGCCGCCGCAGACCCCGCCGACGACCTTGTGCCGTGCGGTCCGGCGCAGCAGCACGGGCGGGAGCTGGTGCTCCGGCGGCGGCCCGGGCGCCGGGGCGGTCGGCTGAGTCATTCCTCCATGGTGACGGTCCGCCACCCCCGGCGGCAGCCGTCCCGACCCTGGCCCTTCCCTGATATTGCACCCTGGGTCCCGTCCGCGAAGCGGCGCCGTCCGCCGGAGGGGCGGCGGGACCGCGGCGTCCGGTGCGTCCGATCGCGAGGCGGGGGCCGCGCCGCAACGGGCCAACACGGGCGACCCCGGCAATGCGCGGGCCGTGCAGGGCGTCGTGTGCCGGGCGGGACCGCCGTGGACACCGCCCGGGGCGCCGAGGCTCAGGGTCTGTCTCAGGGACGGCCCTGATGCCCCCGCCGCCGGCCCCGTGTGACCATCGGGGCATGCCCGTCGCCGCCGCCCGCCCGCCCGAGACCGAAGAGCCCCCCCTCCGCAAGCTGTACCGCAGCGCGGAGGGCCGCTGGCTGGGTGGCGTGGCGCGCGGGCTGGCGGGCCATCTCGGCCTGCCGGTGATCTGGGTCCGGCTCGTGTTCCTCGGGCTCTTCATGGCGGACGGCCTCGGAACGCTGCTCTACGCGGTGTTCTGGATCGCCGTTCCGCTGGGCGTCGGCGGCAGGTCGGCCGAGCCCAAGCCGGTCTTCGAGACCGCCCCGGACGGCAGACGGCGGCTCCGCAAGCCCGACAGGGGACAGCTGTTCGCGCTGGTCGCCCTGCTGATCGGCGCGGTCGTCTTCGTCACCAACATCGACCTCGGCGGCCCCGCGAACCGCTACGTCTGGCCCGTGCTCCTGACGGGCGCCGGTGTCGTGCTGGTGTGGCGGCAGGCGGACAACGCCCGCCGGGCCCAGTGGACCGGCGACGACCGGCGCCGCAGGCTGCTGCAGCTCGCCCGCGGACTGGCCGGCGTCGCTCTGGTCGGCATGGGCCTCACCGTCTTCGTGGTCGTCCGCGGCTCCGCCGAGCAGCTCGGCAACGTCCTGACCGCCGCCCTGGCCGTGATCGTCGGTGTCGCCCTGCTCGCCGGCCCGTGGCTGGTACGGATGACCCAGGACCTGTCCGAGGAGCGCCTGATGCGCATCCGCGCCCAGGAGCGCGCCGAGGTCGCCGCCCACGTCCACGACTCCGTGCTGCACACCCTCACCCTGATCCAGCGGAACGCGGACGACGCGGGCGAGGTGCGCCGGCTCGCCCGCGCCCAGGAGCGCGAGCTGCGCAACTGGCTGTACCGGCCGGAGGGCACCGGCAAGGAGGAGGACGAGGAGCCCACCATGCTCGCGGACGCGGTGAAGCGGGCCGCGGCGGAGGTCGAGGACAAGCACGGCGTCCCGCTGGAGGTCGTGGTCGTGGGCGACTGCCCGCTCGACGAGAAGCTCACGGCCCAGATGCAGGCCGCGCGCGAAGCGATGGTCAACGCCGCGAAGTACGGTGGCGAGGGAGGGCCCGTACAGGTGTACGCGGAGGTCGAGGGCCGTACGGTGTTCGTCTCGGTGCGCGACCGCGGGCCGGGGTTCGACCCCGACGCGGTACCGGAGGACCGCATGGGCGTACGAGAATCGATCGTCGGCCGTATGCAGCGCAACGGAGGCACGGCGCGTCTGCGTTCCGTGCCCGGCGGGGGCACCGAAGTGGAGCTGGAGATGGAGAGGGCGGACGGATGACCGAGCAGACCGACGCAGCCGAGGGGACGGAGCGCCGGGTACGGGTCGTGCTCGTCGACGACCACCGGATGTTCCGCGCGGGAGTGCAGGCCGAGATCGGCAGGACCGAGGAGACGGGAGTCGAGGTCGTCGGCGAGGCAGCCGACGTCGACCAGGCGGTCACCGTGATCACGGCGACCCGGCCCGAGGTGGTGCTCCTCGACGTCCATCTGCCCGGGGGCGGCGGCGTCGAGGTGCTGCGCCGCTGCGCCGGGCTCGCGGCGGCCGCCGAGCGTCCCGTCCGCTTCCTGGCGCTGTCCGTCTCGGACGCGGCCGAGGACGTCATCGGGGTGATCCGCGGCGGCGCCCGGGGCTATGTGACCAAGACGATCACGGGAACCGATCTGGTCGACTCGATCTTCCGGGTCCAGGAGGGCGACGCGGTGTTCTCCCCGCGGCTGGCCGGCTTCGTCCTGGACGCCTTCGCCTCCACGGACGCGCCCCCGGTGGACGAGGATCTGGACCGGCTCACCCAGCGCGAGCGCGAGGTGCTGCGGCTGATCGCCCGGGGCTACGCGTACAAGGAGATCGCCAAGCAGCTCTTCATCTCGGTGAAGACGGTGGAGTCGCACGTGTCGGCGGTGCTGCGGAAGCTGCAGCTGTCGAACCGGCACGAGCTGACGCGCTGGGCGACGGCACGCCGGCTGGTCTGAGTCCGGGCCTCGGGGGCGCCCCGGCGCGCGGCCCGTGTCCACGAATGCGGCATGACGCGGAAGTGTGACGAAACCGCCCGGTAGACGCGGCAACCGGGACGGGGTCCGCTCCCTCTAACGGTCCGTGATGAGCTTGACCGGTACTCCCTTCTTCGTGACCTCGATCGTGCTGGCCGCGGTGGCGGTACTGCTGCCGCTGGCGCTGTGGAGCAGGGTGCGCGGCCCGGCCCTGGTGCGGGGCGCCGTCCGGCTGGTGATGCTCGGCTTCGCGCAGGCGACCGCGCTCGTGGTCGTGTTCGTCGCCGTGAACAACGCCAACGGCCTGTACGGCAGCTGGGATGACCTGCTCGGAACGGGCGACCACGTCGAGGCTGCGGCCGACCTCGGCAAGGACGGCATGGGCGGGGTGCGCTTCGCCGACCTCCCGAAGAGCAGGGTGACGTTCAGGCGGGCGACCGACCCGCTCCTGGGCGAGGGCGTCCACGTCACCGATCTCACCGGGCAGGTGTCGGGCGTCCGGGGCGAGGTGTACGTCTGGCTGCCTCCGCAGTACGACGAACCCGCCTACCGGAACACGAAGTTCCCGGTCGTCGAACTGCTGCCGGGGTATCCGGGTTCGGCGAAGGCGTGGTTCGGCACGCTGAAGGTGCAGGAGCAGTTGCGGCCGATGATGGAGAGCGGAGAGGTGGCCCCGTTCATCCTCGTCGCCCCGCGCACGACTTTGCTCGGCCGCGTCGACACGGGCTGCGCCAACATCCCGGGCCGGATCAACGCGGACAGCTGGCTGAGCGTCGACGTCCGCAAGATGGTGATGGACAACTTCCGTGCGATGAACCGACCGGAGGGCTGGGCCGTGGCCGGATACTCCGCGGGCGGCCACTGCGCGGCGAAGCTGGCCGTGGCCCACCCGGACCGCTACCGCGCCGGGGTGAGCCTGTCCGGCTACAACGACCCCGCTGCGGAGAAGGCCTCGCTCGCCGGCCGGGACGAGGAACTGCGCCGCGCCAACGACCCGCTGAGCATCCTGGACTCCGCGACGACGCCGCCGCGGACCGCCCTGTTCGTCTCCGGCGCACGCGGCGACGGCTTCGAGTCCGGCCAGGCACTGCGCTCCGCCGCCAAGCCCCCGACGACGGTCGACGTGGTCGAGATCGGCGGCGCGCACGACACCGGTGAGTGGCGGCGGCAGGTCCCCGACGTCTTCTTCTGGCTGACCCGCCAGGTCGGCTACGAGCGGGGCACGACGCCGTCGGCGGCGGGCCGCTGACGGCGTCGTCGCCGACGGCCCGCGGCCCGGGCGGGCGGCGCTATTTGTCTGTAGGTTCCGATCTGAGATGTCGCCGGGCATCGCACTGACCTGCGTCTTCGTGTGACTGTCCAGGCGGTTTGTCGGTGGATTCGTCCAGCCGATCTGTCGGATTCCTCAGACGTACCGGGACACCGACGGAAGCCGTTGGTCAGGAGCTACGCCGGTGCTCCCGAAGATCGTTTCCCAAACCGTGCCGCCGATTTCTCCACGCCCCTGGACGGCGCTGGAAGCCCAGCTCGCGCCGATCACGGGCGCTGGCATTACCGCCCGCACCGAGAAGATGCAGGCGGACGGCACCGCCTCGATCTGGTTCACTAACCAGTTCTGCCCGCCCTGGCTTGACACCGTCCCCTCCATACGCTTGGCCCGGCCGGACGGGGAAGCACCTAGCCGTCGGTGAGGGCCTGGTGAAGTTCGACGGGCGCGGCTGGAAACCGGTCAGGGCCCACTAGCCGGCCCTGAGAGGCCTTCCGCGACGGGCAACCTGGGCCAACGCGTCGGCCATGCAGCACTCAGGACGTCTCTCAACTGGTCATTTGCAGAACTGGCGGCGATCGCCTCCTCGGCTCTAAGAAACAGCTGCAGGCATAGCTGTCCAGGGCGTATGATCACGGCCGTGAGTATCAGAAGAAATGTGTGCATGGAGATCACGGAGACCACGCACAACCAGGTGGCACTGCTGGCGCTGGCCTGGGGGGTCTCCGAGAGCGAGGCAGTACAGAGGCTGGTGGAGCACTTCCAGCGCTCTTCCACTCCCAAGAAGAGCGACCAGGGGGGGATGATCGATGTTTACGCCCTGTACGAAGGGGTGCGGATCGAGGGGCTTTACGATCCGGCGACGGAAAGTGTGACCGTGACGAACGGGCCGGCACAGGGACGGTACAAGTCTCCGAGTGGCGCAGCCGCTGCGGTGCTGCGTGCACAGAACCCCAAGGTGAGTGCGAGCCGGAACGGCTGGTCGTTTTGGATCATCGCAGAGACCGGTAGCCGGTTGCAGACCATCCGTCACTGAGCCGCGCTGGGTGCCGCACAGCACTAGCCGGGGCCGTGCGTTGCACGCCGCAGCGGCGAATTCCTCGCGAGTCTCGTTATCAAAACGAGATCAAAAAATCGTGGGTCGTCAAGTTAGTGGCAGCTTGTCAAGGTTGACGCATGACGGACCGTCAACTCCCTTAATCAGGACGCTGATCGCTCATCGTGCAGAATTCCCCTGCCTGAGCCCTCAGTAGGGTCCCTGATGACAGCCAAATAAAGGACCCCTCCGGCACATGGCCTGAGAAACCGTGCCGAGGGGGCCCTCTTTCGATTCCTTTTGCCGCTCTGCAACGGATTGGAGAACCACAGTGCATGCTAATCCCATGCCTCACGGGGATGTCGAACCCCCGGGACGCTGGCAGCGGACGATCAAGTGGCAGCGCCGCCAGATCAAGGTCATGAGCAGGCGATTCTTGCTCGGAGCTGCTTATGGTGCCGGGTCGGGGTGCGTGAGTCTGATCATCTTTTGGGCTCAGCGCCGTCTTTGAAAGCGGCGGCCCTGGCGGGGGCCCGCACAGGCCCCCGCCGGTCTCACTGAGCCCTTTCCAACCTCACGCGGAAGCGTGTTGAAGGATGAGGACGGCTTGGACGATCGCGGTGATGCGGTTGGTGCTGCAACGGATCTTTCGTAGGAGGCGCCAGCCATTCAGGGTGGCCATGGCCTGCTCGCCGAGGCATCGAATCTTGGCGTGTGTGCTGTTGTGCCGGCGCCGCCAACGACCTCTTGCAGGACAGCCGTAGACGGTGGCTGATCGGTGTCGTAGCCGTCAGCCTTGCCGTCAAAGACACCAGGAGCGGGAAGCCGGAGACGGCCGCATGGATCGAGTCGACCAACCCTGCGCCGGCCACGCCTGCCAGGTCCGCCTGAACAAGCCGCGCAAGCCAAACACCCCGCGACCAGCGGCCGCAGGGCTGTTCTATGTGCAGACGGTCGAGCCCCCGTGCCCGCCGAACCAACTCCGCGCTCACTGCTCAGGCAGTAGCCCACTCCTCTATGACCGATGCGGTTTCCTTGATACAGCTGTCAACGGCCTCGACGAACGATGCAGCGTCGTGCGACGGAAAATAGATCGGCACGAGTCCAAAGAGTGGCTGAGTTGCATCCACTCTCGCCAGGTCGACGCGAGAGTCTAGGTTGTAGTGCATCAGTGTGTTGCGGAACGGCTTTGCTGAGCGATCCATAATCAGGCTTGCCGACCACGTGCCCGTGATCTTCTCGATAATCCTTGTGGACTGCGTGGTGAGATCACCGGGTCGTTCGTCATGAAGCATCTGCAAGCTGCCAAGAACCTGGTACAGGGTCAGAAAGCGCATCTTGAATACGGTGTACTCGACCTCATTCGCATCTGCGCCCAGCCCGACCATCGAGTCGACGAAATTCATCAAACCCCGGAACACCATCAGTAGCCGGTTGATGTCTGGCGTACCCTTGCCATTGAATATCTGGCCGTAGTACTTAGTCGATCGAACGTCGTTGCCCCGCTGATCAAAGCGCATCGGGTCGAGATGACTCGCGAAGGTCTTCGCGCCTGAATCGGTCCTCGCGCCTAGCCCGCGGAAGTAACGGCCGTACTCTTCGTAGACGGATTGCAGATTCGGACCCGACCCCTCCTCCAGTAGTGCGACAGGATCAAATCCCAGATGGAACGTGGCGGCATGTGTTGTCGAGATAATCCTTCCGTCGTAGCTATAGAGACCCAAGTCTGTCTCTAGAAATCGGGCGGCCTTAAGCCACGTGTTGTTCAGGAACCTATCCGCGTGTGCAGGCGAGATCTCGTCACGGAAGTACGCAAGCTGCCCTTCAATGCCGCGCCGATTGTCCTCGAAAAGCTTCAAACTGTGGCGTGAACGCGCCACGATTGCTTCGACGTCAGCCGACAACAAGGCGGGCAAGGCGGGATCAATGCGCTTGAGCTTGCTATACGACTCATGTACAAACAGTGACAGGTACGGCGCCAAACAGAACATGATCGTACCGCTGTTCCCGGAGGCTCTCGATGCACCCAAATCGCGACTGAACCGGCCGACATAGGCAGCATCACTTCTTATGCCGAGCGCCACCACATCATCTTGAACTGTCATTATTCCCTTTTCTTTCGATCAGAATTATTCTCGGCGCACCTGACGTCAGGACATCATCACAATGGCCCAAGTCGTCCGTACGCTAAGGGTGGCTGCTAGTAAGAAGTCTTCACACCTACCCCTGACCTACTGGGTTCGCCTACGCTGGGTACTTCCTCATGAAGGCTTCTACTCCACCGATGAGCCGACGTACCTGATCGCGGTCGTAGTCGGCGTAGTCCCCGTGGGCTGCCTTGTTCCGGAGGTCCATCCAGGCGGTAACTTCCTTCTGCTGCAAGCCGTCGTACACTCCAGCCTTCTTGAGGTCGGCGTTCATGGTGTCGGCCTTCTTTGGCTTGCCTGCCACTGCCGTCGTCACATTGTTCTTCGCGCACAGAGCGCGCACATGAACTTCGAGGGACGTTCCCGTGATGACGGCTGCGGCGTCCTTGTATCCCTTGGCAAGCAGCCCCTCCGCCATTTCCAAGTAATCGCGGTAGGTATCGGCGTGCACCAGCTCGACGACCGATTCAACCCACCCGGCGACCAAATCGTCACGTAGTCCCAGTGCGACGATGCGCACTTCTCTGAGTCGATAAGGCTGTACTCTACGGCGGGCAGTGTCAAGCTGCTTCATATACATAGAGGTCGGTCGCGTAGCTCGCTCGATTGCGGCTTCGAGCCGGTTGCTGAGAACAACGGGGTCGTCTGCTCCGTCATGCAGGAGAGACCAGTTATCGTTCCGTGCGTAGTTTTCGGAAGCCTTGATCAGAAAGTTGAGCTGCTCGACTACCTTGTCGATGTTGGCCATCGTTTAGTCCCCTTGTCTGCGCGCTATGCCGAGTACTTCAGCATGAAGTCCCGCACGCCATCAATGAACATACGTACCTGGTGTTCGTCGTAGCTTTGGTAGTCACCGTGAGCCGCCTTGTTGCGCAGGTCCATCCAGGCCGTAATCTGCTTTTGCCGTAGTCCGTCATAGACGTCAGCCTTCTTCAGGTCGGCGTTCATGACGTCGGCCTTCTTCGGTGCACCACTGGCCAGTTCGGTGTCTACGCCATATTTAACACAGAGTGTTCGCACATGAACTTCCAATGACGTACCTGTGATGACAGCTGCGGCGTCCTTGTACCCCGACTGCAACAACGTCTCTGCCATATCCAGGTAATCGCTATGGGTGCCAGCGTGCACCATCTCAACAACTGTCTCCACCCATCCGGATGCCAGATCGTGATGGAGGCCAAGAGCAATGCTAAAGACCTCGCGAATCTTTAGCGAGGTTCGCTTTTGTTCCCGATAGACATCTAGCTGCCTTACGTAGCTACTACCAGGAGGTGCCAAGCGATCGATAGCGGCTTCGAGACGGCTCACAAGGAGCTTGGCTCGATCAGAGGCCAGTACTCCTTCGGTACGGATGCTAATCATTTCTCGGTACTCAGCAATAAGCTCATCAAGCTGAGCCATCATCCTCGCTACGTCCATCAACTCGCAGCCTCAGTGTGGTAGTTGATCATCGAAGAACGGATCAGGATATGGCCCGACAGCGCCCTCGCGCCAGTGGATTGCCGAGGTCCACCGAACCGGCGCGGCCTGTGCTAGGCCGTGCATCGAAAGTGGATCTTGGGCAGTGAGCCTTTCCAACCTGACGGATGGTTGGGCTGGCAGCCCCGGCGGCGGGCATGAAGAAAGCTCCTGGTAGACGGGTTCACGACGAAGGTCACCAGTCCGCCAGGAGCTTTCGCGTGCTTGTCTGCCCGTCCGGCATCGATCTGTCCAGCCGCACTCTGCGGCATCTTTCCGGTCTTCTCGCAGGTCACCGTCGTCGGATCGGTTCGCGCTGGCGCCGCCTAACCTGCGGTCGGCAGGCCCTGCTCGTCCTGGCCCACCTACGCTGCGGCGACACCTACGCCCGCCCTACCGCGGGCTTCCGCATCGGGATCGCCACGGCCTACCGCTACATACGCGAGGCCGTCGACCTACTGGCCGCCCTCGCGCCCACGCTGCAACAGGCCATGACGACCGTCCGGAAGAAGGCATACGTGATCCTCAACGGCACTGTGCTACCCATCGACCGTATCGCCGCCGACCAGCCGTACTACTCCGGGAAGAAGAAGCACCACGGGATGAACGTGCAAGTCCTCGCCGATCCCGCCGGGCGCCTGATCTGGGCCTCGGACGCACTGCCGGGAGCCACACACGAGCTGACCGCGGCCCGGAACCATGGCATACCCGCCGCCCTCGCCGTAGATGACATCAAGTGCTGGGCCGACAAGGCGTACCAGGGCGCCGGCCCTGCGATCCGTGTTCCGATCCGTGGCAAGCACCTCCGCGGCTGGCGCCGACACCACAACCGCGATCACGCCAAGATTCGCAGCCTCGGCGAACGCGCCATGGCCATACTCAAGTCCTGGCGGCTCGTGCGAAAGCTCCGCTGCAGCACCACCCGGATCACAGCCGCCGTCCGTGCCGTCGTCGCCCTCGAACTCGCCACCTGATCAAGATGGAAAAGGCTCACTGTCACCCAAGATCGACCTTACCGAGAACCGCTGTATCGATGTTCCCAGGTCGCACTTCCTCGAAGGTCAGCCCGGTGGTCTCCTTCCACCAGCGCCAGGCCCAGACCGAGCAGAGGTGGGCGCGTGAGCCGTAGGGCACCTCGACCGTGGTTCAGGTATGTCCGTCGCTCTCGTCGACTCCGTTTCCCTGGGAGGATATCCACGGCAATCGGACAAGCAAGCTGCTTTCTGAGTGCATCAGGGTGGTGAAGTGATCGACGAGCTTGCCAACGGCGATCGGGTCGTGGATAACGGCACCGACCTCCAGGTTGTCGTTGTACGCGTTGTCGGTGAGGTTCGCGCTGCCGAGTAGGACGGTGCTTCGGTCAGCAGCGATGACCTTGGCGTGCATGCTGCCGCGTCGGCCGCTGAAGCCGCGCCGCTCGGTGTTCGCCCATTGCCATAAGTGCACGTCCGGGTGGAAGCGCAGTGCGTGGAATGCGGTACGCCCGTCAGTCTCTCCGTGCAGCCTGCCGCCGGCGGAGCGCGCGGTCTCCAAGACCAGGTTCACGCTGACGCCACGGTCTGCGGCCTCTGTGATCTCGTCGACGATCTCCTGTATGCCGAATGCGGCGTAGCTGGTAAGCAGGAGCGTGCGGGTCGCCGACTGTATGACCTCGATTGCTGCGGATGTGGTGAGCCTGAGCGGCACGGTACCGCTCAGCGGGCCGGAGACGACGATGTCGACATGGTGGGAGGCGAGGTCCTGCTCGTAGCGGCAGATGGCAGCTTCGAGGGCTAGGGCCAGCGCGGGCCCCGGCAGTTGCGGATCGGCAGATCTCCAGGCGGACAGCAGCATAGCGGCGCGCGGCCCGAGTCCCGCGCCGGGATGCGCGGCGATGAGACGGGACTCTGTCTGATCGTCGGGAACTGTGATGGTGCGCAATGCCCTGGTCCAGGCTGCGAGATGGGTCTCGGGGAGGCTTGCGACGAGCTCAGAGATCACTTCGGGAAGGGGGATCGCGGCTTGGCCGACCTTGTGGCCGGTCATGGCGTGAAGAATCCGCCTGGCCGGCCGCTGAACGTCTCGACGAGCAGTTCGCGGTCCAGGAAATGGTTGCCTCGTTCGCAGGATGTTTCCGCGGCAAACAGGCAGGCGTGGCAGGCTGCGCCGTGCAGGCGGCCGTGGGCGACCGGGTTGTGGTCGGCGCACAGGGGGTCCGAGCCGCATAGCCGCGCGGCCTCGAGCGCTTGGTCGATCAGAGCGCCCAGCCGGTGTTGTCCGCCGAGGGTGACCAGGCCTCCGAGGGTGCCCTCGCTGTCGGGGGCCGCGGTGTAGAGCAGGATCCCGGCCATCGGGTCGTTGCCGGAGCGTGCGTAGATACGTTCGCCGATACCGGAGGCGCCGTAGCCGCACTCCAAAGCGAACTCGCGGATCAGGACGTGGGCGAAGGTGTGCAGCAGCAGGTAGCGGATGCCCGGCCACTCCGCAGCGGTCCGGCGCTGGGCGCACCACTTCCGATGTGCGGCTCTCAGGATGCCGGCGCGTCGGATGACGTCCGGGTTCTGTTCCCAGGTGGCGACCCGTTGTTCGTCGAAGCGAAGGAATATCCCCTCGCCGCGGGTCTCCGCACACGGCACCCAGCTCGGCGCAGAGCCGGTCAGCGGTGCGCGGTTCTCCTCCTGCACCGGCCCGCCACTGGTTGCGGATCCCCATTCCGGTGCGTCGATCCGGCTGAACCCGTACAGGGCTGATACCTCTCGGAGCCGCTTGACGAGCCGCACCTGGCTGAGCCAATTGCGGTGGGTGGGCGGTACGGGCTCGTTGCTGACGCTGAAATTAGGATGGTTCTGGGGACGGCCGGTGAAGGCGAGCCATTCCGGGCCGGCAATGTCCAGTGCGTCCACGTCCTCGACGGCGCCGGACTGTATTCCGTCACGGTGGCGGGCGATCGCGTTCAATACCTCGTCTGCGCCGAAGCGCTCGAGTTGCGGCCACATCACCTGGGTGGGCAGGACCAGGCGGGCGGTCTCGCGTGGCAGGCTCGCCACCACCTGCAGTCCGGCCCAGTGTTCGGCGACCGCGCTGTCCACCGGATTCTCGGCGTGCGGCAGGGAGAAGACCCGCAGCTGCATCGCGAACCAGCCGTTCGTGGCGCCTAGCGCCATGGTCCGGGTCTGCTCGGTACAGGGCTCGAAGGTCCCCAGGTGCGGGTGCCGGCCCCGGCAGGCCGGCAGGACGAGCTCGCTGCGGGTACCGATGGCCTCGGCCATGGAACGGGCCTTCACCTCACAGGAGCATTCGACGAAGATGTTCGCCGCCTCACCGGTGGTGCCGCGCTCGACCAGCTTCAGCGTGTGGTCCGGCCCGTGCGGCGCGCCGCGGTGGACGAAGTACATCCACGGGAAGTCGTCGAGATGCCCGGCCGGGCAGGCCGAGACGAACCTGGCCGGTACCGCGGTAGGCCGCCTGCGCCCGCTCTCGCGGCAGGAATGGACGTAGCGGGTCTGGTCGGGCGCAAAGCTGTTCGGCAGCAGATGAAAGAGCCCAGAGTCAGCCGGTGCGAGCCGGTTGCAGCGATTGTCGGTGCACCGCAGCCAGCCCGGAAACACCGCGACCGGAACGCCGATCCGCGACCAGGCGCCGCTGAAGTCGTTCGGGTCCTCCGGCGTGTACGGCGGCATCCGCAGGTTCTGGACCTGGTTGCCGAGCTTGCTGCGCACCGCCGCGAGTAGCCGTTCCTCGGGAACGATCGCGGCCTGCTCCAACGCCCACTCGTCGAGTCCGAGGATCATCACCGAGAGGTTCGGCAGGTCCGCGACCGCGCCGACTCCGTAGGTGTGCAGCAGCTGGCTGGGCCGCAGCTCCCCGACCCGCAGGTCGTCCGCCGGTCGTGAAACGCTCGTGGTGCTGGTCATGAGAGGTCCCCTTCCTGCCTGGCGCCATCAATATCCGGGGTCGTACGTGGGAGGAAGGGGTGTTTCTCATGGTCGTCGATGCTGCCCGGTGCAGCTCGCAGAACCAGACGGATGCCCGGCTCGACCTCGCGCAACGAGGTCGGACAGGTTGTGGGACCCCAGGGGCCGGCGTCCGGGCTGCGGAGCAGTCCCACAATGTCGTCGGCCTTGCCTTTGGCGTCGAAGGCAAGCCGGGTCGCCGGGCGGCGCTGCTCACGCGCCCACAGATCCAGGAGGCTGTCGAGTTCTTCGCGTACCCGAGCTGCGACGGTGCGATGGGTGGAGATCTCGCCCGCGCGGCGTTCGAGGTAGCGGACGATGTGGTCGGCCTTGCTGCTGTGCGTGTCGAAGGTCTGCGCGCCGAGGTTGCCGTTGTCGCTGGCGTCCAGGTTGCGGGCCAGCGCCACCAGGACACCGGCCAGGCCGCGGTCTATGGCGCGCTCGGCGAACGGGGTTACTGAGAGGGCCTCGACGTGCCGGTACACGGTGGAGTGGAAGTGCTCGAAGGTCTCGTAGTGGGACAGGTCCCGTGGGCGGGCCCAGTTGAACACGGTGAAGACGAGGCCCGGGGTGGCACGGCCGACGCGGCTGGTCGCCTGGATGTACTCGGCGGTGGACTTGGGTTGGTTGGCAACGACCATGACGCCGAGGCGGGAGACATCGACGCCAACGGCGATCATGCTGGTGGCCAGGAGCACGTCGATGGGCGTCAGCTTGTTCGCCTTGGGGAAGGTGTACTCCAGTTGATCAAGGATGTCCTTGATTTTCTCCGAGGTCAGCCGTGAGGTAAGTTCCTCGAGTCTCAAGTCGTAGCGCCGGGACAGACCACGCTCGTTGACGCGTTCCAGTCGGGTGGAGACGTCGTCTTCCACGGAGAGACGCATACCACCGAGATCGCGCAGGCTGTTGAAGTAGCCGACCAGCGTCATGTACGGGTCGGTCACCGGGTTGCTTCCGTACTTCTTGTGCACGGTCTGAGCGGCGGCGAGCACGGCGACGTACACGCGAATCATCGTGGACTTTGTGCGCACCCCCTGCGCGCAGATCCCGATGTAGCGGCGTCCTGGATGCGAGTCGGCAGACCGCTGACGGGCGAAGAAGCTGTCGCCGATCTCCAGGCCCTGCGGCGGGAAGACTTCGGTGCGCCGGTCGAACAGAGCGTGGATCTGCCGCTCCGCGCGGCGGACTGTGGCTGTCGAGGCGATCACCTTGGGCCGCACCGTCTTGCCCGGCGCGTACTCCCAGGTGGCCAACCGGTCCACGGCGGCCTCGTACAGGCCGGTCAGTGATCCCAGGGGGCCTGAAATCAGGTGCAACTCGTCCTGGACGATGAGATCCAGCGGACGCACCTGTGCGGCTGTGGTGAGTGCCGCGGACCGGTAGCGGCCCTCCGCGATGTGGCTGCCGGTCTCCCAGCTCTCATCCGCGATCTGCGCCGTGACATACCCGTGGCGTGAGCAGTGTCGTGACGCCCGCCCGAACAAGGCCTGGGTGCGCCCGTTCCAGGCCAGCTGCGCGAACTTGTCGACGGTCGCAATGACCAGGCTCGGTAGGACCCGGTAGATCTCCTCGTCGACCACGACGACCGGCAGGCCCTCCCCGTTCGGGTCCCAGCTACCGAACGGGCAGGAGAACAGCTCCGGACAGCGCAGGTAGGTGCGGCGAAGAGTCATGTCGACCTCGACGTCGCGTCCCTTCTCGATCTTCGTGCCGCACCACGGACAGCTGGTGAGCTGGTAGGGCGAGCCCGAATCCCGATTGGGCCGCCCACTGGCCTTCCGTACGTCCTTGACCCATTTATCGGCATGGTCGGTCGTGTTCGGAGAGACTTTTCCGCCGACCCACAACCCAATCCGGAACGGCTCCGTGCCCCACCGCGTCTCGTCCGCCCGGCGCAGGACCTCGCAAGCGCAGATCAGCGCAGTGGCGCGCTGGAACTGCTGGATCGTTAGCAGCCGAAGCGTGTAGCGCATGAGGACCGCAACCCCGTGGCACGCGTCGAGACCACCAAGATCGGGTCGAAGCCTGCGGATGGCCAGAGTGTAGGCAGTCAGACCGAGGTACGCCTCGGTCTTGCCACCACCGGTGGGGAACCACAGAAGATCCGCCACCGCCTCAGCCCCCGTGGCACGCTCCGGGTGCGCCGGATCCGTCAACGCAGGCAGGTTCAGCAACAGGAACGCGAGCTGGAACGGGCGCCAAGACCGGTGGACCGGCTGGTCCTCCTCGAAGAACACCCCCTCGACATCACGGGACGGGTCACGGCGCCGCGCCGCGGCGACCCGGGTGTGGATGCGCTGCAGGTGCATCGCACTGTTGGCGAACCGAAACGCGGTCAAAGCGTCGTCGTTCCCGAGTACCAGCTCGATCCCCGCTTCGATACGATCCGCTGCCCGTTTCGCATCCCTCAGCGCCTCACCCGCCTGGGTCTGGTACTCGTCAAGGTGCTGGCCCTCCTGCCCGACTCGAGCTTCGGACCGCCCGATCCATGCCCGGTAACCGGCCACCAGCGGCATCAGCCCAGCGCGCAGCTCTTGCCTTTCGCACGTGGCCAGCACCTTCATGTCGACCAGCAGGTCGGCCAACTCCGGCAAGTCCGGGTCAGTGTGTGCCGACGGGGCGTCGGTCTGCGCGATGTCATACTCCGGTGCGGCCTTCGTTCGAATTGCGACCGCCGTCATCGGATCGGTTTCACTTGCCGTCGCATGTACGCCGGTGGCGTGTCCCACCGCGAACTCCGGACTGAACCGATACGCCATCGCCAGACGTCGCTGCTCGGCCCGGTCTGCGCCGTCGCCGCCGGAACCAGGCTCGTGCCGGGGAAGGAACACCGCCGCGCCCTCAGCCCCGGTCGCCGAGAGTTCGGCCTGGAAAGCCCAGTGCCGTGCGGAGTTGGAATCGGTCTCGGTCGTGTTGACCAGGAACAGCGTGACCAGCCAGTCGTCCTCGAAGCGACGCACCCGTCCACGCAACACCATCTTCTCGTCCTCGCTGTCGAGAACGAGCGGCTCCACGGCACCCTCGACCAGCTTGACCGGGACCCTGCCGGCGTGCGGCTCACGCCGCCAGATCAGCTTCTCGACGCCTGGATCCGTCGAATGCGCGCGGACATAGCGTGCCCATTCCCCGGTCACTTCCAAGCGGTCTGCGTCACCGCGTACCCGCGCGGTGAACCCGATCGACGACGGACTCAGGCTCGGCACGTTCGGCGCATCCGCGTCCGGTGCCCCCTCGTCCGCGCCGGCCAGCCTGCTGTCGCCTAGCGGGGCGTCCAGCTCCTCCGGAAAGATCGTGGTGCCGTTCGGTGCGAGCCGCCCGAGCACATACCAATCCGTCGGAGCGTCCGCGACCTCCTCCATCTCGCCGCCCACCGGCCCGAGGAGGTCCCGCACCACCAGCTCGGCCAGCTCGTCCCGCACCGCACCAGGGGACGGGACAGCCAGGATCGGACCGCTCGACGGTGCGGTCGGCAACATGTCGCTCATGGACCACCACGATAGGGCGCGGCACTGACAAGACAGACGGATCGCTGCCAAGCAGCAGGCGGCTCCGCTACCAGAGCACGTCCCCGGGAGCGTGGGGTGGCTTGCTGGCCGCGGCCTTCCTGGGTTTTGCCGAACTCTTCTTGCTGTGGAGGCCGCGGCGAACCTCGTCTTCGTAGAGGGCATGGTTGAGTTCGAGCAGACGGTGGTTCATCTCGATCTGAACGTCAGGATCAACGGTCCAGCGCAGGCCGTGGACAGTCTCGTGGAAGCCGTGGTTCAGCGCGAGCGAAGTCCAACCGAATCGTGTTGCGAGAGGGTGCGCGAGGTAGGACGCGGAAACAGCCTCGTCGATTTCGACATGGATCTCGCGCAATCGTTGAATGTCGGTGTCGTGATTCGCCGGATTGTGGACTTCATTGTAAAGGTCGGTCATGCCTAGCTGCGGCGTGCGCGCCAACTGGACGTGGCGGCGGTAGGTGTCCAACTCCTCACCAGCAATGGCAATACGCTCGGTGAGATCCGGCTGGGGGAAGGTATCAAAGCCCTTCGATGGGGTGTAGCGGAGTCGTGTCTCCAGCGTTGATTCACCCTTTACGGTCCACCAATTGAAGTGCCAGGCGCTGCTCAAGAGCCCAAGCATCGCTGCAGGGTCAGGCGTATAGAAAACCACCATGGAGTCTGAGAAGACCTGACCATTTTTCACAATGCTTGGAAGACCGTACTTGCTGTGACGGCCGACGACAAGGACACGGTCGTGATCAGCGATGGCTCTCCGCATAACTGCGCGATCTTCTTCGTAGAGCCACCAGAGCACTGGAAGTTGATTGCGCAATTGGTAGCTTCCGTCTGCCTTTCTGCGCTGTCGCACTGGACGCACCTTCTCGTCAAGCACGGCAAAAGCCCCGGGATAGCGGCGTGCCTCCTCTTCACTCATGCCGGTGAAGTCAATCACCCAGCGCCTTGCCGACGAATCAGGACGGCCGTTTACGTCATCGTTAATCAGGTACGGGAAGATGACTTCTTTATTGCGACCATCCTCCGCAATAAGATCCTGCCTCTCCTCTTGCGTAAGCAAAAACCCCTTGCCATTTACGATGCAGCCCTGTGAATATTGACCCGCAAACTGCATGAGCTTATGGGGCTCACTAACAGTACGCACCGAAGTGGTCAGGCTATTTTCGATCCTATCGACCCTTTGGTTGTCTAGAATAATCGGCTCAGGGTCGCGGGATTGTCCAACCCAGACTAGTGCAACGTGCACGGCTGCCTCGCCCGGCCATGCTCGAGACTTGACGGCCCGATAAATGCAAGTGTCGCCGCCGATGACTTGATCAAGCCCGACTTGTCTGGTCTCGTTTTGCGCGATGGTCTTGGTTGCGATCATGCCCACGCGCCCACTCTGGACCAATGACGTTTCTTGCAGCAGGAAGTAGGCCACTATGTCAGCGCGTCCACCTGCAGTGAACCCCCGTGAAATCACTTCTCCAATATATGCTTGCGAATCGGTCCCGATTCTCTTGCCAAGCAGCTTGCCGCCCGAGAAGGGAGGGTTCCCCACCACAGCGTCGAAGTGACCTTTGTTCCGAAGAGGGGCGGCGAAAAGCTCAGGAAACTCCAGGGGCCAGTGCAGTGGACGCAAGGGAGCTGTACGCGGTCCACCGCTAGGACCGAGGAGCCAATTATCGATGATGGAACGGGACTCGACTGCTGCCTCACCGTCTCCCAGCAGTGCCCGTTCAACAAGGGGAGCGATAAAAGCAAGACGGTCGTTGTATGCGTCTTCGGACTTAGTCGTCGCTGTAGACAGCTTCGCCGCTACCACAGCGTCTGCAGCGAGCCTCAGCTGTTCGGTCAAGGACTCCGCCTCGGCGAGCTTCGCCGCTTTCTGCCGCGCATCGCGGATGTCGAAGACCTCATGCTCCTCAATCTCACGACGCAGTTCCGCAGCTTGTGACAACCGCGGGCCGATGACCCTGTCGATCTCATCGGTGAGGCGGATTTTCATCCGGCCTTCGCTGGGCACGAGGTGGAAGGCCTCAATCTGTTCCACCGTGAGGCAGCCGATGAGGGAGTCACCGCAGCGCAGTGCGTGGTCGACGAAGTTGAAGGGCCGGCCTTTGGCGAGGGTGACCAGCCACAGCGAGAGCTTGGCGAGCTCCACCGCCATCTCGTCTTTGTCGACGCCGTACAGGCAGCGGTCGGCGACCATGCGGCGGGCTTCGAGGAGCAGGGCGTCACGGTCCTCGAGCTGTGCTCCCAGGCGCGCGGCGACCGTCTCCGGCACTCCGTCTCGGTCCCATGCTTCGACGACCCGTTCGGATAGGTACCGGCACGCCGAGACCAGGAACGCTCCGGAGCCCATCGCGGGGTCGAGGATTTTGAGCGCCAGGAGTTCCGAGGCCGGCCGTACTCGCCACTCGGCCGGTTGGGTGCCGTCGGCGGGGCGCGGGATGCCGTCCGGAGAGCCGGGTGAGAAGCAGAGTGGGTCGAGGGTGTGGAGCACGATCTCTTCGGCGAGGGCTCGCGGGGTGTAGTGCGTGCCCGAGTCGCGTCGGTCGCCGACCTGGGTGACGATGACCGTCTCGGCGGGGTGAACGACCGGCTCGTCGCGCAGGTCGGGGCGCAGCAGGCCGAAGAACGGCCTGACGCGGGCGGCAAGTTCAGGGTCATTGTCGCAGGCCGCGTCAAGCTGGCCGATCTCTTCCCCGGTCGGTTCGGTGGCCAGTGCGGTGGTGAACTGCTTGTCTGTCAGTCCGGCGAGCTTGGTTACCTCGGCCTGGAGGCGTCCGGTGGCGTGCCAGGTTTCGAGGTCGGCGAGCTTGGCGGTGCTGCCGGACTTGCCCTTGAGTCCGAGGTGTGTCTCGTCGAGGCGTACGGCGGAGTATTCGAGGAGGCCTTCGTAGACGTGGCCGATCTGTTCGACGTCGAGGCCCTTGTAGGAGAGGCGTTCCGGTGGCGCGCTCTTGCCGGTCCTGGTGGTGCGCTTGAGCATGATCAGCGCTTCGAGCATGGCGAAGACGACGCGGTCGCTGACCTTCAACCTTTCCAGCCACGGGAACCTGCTCGGGTCGAACAGTGATCCGCCGTACGCGGGGATCCACATGTCCGGGTGGCGGGCGCCGCCGTGGATGGCCCGGAAGGTGGCGAGCAGGGTGGGCCAGGCGGCCCACTCTCGGTCCGCGATGGTGGCGTCGTCCTGGTTGAGGCGCTCGTAGAGCTTGGTGACCGAGTAGGACTCCGCGTACAGCTCGTCGTCGGCGGGCAGTAGCGCCTGCTCCTCTGCGTAGAGGAGGAAGACGACGCGCATCATGGCTGTCAGGGCGGCGCGGTAGACGGTGCGGGGGGCGACGTCCGTCAGCACCGTGCCGCCGGCCTCGCGGTCGCGGCGGGAGAGCTCGGCAATGAGGAGTTCCACGGCCGCGCGGACCTGCCGGCCGAGAGTCTTGGTGACGGCAGTGGTGTCCTGGGCGGTGCGGGTGAACAGGGCGCTCAGGGAGTTGGTGTCCTTGCCGTCGCGGTCCTTTGGAGCGATCGCGGCGCAGCGGGCTCCCAGCAGCGAGACGAAGGCGCGCAGTAGCAGTGGCTCTTCGGACCAGAGGTCGGCGTCGAAGACGGCGACGGACGTCGGCGTCGAGGGTCGTGCGTGGACCAGGGCCCATAGGCGCCCGTTGGTGAGCAGCGCGAGGGGGACGGCGCGCCGTCGGCACAGTTCGGCAGCCTGCTCGACCAGTGACGGCAGGCTCTTTCGGGCGCGGGTGAGGGATTCGCCCCAGGGGCGGCGGTAGATCAGGGCGCGTTCGGCTACGCCGGGCAGGCCGCTGGTCGGGTCGGCCGGGCCCATCAGCAGCGCGTCGGGGACGGTGCCGGAGCCTTCGGTGAGTTCGCGTGGCAGCATCGAGCCCTGGCGCAGCCCTTGCCCGCGGTAGTCGAGCAGTTCATCCAGGACGAGATTCTGCCAGGCGGAGCACAGGGTTTCCGGCGCGGCCTGAAGCTCGGCCCACGCCTGCCGGAGGCGGGCCCGGATCGCGGTTTCGACGACGTCGAGGCCCTGCGGGAATGCCTCGGCGAGGATCTTCGCGCTGATGAAGGGGCCGTCCGCGCGCAGTAGGTTGAGCCACTCGCCGTGCTGCTCGATCGGGGTCTGCTGCTTGGGTTTCGAGGTGCGGGTGCGTGCTGGCATCAGCGGCCTGCCTGGTGTGCGGTAGCGCTTACGGTCAAGGAGGCGGGGACAAGGAAGGTGACCGCGGCGGGGAAGCGGCGGGCGACCGGGTCGGCGTAGCGGTGGCGCAGGGCAGCGGCCTCCGAGTCGCGCTGTGCGGGGATGGCCGCGAGGCGTGCCTCCAATTCCGTGTGGTCCTTTTTGAGTTGCTCGCGCTCCGGGTCGACGGTGAGCAGAGAGATCTGCTGCCACTGCGGGCTGGAGTCCAGGGATTCGCGGATGTTGCGTTCCAGTTCGGTCAACACCGTCTGCATCGCCTTGACGTCCTCTTCGCAGCGCTTGGCCAGGGCCTTGCGCTGCTTGCGTACGATTTTGTTGGACTCGACCGCCAGTGCCTTGCCGAGGGGTGCCTCCAGTGCCCCCCACAGTCCGGCGAGCCGGTCGAGGAGCTCGGGCGGTGGTGCGTCCTGCGACGCGGCGGCGAGCCAGCGCTCCAGGACGTCGGAGTCCTTCTCCACGGCCAGCTTGCCGTGCTCGATCAGTCCACCGGCCAGGGCGATCTGCTCGTGCAGGCGCACGCCGCGGTTTCCGGTGATCACGACACGGCCGTGTGCAATTACCGCCGGGCTGCGCAGCAGGTCACCGGGGACGACGCGGGCGGTGACCCGGGTCAGGTGGTCGCCGTGCTCGCCCTGGGACCACAGTTCGGCGCGCAGCAGGCGCAGGCACAGGTCGACCAGGGGATGGTTCAGGTGCAGCAGCACGACGTCGGTGCGACCAGCGTAGTCCTGGTCGAAGGTTACCGGGCGCTCCTTGCCGCTCACCGGGTGCCGCAGGCCGTTGTTGCGGGCCTGCGCCCAATCTCCCTTGAGTTCCGGAAGCCTGAAGCAGCGCGCAGCAACCTTCTTGGGCGACGGCATGTCGATCAAGTCCTTGTTGTGGGCCAGCCGCAGCGCGGTGCGCACCACCCGCTCGATCGTCTGCGGGCTCAGGTTCAGCTCGGTGCGGGTCCAGGTGAGCTGGTCCTGGGCCTGCTGCAGGTCGTGCGCCAGATCCCGTTCGATCTTCAGTACGGCCTTACCGGCTCGGCGCTGGATCTCCCGGTCGGTGGTCTGCCAGCTGGAGCGCCTGCCGAGCATCTTCTGCTCAACCTGGCTGGCGATCACGTCTCCGGCGCTGCCGAGGTCGGTGCGGATCTGTTCGACCTTGCGGACCGCGACGCCGAGGAACGCCATCGCGTCCTCCAGGGTGCCTTCGGTGAATCCGGTGTCCTCCTCACGCTGCCGATCCCAGCCCTGGGGGACGAAGTGCACGATCTCGACCTTCGCGGCGGTCTGTCCGTGCCGATCCACTCGGCCGTTGCGCTGTTCGAGACGGTTGGGGTTCCACGGGATTTCCCAGTGCAGCACGCGATGGCAGTGGTTCTGCAGGTTGATGCCCTCGCTCGCAGAGTCGGTAGCGAGCAGGATGCGCACCGGGTCGACATCCAGGTCGTCCTGGAAGACGTTCTTGACGCGCTCGCGTTCGTCAAGGTCCTGGCCGCCGTAGAGCTGGGCGATGGCCTCGTGGGGGATCCCGGCGCTGATCAGCCGTTCGTACAGCCAGCGCTGCGTGTCGCGGTACTCGGTGAACACGATGACCCGCTCGCCGTCCCAGCGGCCCTTCACACCGTCGGCACCCATCTCGTTCCGCTGCACGTTCTTGCGCAGCCAGCCGAGGAACGCGGTGAACTTACCGTCGGCCTTGTCCGAGTTGCGCAGCCCCCAGTCGCGCAGCTCCTCCAGGAGGGTCTTCTCGGCAGGGGACAGCGGCGGGACGAACCGGCGGGCGGTGGTGAGGGCCTCCCGCGCGGCCTCCTCGAAGGCGGTGTCGTCCTCCGCCGTCTCGTCCAGCTGCTCGATCATCTTGACCAGGATCTTCTCCGACGTCGTGTGCGCGCCGGAGTCACCATCCCGCTCGAGCTCGTCCTGCCGCTCCCGGGCCAGCATCGTCTGCAGATGGGCCTCCACCGTGTTGGCGAAGGCCTTCGGGCTGGACAGGAAGCGGCGCTTGAGGAGCGTGACGACGAAGTCCGCGGCGCGGCTCGGAGCTATGCCTGCCAGCGTCAGCTGCCCGTTGACCGCCTCTCGGCGGGACTGCGCGTACTGATCAAGCTTCGCGTAGGCATCGCGGGTGGCGGAGTCGTAGGCGACCTCCAGGGGATGGTCGAGGTCGCGCTCCGGGAAACGCGGGCTGCCGTCCCAGTTCGGCGGCAGGTCCCTCTTCAGCCTGCGCACCATCACCTGGGCCTTGGCCTCCTCCGAGGGCTTGAGCGTGCGGGCGAAGCGGTGGCTGTCGAGCAGTGCCAGCAGTGCGGTGAAGGATTCCAGGTAGCCGTTGTGCGGGGTGGCCGAGAGGAACAGCCGGTGCTCGGTGTGCGGGGCCAGAGTCTTGATCGCGTTCGTGCGCTGAGAGTCGACCGCGTACCTCCCCGAGCCCGAGGGCGCGCAGGTGTGCACCTCGTCGACCACGAGCAGATCGAAGGTCCGCGGGTACTGGGGCACCGGCGGCAGGATCGAGCGCAGTAGCGCCAGCGGCCGCTCGCGCTTGAGCCAGTCGATCGAGACGATCAAGCGCGGATAGTGATTCCACGGGTTCTCGTACAGGCTGCGTGACCGTCGCAGCTCCTTCAGCAGCTCCGCGTCCACGATCTTGAAGGTGAGACCGAACTTGTCCCGCATCTCATCGCGCCATTGCAGGGTGAGTGACGCAGGGCACACGATCAGCATCGTCCGGGCCCGGTGCCGCAGCTTCAGCTCTTGCATCACCAGACCGGCTTCGATGGTCTTTCCAAGGCCGACGTCGTCCGCGATCAGCAGGTTCGTACGCGGCATCTGCAGCGCCCGCACCACTGGGTCGAGCTGATAGTCCTCCGGCTTGACCCCGGAACGGAAGGGCGCCTGCAACAGCGTCTTGTCTGCCGTCGCCACCGCACCCCAGCGCACCGCGTCCAGAAAGGCGTCCAGCTTCGCCGGATCGTCGAACCCTGCAGTCGGAGAGGGCAGGGCGTGCTGCTCGCGAGCCGTGGCACCGGGCTCCAGCTCCCACAGGACGCGAAGCTCCTCGTCGCCAGCGTCACCGTCCACGGAGACCAGAGAGACCAGGTGCTGGGCTTCGGCGAGTAGTGGGCTGCCCGGCTGCTCGACTGTGATCGAGGAGCGCTCCACCGCCGTGGCCACCCATTGACGGTTGCGTACGGTGACCAGCTGTCCTACGGCCGGCACCGTAGCATCGTGCGTGAACATGTCCGCTTCGTCACGCTCTTCGACACCCACCCGCGCCATACTCTCCGCCCCTGGATCACCTACTGCTCCCTGTGCATCCTGCCACGAGCCTGAGGGCTGCCCCAGATCCTGGGAGACGGTGAACAGCAACAGCTCGGAAAGCCAAGCGGTTTCCCATGATTTTGAACAGCAGAAACCTGCGTGCATGGACAAAGCGGCCTACAAGGTGCCCAGGTAGTCCCCGGTCGTTGACGGTGGTCAGGAGTCGCTGGTGATGGTGCGCCTCGGTGCGGCGGTGACCAACCGGACCCAGCGCGCCGCCAGGTCCGCTGGTGCCTGCTCACGGGTCCTGCAGCGCGGGCCGGGGGTGGGTGCCGAGGTAGCCGGTCCAGCCGTTACGTCCGGAGCGGGAGGCCGTCGCTGTAGGTCGACTCCATGGAGCCGATCACGGTGTCGCCGCTCCGCAGGATCCAACGGTGGTTGGGCCCGGTGTTCCGGGTGGCGCACCAATTCCGCGGCGTCGACGGCAGCGCGGGCCTCGCGATCCTCTGCGGCCGCGGTTCGATCCCCCTGGGCGTGGCCGTTACCGGTGGATCATCACGGCGGCACGCGTCGCAGGCCAGGCGGCCCCGGTACTCCGCACCGAATCGCCACGTGACGCTCCCGGGCCAGTGACGGCAGCCGCCGTCCCACTCCTCTTTGGAGTTCTGCGTCGGGTTCTCCGCCAGGTACCCGATGAGGCGGTACGCGTACGTGTCGTCCTCCGGCGGCGGCCCTTTGAGCAGACTGAGGACTGTGGTGTGCGCACACCCGATGGCACGGCCCAGTTTCACCGATCCCGGCTTGCCTGCTTCCTCGTAGAGCTTGTACAGCCACGTCAGGTAGTCGAGCACTGGTCTGGCCGGCCAGTGGACCTGTCCCCAAAGCGTCTTGTAGCGCGCTGTGCAATCTTGGAGTACAGCGTAGTGACTTGGAAGTCTGGTCCCTCGCCGCTGGGATGCTCAACTCAGCTTCAAAACAAAGGAGGTGAGGAGCATGAAGCTGGGAAAGGAGTGGTGGCGGCCCGTCCGGTACGCCATCATGGAGGAGTGCCGGACTACCGCCTGATCAGCATCCTTGTGGTGGTGGGCGCCATCACGTTGGCACTGGTCGTGATTGGCAGCGGTGCCAGTGTCACCGTGACGATCGGCTGAGGCATGGTGCCGTGGGCGGGCACGACCTCGGTATCCAGTAGCAGGACAGCACATCGCGGGGCCCCGATCGAGACGGCCGGGACCTTCGCAATGCCTGGGGCCGCCGGCACGCTGCTACCGCCGGGAATTTTTGAGTCTTTGGCCTCAATCTTGCGCCGGGCTTCCAGCCTCCGGGAATGTCCCTTGCTCGACATCGAAGACGGCCAGTAGACGAGAAGGTTGGACGTGCAGGCCGCGAGCAAGATTGATCAGGGTCGTCAAGCTTGGATTGCGCTGGCCGTGCTCGATATAGACCACTCCGCGGAAGCTCAGGTCGCTATGAGCTGCCAGCTCCTCCAAGGTCATGCCGCGATCCTCGCGAATGCGCCGGAGGTGCATTCCGAACGCGTGGAGCACAGGGTCGGGCAGAGACGGAGACACGACACCGACTTGATCACTCGCGCCTCTTTGACCACCATGAACAGCTGTGCATAATTCTTCCAGTAGCGTGTGGAGACAGATCAGTAGGCTGCAGTCCGTGGCAGAAGTCCGGCCGTGCCGAACGGCTTGGAGGTAACGACGTGCCCGCTCAGCGCAGGTATCCGCCCGAGGTCATGGAACGTGCGGTGCGCATGGTGCTCGACATCCGCGCACAGGACCCGGACCGTGTTGGCGTGGTCGGTGCTGTCGGCGATCTCATGAAGATTCACCCTGAGGTACTGCGGCATTGGGTCAAGAAGGCCGAGGCGAGCCGTCGTGAGCCCACGGCCCAGGTTCCAGGGGACGATCGGCTGCGCGAGCTGGAGCGCGAAATCCGGGACCTGCGCCGTGCCAATGCAGTTCTTAGAGATCATCTCAATTGGTGGGTGAGGGCGTAGATAGTCGCTGGCAGGCGTGCTGTGGGGACGGTTGAATGCCGTGATGAGCGACTACTGGACCCCCGCGCATCAAACGGTCGAGCAGGAGGATGCAGAGGCCCTGGCTCGGTTGCTGGCCGCTGGTTCCGATCCCGATGAGGTCTGCGGCAATATGACGCTGCTGACGCACGCGATCGACGTTGAGGGCGATGGGTCCCTGCAGAGCGGACAGCCGTTGACTGTGCACACCACGGCCGTGCTGCTGGCCTTCGGGGCTCATCCAGAGCTCGCAGACCCAGACGGCCACACCCCCATGGACATGGCCAGTCACTACGGTCACGACCTGGCGGTCAAACTGCTGCAGACCCATATCAGCAGACGAGTCGCCGATAACAGATGAGGGTGCAGGCGATACTCGTGAAGGCGAGGAAGTGCTCGGCCTTGCGTTCGTAGCGGCGATGAAGGCGGCGGCAGCCGGCGAGCCAGGACATCGTGCGCTCGATGGTCCAGCGGTGGTGGCCCAGTCGCTGCGAGGTCTCGGTGCCTTTGCGGGCGATGCGGTGGGTGATGCCGCGCCCTCGTAACCATCGCCGCAGGTGGGAGTAGTCGTATCCCTTGTCGGCGTGGAGCTTGCCCGGCCTGCGTCGCCGACGTCCGCGGCGGGAACGGATGGGCGGTATGCCCTGCACCAGAGGGATCAGGGCTTGGCTGTCGTGCAGATTCGCCCCCGAAATTCCGACGGACAGGGGCAGACCGGTCCGCTCGGTGATGAGGTGGATCTTCGACCCGTACTTGCCCCGGTCGACAGGATTCGGGCCCGTCAGGTCCCCCTTTTCAGGGCCCGCATGTTCACCGAGTCGATCGCGCAGCGGGACCAGTCCAATTCGCTGCGGGAGCCCAGCTCATCGAGGACCAGGCGGTGGAGCTTGGCCCACACCCTGGCCTTCGTCCACTCGGCAAAACGGCGGTGAGCCGTCGCCCCCGACGGACCGAACGACGCAGCAGGCAACTGCTGCCACGTGCAGCCCGACGTGGCAACGAACACGATCGCGGCCAGCACCTCACGGTCGCCATGCCGACGGCGGCCACCGCCCTGAGGCCGCGAAGGCGCCTCCGGCACCACCCGCTGGAACAACTCCCACAATTCGTCCGGCACCAGCCGCTCAACGATCCCCACCACGCCCCACAGCCTACCGAGGTAGCCAAATGAGATGACCTCTTAGGGCCGCCACGCTGATGTTCGCCTCAGAGCTGGAGCTTGCCCAGACCCGCTGATGATTCCGGGCTTCCACGGTCAGGCCGGGCTGTCCTACCGCCGGGCCGAAGCGCGCGCCGCCGCCGAGTGCATGGAGGCCACAGGACAGATGTGAAGTCGAACATGTCCTCCACACGACTGAAGGACCAGTAGCCCAGGGGCCCCGCAGGATGAGCATCTCGGGCCAGGTGACGATCTCGCACCAGCCCCAGGACGCCTTGGGGAAGTGAAGGCGCAAGTGCCGGTAGACCCCGTCATCCTTGAGTACGGTCATCGTCGCATCCTCACGATCGGCGGCGAAGCGTTTCCTGGCCTCGCGCATGGTGCCTCATCTCGTCGTACGGGTCCCTCACACCCATCCCAGCTCCCTCTCTGTATCCCGCCCCCGCCGGCCGGGGCGGCAAACACAACGACCCGCCCCACGACGGCGGATGCGCCGCTCCTTACGGAGAGTCGGACGATGCCCTTGTCGCGGACTCGTGTCCTTCGGCGCGGAGCTGGGCGACGCCGGGGAAAACCGCGGTGATGCGGCAGCCGACCCGGCAGAATCAGGTGATCGACACGCCCTTTGGGGGAGCAATGCAGGAACTCCGCTTCGACGACGACATCCGGTTCACCGCAGAGGTCAGCAGCGACCAGACATGGCTGAAGCGCGCACTGGGAGCCCACGAGTTGAGCGTCCAGGTCGCCGTCGGGGTGTCGCCCTTCACCGATGCAGGGAAGATCCTCGATCTGGAGGCGGACCTGTTCGGTTTTGAGGCGACGGGCCAGCGCTCCCGGCTCACCCGGACCACGGCGAACCTGGCCTACACCCCGACGGTGATCGTCCACCGCGTGAACCTGTCGTTTTCGCTGACGTCGCTTCAGGTCCACGCGATCGAGGAGGGCCGCGCTGGCGACGTACGGTTCGAGATCGACCTCAATGCGACCTTGCCGCAGGCGTCCGGCTACCCGGGGAGTGCCCAGGACACGGCGCACATCACCATCGCCAAGAGCCGGTGGGAACAGCAGCTCGCGCAGCTGGGGCCGTCCGCGGCGTTCGAGATGGCCGTGCCGTACCCGCTCGGCGACCCGGAGCGCGACGAGGTCGGCCGCACACTGCGGGAGGCGCAGCGGCTGCTGACCATCGGCGAGGTCCTGGCGTCCATCTTGCAGGTCAGGCGGGCGCTGGAGTGGGTCCGGGAGAACGTCACCTGGGACAACCCCGGGTCGAAGAAGCTCGGCAACCAGTGCAACCAGAGCGAGCGATGGTGGCGGATCCAGGACGCCCTGTACAGCCAGACCTGCGGCGCCCTGCACAACGACGTGGTCACCAAGACGTTCAAGTACAACCGGGCCGAGGCGGAGACGCTCCTGGCGATGACCGCCGCACTGCTGCGGAACGTGCCCGTCACCAGCGCGTGATGAGGCGGCCCGGTGCCCGCTCCGCGACCGAAAGCGAGGACCGCATGGCAATCGAGCACAACGGCATTGCAGGCCCCTACTTCGAGTACGACGGACTGCCCGCCCAGCATGTGGTGGACAAGGATCTGCCGCTGATCCATCCGTACGGCCCGGTGACGCCGGGCCGCTACCTCACGCCCGGCGGCGGACGGCTCACCATCCGCCCGGCCGAGATGCGCGCCCACGTCCGGATCACGCTGGACCACCTGGGCTGTCCCGCGCAGTTCACCGACGAGAAGAATGCCGCCTTCAAACGGCTCGCCCTGGCCGCCGAGGGCTACTGCGTGCAGGCCCGGTGCCGACACAGCGCCGCGTACGCGGACGGGGTGTTCCGCATCTTCGAGGTGCGCAACGAGAGCATCGCACTCGCCACGTTCGTGCGCGCCGCGCTTGCGGTCGAGCTGGGGGACTTCACCCTTGCGGACCGACTCGTGCAGGAGGCCGAAGCGCTGGCCGGGCCTGTCCGCCGGGAGGGTGAGGGGGAGCAGGTCAGCGGCGGCTAGACGCCCGATGTCCGCCTGCCGCAGCGGTACCGGCGGGCCCATGAAAGCGGGAGGTGCGGCGCCACGGGGGGAAGCGCCGCACCTGCGACCAGCGTAGCGATCTGGAGGGGAATCATGGTGCTGAAACGGGGCAGGAAAGGTGAGCTGGGGATCGAGGTTCTGCCCTTGATCGAGCTGGCCTTGGGTGAACCACCGGACGGCCAGACATCTGCACTCCTGCGGGACCGGCACCCGGAGACCATCGCGGCTATCAGCCGCGCACTGCGTGAGTCGCTGGACAACATTTCCCGGCTGCAGGGGCACCAGACGCAGTACGCCTTTGAGGCGGTGACTGTGGCGCTGGGTGCGATCCGCCTCATCAAGACCGAGGATGTGGGCCTGTACTACTTCGATGATGCCCAGGGCAAGCTGCTGCCGCCCGACTTCAGGATCGTACTGCGTGACGGCTCTGTGCTCTTGGTCGAGGTCAAGACGGTAGCGCCTGGCATGGAGGGGAAGGTCAAAGTACGGGCCGATGACATGGTCGCCGCACAGGCCTACGCCCGTATGACGGGCGGGCGCCTGCTCTACGCCCACTTCTGGGCCAGGCCCAAGCTGTGGACCCTTGTCGATCCCTCCAGGTTCGAGAAGGCGGGAGCGCAGCGGCGCCTTTCAATCTCATCTGCCATGAAGGGCAACGAGATGGCCCTCCTCGGTGACGCGACGCTCGCGGGGCGGTGGCCACTGACCATCTCCGTACTCTTCGACCCCGAGCAGGAGCAGCCGGCGACCGGACCAGACGCGCAGGAGGGTGAGCGTCAGGTCGCGGTCACCGGCCTCGAGTTGACTATCGAGGGACAGGTCATCACCGATCCCGTGGAGCAAAAACTGGCTTGGTTTCTCGCCCAATACGCCGGATGGGTGCCAGAAGAAGCAACCCACACCGACGGTGACGGCCGCATCGTCAGACTGGACTACAACCTTGCCCCTGACGGCGATGAGGAAGCCTTCGCTGCCTACACCCGGCAGGGTTTCGCCTTCTTTGGAGCGCTCAGTAGCCTCTACACACGGCGTTTTCTTATGTCCACGACCACCGAGAACGGTGACATCACCGCTCTCCGCCGGGAACCCAGCCCGGCATTGATGACTCAGCTTGTCCCCAACGACTACTGGGACCAGGGGCAGGAGCGCGTCCTCCGCCTTTGGCGATTCCGCCTGCAGCCATCCTGACCCGACAGTCAGAAAGCACGAGAACCATACTTGCCCCACGCGGCTGCGGCATTCAGGATTCCAGGACTACCGGCGCGATCACCGGACTGTCGTTCAGCGGCCAAGACTTCTGCGAGTTCCAGTGGCACTTCGGTCCAAAGCAGCCGCAGATCGTGACGGGCGGCGGGGGCCAACGGCCCACCCGTCGGACCACCACCCAGGAATGCGCGCAGTCCGATGTCCCCACCCCGCGCCATGGTGTAGGGAGGCACCGAGTGCCGGGTCAGCGTGAGTGCTCCAGGGCCGCCCGCCGCTTCGGACGCGAACAGGCGTCGTACGGCATGGAAGTGGCGCTCCTGCAGCCACCGCTGTCGATCACACTGGCGTGACCCGGGACGGGGATGCCCCGCTCCCACACCAGCGGGACGGCGGCCCGGTCGTGCACCAGGACGTGGGGGCCGCGTACAGCAGCGTCTGCTCATCGGCGGTGACGCCACCCCTGCCGGCGAGCCGCTCGATGACACACGCCCGGGCGGCCGGGGTCAGGGACCGAACCAGGTCGTCAAGCGCGCCGACCACGCCGGCCGAGGGGATCGTGGCGTACACCCCGTAGCGCTCCGGGATGAGCGACGACAGTAGCCGGTCCAGGCACCGTCGTGGCGGACGTCGTCGCCTTCCTCGCCTGGCCAGACGGGTGGTGGTTGACGGGCCAGAACATCCGTGCCAACGGAGGTGTTCTCTAACCGATAGGGGCACTGTGAGGCATTCCACCGATTTCGCTCCCTGCCGCTGCGGCCGGCAGCGATGTGAGTTGCGTCGAACGTTGCTGGAGTTCGTGCTCCGCGGCTCGGCGCCCTTCGGGTGTGAGCGCGTGGTATGTGCGGCGGCGGCCTGGGCCGCGTGTGGCTGGTGCCCGGGTGCGCCAGGAGACATCGTCCTCGGGGCGGCTGGTCAGCCATCCCGCGCGCTGGAGGCGTCTGAGCTGGTCGGAGACAGTTCCCTGGGAGAGACCGGTTCGGGCGTGGATCTGTGCTCCGTAGCTCTCCTCGTCGGCGTGGGAGAGAAGATCGTTGAGGAGCGTGAGGGTTTCCTGATGGATGCGGATGCGTTCGACGGCGATGCCGTCGAAGGGCGCCAGCGGGCCGCGTGGCCGCCTGCGGCGGGCGGCGGCTTTAGCTTCGGCGAGGGACGCGGCGTCAGGTTGGGGGCGGATCTGGTCGGGGGTAAGGGCGTCGTTCATCAGCTTCTGGATCTGGGGTCGGGCGAGGGCCTGCAGCAGTGAGTGGCCGCGCAGGGTGGGGCGGTGGGGTCTGGTCTGGACGGATCGGTAGTAGAGGGTGTGGCCGATGTCGGTCTCCAGTCGCTTGAACTGTGTGGTCAGGGCCTTTCGTTCGCATGCGAGGTAGGCGCTGGCGGTGGCCAGGTTCGGGAAGGCCATGGCGATCTGGAAGCGGTGCAGCCGGAGCCAGCCGTGCAGCGTTGCTTCGACAGCAGCACGGACGTCACGGGGGACGGAGCGGTCGAGTTTGGCGGTTATGACGGTCCGGCTGTGAACACCCTGCGGGCGCAGGGGAACGCCGAGCCGCCGGAGTCGGCGCCGAACGGTCTCGTCCTCAGTTCCGATCTCCTGGGCGATGTCGTAGGTGGAGCGTTTGCGGGTGAGGTATTGCTCGCGCAGCCAGTTCTCGTCGATCGGGACGGGACGCCTGGAGTAGTAGATCGTCAGCCCGACTGCGTTGGCCTGTTCGATCACGATGCCCCGGGGCAGGTCGACCTCTTTTGCGATCTGGGCCAGGGCCTTCCCCTGCTGGGTGTATTCCCGCTCGAAGAACTCGGCGGTGAGGATCGTCTGCGCCCGCTTCCGCAGGCGCCAGGAGGCCAGTGGCGAGTGCCGGCTGGTCCATTCCTGGGGCTCGGCGCCGATGCGTTCGAGGCCGAAACGGACGTGGGTGATGGTTGTTCCCAGCTCTCGTGCCGCCTCACGAGGGGTGCGCTGTTCGGCGAACACGATGTGCTTCAGGGCGTCCAAGTTGATGTCGGTGAGCGGGCGGCCGGGCAGCGACAGACCGGCGGCGCACTGTTCGGGTGGCTCCCAGGTGAGGGCCTCGGCGATGCCGAGCCGGTCGAGGAGAGCGCGGGCGTGGGTGTGCAGGGCATGTCGTTGGTCGAGGGTGAGGGTGGGAAGGAAGGCGAGGTAGCGGCTGCGGTCACGGGCTGACTGCCAGGCCAGTGGGTGAGCGGGGTCGGCGAGGTCCGATCCGGTCAGCAGGTGGTGGAGGTAGCGCTGTGCCTGGACGATTCGAGGGGTCTGGGCGGACTGGCTGAGCGATTCACCGGGCTGCGTACCGGTGGCGAAGCACAACTGTTTCCACGCCTCGTAGCTGATGGGCTCGGGAGGGACGAGGTCGCGGCGTCGTTGGTAGTCGATGGCGCCTTGGTGCTCGTCGAGATGGTCGGCGAGCCGGCAGAGCGCGATCAGCACGTCGGGGTGCATGCGGGTGATCCGCCGCAGCACGACTGCCATGGTGCCCGACAGGTAGGGGTGGAGCCGGTCGGTGACCTCGCGCGGAGTGCGCTGTGGTTCGCGGGGCAGCAGAAGCAGTGCGCAGGCCATGGCCCGGAAGTAATCCTCGTCGATACCTGCGTGCGGCATGAGACGGACGGTCCAGCCCGGCCAGAGCACCTGGGGAACATGCCGGAGGCGGTCTGTTGACAGGGGGGAGCTGACCGCGGGGTGTCCGGCGTGAGGGGTGGCCGACCGCAGGCGGAGCCGGTCCAGAGAGCGCATGTCTGAGTCGGCGGCCCGCAGGAACCGCCGGTGGGCGGGTGCGGATAGCCGACGCCACTGGTGGAAGTCCATCCCCCGCGGTGCCGGAGATGCCGTGGGTTGCTGCTGCCGTAGTCGGCGGATGGCGTCGATGGCCTCGGCGTCGGTGCCTGCGAGGACGGGACGCACGATGTGGGCGATGATGCCTCGGACCGCTGGTGAGAGCGCTTGGAGACGGGTCTGGAGGCTCGGAGGCGGCTGCCGCATCCAGCCCTCGACGACCGCGGTGCCCAGATCCTCAAGATCCGTGGTGCGGATCGCGCGTTGCAGCCAGGACGTGCAGGCGTTCAAGTCCGAGAAGACCGTGTGGGCCTCGGCGAGGTCGTGCCGGTCCAGCAGATCGTCGATCCAGTGCTGGGCTTGGAGCAGAGCGTGGCCGGCCGGGAGCACGGTAGAGGGTGCGGTGGTCAGGTCGGTGCCGCAGACGGGTCCACTGCGGATCCTGCGCAAGCAGGTGGCCGGCGGGTGGAGGTGGTTCCCGCGGGGAAGATGGCGTCGCGGTGCGGTGTGGCAGCGCGGGCAGAGGTCATGCAGCAGCACCTGGTGGGTGGTGCAGGCGAACACCCAGGGCAGCCACCAGCGCAGCAGCCAGTGGCCCTCGCGTTCCTTCAGACACTTGGGACAGAAGCAACATCGGGGCTGCCGCTGCGGGCCCCAGGGCAAGTTGGGGTCCAGCACCAGTGCATCCAGGCGTCCTTCGGGAAGGTCGGTGACACGTTCGAGATTCCGCAGAACGTCCGGCTCCAGGCCGGTGACCAGGAGGCGAGTGGTGAGCACTCGCGGCAGACGCAGGATGTCCATCAGGGCAGGTAGCGACAGGCCGCTGCGGCGGCCAAGGGCTTCCAGCCAGCTGTCCAGGCTTTCCCCGGGCAGCGGGGCGACTCGCAAGGGCAGTACTCGCGGCGCCGTCATGAGGCCGCCTGGGTGCCGGTGAGGGTGCCGTGGGTGAGGGCGGCGGCCAACTGCTGCCGAGCCTGCTCGGAGGCTTCATCGAGGCGGACTTCATCAAGCAGGTCGCGAGTGAGAGCTTCGGTGCCGGTGCGGATCGCGCGGTAGCAGCCCCGCATGACCAGCGTGAAGTACGACCCAATGTGCCCGCTGGTGCGTTCGAAGAGGTAGTCGGCGTTGCGACCGAGCATCCCGGGGCGGTGATCGGCAAGGGTGAGCTGGCGTTCGGTGGCTTTGAGCAGGCTCCGCCAGTGGCGCCGGCCGTGGTCGGTGCTGAGGCAGAAGGGGGCGACCTCAAGTCGTGTCCAGCGCCGAGCGGTCTGGGCCAGGGCGACGTTCTTGCCGCTCAGGCCGTCGGCGAAGAAGCGCCGTTCGGCCAGGCCCACGCCGACGTAGATGAACGTGACCGGCAGCTCGTTGGCGAGCCACTTGAGGTGGTTGGAGACCGCCAGGCCGTCGCGGCGGTCCAGGTCGATGAAGTGGATGTCGTCGATGATGCCCAGCTGGGTCTCGCAGGACAGTACGCAGTCCAGGGCATGGCTGGCCAGGGTGGCTGCGTTGGCGCGGTCGGTGGCCGGGTGGCCGTAGAACTCGCAGATCATCCGGTTCAGGGTCCGCAGCGTGGTGTTGGAGGTCAGTCCGACGCGGAAGGCAGGGACGCGTTCGTGCCCGGCGTCGGTGACCGGGCCCAGGCGGCGCATCTGCTGGCGGTCGAAGGTGCGGCCGAAGAGGTTGGCGATGGTGGTCTTACCCAGGCCGGGCAGGGCATCGATGACGGCCGCGGAACGGATGCGGTCACCGTCTTGCCGGTTGGCCGCAACGATCTCGTCCAACGCATTATGAACAGCGGCAAGTTGAGGAGTCTGGACGATGCCGAAGTTGGCGTGCCAGTCGTGCCGGGCGTCGTTGTAGTCCTCGGCCGCTTCCTCGCTCAGGGCCTCCAGCTGACGCCGAGTAAGGATCTCGGGCCGCTTGCGTGGTGCCTCGTCGACGAAGCGGCGCCAGCCCTCCTTGCGGGAGAGGCTGAACAGGTTGGGCTGCCTCATTCGATCACCTCGAAGGCGTCCGCGTAGTAGTCCTCGTCCTCCGGTGCATCGAAGATCTCCTCCTCGTCGTCGCTGTCCCCAGCTGGCGGATCTGGCACCACCGTCAGCTCGGGCCGGGCGGTGGCCGTGGTCTGGTCAGGAAGGGTGGGCAGGGACAGCGCGGCCCGTTCGGCCGACAACCGCACGGCCATGCGGCGTTCACGCCGATCCGTGACCAGCCCCTGGTCCCAGCGGGCCAGCAGTTCGCCCAGGGCCTCGGAGGCGTCGATGTGCCGTCCGGTGCGGGCGGCCAGCCGCCGGGCATAGGCGGCGGCCTCGGCGCTGAAGGCCATGCTCAGCGCGGGTGCATGTTCCCACTGCAGGGCATGCCAGGAGCCGTCGTCGGGGTCCTGGAAGTAGACGAACCGCACGTCGTCGGGATTGACCCGGATGGGCCACCGTCCGGCCAGCCGCCCGCCGTAGGGGCTGGTCGTTCCCCGGCGGCCGTCCAGTGCGGGCCCGTTGTAACGCATGCCGTCGACATCGACGCCGTAGTGCTGGATGGTGCGGGGCTTGATCTGCAGAAACTCGAATGCCAGCTCAGCCGTGGCGGGCATCCGCAGCCGTCCGGCCCGGTGCAGTCCGATGCGTAGCATCTCCAGTGGGGACAGCTCCAGCTTGGGCCACTGCGGGACGACGAGTCCCTCATGCGCGCGGCGATGGAACACCTCGCTGACCCACTCGCGGATGATCTCCTCGACCTCGTGGAGGTAGAAGAACGCCTGATCCTCGATCCGCTCTCCCCGGCTGTGAACGTCCGGGCCCTTGTAGGCGGGCAGATGCTGGATCAGCCCCTCCCGCAAAGTGCGGAAGAACCGCTCGACGGTCGGCTTGTCCGTCGGCTTCTTCGGCTGGGCCGGCTGGATCGACATGCCCAACCGCGTGCAGACGCTGATGACATGCGCGGACATGAACGCGCGACCATGGTCGATGATCAGCGTCTCCGGTGGACACAGCCCCCTGCCGGGGACCAGGCCCTCCTCGGTGAAAACCACCTGGTCCCATAGCCCGTGATACGGAGCCAGCTCAGAACGGGCGTCCTCCATCGGCGGGCAGACCGCCTCGAACAGCACGCTGGCGACATCCACCGCCTTGGTCGAGCACGCCGTCACCCGCAACCCCACGATGCAGCGGGAGAACAGGTCCTGGGCGACCGTGACCTGCACGGGCACCCACCGGCAGGTGACCGGCTCCATCGCGTAGATGTCCAAATCCTGCGTATCGAGCACCACGTACTCGCCCGGCCGTGTCGCCCGCAGCCGTCCGTAGGTGCCGCGGGGGCGATCCGCAATCGAACGACGGGCCTTGGCGCTGCCAGAGACAGCGTTCGTACCTTTCGCCAGCCGGGCCAGGCGGTTGTAGGCGGTGCTGCGGGACGGCAGAGGGACCGTTCCACGGCCGAACTCCTCAGTCAGCTGGTCCTCAATGCGGCGCAGCACTGCTGAGCGGGTCGGCGTGGAGGCGTTCACCAACTCCGCCAGCACCCGGCGCAGGGCCTCGTCCCACCGCGGATCCACCCGCGAACCCCGGCCCATGAGGGCCCGAGCGTCCACGAGTCCGGCCTCGCCGACCTCCCGGTAGGCCGCCACCCACCGGTCGATGGTCCGGGGCGAGACCTCCAGCTCCGCCGCCTTGGCCGCGGTGCGCTCACCGAGCGGCAAATCGGGATGGAACTGCTCACGCGGCTCGTCGCTCAGGGCCCGGCCCACATCTCCGGACCGGTAGCCGGTCAGCACCTCCCGGACGTGCCCCGCGCGCTCGTGTAGTTTCGCGCGCTGGGAGGCCGACAGGTTCGCCAGCAGGACAGACGCCCCCTGCACTTCTGGCTCATGCCTCTCTTCCAGAGACCGGGCACCGGCGGCCAGCCGCCCCAGAGGCAGCGTGCTGAACTCGCCTGTCCGCTCGTTGCGCAGCGTGGCGGCGAGACCCTCCAGCTCGACAACCTCCACCACGTCGCCACAGTAGAGCAGTCGCACTCCGGGGAAGACGGTCACTGCCTGCCCGTTCACAACGCCACCTTGACCGTGGTCGTCGACGCCAGGGGACGGCGCAGGTCCGCGACCAGCGCTCCGGACCAGATCAGGTGCAGCACCAGCGGACGCATCACCTCTACTGGAAGCCGACCGGCCAGGGCCGCTTCGATTCCGCCGACGGTCGACTGGCCTCGTGCCGCCGCAAGCACCGTCGGCACCCAGTCCATCTCCAGCAACTGAGGGCGCCGGAAGCCTGCGAGGAACCGGACGTTCTCCACCACGGTGGCATCGCCGCCCGACCAGGTCTCATAGGCCCACCCGCGTCGAGCGCACACGCGTCGCGTCCACGTGAACTGTGCGGTCACTTTCGGGTCCTTCATGCGTGAGGGGGCTTTGACATCGACGACGGTCACCAGGCCGTCGGCATGGACAAGCAGCAGATCAGGGACGTGGTGTCGAAGCCGGTCGCCGTCACGGCCGGCCAGATGGAAGGGTTGGGATGCGATCTCCACCACACTGTGGTCGAAGTCGGCCAGCAAGATTCGAGCTAGTTCCAGCAGGCTCTCGTAGGCCACCAGCCGCTGCACCGTGGCGGCGAAGTACCAGCCCGAGTAGTGGCGACGGCCCTTGTACCAGCGGAAATCCCGCACCGGCACACCACCGCTCACCTCGCCGACAACGAGGCGGTCCAGGTCGGTCTCAACCAGTCGACCGTCTGCCTGCCGATAGCGGACCGAAACCGTCCGACCTTCTGTCGCACTCTCCCAGCTGGGCACGCGTGCCACGGCAACTCCCTGTGCAGGTGATACCGACACGGGGACAATGGCGGGCTGCCAGCGCAAACTTGCTGAAAGCGCGCGATAAACCAACCGAAAGCGTGGTTCTTGAACCGAGATGACGTAGGTCGTTCGCGTACGGCCGCCCCTGGACGATGGGTCTCTAGACGACAAGTTGATGACAAATCACTTGGACAACGACATCTCTAATCGGAACCTACATTGTCGGACACGGCTCAGGCGACCCGCGTCGCTCCCGCGTACGGCATCTGGTCGATGGGCGCGATCCGTACGGGCGCTCCCGGGCGGGGGGCGTGGATCATGTTGCCGCCCCCGATGTACAGCCCGACATGCGAGACGCCTGAGTAGAAGAACACCAGGTCCCCCGGCGCGAGCCGGGAGCGCGGCACCCGCTGCCCCGCGTTGATCTGCGTGTACGTGGTGCGCGGCAGCGCCACCCCGGCGGAGCGCCAGGCGGCCTGCGTCAGCCCCGAGCAGTCGAAGGCCGACGGTCCCGTCGCGCCCCATACGTACGGCTTCCCGAGCGCCCCGTAGGCGTAGGCGACGGCCTGTGCGGCACGGGGGTTGGGCGCCGCGACGGCGGGCGCGGTGCGGAGGGTGCCGCGGTCCGCACGGCCCGTCCGGGTGTCGTCCGAGCCGGCGTACGCGGCGCGCTGCTCGGCCGTGAGCCGCGCCAGCAGGGTCTCGGCCGCGGCCAGCTTCTTCCGTACCACCGTGCGGTGGTGGGCCACGCGCGCCCTCTGCTCCTCCAGCTCGGCCAGCCGCTCGCCGGCCTCGGCCCGCACCTGCTCGAGCTCCCTCATCTGCCGGCGCACCGCCGCGAGGGCGGCGGCCTGACGGTCCCCGACCCGCTCGGTCAGCTCGGCGCCCGCGAGGTACCGGGCAGGGTCGGAGTCGAGGACGAACCGCAGGGCGGGGTCCAGGCCGCCCGCCCGGTACTGCGCCGTCGCGAAGGAACCCAGGGCGTTGCGCGAGGTGTTCAGGCGCTCCGTGCGCCGGGCGGCCTCATCGCGGAGTTCCTCGGCCTCCCTCCGCGCCGTCTCGGCCTTCTCCTTGGCCCCGTTGTACTTCTCGGTCTCGGCCTCCGCTTCCTGGTACAGCCGGTCGGCCCTGGCCCGGACCTCGTCCGGGGTGGGTGCCGGCTCGGCGTGCCCGGCGCCCTCGAAGGCGGTGGCGGTGGCCGCACCGGCGAGCGCGAGGGTGGCGGAGAAGCGTGCGGCGGTGCCGGGAAGCGTGCGCTGCCTGGGTTTGCGGTGCGCTGCCACGAGGGCCAGTCCTTCCGTCGGGGCCCGCCGGAACGGGTACCGGTGGCGGACCGCACAGGGGGAGCGGCCCACCACCGGCTCTTCCGGCGGGGGTGGCCGGCAGCCGTCCCGGTACGGACGGTGGTGGAGCCGGCCACCTGGGAGAGGACGCTAGACCTCGGGGTTACGGCGAAGCGGCGTCTTGAACGGAATTGGCGGGAGTTGGACCGCCGGGGTTCGCTTTGGGACCGTACGGCTAGGCTCCGGTGCCATGGACGTACTCATCAATGTCTTCGTCGCCCTGCACATCATCGGTATCGCGGCGCTGCTCGGCGGCTTCCTCACCCAGATGAAGGCGATGGGGGCGGGGACGGCCCGCTTCACCCCCGGGATGCTGCACGGCGCGCTGACCATGCTGGTGACGGGCGTGGCACTGGTGGGGCTGAACCAGGCGGACGACCAGCCGGTGAACAACCTCAAGATCGGCATCAAGCTGGCCGTACTCGTGGTGATCCTGGCGCTGGTCTACGTGAAGCGGGACGAGGAGACCGTGGACAAGGGCGTGTTCGGCGCGGTCGGCGGCCTGACCCTGGCGAACGTCTTCATCGCGACCCTCTGGACCTGAGCGCCCCCGGAGGGCCGGGGGCGTCCTCGCGCCCGCCCTTCCCTTGCCCGGCTTGCCCGCCTCACGCCGCAACTCCCTCTTCCGAGAGCCGTTGCGGCGTGAGCACGGAGGCGCCGGCGACCCGGCGCGCGAGCGTTACGCGGGGCGCACGCTGCCGTGGATCGGCATGTAGTAGATCGACTCCTCGCGGACGTTCGCACCCGGCTTGGGGGCGTGGATCATCTTGCCGTCGCCGATGTAGATCCCGACGTGGCTGATGTCGTCGTAGAAGAAGACCAGGTCGCCCGGGAGGAGGTCGGCCGTCGCCACGCTCTGCCCGGCATTGACCTGGTCCCAGGTGGTGCGGGGCAGATCGACGCCCGCCGCGCGCCAGGCGGCCTGGGTGAGCCCGGAGCAGTCGAACGAACTCGGACCGGTGGCGCCCCAGACGTACGGCTTGCCGATCTGGGCGCGTGCGAAGGACAGCACCTTCTCGGCCTTGGCCGCGTACGTGCCGCCGGCGGTTCCCGAGCCCGAGCCCGTCCCGGCGCCCGTGTCCGTGCCGGTGCCGGTCTGCTCCTGCGCCTGGCGCTCACGCTCCTGGAGCCGGCGCTCGGCTTCCGCCTCGGCCTCCGCCTTGGCCCTGGCCTCGGCCTTCCGGCGGGCCTCCTCCTCCTTCTTGCGCTCGAGTTCGGCGAGCCGGGCCCGCTCCTCGGCGGTGAGCTGCGACAGCAACTCCCGTGCCTCGGCGAGCTTCTTCTGGACGGCCTGCTTCCTCGCGCGCAGCGAATCCTGCGAGTCCGTGAGCTTCTCCAGGCTCTCGGTGGCCTTCGCACGCTGCTCGGCCGCCTCGGCCCGCTGGGTCTCGTAGTCGGCGATGGCGCTTCGCTGCTGCTCGGTCAGCCGGTCCATCAGCTGCGTCTGGTCGGCGTAGGACTGCGGGTTGTCGGCGAAGAGCAGCGCGGCGGTCGGGGTGACGGCGCCGGTGCGGTACTGCGCCGCCGCGTAGCTGCCGAGCGCGCGACGGGACTCGTTGAGCGCCTCCGTGCGCTCCGCGGCCTCGTCGAGGGCCCGGTCCACCTTGCGCCGCTGCTGCTCGGCGGACTCCTTCGCCTTGTTGTACTCCTGGGTCGACGAACCCGCCTGCCGGTAGAGGTCGTCGACCTTCTTCTGGACTTCCTCGATGCTGGGCTTCGGGTCGGCTGTCGCATTCTGGGCCGAGAGGAGCGAGACCCCCGCTATGGCGGCCGTCGTGATCCCGACGGCAGGTGTGTTCGTACGTGTGCGGCTGCGCGGCTTGCGGTGCGACGCCAAGGCCGGCATCTCCTTCCGTGGAACGCCTACCGGGTTAGCTGTCGGGTTCGGACGGAACGGAAGGTTTGCCCTACGGGTCCGGTGAAACCAGGCCCGATTCACCCCGGTTGTGCTTTTGATTGGGTCCCCGGTTCCGAACTCCTCTGTACGGAGCACGGATTCGGCGCGGCTGCCCGGCCGGCGTGGTTCGCCGAAGGGGGTACGGGCTGCCCTGGGCGAGCACGCTAGCCAAAGTGTGGTGCTGCTGTGAAGGAGAGTGGCCGATATGCCCGATACATTTTCGTGACCTTGGCACTGTGTGTCCGTGCCATGACTGGAGGTGTCCGGTGGTGATTCCCGCGAAGGCGGCCGCGGGCTGTCGGTGGGGCCGCCTAGACTCGGAGAGCGATGAGCAGCCTCTTTGACGACAGTTTCCTGGCGGACCTCCAGCGCACCTCGGCCCCCGAGGAACCTCCGCCGCCGGAGGACGACGAGCACCCGGCCGCGGAGGAGGTCCCGCACGACCTCTTCGAGGGCAGGTTCGACGCGCCTCCGTCCGGGGACGCCCACTACCGGAACGGCGCCCCGCGCCCCGCCGTCGACCCGGCGGCCCTCCTCGGCGGGCTGAACGAGCAGCAGCGCGCCGCCGTCGTTCACACGGGATCGCCGCTGCTCATCGTCGCCGGCGCCGGCTCCGGCAAGACCCGCGTGCTGACCCACAGGATCGCCCATCTGCTGGGGACCCGCGACGTCCACCCCGGCCAGATACTGGCGATCACGTTCACCAACAAGGCCGCGGGCGAGATGAAGGAGCGCGTCGAGCATCTCGTCGGCCCGCGCGCCCGCGCCATGTGGGTCTCCACCTTCCACAGCGCCTGCGTCCGCATACTGCGCCGGGAGAGCAAGAGGCTCGGCTTCACGTCGTCCTTCTCCATCTACGACGCCGCCGACTCCAAGCGGCTGATGGCGCTGGTCTGCCGCGACCTCGACCTCGACCCGAAGCGCTACCCTCCGAAGTCGTTCAGCGCCAAGATCTCGAACCTGAAGAACGAGCTGATCGACGAGGAGACCTTCGCCGGTCAGGCCGCCGACGGTTTCGAGAAGACGCTGGCCGAGGCGTACCGGATGTACCAGGCGCGCCTCCGCGAGGCCAACGCGCTGGACTTCGACGACATCATCATGACCACGGTCCACCTGCTGCAGGCGTTCCCGGACGTCGCCGAGCACTACCGGCGCCGGTTCCGCCACGTCCTGGTCGACGAGTACCAGGACACCAACCACGCCCAGTACACGCTCGTGCGCGAGCTGGTGGGCACGGGCTACGAGGACCTCGGCCCCGCCGAGCTGTGCGTGGTGGGCGACGCCGATCAGTCGATCTACGCGTTCCGCGGTGCCACGATCCGCAACATCCTCCAGTTCGAGGAGGACTACCCGGACGCGACCACGATCCTGCTCGAGCAGAACTACCGATCGTCACAGACGATCCTCTCCGCGGCCAACGCCGTGATCGAGCGCAACGAGAGCCGCCGTCCCAAGAACCTGTGGACGAACGCCGGCGCCGGAGCCCAGATCACCGGATACGTCGCGGACACCGAGCACGACGAGGCCCAGTTCGTCGCGGACGAGATCGACCGGCTGACGGACGCGGGCGAGGCCGAGGCCGGCGATGTGGCGGTCTTCTACCGCACCAACGCCCAGTCCCGTGTCTTCGAGGAGATCTTCATCCGCGTCGGCCTGCCCTACAAGGTCGTCGGCGGTGTGCGCTTCTACGAGCGCAAGGAGGTCCGGGACGTCCTGGCGTACCTGCGGGTCCTCGCCAATCCCGAGGACAACGTGCCGCTGCGGCGCATCCTGAACGTCCCGAAGCGCGGCATCGGCGAGCGCGCCGAGGCGATGATCGACGCCCTCGCCCTGCGGGAGAGGATCACGTTCCCGCAGGCGCTGCGCCGCGTCGACGAGGCGTACGGCATGGCGGCCCGCTCCGCCAACGCCGTGAAGCGCTTCAACACGCTCATGGAGGAACTGCGCACGATCGTCGACTCCGGCGCCGGCCCCGCGGTCGTGCTGGAGGCCGTACTGGAGCGGACCGGCTATCTCGCCGAGCTCCAGGCGTCCACGGACCCCCAGGACGAGACCCGTATCGAGAACCTCCAGGAACTCGCGGCGGTCGCCCTGGAGTTCGAGCAGGAGCGCGGTGAGGAGGAGGGGGCGGGCACGCTCGCCGAGTTCCTCGAGCGGGTGGCGCTCGTCGCCGACTCCGACCAGATCCCCGACGAGGACGAGGAGGGCAGCGGCGTGATCACGCTGATGACCCTGCACACGGCGAAGGGCCTGGAGTTCCCCGTCGTGTTCCTCACCGGCATGGAGGACGGCGTCTTCCCGCACATGCGGGCGCTCGGCCAGACCAAGGAGCTGGAGGAGGAGCGCCGCCTGGCGTATGTGGGGATCACCCGCGCCCGCGAGCGCCTCTACCTGACGCGTTCCTCGATGCGCAGCGCCTGGGGCCAGCCCGCCTACAACCCGCCCTCGCGCTTCCTGGAGGAGATCCCGGACGCGCACCTGGAGTGGAAGCGGACGGGCCCGATGGCGGCGCCCGCCGGTCCGACGTCCGGCATCGCCTCGGCGCTCTCCTCGTCCCGCTCCCGCTCCGGCCCTTCGGGTTTCGCGACCAGGCGGACGACGGACAAGCCGGTGATCGCCCTGGCCGTCGGGGACCGGGTCACCCACGACCAGTTCGGTCTGGGCACCGTGACGGCGGTGACGGGTTCGGGCGCGGATGCCCAGGCGACCATCGACTTCGGCGACACCAAGCCGAAGCGGCTGCTGCTGCGGTACGCGCCGGTGGAGAAGCTCTGACGCGCTGAGAAGGCTCCGGGACCGCAGGGCCCCGACGGCGGGGGCCCTGCGGTGGGGTCGGCGCGTGGCGCGGCGCTCCTGGGCCAGGGACGCTGCGGACGGGATGGAGAACGGGCCGGGTCGTGCGCTTCGGGAGCGACGGGCCGGTTGCCGGGCGGCTGGGCGGTTCGCGCCGGGCCGCGCGTCCGGGCGCAGTCGACGGGATACGGGATCAGGTCGGGCTGAGACCGTGGCTGCGCAGCCACGCCAGCGGGTCGATCGCGGATCCGCCGCCGGGCCGCACCTCGAAGTGCAGATGCGGGCCGGTGGAGTTGCCCGAGTTGCCCGAGTAGGCGATGACTTCGCCGGCCTTGACCTTGCCGGAGCGGATCTTGGTGCTGCTCAGATGGCAGTACCAGGTCTCCGTGCCGTCGGCGGCGGTGACGATGGCCATGTTGCCGTAGGCGCTGTTCCACTGCGTCCGTACGGTTCCGTCGGTCGCGGCCATCACCGGCGTCCCGTACGAGACGGGGAAGTCGATTCCGGTGTGCATGGACATCCAGTTGACGCCGGCCTGGCCGTAGTAGGCGCTGAGGCCGTGCTGGGCGACGGGGAGGGCGAACTTCGGCCGCAGCCGCTCGCGAAGGGCGGCCGCCTCCTCACGCTTCTTGCGCTCCGCCTCCTGGCGCGCCTTGAGGTCGATGCGCTCCTGGGTCCGGCTCGCGCGGTCACCGAAGTCGCGGGCGTCGGCGCTGAGCGCGGCGAGCTGGGTGTCGAGCGCGTTGTTCGCGGCGACGGGCTTCACGGACGACGGATCGGCGGCCGTGACCGCGGTGTTGTCGTCCTTCTGCTGGTCGCCGTCGGTGAGCCCGCCGACCGAGGCGGCCGCGACACCGGCGACGCCCATCACGCAGACGGAGGGCACGGCGACGGTGAGGAGCGCGGAACGCTTGGCGGGAGTGCGGCGGCGGCTGCGGCTGCCGCCGGCCCGGCGCACGGGGCGGGCCGAGGCGGCGGAGGAGAGGGTGACGGCGGGCGCCGAGACGGTGGCGGCGCCGGCGATCAGCTCGGCGTCGGGGTCGTGGCCCGAGTCGGGTTCCTCGTCGTACGCGTCCGCTGCCGAACGCTCCGGCTCGTACTCGGCGTACTCCGTGTACTCCCCGGCGGTGTCGTACTCCCCGGCGGTTTCAAAGCCGTTCTCGGTGCCGGGGCCGGCTTCCGTCTCGTAGCCGGTTCCGGTGCCGGGCTGCGTCTCGTGGGACGTGCCGAACTCGGCGGCGGGGGAGAACTGTTCGGGGACGAAGGCCCCGGCGGGATCGTGGTGTTCCTCGTAGAGCGCGTACTCGGAGTGCTCGGCTCCGGGCGTCTGCCCCGGGTGGTCGGCGTACTGCGTGTGGACGGCGGTGGCGTCGGCGCCGGCCGAGTTCCACGCGGTGGCGTCGTAGGCGCCGGTCTCGTACGACGTCGCCGTGCCGTAGCCGGTGGTGGTCCACTGGCCGGTCGCGTCGTAGGTCTGCGCGGAGGTCTCGAACTGCGCCGCCGTGAACTGCCCCGCCTCGTTCCAGGCGTTGGCGTCCCACTGGCCGGTGGCGTCGTACTGCGCGGCAGCGTCGAAATGCGTTGCGTCGTACTGCTGCCCGTACGCATGCTGGGGGTTGCCGTAGGCGTCGTAGCCCGTCGGTGACGCGGTGTTCCACTGCGTCGCGTCGTACTGGCCGCTGTGGGCGAGGTGACCGTCCTCGTAACTGCCGGGCATGGCGCCGAAGAGCGGGTCGGTGTCGAAGCTGCCGGTGGCGTACGCGTCGTACCCGGCGTGGGGGTGCTGGTCGTTCACCAACTTCTCTCTCGCCTCGGCAGCAGGACCAGGGTCTGGGGGCCACCCTGCGCGGGGGTCCCAGAGGCAACGCAGTGGCGCGACTGTACCCGGCGGTATGCGACGCCGACAATCTTCGGCAGGTTTTGGGGAAGCGGGAAACGGGCATTCGGCCGTGTTTCGGCGGACTGCGGGCAGACCTTTGGCCTTACGTTCGACTGTTGTTCGACTTCATGCCACCGAAACGGCATCGGACGACTCGGCCTCGACGCCGGACGCCTCGAGCGCTTCCCGAATGCCCGCCGCGACGGCCGGATGGACCGGAAGGGCGAGATGGCCGATGCCGCTCACACGGACATTCCGCGCAATCAGATCCGGATGCTCCAGCCGCGCGGTCTCCAGGGGCACCATGATCTGGTCCAGATCGCTCCAGAAGCTGACGAACCTGGTCCGGCAGCCGGGTGCGGGCAGCCGCAACTCCTCGATCACGGCGGAGCCCGGGCGCATCTGGCGCACGATGGGGTGCGCGCTGGCGAGCGGGGCGACGCTGGTGCCCGCGTGGGGCGTGCCGAGTGTGACGAGCGTCCGGACGCGGCGGTCGCCACCCAGCCGCTGGACGTAGTAGCGCGCGATCAGCCCGCCGAGGCTGTGGCCGACGATGTCGATCCGCTGCCGCCCGGTGCGGGCGCAGATCTCCTCGACATGGCGGCCCAGCAACTCCGCGGCGGTCCGGATGTCGCAGGTCAGGGGGGAGTAGTTGAGCGACTCCACATGGCGCCCGCCCTGGCGGACCAGGGCCCGGCGAAGGAGGACGAACACGGACCGGTTGTCGACGAAGCCGTGGAGCAGGACGGCCGGCGGGTGCGGTGCGGGGAGGGCCGGCAGCGCCGGGGAATCGGGGACGTGCGGGGGATGCGGGGAGTCCGGGACGTCCGGGACGTCCGCGGACGGGGATCCACCTGTGGGCCCGGGGATGCGCCGCTCCGGGATCAGCCCCGACGGGTAAACGATCATGTGTGCGGTGAGGACCGCCAGTTCAAGGGCCGTGGCGCGCAGCAGGGCGATCGACATCCTCATCCGCAAGAGCGGCAGGAACCCCATGGCCGACCTCCCGACTGGCGCACGGGATCGCGGCTCCGTCCCCCGTGTGCCCTCTTGGGGCTGCCCACGGCCCCGGCCGCACCGGGCCCGCGGCAGTGGGCACGGTGGTCACGGCGACCGAACAGCGGCTCCCTCGCGGCGTCCCGCCCGCGGCCCTGGGCCCTCCGGCGGATACGGCGCGTAGCGAATATGTCCCATGTGTGATTTCCCCCTCCCCGTCCACCGCGAAACGGTGGCTTGCGGGATGCTGTAGATCTGTAGATAACGTTCGTTCACCTCCCGGGCCCGCATCGGCACGGGGCGCGGCACGGGATCCGTGCCACGACGGCACACAGCGCGCGTCGATCGGCACGCCTGGGTGCCAATGAGGGCACAGTGCCAATGGCGGCACAGTCGGTATGTGGAGGCAGTGATGGGTGTGACCGGTCCGATCCGCGTGGTGGTGGCCAAGCCGGGTCTCGACGGCCACGATCGCGGTGCGAAGGTGATCGCACGAGCCCTGCGGGACGCCGGTATGGAGGTCATCTACACCGGGCTGCACCAGACCCCCGAGCAGATCGTCGACACCGCGATCCAGGAGGACGCCGACGCGATCGGCCTCTCCATCCTCTCCGGCGCGCACAACACGCTCTTCGTGAAGGTGCTCGACCTGCTGAAGGAGCGCGACGCGGAGGACATCAAGGTCTTCGGTGGCGGGATCATCCCCGAGGCGGACATCCCTCCGCTGAAGGAGAAGGGCGTCGCGGAGATCTTCACCCCGGGAGCGACGACGACGTCGATCGTCGACTGGGTCAACGCGAACGTCCGCCAGGCGGCGTAGGCGCCACGGGGCCTGCGGGCGGGCGCTGCGGGATGGCGTGGCCGTTCCGTTGCGCTCCGCCGCGGGTCGGGTCCGCCCGTGTGACAGGTGGGTGCCCGGCGCGGGGCACAGCGTCCGAGCGCCCCGGACGGGCAGCAGCACAGGGGCCCGGGCGCCCCGTGCGGAATCGCGGTGGACGTACGTCTTGCACGGCTCGCGGTACCTGAGCGCGGGGGTGCGGAGACGCCGCGCCCGGGCGCCTCGCACGGATCGCCGCGGCCGAAACGCCTGGCATGGGGTTGCGACACCTGAGCCCCCTACGGAGACGCCCGTACGGCGACGCCGCGCCCGGGGCGCCCAGCACGCGGCCCCTCAGCTCGTCCGTGCCGTCAGCAACGACGAGGACCGCCGCGAGGCGCACGCCGACCGGCTGCCGACCCTTCGTCGTGGTCGCGGCGCCGTGTGACGGCGTCCGCGCTCCGCCGCGGCTACGACGAGAGCTCGGCGTGCATCTCCGCGCGCAGCCGCAGCGTCGAGACCAGTCGCCGGAAGGCCTCGGACCAGTAGCTGCCCGCTCCCGGCGACGCCCCTTCCGCCTCGTCGGGCGTGGCGGTGAGGAGTTCGAGGCGACTCGCCTCGGCAGGGTCGAGGCAGCGCTCCGCGAGACCCATGACGCCGCTGAAGCTCCACGGGTAGCTCCCCGCGTCCCGGGCGATGTCGAGTGCGTCGACCACGGCGCGGCCGAGCGGCTCCGCCCACGGCACCGCGCAGACGCCGAGCAGCTGGAACGCCTCGGACAGGCCGTGCGCGGAGATGAACCCGGCCACCCACTCGGCCCGTACCTCCGTCCGGAGCGTCGCGAGCAGCTTCGCCCGCTCGGCGAGCGAGGACGTCCCGGGGCCGGTCGCGGGGGGCTGCGAGGGTGCCCCCAGCAGTGCACGGGCCCACTCCGGGTCGTGCTGGCGCACCGCCGCCCGGCACCAAGCGGCGTGCAGTTCGTCGCCCCAGTCGTCGGCGACCGGCAGGGCGACGATCTCCTCCGGCGTGCGGCCGCCCAGCCGTCCCGGCCAGGTGGCGAGCGGGGTCGCCTCCACCAGCTGACCGAGCCACCAGGACCGTTCGCCCCGTCCCGAGGGGGCGGTCGGGACGACCCCGTCGCGCTCCATCCCGGCGTCGCACTCGTGCGGGGCCTCCACGGCGATCGTCGCGACGGCCGCCGTGCGGTCCAGGCTGACGCAGCCTGCCGCGCGCGCCGCCATCCGCCCGGCGAGCGCGGAACCCGGCAGGGCGGACAGCAGCTCGGCCGCTGTCGCCCGGACGTTGCGGCTGCGGTCGGACAGCGCCCGGTCCAGGAAGGGCTCGTCCGCGTCGGACAGTCCCGTGCGCAGCGAGTCCAGGAACATCAGCCGGTCCTCGGCGCGCTCCGTCGGCCAGGTCTCCGCGAGCAGGGCCGCCCCCGCTGCCGGGTCGTGCGCGCGTACGGACCCGAGCAGGGCGACCCGCTCGGCGAACAGGCCCTCCTCCCACAGCCGGCGGACGGCCTCCCGGTCCTCGGGCGCCGGGAGGGCGGTGCCGGCGGACGTGCCGCGAAGGGCGAACTTCCACTCCGCGTTCAGACCGGCGAGCCAGATCCCCCGCGGCCCCGCGAAGCGCAGCGCCGGGGCCCGCAGATCGGTGCGGGCGCGGGCGGCGTCCAGCAGCGCCGGCAGCGCGGACGCCGGGGCGCGGTAGCCGCGGTCGTTGGCGGCGGCGAGCCACTGGGGCAGGAGCTCCGTCAGGTCCGGCGCGGTTCCGCGTCGCCCTCCGGAGCCCGCCGGTGCGGCCCGGTCGGCCAGCAGAACGGCCAGCCGCCGCCGGGCCGGCTCGGGCAGCTCCCGCCGGTCGTCGGGCGGTGCGGGCTCCGGCCGGGGCCTGGCGGTCGCGGGCCGCAGTCCGGCCCGCCGCCGCACGGTGTGCACCGCGGCGGCGTCGAGCAGCGCGGAGGGGGCGTCGACGCCCCGGGGCGCCACGTCGGCCGGCGGCGTGCGCCGGTCGGTGCCGAGCAGCGCCGAGGTGACGAGCTCGTCCCAGTAGCTCGCGGGGGTGGTGCCGGACATCGGATCCTCCGGGTGCGTCAGGTGAGGGTGACCGTCTCGGGGCTGCCGGCCGACCAGGCCGCCAGCGGTGCGAAGCCGCGGTGCCCGCATTCGCCGAAGACCGTGACCGGACCGCCGCCGGAGAGCGCGACGAGCCTCCACAGCCCGGCCCGCGACGGTGCGGTGGGCGCGATCGGCAGTGCCTGCGGCCGGCGGGCGTCGGCCAGTTGCCAGCCGTCGTCCGACGGCACCGGTATGACGTCCGTCAGAGTGACCGGCCACGAGTCCAGCCAGGGGTCGTCGCCCAATGCCGTCCCGTACGCGGCGAGGGCGTCCTCGGTGGAGCCGCCCGGCGGCGGCGCCTCGATGGGCACCGGAGCGCCGAACTGCTCCCGCAGTTCCGCCCGCAGCTGACCCGCGCCGGCGTGCGGCACGATCTCGGCGTCGATCATCAGCCCGGGCGGCAGCGCGAGCTGCGGCGCCCGTCCGGCCGCGCCGAAGGAGAGCAGCAGGGCCGTGCGGCCCGTCCTCCGTCCGTACAACCAGATCCGGCGGGTGGTCAGCCTGGCGTCCGCCGAGTCGTACTGTGCGAGGACCAGCCAGTCGTCCCGGACCGCCGGGCCCTCGGCGGGGGCGGTCAGGCCGACCCTGGTGCGCACGGTGGCGGCGAGGGAATCCGGAAGCCGGTCCATACCCAGCCAGGCGCGATCGAGGAGGTGCACCAGCGCGGACTCCTCCAGCAACCGCACCGGCCAGCCCTGACCGGAGCCGGGGATCGCTCCCAACTCCCTGACCCGGGCGGCCAGTCCCGGGGCCTGGGCGTCGACCATGCGCGCGGCGGTCTCCTCCCACGGCCCGTACCCGGACCGCTCCGCGGCGGCCAGTCCGCCGCGCAGCAGGTCCGTGAGCCGCTGCTCCAACTCCGCCGCACCGGCGGTGATCCTGGCCGCCCTGCGCTCGGCCCGGCGCCGGGCCGCCACCGGATCGGCGGTCCGCGGGGACTGCCCGCCGTCCGCAGCCCGGTCCTCCTGCCGCCGCTCGCGCGTGCGCCGCCCCGCCAGCCACTCCTCGGCCCAGCCGGGCGCCGCGGCCTCCGGCACCGTCCCCTCGTCACCGGCCCAGAGCAGCAGCAGTCCCAGCGCGTGCTTGCACGGGAACTTCCGGCTCGGGCAACTGCACTTGTACGCCGGACCGGATGTGTCGACGACCGTCGCGTACGGCCTGCTGCCACTGCCCTTGCACAGACCCCACACGGCCCCCGCGCCGCTGCCGCCCGTCTCCGACCACGGGCCGGCCGTGCCGAGCCTGCTCCCCGCCCTGCGTGACGCGGCGTCAGGAGCCAGGTCCAGCACCTGTTCAGCCGTCCAGCGCACCCCCTGCTGATTCATGGCGACGACGCTAGGGGCAGCCACTGACAATCGGCCCTGACCTGCGCCGACGGCGCGTTGTCAGTGGCGTGGTGCACGGTGGGGACCACATCCGGCCGACCGATCTGGAGGGGGATCCATGACCGTGACCGCAACCGGAGCCGACATCGGCAGCGAGGCCCTGCGCCCGCATGCCGAGGACGCGTTCGCCGACGAGCTGGCGGCGCTGGCCGCGGCCGACGACCGGCCGCGTCCGGCCCGCTGGCGGCTCTCGCCGTGGGCCGTGGCCACCTATCTGCTCGGCGGCACGCTCCCCGGCGGCACGCTGATCACCCCGAAGTACGTCGGCCCGCGCCGGATCGTCGAGGTCGCGGTGACGACGCTCGCCACCGATCGTGCGCTGCTCCTCCTCGGCGTGCCCGGCACGGCCAAGACCTGGGTGTCCGAGCATCTGGCCGCGGCGGTCAGCGGGGACTCCACCCTGCTGGTGCAGGGCACCGCCGGCACGCCTGAGGAGGCGATCCGGTACGGGTGGGACTACGCGCAGCTGCTCTCCCGCGGCCCCAGCCGCGACGCGCTCGTGCCCAGCCCCGTGATGCGGGCGATGGCCGAGGGCGCGACCGCGCGGGTCGAGGAGCTCACCCGCGTCCCGGCGGACGTGCAGGACACGCTCATCACGATCCTGTCGGAGAAGACCCTTCCGATCCCTGAGCTCGGCGAGGAGGTGCAGGCGGTCCGCGGGTTCAACCTCATCGCCACCGCCAACGACCGCGACCGCGGCGTCAACGACCTGTCGAGCGCGCTGCGCCGACGGTTCAACACGGTGGTCCTGCCGCTGCCCGCGACCGCGGAGGCGGAGGTCGACATCGTGTCCCGGCGCGTGGACCAGCTGGGGCGCTCGCTGGACCTCCCCGCGGCGCCCGAGGGCATCGAGGAGATCCGCCGGGTCGTCACCGTCTTCCGCGAACTGCGGGACGGCGTCACGTCGGACGGACGCACCAAGCTCAAGTCGCCCTCGGGGACGCTCTCCACCGCGGAGGCGATCTCGGTCGTCACCAACGGGCTGGCACTCGCCGCGCACTTCGGCGACGGAGTGCTGCGGTCCGGCGACGTGGCGGCGGGCATCCTCGGGGCCGTGGTCCGGGACCCGGCCGCGGACCGCGTCGTATGGCAGGAGTACCTGGAGACGGTGGTCCGCGAGCGGGACGGCTGGAAGGACTTCTACCGGGCGTGCCGGGAGGTGAGCGCATGACGACGCAGACGGCTGCCCTGCCCGGGGGAACTGCGGGCGCCGGCCGCCCGGACCGGGCGTGGCCCTGCGAGGGGCCGCTGGTGCTCGGGGTGCGGCACCACGGCCCGGGGTCCGCCAGGGCGGTGCTGGCCGCCCTGGACGCGGCGGAGCCGAGGGCCGTGCTGGTCGAAGGCCCCCCGGAGGGAAACGCGTTGCTGCCGCTGGCGGCCGACGAGGGCATGGTGCCGCCCGTGGCCCTGCTGGCCCACGCCGTGGACGACCCGGGGCGGGCGGCCTTCTGGCCCTTCGCCGAGTTCTCCCCGGAGTGGGTGGCGATCCGCTGGGCGCTGGCCCGTGACGTGGCCGTGCGGTTCATCGACCTGCCCGCCGCGCACTCCCTGGCGGCCGCAGCCGACCCCTCGTGGGGCGACGAGGAGGACGTCGCCGACGACGGGGAGCCCGCGCTGCGCGTCGACCCGATCGGGGTGCTCGCCGAAGCCGCCGGGTACGACGACCCGGAGCGCTGGTGGGAGGACGTGATGGAGCACCGCCGCGGCACGGAGGCGACGGACCGGGCCGGTCCGGTGGACGGCGCCTTCGCTCCGTTCGCCGCGGTGGGCGAGGCGATGGCCGCCCTCCGCGAGCGGTACGGCCACGGGGGCCATGCGCACGACCTCGTCCGTGAGGCCCACATGCGGATCCAGCTGCGGGCGGCACGCCGGGAGTTCGGGGAGGAGGTGGCCGTCGTCTGCGGGGCCTGGCACGTGCCCGCGCTCACGGCCCGGTCGACCGCCACCGCCGACCGCGCCCTGCTGAAGGGCCTGCCGAAGGTCAGGACCGAGACGACCTGGGTCCCCTGGACCCACCGCAGGCTCGCCCGGCTGGGAGCACCCGGGCGGGGATACGGCGCGGGCATCGAGTCGCCCGGGTGGTACGCCCATCTGTTCAGCGCCCCGGACCGGCCCGTGGAGCGCTGGATGACCAAGGTGGCCGGACTGCTCAGGGACGAGGACCGGGCGGTGTCCTCCGCCCATGTCATCGAGGCGGTCCGGCTCGCCGTGACGCTCGCGGCCGTCCGCGGCCGTCCGCTGGCCGGACTCGGGGAGACCACCGACGCGATCCGGGCCGTGATGTGCGACGGCTCGGACGTGCCCCTCGCGCTGGTGCGGGACAGGCTGACCGTCGGGGACGTACTCGGCGAAGTCCCGGACACCGCGCCCGCGGTGCCGCTGCAGCGTGATCTGGCCCGCCTCCAGCGCGGCCTGCGGCTCAAGCCTGACCCGCTCGAGCGGGAGCTGGAGCTCGACCTGCGCAAGGACACCGACGCCGCGCGCAGCCGGCTCCTGCACCGGCTGCGGATTCTCGGCGTCGGCTGGGGCAGCCCGGAGTCGGGCCGGGGCTCGACCGGCACCTTCCGCGAGACCTGGCGGCTGCGCTGGGAGCCCGAGCTGTACGTCAGGGTCGCCGAGGCGGGCGTCTGGGGCACCACCGTGCCGACCGCGGCCACCGCCAAGGCGGAGTCACAGGCGGTCTCGGCGACGGCGCTGGCCGATGTCACCTCCCTCGCCGAGCGCTGTCTGCTCGCCGAACTCCCCGACGCCCTGCCGGTGGTGATGAGGGCGCTCGCCGACCGGGCCGCGCTCGACGCGGACGTGGGCCATCTCGCCGAGGCCCTGCCGGCGCTCGCCCGCTCGCTGCGGTACGGGGACGTCCGTGCGACGGACACCGCCGCGCTCGGCGAGGTGGCCGCGGGACTGGCCGAGCGCGTCTGCGTCGGGCTGCCGCCCGCCTGCGCCGGACTCGACGCCGACGCCGCGGCCGCTATGCGCGACCGGCTCGACGGAGTCCACTCCGCGATCGGACTGCTCCCGCAGGCCGAGGAGCTGGGCGGCCGCTGGGCCGACGTGCTGCGCAGGATCGTGCTGCGGGACGCCGTGCCCGGGCTGATACGGGGGCGAGCGGCCCGCCTGCTGCTGGACGACGGCCGCCTCGCCGAGGGGGAGGCGGCGCGGCTGATGGGCCTCGCCCTCTCGCCGGGCACCCCGCCCGCCGGTGCGGCCGCCTGGATCGAGGGCTTCGTCGGTGGTGCGTCGGGGGGCGGGATGCTCCTCGTCCACGACGAGCGCCTCCTCGGCCTCGTCGACGCCTGGCTGACGTCGGTCCCGGCGGACGCCTTCACGGACGTCCTCCCCCTGCTGCGCCGCACGTTCTCGGCGTACGAGCCCGGTGTGCGCCGCACCCTCGGAGAGCTGGCGCGGCGGGGACCGGCGGCCGGCGGGCCGGTGCGCGCGGAGACCGGGGTCCCCGGGTTCGGGTCCGGGCTCGACGAGCAGCGGGCCGACGCGGTGCTGTCCGTACTGCGGGTGATTCTCCAGGAGGAGCGGGTATGAGCGCGACGGCCGCGACGACGGGCTCAGCGGCGGCGGCCGCGGCGTCCGACGAGAGGCTCAGGCGCTGGCGGCTGGTGCTCGGCGGGGGGCCGGAGGAGGGCACGGGCCGTCTTCTCACGGGTACGGACGCCGCCATGGACGGCGCGCTGGCCGCCCTCTACGGGAGCGGTGACGGCAAGGAGCGGCGCAGCGGCAGGCGTTCGGCCGGACTGGAGGGCTCCGCACCCTCCGTCGCCCGCTGGCTCGGCGACATCCGGACGTACTTCCCCGCCTCCGTCGTCCAGGTCATGCAGCGGGACGCCTTCGAGCGGCTGGGTCTGTCCGCGCTGCTGCTCGAGCCGGAGATGCTGGAGGCCGTCGAGGCGGACGTCCATCTCGTCGGCACGCTGCTGTCGCTGAACAAGGCGATGCCCGAGACGACGAAGGAGACCGCCCGCGCGGTCGTCCGGAAGGTCGTCGAGGACCTGGAGGAGAGGCTGGCGACACGCACCCGCTCGACTCTCACGGGAGCGCTCGACCGCAGCGCGCGCATCAGCCGGCCCCGGCACCGGGACATCGACTGGGACCGCACCGTCCGGGCGAACCTCAAGAACTACCTGCCCGAGTACGGCACGGTGGTGCCCGAACGGCTCATCGGCTACGGCCGTGCCGCCCGGTCGGTGAAGAAGGACGTCGTGCTGTGCATCGACCAGTCCGGGTCGATGGCGGCCTCCGTCGTCTACGCCTCGGTGTTCGGCGCGGTGCTCGCCTCGATGCGGTCCATCGCCGCCCGGCTCGTCGTCTTCGACACCTCGGTCGTCGATCTGACGGACCAGCTGGACGATCCCGTGGACGTGCTGTTCGGCACCCGGCTCGGCGGCGGCACGGACATCAACCGGGCGCTCGCGTACTGCCAGTCGCAGATCACCCGGCCCGCCGACACCGTCGTCGTACTCATCAGCGATCTCTACGAGGGCGGCATACGCGACGAGATGCTGAAGCGGGTCGCGTCGATGAAGGCGTCGGGCGTGCAGTTCGTCACTCTGCTCGCGCTCTCCGACGAGGGGGCACCGGCGTACGACCGCGAGCACGCGGCGGCCCTGGCGGCCCTGGGAGCCCCGGCGTTCGCGTGCACTCCCGACCTCTTCCCCGAGGTCATGGCGGCCGCGATCGAGAAGCGGCCGCTGCCGGTACCGGCCGACATATGAGAGCGGACGGCTTGTCATCGCGCATAGCGGACAAGGCGACTCATCGGTAACAAGGGACTTGCGCGCCCCCGGGAGACTCGTGCGAGCATCGTCACCGTTGCCCCGGAGGGCCACGTTCCACAACTGGGAGGGCTTGCCCCATTTCGACTGTCGCCGCTGCTCAGACCCTTGCCGCCGGGCGCCCTGTGCGCCACGCGGCCGGTCGGCATGCGGTGCGCGCCGTCAAGACGTTGCTGCTCCTCGGCGGTCTCGTCGTGCTGGGGTTCGTCCTCGGCAGCCAGGCGCACGCCGCGGAGCGGCCCGGGGTGTCCGAGGCGACGTCGCAGGCCGGCTCCGCCGGCCCGGTGCGCCAACTCCGTGATGACACCGAGGCGGTCGCCGACGACGCGGTCGACCGCACGGTGCGCCCGGTCGCCGAGCCCGTCGCGGGAGATGTGGTGCGGCCGGTCACCGATCGCGTCGCGGGAGATGTGGTGCGCCCGGTCGCCGAGCCCGTCGCGGGAGATGTGGTGCGGCCGGTCGCCGAGCCCGTCGTGGAGCAAGCGGTCCGTCCCGTTGTCCGCCCCGTAGCCCGGGCCCTCGAGGACACGGTCTCGGAGGTGACCGAACCCGTCGGCGACGTGGTCGGCGGGGTCGTCGAAGGCTCGGCCGCGGGGCCGCTGCCCGCCCCCGGGCCTCAGTGGCCCGGCGCGGGCTCCCAGCCCCTCCCGGGACTGGAACTTCCCCATGGCGACGCGCAGTACGGCTCGCAGACGGGCGCGCCGGCCGGGCTCCGGCTCGGCGCACCACTCGCTGCGGAGCCCGGGGACGCCCGGTCAGCCGATGCTGCCGAGCGCGACTCGGACCGCGTGGGCGGCGGGCAGTTCCCGCCGTTCCACGACACCCGGACGCCGGCGGACACCGCCCGCGACGGCCGCTCGCCAATCCTGGGCCACGGCCTCGGCGGCGGTCCCTTCCCGCGGTACCCGGGCCGTTCCCCGGCCGCGCCGCACGGCGCCGCCGTGCTGCAGACCGCCGGCGACAGCCACCCGCCTCGGCCCGGCGACCAGCACGCCGTCTGGTTCCGGACCGCGCCGGTCTCAGCGCTTCCGCCCGGCTCCGGGCATCCCGAGGCCGCCGGCGGAGTGCGCGACCGTCTGCGGGAGATCCCCGAATTCCCCGGATAGGGCAGGCCGTTCCCCTGCCCGAGACCTGCCGCGCGGGGGCGGAGCAGGTCTGCCCTATTCCTCGGAACTCGAAGGACTCTCCCGATCATGAACAAGAACATCCGCCGTTCCATAGCCGTCGCCGCAGGCGCCGCGGGCATGTGGGCCGTCGGCACCGCCGCCGCGAGCGCCGACGAACTCCCCTCGCTCTCCCTCTCCACCGCCGACAAGACCGCCGACTCCGTCGAGGACACGGTCGCCGGGGTCTCCGAGGCACCGGCCGTCGCCGCCGCCACCGGCAAGGCGAAGGCCGCTGCGGCCACCACCGCCGCTACCGCGGCCTCCACCGCCGGTACCGCGGCCACCACCACCGGTACCGCGGCCTCCACCGCCGGGCAGGCGGCAGGGACCGTGCGGGAGGCCGCCCAGACACCCGCCGCCACCGCCGACCAGGCCCGCCAGTACGCCGAGGCCGAGGTGGCCGACGCCGGCGCCGAGATCGACTACCTCTTCGGCCCGCTGTCCTCCTTCGCTCCCGAGCTGGCGGACCGCGCCCCGGCCACCGCCCACGGCCACGCCCGGGACGCGGTCGCCCACGCGGCGCCGATCGCCGACGAGACGGCGCAGGACGTGCTTCCGCCCATCGCCGGCCGCGCGGTCGACGGTGTGCTCCCGGTGGCCGGTCAGGCGGTCGGCGACGCCGGTGGTCTGGCCACGGGCGTCGTCGGCGACGTGGCTCCGTTCGCCGGGGGTGTGGTCTCCGGGGTCCGGCCGTTCGCGGGCGGTGTGGTCTCGGAGGTCCAGCCCTTCGCCGGCGGTGTCGTCGGCTCCGTGCAGCCGCTCGTCGAGACCGTCGCGGACCACGTCCAGCCGGTCACCCAGGGGGTCGGCGGCAGCGCGGGCGACTTCGCCCACGGTGTCGCCGGCGACGTGACTCCGTTCGCCGGCGGTGTGGTCTCCGAGGTCCGGCCGTTCGCGCAGGACGTGTACGGCACGGTCGCCGCCTCGCCGGTCGCCGGCAACGCCGTCACCGGTGCGCAGGGCGCGGCCGACGCGATCACCCCCGGCTACGCCGACTCCCTCGGCCGCTACGCGACCCAGGGCTTCTGAGCGCGAATGGGCGCGAAGCGAACCGGGTGACCGGCGGGTCAACGTGTTTCGGCGGGCGGTCCCCATTGGGGTGGGGGCCGCCCGTCCCGTGTCGGGGCGGGGCCGGGACGCGGCCGGCGGGGCGATCCGCGAGGGGGGCGGCGGTGTCAGAACCGCCGCCGGGGCCGCCGGAGGCGCTCGGGTGCCGGACCGTGCCCGGCGCGTGGCCGACCCGTAACCCGGGGTTCCGTGGCGCACGCGATCTGTGACCGGTATCACCGCTCGGTTGTGATCTGCGATTTAGGGACCCACGGCCCACGGGGATAACCTGCGAGACGGACATGCCGCGTGCCCGGACACCGTGTACGCCTCCCTAGTGACTGCGCAGTCACGTTGCCCTTCGCGGCACGCCCACGCAGACAACGAACCGCGAATCACTACTGCGACGATTAGAAGCAAAGGGACGGACGCGCGTGGACCTGTTCGAGTACCAGGCGAGGGACCTCTTCGCCAAGCACGGTGTACCGGTGCTGGCCGGTGAAGTCATCGACACGCCTGAGGCGGCGCGCGAGGCGACCGAGCGACTGGGCGGCCGTTCGGTCGTCAAGGCCCAGGTCAAGGTCGGCGGCCGCGGCAAGGCCGGCGGCGTCAAGCTCGCCGCCACGCCGGACGAGGCCGTCGCCCGCGCGACGGACATCCTCGGCATGGACATCAAGGGCCACACGGTCCACAAGGTGATGATCGCCGAGACGGCTCCGGAGATCGCCGAGGAGTACTACGTCTCCTACCTCCTCGACCGCACCAACCGCACCTTCCTGGCCATGGCCTCGGTCGCGGGCGGCATGGACATCGAGGAGGTCGCCGCGACGACCCCCGAGAAGCTCGCCAAGATCCCGGTCGACGCCAACGACGGCGTCTCCCCCGAGAAGGCCCGTGAGATCGTCGAGGCGGCGCAGTTCCCGGCCGAGGTGGCCGAGCAGGTCGCCGAGATCCTCGTGACCCTGTGGAAGACCTTCGTCGCCGAGGACGCCCTCCTCGTCGAGGTCAACCCGCTCGCGAAGGTGGCCGACGGCCGCGTCATCGCCCTGGACGGCAAGGTGTCGCTGGACGCCAACGCCGAGTTCCGCCAGCCGGAGCACGAGGCGCTCGAGGACAAGGCGTCGGCCAACCCGCTCGAGGCCGCGGCCAAGGCCAAGGGCCTCAACTACGTCAAGCTCGACGGCGAGGTCGGCATCATCGGCAACGGCGCGGGTCTGGTCATGTCGACCCTCGACGTCGTCGCGTACGCCGGTGAGAAGCACAACGGTGTCAAGCCGGCCAACTTCCTCGACATCGGCGGCGGTGCCTCCGCCGAGGTCATGGCGAACGGCCTGGAGATCATCCTCGGCGACCCGGACGTCAAGTCCGTCTTCGTCAACGTCTTCGGCGGCATCACCGCGTGCGACGCGGTCGCCAACGGCATCGTGCAGGCCCTGGAGCTCCTCGAGTCCAGGGGCGAGGCCGTGACGAAGCCGCTGGTCGTGCGCCTCGACGGCAACAACGCGGAGCTGGGTCGCCAGATCCTCGCGGACCGCAACCACCCGCTCGTCGAGCGTGTGGACACCATGGACGGCGCGGCCGACAAGGCCGCCGAGCTGGCTGCGAAGTAAGGGACGAGGGACACCACACCATGGCTATCTTCCTCACCAAGGAATCCAAGGTCATCGTCCAGGGCATGACCGGCTCCGAGGGCCAGAAGCACACCAAGCGCATGCTGGCCTCCGGCACGAACGTGGTCGGTGGCGTGAACCCGCGCAAGGCGGGCACGACCGTCGACTTCGACGGCTCCGAGATCCCGGTCTTCGGATCGGTCAAGGAGGCCATCGAGAAGACCGGCGCGGACGTCACCGTCATCTTCGTCCCGGAGAAGTTCACCAAGGACGCGGTCATCGAGGCGATCGACGCCGAGATCGGCCTCGCCGTCGTGATCACCGAGGGCGTCGCGGTCCACGACACCGCGCAGTTCTGGGCGTACGCCGGTGCCAAGGGCAACAAGACCCGCATCATCGGCCCGAACTGCCCGGGTCTGATCACCCCCGGCCAGTCGAACGCCGGCATCATCCCGGCCGACATCACCAAGCCCGGTCGCATCGGTCTCGTGTCCAAGTCCGGCACGCTGACCTACCAGATGATGTACGAGCTGCGCGACATCGGCTTCAGCTCCTGCGTCGGCATCGGCGGTGACCCGATCATCGGCACCACCCACATCGACGCCCTGGCCGCCTTCGAGGCCGACCCGGACACCGACCTGATCGTGATGATCGGCGAGATCGGCGGCGACGCCGAGGAGCGTGCGGCCGACTTCATCAAGGCCAACGTCACCAAGCCGGTCGTCGGTTACGTCGCGGGCTTCACCGCCCCCGAGGGCAAGACCATGGGCCACGCCGGCGCCATCGTCTCCGGCTCCTCCGGCACCGCGCAGGCCAAGAAGGAGGCCCTGGAGGCCGCGGGCGTGAAGGTCGGCAAGACCCCGACCGAGACCGCCAAGCTGGCGCGGGAGATCCTTCTCGGCTGATCCCCCGACGCGGCCGCGACGGCCGTCTCCTGCGGGAACGCATGCGGCTGGGCCCGCACCCCGGACTTCCGGGGTGCGGGCCCAGCCGCGTTCCGCGGCGGGGTTCAGCGGGCCAGGGGGACGAGGCGTGCCGGTCCGGCGCCGGGGTGGGCGTGGAGCTGTACGCGCAGGCGGTAGTCCTCCTTCGAGTACGGCTCCGGTCCGTTCCGCGGCGGAACCCCGCCGACCCGCTCGCCGGGCGCCTGCGGCGGCTCGTAGTGGTCCTCGGTGACGGCCATGGTCACGGCCGCGGCGCCGAGGATCAGCACGGTGAGTCCGATCGCGGCACGCGTCCAGAGCTCGGCACGGCGCTCGCTGCCGCCGCGCACGGAGCGGGCCGAGGCGATCTTCGGCGTGGTGAGGTTCGCCACCAGATCGCTCAGCTCGTGCTGGAGAGCCTCGGGGTCGGCCAGCTCGGGGATCTGCTCGGCGACGGCCGCACGCGCGTGCAGCAGCCGGTTCGCGGCCGCCGGAGTGCTCGCCTCGATCTCGGCGGCCGTCTCGGGGAGGTCGAGGCCCAGGCCGTCGTAGAGGAGCAGGGTGCGGCGGTACGACGGCGGCAGCGCGAGCAGCGCCTCGCGGAGCGTGCGCCCGCCGGGATACGCGGCCGAGGCGGGGCGGGCCGATGCGACCGGGTCGGGTCGGCGGTGGGCGCGGCGCAGGCGGTGCCAGGGGGACATGGCGTACTCGTACGCTGCCGCCCGTACCCAGCCCGGGGGATCCCGGTCCACGGCGACCTCGGGCCAGCGCTGCCAGGCCAGATGGAAGGCGCGCTCGACGGCCTCCTGCGAGAGCGACTGCCGCCCGGTGAGCAGCAGGGTCTGGCGGACGAGGCCGACGGCGGTACGGGCGTACAACTCGTCGAACGCCTGCTCGGCGGTGGGCGTGGCTCCGTCCCGGGCGGGCGGCCGCTCGGAGGGGGCTTCGGGGGACTCGTCGGGGCCCCATGCGGCGGAGGTGGCGGGGTACGGACGCGGGGCCTCGACGGGAGGGGGCGGAGCGGTGGTCCCGGGCCGGGCCGGGGCCGACTTCGCGAGTCCGGTGGCAGGTCCACCGGCGGTCGGCTGACCGGCGGTGGAGCGCTCGCCCGCAGGTCCGGCGCCGGGGGATCCACCGGCGGCGGGGCTCCCGGCGGTGGTGCCACGGGTTTCCCGTTCGGCGGCGTCGTCGGCGGCATCGGCGGTTCGTTCCGCGCGTTCGGTGCGCCGGCTTCCACCGGGCCGGCGCACCGGTGGGGACGACGGGCTTCCGGACCGCTCCACGCCCCCGTGGGGAGCCTCGGCCGGTCGGGCCTCACGATCCGCCCCGGGCGAGGGCTCCCGGGACGAGAGCTCCGCCTCGTAAGCGGCGAGCAGCTTCGCGTACGCCTCCCGCTTGCGGCCGCGAGGGTCGCTGCGGCCCGTCTCCCAGGACCTGATCGTCGCCCTGGTGACGCCCAGGGCCTCCGCCACCTGCTCCTCGGACAGCGCCTTCGCCTCACGCAGCCTGCGGCGTTCCTTGGGCGAGGGCAACGGAGGGGCGGCCGCTTCGGTGCTGTCCGCGGTGCTCTTCGTCATGAAGACCTCCCCGGGAGGGCGTACTGGGCCGAAAAGTACATAAGCGTATTTTTAGCGACACAGCGAGCAATCTCCCGTTACGCGGATAAAGCGCGTGTCGTTGGCAGCATGGCCCGCGTGACCCAGACGACCGATCGCGGCACCACACCGGTGGCCGCGCAGGGCGGCCGGTCCGCGGCCGCGTCGGCGATGTCCCTGATGCGCGGGGCGATCGCCGCGGGCCTCGGGCTCGGCGCCCTCGCCGCTCTCGTGACGGTGATGTGGATCAGTTCCCCGTACCCCGACAGCGGCCCCGGCGGAGCACTTCACGCCGCAGCCGCCATGTGGCTCCTCGCCCACGGCACGGAACTGATCAGAGCCGAGACGATCTCCGAGGTGCCCGCGCCCGTAGGGCTCGTCCCACTGCTGCTCACGGCGCTGCCGGTGTTCCTGGTGTACCGGGCAGCGCGCGATGCCGTCGAGACGGCCGAAAACCCGCAGCAGCCGTCGGCGAGCACGGTGGTCATGGGTGTGAGCTGCGGATATCTGCTGGTGGCGGCCGGTGCCGTGCTCTACTCCAGGGGTGGCGAGCTCGCCGCGGAACCCCTCAGCGCGCTGCTGCACGTACCCGTGCTGGTCGCGATCGCGGCGGCGGCGGGCGTGTGGACGGCTCACGGGCGCCCGCTCGGGCCGCTGCCCGGCTGGGTGCCGGAGACCGTGCGGATCGCCCTGGTCCGCTCCTGGGTCATCGTGGCGTTCCGGGCCGCGGGGCTCGCGGTCGCGGTGCTGGTCGGCGGTGGAGCACTGATCGTCGGTGCCTCTCTGGTGGGACACGCGAGCGCGGCACAGGAGGCGTTCGTGGGGCTCGCGCACGACTGGCAGGGCAGATTCGCGCTCCTGCTGCTCGTGCTGGCGCTGATGCCCAACGCCGCGGTCTGGGCGGCCGCGTACGGGCTGGGCCCGGGCTTCGTGCTCGGCGCCGGCGCGACGGCCACGCCGATGGGGCTCGCGGGAACCCCCGCGCTGCCGCCCTTCCCGCTGCTCGCCGCGGTGCCGCTCGACAGGACCGGCATGCCGTGGGGCCCGGCCACTGCGGTGGTCCCGCTCGCGGCCGGTCTGATGCTGGCCTGGTGCGCCGTGCCGGAATCCCCGCGGGCGGACGCCCGGGGCGCCGGCGCTCCGGGAACCGGCACGGGCGCCGCGCCGGCGCCGGTGAGCCGTCGTGAGACCGCACTCACCGCGCTGCTTGCGGCCGCGGTGTGCGGGGCGCTGACGGCGGTCCTGGCGGCGGCGTCCGGCGGGGCCCTCGGCACGGGCGTCCTGGCCTCCTTCGGCCCCCTCTGGTGGCTCACGGGCCCGGCCGCGTTCCTCTGGGCGGCGACGGTGGGGGTCCCCGTCGCCCTGGCCCTCCACGCATGGCGCTTCCGTGACGCCGACCGCCGGCTGCGGGTCCCGCGCTGGGAGGCCATCAAGCAGGCGTCGGGCGGTCTGATGGCGGCGATCCCCTTCCCGTCGCCGTCGCCGTCGCCGTCGCCGTCGCCGTCCGCGCCGGTGCCCCCGGCCCCGCCCATGCCCGCGTCCGCGCCGGCGTCCCCGGACTCCGGGCGTTCCGGCGCGGAGTCCGTGCCCGAGGTGTCTGCCGGGTCGGGCTCCGCGCTCGGAGCCGTGCCAGCGGCGGGGTCCCCGCCCGGTGCCGATGCCTCCACCGGCCCGTCCGGCCCGCCCGACCCGAGCGGTTCGACCGGTCCGGCGGGTGGGGCGGGGGCGCCGCCGAAGGTGCCACCGGTGCCGGAAACGGGCCCGCTTCCCTGGCTCGCGATGCCCGCCGCCGGCCCCGGGATCAACGGGGGGGTCTGGGACGAACTGCCGCCCGTCCTCGCGATGCCCGGCTTCTCGCCGGCCGGACCCGGTTCTGCGCCGGCCGGTCCCGTTTCGGCGGCTGCCGGACCCGGCGTCCCGTCGGGGGCACCGTCCCGGGCGCCGGCCGGACCCGGCGCCCCGCCGGGGGCACCGTCCCGCGCCCCCGGACCCGCGCCGGAAGCCATGCCGGGCGCGTCCTCGCACCCGAAGCCCGGAGCGGGCGGGCCCGTCGAGGCCGTACCGGCCCCCGACGGCGCCGCGTCGGCGGCCCGCCTTCGCGCACCCGGCCCCGTCGGCCCCGTCGGCTGCAGCGGACTCGGCAACTGGCCGGGCCTCTCCGGCAGGCGGTCGCAGGGGCCCGACGGCTCCGTACCGCCCGAGGACCCGCGCACCGGGCCAGGGGCACCGGGCGGTGACGCCGCCCCGTGACCGGGCGCCCCGAGCGACGGCCGCCCGCACGTCCCGTGCGGGCGGCCGTGTCACGCCGTCGGGTGGTGGAGCGATCGACCCTGGGCCGCGGCGACCATGCCGCGCCCCATGACGCCCGGCCGCGCACACGTCCTGCTCCGGCGCGGCTGCCGCTCGCTCCGGTCCGGCTACTCCTTGACCCCGATGACCCCGCGCAGCGGCTCCGGCAGCAGTTCGTTGCAGGAGATCTGGCCGGTCTTCGTCAGGGAGTCGGACACGCACGTGTAGAAGTCGCGGTAGACCAGCTGCATCGTGAACGTCATCGCCACGATCGTGAGCGCGATACCGGCCATCACCAGTCCGCTCACGGCGGCCGTCACCTGCGGCCGTCCCGCCGGCCGGCCGGGGCCCTGCGGTGAGGGAGCCGCCGCGGACGTCGAGTCGCCCGTCGTCGCGCGGCGGGACTTGGAGCGAAGCGAGCTGCCGCCCCAGTAGATCGCCAGGGCCCCGAGGAGAAGGGCGATCTCGGGGAAGTCGAACAGGGCGAAGAAGAACGCCCACATACCGCCGAGCAGCGCGTACCGGGCGCGGCGCTGGACCGGGTCCGTCGGGTCCCAGCGCAGGCCCGTGCCCTGACCGGGTCCGCCTTCGGGACCGCCCTGGCCGCCGTTCCCGCCCTGGCCGCCGCCGCCCTGGCTGCCCGGCCGGCTGCCGAAGCCGCCCGACGAACGGCCCGGCTGACGGTCGCTCCACTGGCTGCCCCAGGGCGTACGCCCGCCCTCACGCTCGCCGTCGTCACCGGAGCCGCGCTCCTGGTCGCGGCCCGACGAGTCGTCGCCGGACCCGTGCCGCGGCTGCCACGGCCGGTCCGGCGAGCCCTCCGGCGGAGGCGCGAACGGATTGCTCTCGTCCTTCGGCGGCTCCGTGGGCTCCGTGGACTGGCGTTCCCGCAGCAGCAGGGAGCCCCGCTCGGCGGAGAGCGGGAGGCGGAGTGCCGTGCGGCGGCGTCGGTCCGGCATGGTGGTGAACGTCTTCCCCTCTTGTACCTCGGTACGCGGGTACTCCGTCTGGGACGGGCCCTGCCCCCAGACGCTACCTCCCGGCCCAGCCCCCGTCCCGCGGGGGCCGCTCGGTGTGCCGGTATCGTTGCTGACGGTCGACGGCTTCGTAGAGTTCCCCTATCGCCGGGCTCGTTTCATTCGTACGACCATACAAATACGAACCGCAACGCGAAAAGAGTCCCTTGTGGCTGCCGCCCGCCTCGTCGTCCTGGTCTCCGGATCCGGCACCAATCTCCAGGCGCTGCTCGACGCCATCGGCGACGATCCCGAAGGCTTCGGTGCCCGGATCGTCGCCGTGGGTGCGGACCGGAACGGCATCGCCGGTCTCGAGCGGGCCCGCGCGGCCGGGATCCCCACCTTCGTGTGCACGGTCAAGGACCATGCGACCCGCGAGGAGTGGGACCGCGCGCTGACCGGCGCCACGGCCGCGTACGAGCCGGATCTCGTCGTCTCGGCCGGCTTCATGAAGATCGTCGGCAAGGACTTCCTCGCCCGGTTCGGCGGCCGGTTCGTCAATACGCACCCCGCACTGCTGCCCAGCTTTCCCGGTGCCCACGGAGTGCGTGACGCACTCGCCTACGGGGTGAAGGTCACCGGGTGCACCGTCCACTTCGTCGACGACGGCGTCGACACGGGCCCGATCATCGCCCAGGGCGTGGTCGAGGTCCGCAACGAGGACGACGAAGCCGCTCTGCACGAGCGCATCAAGGAAGTCGAGCGCCAGCTGCTCGTCGAGGTCGTGGGGCGTCTGGCCCGTAACGGCTACCGCATTGAGGGACGAAAGGTTCATGTCGGTGAATAAGCCCATCCGTCGCGCGTTGATCAGTGTCTACGACAAGACGGGGCTGGAGGAGCTCGCCCGCGGGCTGCACGAGGCCGGCGTCGAGCTCGTCTCCACCGGTTCCACCGCGGGGAGGATCGCCGCGGCCGGTGTCCCGGTGACCAGGGTCGAGGAGCTGACCGGCTTCCCCGAGTGCCTCGACGGCCGTGTGAAGACGCTGCACCCGCGCGTGCACGCCGGGATCCTCGCCGACCTCCGCCTCGATGCGCACCGCGAGCAGCTCGCCGAGCTCGGCGTGGAGCCCTTCGAGCTGGTGGTCGTGAACCTGTACCCGTTCCGGGAGACCGTCGCCTCGGGCGCGAGCCCCGACGAGTGCGTCGAGCAGATCGACATCGGCGGCCCGTCGATGGTCCGCGCCGCCGCCAAGAACCACCCCTCGGTCGCGGTCGTCACCAGCCCGGCGCGCTACGCCGACGTGCTCACCGCGGTCACCTCGGGCGGCTTCGACCTCGCCGCGCGCAAGCGCCTGGCCGCCGAGGCGTTCCAGCACACGGCCGCGTACGACGTGGCCGTCGCCTCCTGGTTCGCCTCCTCGTACGCCCCGGCCGACGCCGCGTCCGACAGCGGCTCCGCCGCGGTCGCGTTCCCCGACTTCCTCGGCGCCACCTACCACCGCTCCAACGTCCTTCGCTACGGCGAGAACCCGCACCAGGACGCGGCGCTGTACGTCACCGAGGAGGGCGGCGGGCTCGCCCAGGCCGAGCAGCTGCACGGCAAGGAGATGTCGTTCAACAACTACACGGACACGGAGGCCGCCCGCCGTGCCGCGTACGACCACGCCGAGCCGTGCGTGGCCATCATCAAGCACGCCAACCCGTGCGGCATCGCGATCGGCGAGGATGTCGCCGAGGCCCACCGCAAGGCCCACGCCTGCGACCCGCTGTCCGCGTTCGGCGGAGTGATCGCGGTCAACCGCCCGGTGTCGGTGGCGATGGCCGAGCAGGTCGCCGAGATCTTCACCGAGGTCATCGTGGCCCCGGACTACGAGGACGGCGCCGTCGAGGTGCTGGCCCGCAAGAAGAACATCCGCGTGCTGCGCTGCCCCGACGCCCCGTCAGCGCCGGTGGAGGTCAAGCCGATCGACGGGGGCGCGCTGCTCCAGGTCACCGACCGCCTCCAGGCCGAGGGCGACGACCCGGCCTCCTGGACCCTCGCCACGGGTGAGGCGCTGTCCGCGGACGAGCTCGCCGAACTCGCCTTCGCCTGGCGGGCCTGCCGCGCGGTGAAGTCCAACGCGATCCTCCTCGCCAAGGACGGTGCGAGCGTGGGCGTCGGCATGGGTCAGGTCAACCGGGTCGACTCCGCCAAGCTCGCCGTCGAGCGCGCGGGCGAGGAGCGGGCCGCCGGTGCCTACGCCGCGTCCGACGCGTTCTTCCCGTTCCCCGACGGGCTGGAGATCCTGACCGCGGCCGGCGTCAGGGCAGTGGTCCAGCCGGGAGGTTCGGTCCGTGACGAGCAGGTCGTCGAGGCGGCGAGCAAGGCCGGCGTGACGATGTACTTCACGGGTACGCGCCACTTCTTCCACTGAGGCGGCCTCCGCGGAGGCGTCCGCCGGCGCACCCGCACCATCTGCCACAGACATGACAGGCCGAAGGCCGTAACGCCCGCTCAGCGGCGGGGGTTACGGCCTTCGTGCCTTCGTGCCTTCGTGCCTTCGTGCCTTCGTGCCTACGTGCCTACGGCACGGGCGTCCGGGACGGGCCGGTCCGGCCGTCCGGGGCGGAGGGATCAGTAGCGCGGGCGGTTGAACCACGCGGTGGCGCTGCTGTTGACCATCGAGGCGAGGATGATGCCGCCGATGGCCAGACCGATGACGCCGCCGACCGCCGAGCTCGCAGTCCCGCCGGCGAAGTTGGCGAGGCTGAGCAGGATGTACAGCGACGCGTAGACGATGGTCGTCACCCGCACGCCGTTGCCGCCCTTGGCGAACTTGGCGCCCAGGACGATCGCCCAGACGGCGAAGGCCAGCAGGATGAAGACGAGGAAGAAGCCGAGGCCGGCCAGCACGCCGGTCTCCTCCCCGACGCCGACCGAGCTGGCGGTGTCCTGGGCGGCGGCGACGAAGACCGCGGCGAGGATGGCGAACAGGAGCTGCAGGCCGCCGACGATGAAGAGCAGGACGCGGGCGGTCTGCATCAGGCCGGGCATCGACATGGGGGCGCCGGGATAGCCGCCACCGTACGGCTGGACGGGCGGGGCCTGGGGATAGCCGTATCCGGGCTGGGGCGGCTGCTGCTGGCCCTGCGGGTAGCCGTAGCCCGGCTGGCCCTGCTGCTGGCCGTAAGGGTTGTTCGGGTCGCCGAAGCTCATGGCGGGTTTCCTCCGTCGGGGTTCTGCGGGGACGACGCGGTCCTGGCGGAGGAACTTCACATGTGACTAAGCGGCTGCCCCCCGACACTGCCCGCGACACTGCGCGGCTCATCGTCGTATTACCGTCGACTTTTTGTCCAGTCGATATGCCGATGTGTTGTGCAAGTGCAACCTCGTGTACCGCTCGGCGAACCGTGCGGCGGCCTGCCGGAGCGGATCATGGGATGGCCGCTGCGAACTCCGGCGCAGCCGCGGAAGCCGGAACGCGGGCGGTACGCGAAGGCCCCGAGCCGAACCTGATTGGAACCGGGACGGGGTCATCCGCGAGGATGGGGGCATGACCGCCCAGATTCTCGATGGCAAGGCCACCGCGGCCGAGATCAAGTCCGAACTGGCCGCCCGCGTGGCGGCGCTCAAGGCCAGGGGATTCGCGCCCGGCCTCGGGACCGTCCTGGTCGGTGACGACGTCGGCAGCCGGAAGTACGTGGCCGGCAAGCACCGCGACTGCGCGGAGGTGGGCATCGCCTCCATCCAGCGCGAACTTCCGGAGACCGCCACGCAGGAGGAGATCGAGGCGGTCGTCCGCGAGCTGAACGAGAACCCGGAGTGCACCGGTTACATCGTGCAGCTGCCGCTGCCGAAGGGCATCGACGAGAACCGGGTCCTGGAGCTGATCGACCCGTCCAAGGACGCCGACGGCCTGCACCCGACGAACCTGGGCCGCCTCGTGCTGAACGAGCCCGCCCCCCTGCCGTGCACGCCGAACGGCGTCATCCGGCTGCTGCGCCGGTACGAGGTCGAGCTGAACGGCGCGGACGTCGTCGTCGTGGGCCGCGGCACCACCATCGGGCGCTCCCTGCCGCTGATGCTGACGCGCCGCTCCGAGAACTCCACGGTCACCCAGTGCCACACGGGCACGCGGGACCTCTCCTCGCATCTGCGCCGGGCCGACATCATCGTGGCCGCGGCGGGTTCGGCCCATCTGGTCCGTCCCGAGGACGTCAAGCCGGGCGCGGCGGTGCTGGACGTCGGCGTCAGCCGCGACGGCGATGGGAAGATCGTCGGCGATGTCCACCCGGACGTCGCGCAGGTCGCCGGCTGGCTGTCGCCGAACCCGGGCGGCGTCGGCCCGATGACCCGCGCAATGCTCCTCGTCAACGTCGTCGAGGCGGCCGAGCTGGCAGCCGCGGACTGAGATCCATGGACACCCCGGACAACCACGCGGACCCGGCGGCCGGCCGCCGGCCGACCCGGGCGAACGGCGCGTCCCGCGGCTCGCAGGGCGAGCCGGCGGGCCCGGGCGCGCCCGGGCCCGCCCCGTCGGTGGACGGCGCGGGCCGCGCGGACCAGACGGCGGGTGGCGCGAACGGCACCCGCCCCGAAGCCTCCGGCGAGCCCCCACCGCTGAACGGGGCGGACCCGGTCCGGCGCGACACCGAAGCACCCGCCGGCTCCGCCCGTACCCCGGAGCGCGTCGCGGCGAACCGATCCGTGAGCGGCCCGGACCGCGTCGCGGCGAACGGCGCGAGCGGTCCGGGCCGTACGGCACCGACCGGTGACGTGGCCGGCGCCGCCGAGGAGGCGGGACCGTCGGACGGTTCCCGTCCGGAAGCGCCGGAGAGCCCGGACGGCACGGGCGAGCGGGCAGCGGGCAGGTCGCGCCGCCCGCCCGCCGTCACCCGGGACACCGCGCGCCCCGAGGGCGGCGGACGCGCCGCGCCCGGTGACGCTCCGGCCCCGGCGCGCCAGTGGCCGCTGCTGACGGTCCTCGGGCTCGCGGCGCTCGGTCTGCTGATCGTCGGCGCGGACCCGTTCGAGCAGGCGTTCAGGGTCGGCACGGTGCTCGTCGGCGCCGCGCTGCTCACCGGGGCGTCGTTGCGCCGGGTGCTGCCGTCCGTGGGCATGCTGGCGGTGCGCTCGCGCTTCACCGACATGGTCACCTACGGCACGCTCGGCACCGTCATCGTGCTGCTCGCCCTGATGGTCCAGCCGCGACCGTGGCTGGAGATCCCGTTCCTCGAGGAAGCGGTCCGCTTCACGGTGCGCTAGCTGTATTGCCCTGTGAGGTTGGGGACGCGGCTGGCGGGTGGTTTGCCTGCGAGCGCGGTGTGTCCGCGGTGGTGATTGTAGGTGTGCAGCCAGCCGGGGAAGGCGTCGCGTCGTTCCTGCTCTGAGCGGTAGGGGCGGGCGTAGGCCCATTCGTCGAGCAGGGTGCGGTTGAGGCGTTCGACCTTGCCGTTGGTCTGGGGCCGGTAGGGGCGGGTGCGTTTGTGGGTGATCTGGGCTGCCGCGAGGGTGTCGCGCCAGTCGCGGGAGCGGTAGCAGGCTCCGTTGTCGGTCAGGACGCGTTCGACGGTGATCCCGCAGGAGGTGAAGAACGC
>NZ_FNHI01000003.1:299919-406945 GCF_900103455.1 Streptomyces wuyuanensis | reverse complement strand
CGACAACGGAGCCTGCTACCGCTCCCGCGACTGGCGCGACACCCTCGCGGCAGCCCAGATCACCCACAAACGCACCCGCCCCTACCGGCCCCAGACCAACGGCAAGGTCGAACGCCTCAACCGCACCCTGCTCGACGAATGGGCCTACGCCCGCCCCTACCGCTCAGAGCAGGAACGACGCGACGCCTTCCCCGGCTGGCTGCACACCTACAATCACCACCGCGGACACACCGCGCTCGCAGGCAAACCACCCGCCAGCCGCGTCCCCAACCTCACAGGGCAATACACCTAGCCGTACGGGCCGCCCGGCGGCGTCGGTCGGTGTGGTGGCCGTAGGGGTGGCGTTCACGAGTGGGTGTCCTCCGTGCCCTCGACAAGTCGCTGTCCCCGGGCTGCTGCGTAGTCGGCCGGTCCGCCGTCGAGGACGGTGACGTCGCGGTGGCCGGAGCGCTCCAGGAGGCTGGCGGCGGTCATGGCGCGCTCGCCGTGCCCGCAGGCCACGATCGCGCCGTGCGGAACGTCCGTGGCGGCGGACAGGCCGCCGAGTTCGAGGTGGACCGCGCCGGGGACGTGCCCGGCGGCGAACTCGGATCGCTGACGTACGTCGACGTAGGGGCGGCCCGCGGCGCGGTCGGCGGTGACGAAGGCGGTGGTGGTCTGGGGGTTGCCGTCGGCGAGCCAGGCGTCCATGCCGCCTGCGAGGCAGCCTGCGAGGCGCTCGTATCCGACCTTGTAGGACTGCCAGACGATCTCGCTCAGGTCCTGGTCCGCCTCTCCGACGAAGGCGAGGGGTGCGGTGTCGGGCAGGAGCCAGCCGAGCCAGGTGGCGAACTGGTCGCGCAGCGGGATCGATACAGACCCGGGGATGTGGCCGGCGGCGTAGTCGGCGGCCGGGCGGACGTCGACGACATGACCCCCGTCGGCTGTCAGCGCCCGGACCTGCTGTGCGGCCAGGGCGGGCAGCAGCGGCTGCGCAGTCAGCACCGCCGGGCCGCGCCGGTTGATCTCGCCAAGGCGGTCGAAGTACGCGGGGTAGGTGCCCAGGCTCGCGATCAGCTGGGACACGAAGGTGTCCTCATCCGGTGCGCCGAGCAGCGGGTTGGCCCCCCTCTGCGCGCCGATGGTCGTGGTGCGCTCGGTGCCGGGCGGGGCGGAGCAGAAGGACCCGGCGCCGTGTGTGGGCCACACCGCGACCTCGTCCGGCAGGGCGGTCAGACGCTGCAGCGACCGGTACTGGGCACGGGCGAGTTCCTCGGTGCGCTCCGGGCCGAGGAGATCGGTGCGGGCGGCGGAGTTCACGATCAGTGACCCGCCGGTGAACACGCCGAGCTCGCGCCTGCCGTCCAGAAGCAGGAAGGACAGGTGCTCGTCGGTGTGCCCAGGGGTGGCGATCGCCCGCAGCGTCAGCCCGCCGAGGTCGACCTCCTCGCCGTCGGCCAGGGCGCGGTGGTCGAAGGCGCGCCGCCCGGCGGCGGAGGCCAGGACCGTGGCGCCGGTGTCGTGCCCGAGCTGGACGGCACCGGAGAGGAAGTCGGCGTGCAGATGCGTGTCCGCGGCGAACGCGATGCCCAGACCGCGGCGTTCTGCCGCCGCGTGCAGGGCGCGCAGATCACGGCTTGCGTCGACGGTCAGAGCGCGTCCGTCACCGAGGTCGAGGAGGTAGGCGCTGTTGCCCAGCCCTTCGTCGACCAGTGGGACGAGGTGATCGTCCGCGAAGCCCACGGCGTCCTCCGGGTTCTCGAGAGGGGGTGTGTGGTCACGCCCCCGAGGCCTCTACTACAATAATCCATGGATTTATGGAGGATGTCATGGCGCAGAACACGAAGAGCGCGACGAAGGCCCGGCTGTACGATGCGTTCGCGGCCAGCGGCAAGGCGCTGGCCAGCGGAAAGCGTCTGGAGCTGCTGGATCTGCTCGCCCAGGGCGAGCGCACCGTGGACGCGCTCGCGAGGGCGGCAGGGCTGAATCTGACCACCGCGTCGGCGCACCTGCAGACGCTCAAGCACGCCGGATTCGTCGCAACCCGCCGTGAGGGCGTGCGCATCCACTACCGGCTCGCCGGCGACGACGTCGCCCAGCTGTTCGCACTGCTGCGCAAGGTCGCCGACCGTCACCAGGCCGCCGTACCCGCCGCGCGCGACGCCTACCTCGGCCAGGACACGACCGGCGAGATGAGCCGCGAGGAGCTGTGCGCCCGCGTCGCTGCGGGAAACGTCGTCGTGCTCGATGTGCGGCCGGCGGAGGAGTACCTCTCCGGGCACATCCCCGGCGCGCTCTCCATCCCCGTCCAGGAGCTGGCCGACCGGATCAACGAGCTGCCCGAGGACACCGAGATCGTCGTCTACTGCCGGGGCGGGTACTGCGTCCTGGCCTACGACGCCGTACGGCTGCTGACCGACCGCGGCCGCCAGGCGATCCGCCTCAACGACGGCATGCTGGAGTGGCGCCTGTCCGAACTGCCCGTCGACGCGGCAGACGTGACGTGAGCGGCCCCCACGCCACGCGCCCGCCGCATCCCGGGCTCGCGGACGGCCCCGTGTTCCCGGACCACAACGGCACTACCCCGTCGACCCGCGGGTCGCCGAGGCGATGCTGCCCGCACCTGACGGACTTCTCCGTCGCCCCTCCGGCAGGTTGGTCGACGTCTCCATCGCCACCGCCGGCGCCGCCGGGGGCATGGCCTCCGGCATCACGGCGCCGCCACCGGTTACGCCGCCCGCACCCTCGCCCTCACCGGCGGCATCCTCTCCCTCTCCCTCTCCCTCTCCCTCTCCCTCTCCCTCCTGCCCGCCGTCGCCGCCACCTCCTACCGCCGATGAGCCCGATGAACCACGAGAACCCTGCTGCGGGCATCACCGTCGACGGCACCGGCCTGCTCTGCGTCACCCTCCTGCTGCGCCTCCGCAAGGAGACCGACGACGCACCGCCGGGCACTGTCGTTCACGTCGTCGCCACCGACCCGGCCGCACCGCTCGACCTGCCCGCTTGGTGCCACATGACCGGCCACCACTACCTCGGCCCCGTCTCCGACCCGGCCGGACGACCTGTCTACGCTGTGCGCCTGGCCGCCAACTCGCTGCCCACCCGGCCTGATGCCCCATGGCACCCCACCCGTCCGTAGAGGACGCTTGCCGCGGCCGCGCGGGCGTGTGACCCGCGACCGCCCTGCCGTGGGGGACAGTCGGGAGCAAGCCGTATCGAACCGAGTCGACACGCTTGGTCGTTCACGGCCGAGCAGTTGACTCCGGGACCTTCTGCCACGCCGTGGTGCCGAGCAGACCCGTCTCGCCGATGTCGAGCCCGCCATCCGGCTCCACGGTCTGCCGGGCGTCACCGGCGCGGGCGCCGATCTCCACGTACACCCCGCTGCCCCGCAGCGTCGCCGCGTCGACGGCGGAGTAGCGCCAGACGAACACGCTGCGCGCCGACTCCCCCGGGCGCAGCGGGACCGGGTGCGGGCCAGGGTCCTCGAGCTGGGTGATCGGTCCTGGGCCCTTGAGCACCGTCACGTCCATCGGCCGGTTCTCCGCGTCGCGCACGCGGACGTCGGGGTAGCCGTTCAGCTGCCGGTCACGCGTGCCGCAGTTGGTGATCGTCACGGGCATGGCGCGCAGCCCCATGGCAGTGCTGACCATGCCGGTCGACACTCGTACGCCCGTGGCCGGGCAGCGTTCCGCGGCGGACGGCGGCTCTCCCGGGGCTCCCCGCGAGGGGGCTTGCGCACCGGTCGACGGCCGGGTGCCGTGCGGTCCGGAAACCGGAGGACCTGACGCCCGGGGACCGGGGCGCGCTTCTGCCGTCCGCCCGGGATCGGCCTCCCGCTCCAGCTCCGCCGACAGCCCGCACCCGGAGGCGAGGACGGCGGCCGACGCCGCGAGGATCACGGCACGTCCCACTCCGGTGACGGTCATGGGCGCGATCATGACACGGACCGGCGTCACGCGACTGGGAGTTCCCCATTCCGGTTCCGCACCGGACCCAAGGGCTGTCCCCGGCGCCGGCACCCGTCCCCGTCCCCGTCCCGGCGACCTCGCCGGCCCCGGAGCGGCACCGGTCCCACACGCGCGTCGTGCGCGCACGACGGTGCCCCGCGGCCGGCCGTGCGGGCCGCGGGGCACGGAACAGGCGTCGCGCCGGGGGCGGTCAGCCGCGGGTGGCGCGGCGCCTGCGCGTCACCACGAGGATGCCGGCACCCGCGGCGACCGCGGCGGCCGCGGCTCCCGCGATCACGGGCGTCGCACTGGATCCGCCGGTCTCGGCGAGGGGCGGGGTGCTCGGCTCGGGCGCGGGCGGAGCCTCGGAGCTCGGCGGCTCCGTGCTCGGGGTGTCCGAGGGCTCCGGCTCCTCCGGCGTCTCCGACGGCTTCGGGGTCTCGCACACGGGCGCGGTCTTGGTCTCGTCGTGGGAGAACCGGTCCCCGTCACCGGCCTTCACCACGAGCCGCACCTGCACCTCGGCCTTGTGCTCGGGCAGTTGCAGCGTCTTGCTGAACTCACGCCCGAACGCCTCGACGGGCAGCAGGTCCTTGCCGTCGACGGTGACCGTCACCGTGTTGGTGACGTTGGGGCTGTACGCCTTCAGGTCGACGGTGACCTCGGAACAGGTCACCGTCCACACGGGCGTGTGGGCCGAGGCCGGAGCGGCCGTCAGGCCGACACCGACGAGCCCGAAGGCAGCGCCCGCTATAAGAGCGCCCGAGCGCTTCCACGCACGGGTGGGTGCATTCATCAATCCTCCACGGAGGTCCGAACACGTGGTCTGATGGCAGCGCAGAGTACTCCTCCCGCGAACCACGGTTCACTTCGCCCCCGATAACGACTTGGTTCCCATCGCCCCACCGGGCACGGGCCGTTCGCGCCGGGCGCTTCCCGCCCGCCGCGGGACTGCTGCCGCCGCCGGGGAGCGGGTAGGGTCCAGCCGTGCTGCTCAGGCAACTGGAGTACCTGACCGCGCTGGCGCGCGAGCGCCACTTCGCGCGGGCCGCCGAAGCCTGCCATGTCTCCCAGCCCTCGCTGTCCGCGGGCATAAGGACTCTGGAGCGGGAACTCAAGCTCATGATCGTGCGCCGGGGCCGGCGTTTCGAGGGTTTCACGCCCGAGGGGGAGCGGGTGGTGATGTGGGCCCGCCGGATCCTCGCCGAGCGCGACGCGCTCTGGGACGACCTCGCGGCCATGGACGGCGGACTCACCGGCGTGCTGCGCGTGGGCGCGATTCCGACCGCCCTCACCGCCGCCCAACTGCTGACCACTCCGTTCTTCGACCGGCACCCGAAGGTGCGGATATCGCTCGAATCGCTCTCCTCGCGGCAGATGGTGCACCGGCTGGCCGAGTTCGACCTCGACGTCGGACTGAGTTACGTGGACGGCGAACCGCTCGGCAACGTCCGTACCGTGCCGCTGTACCGGGAGCGCTATCTGCTGCTGACCCCGCGGGACGGTGAACTCGCCGCCCGTACCCGGGCCACCTGGGAGGACGTCGCGCGGCTGCCGCTGTGCCTGCTCTCCCCGCAGATGCAGAACCGCCGGATCCTGGACCGCAACTTCGCCGACGCCGGGGTGCGGGCGGAGGCGTCGATGGAGACCGACACCGTCTCCGCGCTGTACGCGCACCTGGCCACCCGCCGATGGTCGAGCGTGATCGCCCACGCCTGGCTGGGACTGTTCGGCGTGCCCGAGGGCATGTGCCTGGTCCCCATGGAGCGGCCCGCCCGGAACCACTCCGTCGGGCTGGTTCTCGCCGACCGGGATCCCGGGCTCAGCCTGGTGCGCGCGCTCGTCGACGTGGCCCACCGGGTGGACCTGGCAGGCGAGCTCGACGCCGTGCTGCGCCGGTACTTGGCGCCCCGCACCACCTCCGACCAGCAGGTACAACCCCGTTGATAGACCGCGCCTAACACTCCATAGCGAAGAACGCTTGGACGCGCCCGCGAATCCGCACGACAGTGCCCTTATCTGTCGTTCGGTGGAAGGGGCCGGTCATGGCCGTACTGCCCGGGCCGTCGGTGGAGCGACCGACGGAGCCGTCGCCGGAGGGATCGCCGGAGGACCGGGTGCGGGCGATCGTCGCCGCGCACCGCGGTGAGCGCGGCGCCCTGCTGCCCGTGCTCCACTCCGTCAAGGAGGAACTGGGGTACGTCGATCCGGCCGTGATCCCCGTCCTCGCCGCCGAACTGAACCTGTCACGGGCCGATGTCCACGGCGTCGTCACCTTCTACGAGGACTTCCGCCAGAGTCCGCCGGGCCGGCGGACCGTACGGATCTGCCGGGCCGAGGCGTGCCAGGCGGTCGGCGCGGCGGACGTGGCCGAGCGTGCGAGGAATCGGCTCGGGGTCTCCTTCGGCGAGACGACCTCCGACGGCGAGATCACCCTCGACCAGGTCTTCTGCCTCGGCAACTGCGCCACGGGACCGGCCGTCGAGGTCGACGGCCGGCTGTACGGCCGGGTCACCCCCGAGCGGCTGGACGCCCTGCTGACGGCCGAGGGGGCGGACGCATGAGCTCTCCCGTGACCGTCTACGTGCCCCGCGACTCCGCCGCCCGCTCGGTCGGCGCGGACGAGGTCGCCGAGCGGATCTCCGCGGCCGCGGCCGGACACCCCGCCCGTGTCGTCCGCAACGGCTCGCGCGGAATGCTGTGGCTGGAACCGCTGGTCGAGGTGGTGACCGCCGCCGGACGGATCGCGTACGGCCCCGTCGCGCCCGGCGACGTCGAGGGACTGCTGGACGCCGGCCTGCTCGACGGGGCCGCCCACCCGCTGTGCCTCGGCCCCACCGAGGACATCGGCTGGCTCCGGGACCAGACCCGGGTCACCTTCGCACGCGTCGGGGTCGTCGACCCGCTCTCGGCCGAGGACCACCTCGCGCACGGCGGGCTGGCCGGACTGAGGCGCGCACTGGAACTCGGCCCCGAGGAGGTCGTCGCCGAGGTCACCGAGTCCGGACTGCGGGGCCGCGGCGGCGCCGGCTTCCCCGCCGGGGTCAAGTGGAAGACCGTCCAGGAGGCCGGGGAGGGACTCAAGTTCGTGTGCTGCAACGCCGACGAGGGCGACAGCGGCACGTTCGCGGACCGCATGCTGATGGAGGGCGACCCGTTCACCCTCATCGAGGGCATGACCATCGCCGCCCGCGCCGTCGGGGCCCGCGAGGGATACGTCTACGTGCGGTCGGAGTACCCGGACGCGGTGGCCACCCTGCGCGCGGCGATCGCCACCGCCCGCGAGCAGGGCTGGCTCGGCCGGGGCGTCCTCGGCTCGGACCTCGACTTCGACCTCTTCGTACGGGTCGGGGCGGGCGCGTACATCTGCGGCGAGGAGACCTCCATGCTGGAGAGCCTGGAGGGCAAGCGCGGCACGGTCCGGGCCAAACCGCCCATCCCGGCGCTGGAGGGCCTCTTCGGCAGGCCGACCGTCGTCAACAACGTCCTCACCCTCGGGTCCGTACCGATGATCCTCGCCGACGGCGCCAAGTCCTTCGCGGACCTCGGCACCGGCCGCTCCCGCGGCACCCAGGTGTTCCAGCTCGGCGGGAACGTGGCCCGCGGGGGCATCGTCGAGACCGCCTTCGGCGTCACCCTCGGCGAACTCGTCGAGGGCTACGGCGGCGGAACCCGCTCGGGACGGCCGGTGCGGGCGGTGCAGGTGGGCGGACCGCTCGGGGCGTACCTGCCCACGTCCCGCTTCGGACTGCCCATGGACTACGAGGAGTTCGCGGCCGCCGGCGCGATGGTGGGGCACGGCGGCGTCGTCGTCTTCGACGACACGGTGGACATGGCCGGGCAGGCCCGGTTCGCCATGGAGTTCTGCGCCGCGGAGTCCTGCGGCAAGTGCACGCCGTGCCGCATCGGGGCGGTGCGCGGCACGGAGGTCATCGACAGGATCGTCGCCGGCGAGAACCGGACGGCCAACCTCGTTCTCCTGAACGACCTCTGCGACCTGATGACCGAGGGCTCGCTCTGCGCGATGGGCGGGCTCACCCCCATGCCGGTGAGGAGCGCCCTGGAGCACTTCCCCGGCGACTTCGGAGCGACGAAGGAGGCGCGACGATGACCCTGATCAAGGAACCCGACCACGGCACCCCGGCACGGCCCGGCGAGGCGACCGTGGCCGTCGAGATCGACGGCACGGAAGTGCTGGTCCCCGAGGGCACCTCGGTGATGCGCGCCGCCTCCGAGGCCGGGATCGACATCCCCAGGCTCTGCGCCACCGACAGCCTCGAGGCCTTCGGCTCCTGCCGGCTGTGCCTGGTCGACATCGACGGCCGCAAGGGCACACCCGCCTCCTGCACCACGCCCGTCACCCCCGGCATGAAGGTGCGCACCCAGACGCCGGAACTCGCCGGACTGCGGCGCGGCGTCATGGAGCTGTACATCTCCGACCATCCGCTGGACTGCCTGACCTGCCCTGCCAACGGGGACTGCGAACTGCAGGACATGGCCGGCGTCGTCGGGCTGCGGGAGGTCCGCTACGGCTTCGACGGGGAGAACCACCTCGACGAGCCCACCGACAGCTCCAACCCCTACTTCGACTTCGACGCGAGCAAGTGCATCTCCTGCTCCCGCTGCGTCCGGGCCTGCGGAGAGGTGCAGGGCACCTTCGCCCTCACCATCGAAGGCCGCGGCTTCGCCTCCAAGGTCGCGGCCGGCGCAGGCGGCAGCTTCATGGAGTCCGACTGCGTCTCCTGCGGCGCCTGCGTCCAGGCCTGCCCCACCTCCACCCTCCAGGAGCGCTCGGTGGTGGAGCTCGGCATGCCCACCCGCAGCGTCGTCACCACGTGCGCGTACTGCGGCGTCGGCTGCTCCTTCAAGGCCGAACTGCGCGGCGACGAGGTCGTCCGGATGGTCCCGTACAAGGACGGCGGGGCCAACGAGGGCCACTCCTGCGTCAAGGGCCGGTTCGCCTTCGGCTACGCCTCGCACCCCGACCGGCAGCTGAAGCCGATGGTGCGCGAGCGGATCACCGACCCCTGGCACGAGGTCGGGTGGGAGGAGGCCATCGGCCATGTCGCGCGGCGTATGCTCGACATCCAGGCCCGGCACGGAGCCGGCGCGATCGGCGGCATCACCTCCTCCCGCTGCACCAACGAGGAGGTGTACGCGGTCCAGAAGATGGTCCGCGCGGCCTTCGGCAACAACAACGTCGACACCTGCGCCCGGGTCTGCCACTCGCCGACCGGTTACGGGCTGAAGCAGACCTACGGCACCTCGGCCGGCACCCAGGACTTCAAGTCCGTCGCCAAGGCGGACGTCATCCTCGTCATCGGCGCCAACCCCACCGACGGCCACCCCGTATTCGCCTCCCGCATGAAGCGCAGGCTGCGCCAGGGCGCCCGGCTCATCGTGGCCGATCCGCGCCGCATCGATCTGGTGCGCTCCCCGCACGTCGAGGCCGCTCACCACCTCCAGCTCGCGCCCGGCACCAATGTGGCGCTGGTCAACGCCCTCGCCCATGTCGTGGTCACCGAAGGGCTGGTGGACCGCGCGTTCGTGGCGGAGCGCTGCGAGGACTTCGAGGCGTGGGAGCGGTTCATCGCCCGGCCCGAGCACAGCCCCGAGGCGGTCGCCGGGATCACCGGCGTCCCGGCCGAGGAACTGCGCGCGGCCGCCCGGCTCTACGCCGGCGCGCCCAACGCGGCCATCTACTACGGTCTCGGCGTCACCGAGCACAGCCAGGGCTCGACCATGGTGATGGGAATGGCCAATCTCGCGATGGCCACCGGCAACATCGGCCGCGAGGGCGTCGGGGTGAACCCGCTGCGCGGGCAGAACAACGTCCAGGGCTCGTGCGACATGGGCTCGTTCCCCCACGAGCTTCCCGGCTACCGGCACGTGTCGGACGACGCGGTGCGCTCCGTCTTCGAGACGCTGTGGGGGCGGACCCTGCAGCCGGAGCCGGGCCTGCGCATCCCCAACATGTTCGACTCCGCCGTCGACGGCACGTTCCGGGCGCTGTTCGTGCACGGCGAGGACATCGCCCAGTCCGACCCCAACACCCGGCACGTGACGGCCGCGCTCTCCGCCATGGAGCTCGTCGTCGTACAGGACCTCTTCCTCAACGAGACCTCGAAGTTCGCCCATGTGTTCCTGCCGGGCACCTCGTTCCTGGAGAAGGACGGCACCTTCACCAACGCCGAACGCCGGATCAACCGGGTGCGGCCGGTCATGGCCCCGAGGACGGGCAAGCACGAGTGGCAGATCGTCTGCGAGATCGCCCAGGCCATGGGCTACCCGATGAAATGGGACGACGCCTCGCAGATCATGGACGAGATCGCGATGACCACACCGACGTTCGCCGGGGTGTCGTTCGGCAAGCTCGACCGGGTCGGCAGTGTGCAGTGGCCGTGCAACGACAACGCCCCCGAGGGCACGCCCATCATGCACGTGGACGGATTCGTCCGCGGCCGGGGCCGGTTCGTGGAGACCGTCTACGTGCCGACCGAGGAGCGCAGCACCCGCAGGTTCCCGCTGATCCTCACCACCGGCCGCATCCTCTCCCAGTACAACGTGGGCGCCCAGACCCGCCGTACCGGCAACGTGGCCTGGCATCCGGAGGACGTGCTGGAGCTGCACCCGCACGACGCCGAGGTGCGCGGCATCCGCGACGGCGACACGGTGGCACTGGCCAGCCGGGTCGGCGAGACCAGCCTGCGGGCCAGGATCGACGACCGGATGCCGGTCGGCGTCGTGTACACGACGTTCCACCATCCGGCGACCGGCGCCAACGTCGTGACGACCGAGCACTCGGACTGGGCGACCAACTGCCCCGAGTACAAGGTGACGGCGGTCCAGGTCGCCCTGAAGCGGCCCCCGGCAGCGGAACCGGCCGCCACCGGGCCCGTCGCCGCCGGGGAGAGGTGAGCCATGGCGCCTCCGCCCGTCGCCGCCCACGTACGGCTGGCCAACGACATCGCGGCGCAGTTCCGGCACCGGGATCCCGCCGCGGCGGCCGCGGAGATCGCCGCGCACATCCGGGCCTTCTGGGATCCCCGGATGCGCGCCCGGCTCATCGAGGACGCCGAGGCCGGCCACGGCGGCCTGGATCCCCTGACGGTGTCCGCGGCGGCCCTGCTGGCGGCGCCGGCGCGCTGACCCCCGGCCCCGGTGCGGCGGGGGCCGCCGCACCGGGGCGCACGGTGCGTTCACCCCGTGCGCCGTGGCCGCCGTCGTGCTCGCGCGGCTGGTTCGCCCCGCGCACACCGTCGGGTCCTCGCGCCGGTGGTGATCCCGCTCGGCCACGCCGGCGCCGGTCGAGGTCTTCGGCCGCTCCGGCCGCCGGGGCGGAGGGGCCCACCGCTCGGTCCGGGGCAGGCGCCGACGTCCTCGACGGCCGACGCGCCGCCCGCACCGGATCTCCGTGGAAGGACGGGGTGCGGGGAGGGCGCCCAACCGATCAACGACGGGCCGCCCGGCTGGGGCGGACGTACGCCCGGACCGGACTGTGGGGAGGGCCTGCGGGCGCCTCGCTCGCGGGCCGTCGCCGCCCGGTCCTCGTCGCAGCCGCCCTCCTTCCCGCGCCCGGCCGCCGCGAGCGGGCCGTCCGTCCCGCGGCCGAGGGCGGCCCTCGTCCGCACCGGCCCGCCCGGCGGTGAGCGGCGGGCTGCGCGCGCCGGGCACGCCGGGGACCCGAGGCAGGGACGCTCCGCGCCCACCGTGCCGGCGGGGTCGCCGAGGGTGAGGCGCGTGGCCCGATGCCGTTCGGGGACATAGAGAGAACTTCCGAATTGCCCCGATTGGCTTATGTCGTCACCCTTGTACTGGCAGGGCGGGAGCGCATCCGCATGGGGACCTGGCAGGCGCCGGCTGCGAAGTCCTCGGGGTCGCGACGCCAGGCGTACGGGCCGACGGCGCTCGGCGACGCGGGGAGTCGACGGATCATGGACCAGCCGAACCGCCGGACGCGGCGATCGCGCATGGCACACGTCCGGGCCACGACGGCACCGCTCCGTCGGCACGACCGCGGCCGACCGCCCACGGGCCGCGTCGGGAGTACGGCCTGCCCGCCGCGCCGGGCCGCTGCGCGAAGGAGGCCCACCTCCTCGACGGCCCGAAGTGAAGGAGGCGAACACCTCCTCGACGACCCGAAGAAAGGGTGACGGCACGCTCCCCGACCTGTGAATCCGCTTCCGGACCTGTGAACCGCGCGCGCGACGAAGGAGAACCTGATGGCCAAGGCAGTCGGAATCGACCTGGGGACCACCAACTCGGTGATCGCGGCATGGGAGGGCGGCGAGGCCACGGTTCTCCCCAATTCCGAGGGCAGCCGCACGACCCCCTCCGTCGTCGCCTTCACCGACACGGGAGAACGGCTCGTCGGCCAGCTGGCGCGCCGCCAGGCGATCCTCAACCCCAAGGGAACCATCTACTCGGCCAAACGCTTCGTCGGCCGCCGCTACGACGAGACATCCGACGAGGCCAAGGCCGTCGCGTTCGACGTCGTCCCGGACGAGCACGGCAACGCGCGCTTCGACGTGCGCGGCAAGCTGTACTCACCGGAGGAGATCAGCGCGCTGGTGCTGCGCAAGCTGGCCGACGACGCCGGCAAGCAGCTCGGCGAGCGGGTGACCGAGGCGGTCATCACCGTTCCCGCGTACTTCAACGACGCCCAGCGCCAGGCCACGAAGGACGCCGGGAAGATCGCCGGCCTGGAAGTACTCCGCATCATCAACGAGCCGACCGCGGCGGCCCTCGCCTACGGTCTGGACAAGAAGGGCCACGAGACGGTCCTGGTGTTCGACCTCGGCGGCGGTACGTTCGACGTCAGCCTGCTCGACGTCGGCGACGGCGTGGTCGAGGTGCGGTCCACCGCCGGTGACAGCCATCTCGGCGGCGACGACTTCGACCGGCGTCTGGTCGACTACCTGGCCGACAGGTTCCAGCAGGACAACGGCATCGACCTGCGCCAGGACCCCCAGGCGCTGCAGCGGCTGTTCGAGGCCGCCGAGAAGGCCAAGGTCGAACTGAGCTCCGTGACCCAGACGCAGGTCAGCCTGCCGTTCATCACCGCCGACGCGGCCGGCCCCAAGCATCTGACGGAAACCATGATGCGGTCGACGTTCGAGCAGATCACCGCAGACCTCGTGGAGCGGACGCTCGAACCCGTCCAGCAGGCCATGGCCGACGCCAAGGTCACCGCGAACGACATCGACGAGGTCATCCTCGTCGGCGGGTCCACCCGCATCCCGGCCGTTCAGTCCCTCGTCCGGCGGCTGACCGGCGGCAAGGACCCGAACATGAGCGTGAACCCCGACGAGGTCGTGGCCCTGGGCGCCGCGATCCAGGCAGGGGTGCTCAAGGGCGAGGTCAAGGACGTCCTGCTGCTCGACGTGACCCCGCTCTCGCTGGGCGTGGAGACCCGCGGGGGTGTGATGACCAGGCTCATCGAACGGAACACCACGGTCCCCGTCCGCCGGACGCAGACGTTCTCCACCGCCGAGGACAACCAGCCGGCCGTCGACATCGTCGCCCTCCAGGGCGAGCGCGAGATGGCCGCCGACAACCGCGTCCTCGGGCGCTTCCAGCTGAAGGACATCCGGCCGGCACCGCGGGGCGAACCGCAGATCGAGGTCACCTTCGACGTCGACGCCAACGGCATCCTGAACGTCACCGCACGCGACAAGGACACCGGAGCCGAGCAGGGCATCACCATCAGCGAGGGTTCCAACCTCGACCAGGGCGAGGTCGAGCGGATGGTCCAGGAGGCGGAGCGGCACCGCGGCGAGGACACCGCGCTGCGCGAGGCCGTCGACGCCCGCAACGAACTGGATGCCGTGGCCTACCAGGTCGAGCGCAGACTTCAGGAGCTGGGTGACGCCGCGCCGTCGCACGAGAAGGCCAGGGCGGAGATGCTCGTCGGCGACGCCCGGCAGGCCGTGCAGGAGGGGGCGCCCGTCGACAGGACCAGGTCGCTGACGTCCGAACTCCAGCAGGTCCACGCCTCGTTGGCGGCGCACCAGGCCGGCGCCGCCGCGGGAGCCGCGGCCGGAGCGGGGGCCGACGAGGGCGCGTCCGTAGGCGCAGGAGGGTCCGAGGACGACGTGATCGACGCAGAGTTCGACAAGGGCTGAGACCGTCCATGAGCACCGACAAGGAACCGGCACCGCCGCAGGAGCCCACCGGGGCGCCGGCCCCGGAGGCGCAGCCGGACATGGGTGAACTCACCGCCGAGCTGGATGAGTTGCGGGACAACTGGCGGCGCTCCCTCGCGGACCTGGACAACCTCCGCAAGCGTCATGCGCGGGAGTTGCAGAGCGAGCGGAGCGACGAGCGGGCCCGTACGTCGGCGGCCTGGCTGCCCGTGGTCGACAACCTCGAACTCGCCCTCCAGCACGCGGGATCCGATCCGTCCGCCGTGCTGGAGGGCGTCCGGGCCGTGCGCGATCTCGCCGTCGAGGTGCTCCGGGGCCTGGGATACCCCCGCTACGAGGACACGGGCGTCCCGTTCGACCCGGCCCAGCACGAGGTGGTCGGTCTGGTCGACGACCCCGGGGCCGAACCCAACACCGTGGTCCGGGTCCAGCGGCCCGGCTACGGCGAGGGAGACCGGCAGCTGCGTCCCGCGGCCGTCGTGGTGAACAAGCGGCAGGAGTGACCGCCCATGGCGCGCGACTACTACGACGTGCTCGGGGTCGGCCGCGGTGCGAGCTCCGACGAGATCCAGGCGGCGTTCCGCAAGCTGGCCCGCCGCCACCACCCCGACGTCAACAAGGACCCGGAGTCGGAGGAGCGGTTCAGGGAGATCAACGAGGCGTACAGCGTGCTGTCCGACCCCGACACACGCCGTCGCTACGACCGGTTCGGCGAGGACTTCCGGGACGTCCCCGAGGACTACGACGAGCGCGTCGCGGCCGGTGCGGGTGCCCGGGGCGGCGGCGGATACGCCTGGACCGGCGCAGGACCGGGCGGCGACGGCCGCCGCGTCCGCTTCGTGTCCGACTTCGGGGACGGCGACGAGGGCCACGGGGACGGCTCCGGCGTGGACTTCGAGGATCTGTTCGGCGGGCTGTTCGGCCGCGGCGGCGCCCGGGCCAGAGGGCCCGTGCCCGGCGCTGACCAGGAGGCGGAGATCCGGCTCGGCGTGGAGGAGGCCTACCACGGCGGCAAGCGCGTCATCACCCTCTCCGGACCGGAAGGCCCTCGGACGTACGACGTCACCGTCCCCCGCGGGGTCGTCGACGGCCAGCGCATCAGGCTGGCCGGAGAGGGCGGCCGGGGGAGCGGCGGCGGCTCGTCGGGAGACCTGTACCTGCGCGTGCGGATCAAACCGGACTCACGGTTCCGGCTGGAGGGCCGGGACATCCACGTGGTGCTTCCCGTCACCCCCTGGGAGGCGGCGCTGGGCGCCACGGTGCCCGTGCCCACGCCCGGCGGCACGGCCAAGGTCACCGTGCCGGGCGGTTCGTCCGGCGGCCGCCGCCTGCGGCTGCGCGGTGAAGGGATGCCGAACCCCCGCGGCGCCGACGGAGACCTCTACGCGGAGGTCCGGATCATGGTGCCGCCGAAGCTGTCCGACCGCGAACGCGAGCTCTTCGAGCAACTGGCCGCCGATTCCGCCTTCGACCCGAGGAAGCCAGGATGACCCACGACCCCCGGTCCGCCGGGCGGGCCCCCGGGCACCGCCAGGCGACGCCCACGGCCCGGCAGTCGGGCGTGAACGTCGTCGTACGCCGCTACGCGATGGATCCGGTACCCCGACTGGACCTGGACGCCGTCGCGCGCCGCGCCTCCCTCCACCCCGAGGTCGTGCGGCGGTTCGTCGCGCTCGGCCTGGTCGACGCCACCCGGGGCGCCGACGGCCGGCTGTGGTTCGACCAGAGCGCACCCTCGGCACTAGCCCGCATCCAACGCCTAAGGGCCGGACTGCACCTCAACTACGCCTCCCTCGGTCTGGTGCTCGATCTGCTCGACCGGATCAGCGAGCTGGAGGACGCGCTGCGGCGCAGCAACGCCGGCGCCAGGAGTGATGAATCGTGGATATGAACCGGCTGACGCAGAAGTCGCAGGAAGCCCTGCAGGAGGCACAGACGATCGCCGCGCGGCTCGACCAGACCGAGGTCGACGGCGAGCATCTGCTGCTCGCCCTCATCGACCAGCCGGAGGGCCTGGTGCCGCGGCTTCTCGACCGGGCGGACGTCGACACCCGGGCGCTGCGCACGGCGGTGACGGAGTCGCTGGCCCGCCGGCCCAGGGTGACCGGGCCCGGAGCCCAGCCGGGCCAGGTGTTCATCACGCAGCGGCTGGCCCAGGTCCTGGACGCCGCCGAACAGGAGGCCAAGCGGCTCAAGGACGAGTACGTCTCCGTCGAACACCTCGTCCTCGCCCTCGTGGACGAGGGATCGAGGACCTCCGCGGGCCGGCTGCTGAAGGAGTTCGGCGTCACCAAGGAGACGTTCCTCGACGCCCTCACCTCCATCCGCGGGCACCAGCGCGTCACCTCCGCCACGCCCGAGGGTTCGTACGAGGCCCTGGAGAAGTACGGCCGCGACCTGGTGGCCGAGGCGCGCAGCGGCAGGATGGACCCGGTCATCGGCCGCGACGCCGAGATCCGGCGCGTCATCCAGATCCTGAGCCGCAAGACCAAGAACAACCCCGTCCTGATCGGTGACCCCGGCGTCGGCAAGACGGCGATCGTGGAGGGGCTGGCCCAGCGGATCGTGCGCGGGGACGTACCCGACGGGCTGCGCGACCGGACGATCTTCGCTCTCGACATGAGCCTCCTGGTCGCGGGCGCCAAGTACCGGGGCGAGTTCGAGGAACGGCTGCAGGCCGTGCTCGGCGAGGTCAAAGGCGCGGAGGGGCGGATCCTGCTCTTCGTCGACGAGTTGCACACCGTCGTCGGGGCGGGCGGCGGCCCCGAGGGCGCCATGGATGCCGGGAACATGCTCAAGCCGATGCTCTCGCGCGGCGAACTCCACATGATCGGCGCCACCACACTCGCCGAGTACCGCAAGTACGTCGAGTCCGACGCCGCTCTCGAACGCCGTTTCCAGCAGGTGGTCGTGGACGAGCCCAGCGTCGAGGACACCATCTCCATCCTGCGGGGGCTGCGCGAACGCCTGGAGGTCTTCCACGGGGTGAAGATCCAGGACACCGCACTCGTCGCCGCGGCCACCCTCAGCCACCGCTACATCTCCGACCGGTTCCTGCCGGACAAGGCGATCGACCTCGTGGACGAGGCCTGCGCCCGGCTGCGGACGGAGATCGACTCGATGCCGGCCGAACTCGACGAGATCACCCGCAGGGTGACGCGGCTGGAGATCGAGGATGCGGCACTCGACAAGGAGACCGACCCGGCCAGCCGCAAGCGCCTGGAGGAGCTGCGGCGCGAACTGGCCGACCTGCGTGCCGAGGCCGACGCGATGCACGCCAAGTGGGAGGCCGAGCGCCAGGCCATCAGGCGGGTGCAGGAACTGCGCCAGGACCTGGAGCAGGCACGGCAGGAGGCCGAGGAGGCGGAGCGGAACTACGACCTCAACCGCGCCGCGGAGCTGCGCTACGGCAGGATCACCGAACTGGAGCGGAGGCTTGCGGCAGAGGAGGATTCGCTCGCCGCCAAGCAGGGCGAGAGCCGGCTGCTGCACGAGGTGGTCACCGAGGACGAGATCGCCGAGATCGTCGCCGCGTGGACCGGCATCCCCGTCACCCGGCTGCAGGAGAGCGAGCGCGAGAAGCTGCTGCGGCTCGACGAGATCCTCGGCGAGCGCGTGGTCGGCCAGGACGAGGCGGTCAGGCTCGTCACCGACGCCATCATCCGGGCCCGTTCCGGCATCCGGGACCCGCGGCGGCCGATCGGCTCGTTCGTGTTCCTCGGCCCGACGGGCGTGGGCAAGACCGAGCTGGCCAAGGCGCTGGCCGCGGCCCTCTTCGACAGCGAGGAGAGCCTGATCCGCCTCGACATGAGCGAGTACCAGGAACGGCACACGGTCAGCCGGCTGGTCGGAGCGCCCCCGGGATACGTCGGCTACGAGGAGGGCGGCCAGCTCACCGAGGCCGTCCGCCGCAAGCCGTACTCCGTCGTCCTGTTCGACGAGATCGAGAAGGCGCACGCGGACGTGTTCAACACCCTGTTGCAGGTGCTGGACGACGGCCGCATCACCGACTCGCAGGGCCGCACGGTGGACTTCCGCAACACCGTCGTCATCATGACCTCCAACATCGGATCCACCTACCTTCTCGACGGCGTCACCGCCGACGGCGAGATCAAGCCCGAGACGCGTGCCCTGGTCATGGGCGACCTGCAGTCGCACTTCCGCCCCGAGTTCCTCAACCGCATCGACGACGTCGTGCTGTTCAAGCCCCTCGGCATGGAGCAGATCAAGAAGATCGTCGATCTGCAGTTCGACGATCTGCGCCGCCGGCTGGCGGAGCGCCAGATCACCCTGGAGCTCACCGACGCCGCCCGCGAGCACATCGCCGAGCAGGGCTTCGATCCCGTGTACGGTGCCCGGCCGCTGCGCCGTTACATCTCGCACGAGGTGGAGACGCTGGTCGGCCGCGCGCTGATCCGCGGTGACGTGCGGGACGGCTCGACGATCCGGGTCGGCGAGAAGGACGGCGAACTCGTCGTCACCTACGACGAGGACGCGCCCAGCCGGCCGCGTTCCGTGCAAGAGGCCGCGTGAGCCCGATGAGTGCGAGCCCGACGAACACGGACGGCATGACGGTCGTGTGCGCCGACTGCGGCCGCGGGAACCGGGTGCCGGCGGCCGCCGACGGCCGTCCGCGCTGCGGGAGTTGCGCGTCCCCGCTCCCGTGGATCGCCGACGCGGGCGACGCCGACTTCGAGGAGGTCGCCGAGAAGGCCGCGCCCGTCGTCCTCGTCGATCTGTGGGCCACCTGGTGCGGGCCGTGCCGCATGGTCAGTCCGGCGCTGGAGCAGGTCGCACGGGAAATGGCCGGCCGGATCAAGCTGGTCAAGGTGGACGTCGACCAGGCGCCGCGCATCGCGCAGAGGTTCCAGGTGCAGGCCGTACCCACCCTCATCCTCATGGACCGGGGAGAAGTGATCGCCAGACAGGCGGGAGCGGCCCCCGCACCCGCCCTGCGCCAATGGGTCGAGCAGACCGTGCAGGGCCGCCGCTGAACCCGTACTCCCCCCGATCCCCGTACACCGCCGAACGGAGGCCGCCCGTGATGGAGACCGATCCGCACCTCGACATGGTGCGCCCGGTGTCGCCGAACACCCCCCAGGGCTGCGAGGAGTGCCTGCGGCTCGGTTCGCCCTGGGTGCATCTGAGACTGTGTCTCACCTGCGGCCACGTGGGGTGCTGCGACTCCTCGCCGCTCAAGCACGCCAGCGGGCACGCCGAGAACGAGGGACATCCCATCGTGCAGTCCTTCGAGCCGGGGGAGGACTGGCGCTGGTGCTACGTCGACGAGGCCATGGTCTGACGGCGTCCGGACCGGCACGAGGCGGCCCGTCGGTCGCCCCCGGCGCTCCGTCGGGGTGACGCGCTTCGCGCCCGTCCGGCCCCTCGGCAGGTCCCGCGGCGCGAACCCGGCCGGGCGGCTCGTCCCCGTCAGTTCTTGGACCCATTCCTGGTCACTGCGGACATCCCGAACGGTTTTGGATGTCCTGGTTGCCCGCGTGCTCGCCGCGTCCGGCGGCACGGATCGTGTCCGTGGTCCGGGGGTGCGGGGGCGGGGTTCCTCACGCCCCAGGGCACGCCGGTCGGCCTGGACGGTCCGATGCCCGAGCACATCGCTCTGGTGTGCACGGGGCGGTGTCGTCCGTCGCCGGATCGGGTGTCCCTGGACCGTACGCGCGAACAAAGCCTCCTCCACCACGCGGTGATGCTGGGCAGGTGAAGTCTTGGTGTCAGGGCAGTGACGCGGTTCCCGCCCGAGGCCGCGCCCGGCGGTTCCCTGCCCGGCGGACTTCGGCGCCCGCGCCCGACGCGTACCCGTCGATGGCGGGCACGGTTCAGAAGGACCGGTGGACCGGGTCGGGTTCGGCGACGGCCGTCTCGGCGAACTCCTCGAAGTCCATGTTGCCGATCGACAGATTCGCGTGCACGACGTGGACTTCGGCCGGGACGGTCCGGAACTCCCGCGGCGGCGGGGAGTCGATGAGCTCCTGGTAGTACATCGGGTCGAGGTCGTCCTCCTCCTCGAAGACGTCGAGGGCGAGCAGGGCCCGGCCGGCGGACCGCATCGTGACCCGGTCGGCGAGGAAGACCACGCACAGCTCCTCGTCCCGCCTCACCGCGCCCAGGACCTCTTCGGGCGTGCGATCGGCCCATACGGGATCGTCCACGAGGTGGACCGCGGGGTCGAACTCGTCGTCGTCCCCCCATCGCCGGTTCAGGTCCGCGACCACCGCCCGCCAGGCGGCCTCGTCGCCGTAGTCGGTCCTGATGACCAGGGCGTCGAACGCGTCACGTCCGACGATCTCGGGCAGCTCTCTCATGGTCCCCTCCCACGGCACCCGGCACGGATCCGACTGTCCCATGAGCCACCGACAGCGCGCTCCCGCGCCGTCCCGGCGGCCCGGCCGCACAGACCGGTTCCGCGACGGCGGACGGGGCCGATTCACCGTGCCCACCTGGACCGTGGAGCCGCGGTGGTCCTGGTCGGGGCCCTCTCCTGCGCCGGGCGCTTCCGGGGCGAGCATCGGCCGCGGGCCCCGTAGGCTCGTTCTGTGACGTGGCTGCGCGCGCTGAGGGAGATCCTGCGCACCGGTCTGGCGATCGAGCGGAAACGGCTCGAACCCCTGGTCGCGATCCGTGCGGCCGCCGGGGTCGCCATCGTGCTCGGCCTGTCCCTGTGGCTGGTCTCCCCGGCCTACGCCGCGTCCTCCGCGCTCGGCGCGTTCTCGGCCGGCACGGCGACCTTCCAGCGGAGCTGGCGCCCCCGGAAGGTCATCGCGCTCGCCGCGGGCGCCGGTCTGGCCGTCAGCACCTTCCTCGGCTACGTCGCCGCCGGGAACGTCGTCACCTTCCTCCTCCTGCTGGCCCTGTGGTCGTTCCTGGCGGGGATGGCCTGGGCCGCCGGCCCCACGGCGGGCATCGTCTCCACCGCCACCGTCGCCGCCATGCTGGTGACGATCACCCTTCCCGGCAGCCTCGTGCAGGCCGTGGAGCACGCCGTGGTCATCTTCCTCGGCGGTGTCGTACAGGCGACGCTGATCCTGCTGTTCCCCGTCCGCAGATGGGGAGCCCATCGCGACGCCCTCGCCGACGCCTTCGCCGCCGTCGCGGACTACGCCCGCCGACTGCGCCACGACCCCACGGCACCCTTCGACCCGGGGGCGCTGATGACGGCCCGTGAAGCGGCGGCCGTCACCCCGCTGCAGGCGCGGCACCGTCCACCCGCCCTGCACGGCACGCGTGGCCTCGCCGAACGGATCCGCCCCGCCGTCGCCTCCCTCGCCGATCCCGCCCTCGGCGCGCCCGCTGACGGCCCGCAGCGGGATCGTGCCAGGGAACTGCTGGGTGCGGCCGCGGACGTCCTCGACGCCGCCGCCCGGGCGATCCGGCGCGGAACCCGGGCCGAGGTGCCGCCGAGGGTCATGGACGTGCTGCGGATCGCCCCCGCGGGCGCCGCGGACGGGACAGACGCGGTGGACCAGGCGAACCGGCGGCCCGAGGCGGACGGCGCGCCCACGGGCGCCGAGGCCGACGAGGTACTTCGAGGGGCCGCGCGGCAGGCCGCCGTACGGCTCGTCACCCTGCTCCGCGAGGTGCTGGAGGTCGCCGAGTGCGGCGAGCGGCGAGCGGCGCGGGCCGAGGACGGCGAGTCGGCGGAGACCCCCTTCCGGATGCGCCCCACGCTGATCCGGGTGCTGCCCGTCGTCCTGCGCGAGATGCGGCGCGAACTCCGCCCCGACTCCACCGTCCTCCGCCACGCCCTGCGGCTCGCGGTGGTGGCCCCTGTGGGGTATCTGGTGGGCGGCCTGCTCTCCCCGGGCCACGGCTACTGGGTGCCGATCGCCGCCGTACTGGTCATGCGCCCCGACTTCCACCAGACCTACGCCCGTGCCGTCGCCCGGTTCGCCGGCACGCTGGTCGGGGTCGCTCTCGCGACCGGCGTGGTGCAGCTGACCAGCCCCGACGCCTACCTGTCGGGCGGGCTGGCCGTGGTGTCGGCCGCGCTGTCGTACCTGGTGATGCGCACCGGGTACGCGGTTTCGCAGGCCTTCACCGCGGCGTACGTGGTCTTCCTGCTCGGGATGGGCGGCGAGGAGTGGGACCAGACCGTGCCGGACAGGGTGCTCCTCACTCTGCTCGGCGGAATCCTCGCGATGCTGGCCTACCTCGTCTACCCGGCCTGGGAGACCCCGCGGCTGCTCGACCGGCTCGCGGACCGGCTGGCGGCGAACGGCCGGTACGCGGCGGCGGTGGTACGGAGCTACGCGAAACCCTCGGCCCAGGGCTTCGCCGACGTACGGAAAGCCCTGCTCGACAGCAGGGAGGCCGACGCCGACTGGGACGAGGCCTTCGACCGGGCCAAGCAGGAACCGGTGCGGCACAGAGGGCTCAACCGCAGGGAGGCGGAGGACGCCGCGGAGGCCATCAGGGCGCTGGGGCGCGCGGCGATGCTGCTGGAGACCCATCTGCCCACCCGCGACGGACCGCCGGTCCCGGAGGCGGCGCTGTTCGCCGAGGCCGTCGAGGCGGACACCGCACAGGCGGCACGCGACGTACGCGCCCGGAGGAATCCGGAGTGGGACCGGGTGGAGAAGGCACTTGACGCGTGGGAGGGCGACGACGGTGGCGGCGTCCAGGAGCGGGTGGTGCGCCGGGGGGCGGAACTCCAGCTGCGGGCGCTGGAGGACCTGACGACCGCGGTCGACAGGACCCCGCTGGAGCGCGACGTCGACTCGGCCGTGCGGGAGCACCGGGCGCGCGCGGCCGAGGCCGAGAAGGCGGACAGGGCGGGGAAGGACGTTGCTGGGGGGACCGGGCGCTTCGGGCCGCCGTCGGAACCGCGCCGGGAGCGCGACGAGGACACCGCGCCACCACCGGGCAGTCGGTCCTGACGGTGACCGTCGGAGTGCCGCGTCGGTGTGTCGCGTCGATGTGGCGATCCGTGCCGTGTCCGTGCTCCGAGCGGACCCGTCGCTGTGGCGGCGCGAGGCGACCGAGGCGAGCCTTGTATCGAGGACACCCGGTGCGAAAGGCGGCGTCATGGGCGGCCTGGTGGTAGTGGGAGTGGACGGATCTGCATCCGGGCTGGCCGCGGTCGAGGAGGCCGCCAGGGAGGCTCGGTGGCGCGGAGCCGCGCTCCGGGTGGTCCACGCGTTCATCTGGGCCAGGATGCCGGTGCCGCTGGGGCCTTCGCCGTACGGGCCGCCCGCGGGTGGTCTGCGCAACATGGCCGACCGGCTCGTGGCAGAAGGGGTCGAACGGGCCTCGTCCACGGCGCCCGAGGTGGAGGTCGGATCCGCCGTGGTGTCGGGCGAACCGTTGACCGTGCTCGAAGCGGAGTCCCGAGGGGCGGATCTGGTCGTGGTCGGTTCCCGCGGGATGGGCGGCTTCGTCGGGCTCATGGTGGGGTCGACGGCCGTTCACCTGGCCGCGCACGGCCGATGCCCCGTGCTGGTGGTCCGGGAGCCTTCCCATGCCGGCGGTCCCGTTCTGGTGGGGGTCGACGGCTCTCCCGCGAGTGAGGCGGCCGTCGATTTCGCCTTCGCCGAGGCCGCGTTGCGAGGCTCCGGCGTGCTCGCCCTCCACGCCTACACGCCGTGGAACGCCCCGTTGCCTCCGCCGCAGGACCCCTCGATGCCGTACGCGAACCCGCCGGGCGCGGTCACCGCGGCGGAGGAGCGTCTGCTGGCCGAGGCACTGGCGGGCCGGCGGGAGATCTACCCGGGCGTTCCGGTCGAGCACGCGGTCGTACGCGGCGACACCCGGAAGGCCCTGATCGAGGCGAGCGCGTCGGCCCGGATCCTGGCCGTCGGCGCCCGGGGCCGTGGGGGCTTCAAGGGCCTGCTGCTGGGATCGGTGAGCCAGGCCATGCTCCACCACGCACACTGTCCCGTCGCCGTGGTGCGCGGAAGCGGCACCGGCGCCTGAGAGCCCTTCCGCGCACCGGGCCACCGCACCCGGGCACCCGGTCGACCGCACCCCCCCGCACCTGATGCGACCACCAGGCGTCACCTCCCGGCCCGGCATCGCCGAGCGAACGCAGGCGAACCGTCTCCTGCGGCCCTGGCGCCGTGCCGGGCAGACGAGTTGCGGATTGCTTTGAACACTCGGCGGTGCGCGTCCGTATGGAACTCCGCGGGTCCCCCACAGCCGTTCGCGTCCACGCGCGAACCGGCAGAGACGCACAGGAGTTCCATTGAGAAGAAGTGCACGCAGACGCTCAACGGGCGGCAGGAGAGTAGTGGCGGCCTCGATCGCGCTCATGCTGGGCGGCGGTGGGCTGATCGCGGTCAACACCTACGCCTCGGCCGGCGAGGGGTGGGGGCAGTCGCAGAACCAGACCCTCGGAGCCGGTGCCGCCGCGTCCACCATCAAGTGTCCCGAGGTCGCGAACGGGCTCTCGGAGGTGCCGGACGCGGCGCGGCCCGAGGTCGACAAGGAACTGGCCGCGATGGACAGCCAGATCACCGAGGCCTACCAGCGGTTCGCCGAGCAGAAGGAACAGGTCGCACAGGACCCGAAGTTCGCCGAGAACGCGGTCCTCGGTCCGCTGGAGGACAAGCGGACGGCGAGCCTCGACCGTATTTCGACGGCGATCGACCGGGCCGGTGACCGCCCGGAGGGCCTCGAGTCCATGGCGGCCTGCGAGTTGCAGCAGGACGACGCCGACAACGGCGGTCAGGACGGCGGCGACCAGGGTGACGGTCAGGACCAGGGCCAGGACGACGGCGGTCAGGACGGCGGCGACCAGGGCAACGGCAACGGCGGTCAGGCCGGCAACGGCCCGGAGCAGTCCGACTTCGTCGACATCCAGTCCGTCCAGCCGAACGTCAACAACCCGCCCGCTCAGCAGAACGCGTCCCGGGGCACGTTCGCGACCGACTGCGGCGTGAACGAGAACGGCAAGTTCAACCCGGACAACGTGATCGTCGCGCCCGGTGTCGCCAACGGCGCCCACCACATGCACGACTACGTGGGCAACCAGGCCAACGACGCCTTCGCCAGCGACGACGACCTCGCCAACGGGCAGACCACCTGTGTGGACCAGGGCGACAGGTCGACGTACTACTGGCCGGTTCTGCGGCTGCAGAACGGGCAGCAGGAGAACGACGCCAACGCGGACGGCGGCGGCAAGGACCAGAACGTCGGCGAGATCCAGACGCCGTCGCAGGTCACGCTGAACTTCGTGGGCAGCCCGGTGTCCAAGGTGACGGCGATGCCGCGGTTCCTGCGGATCATCACCGGCGACGCCAAGGCGTTCGTCAACGGTGATGCGAACGCGAACGCGTCGTGGAGCTGCACCGGCTTCGAGGACCGCCAGCTGAAGGACAAGTACCCGATCTGCCCCGAGGGCAGCCAGGTGGTGCGGTCGTTCAAGTTCCAGAGCTGCTGGGACGGCCAGAACACCGACAGCGCCAACCACCGCACCCATGTCGCCTTCGCCCAGGACAACGGTGCCTGCCCCAACGGCTTCCAGGCCATTCCGCAGCTCGTGCAGCGCATCGTCTACGACGTGCCGCCGCCGGTCTTCGACGGGGCCAACCCGAGCGTCTTCGCGGTCGACTCCTTCCCGGAGCAGCTGCACAAGCCCGTCACCGACCACGGCGACTTCATCAACGTCTTCGACGAGAACCTGATGGAGGAGCTGGTCGACTGCATCAACGAGGGCCGCGAGTGCGGCCCAGGCGATGCGGGCGCGCCTCCCGCCGACGGCGGCAACGGCGGCGATGACGGCAATGGAGGTGACGGCGGGAACGACGGCAATGGTGGCGGTGGCAACGGGGACAACCCCGGCGACCCCGCACCGCCGAACGACGGTGCCACGGGTGGCCAGGACGCGCCTGACGAGCCGCAGAACCCGGGCGGCGACAACCCGCCGGCCGACGGTGGCGCGGGTGGCCAGGACGCACCCGGTGCCCCCGGAGGGGACGACAAGCCCGGCGCGGCCGCCGGTGCGGGTCAGGACGGTTCGGGCCAGGAGGGTTCCGGCGCCGGTGACGACGGCTCCGGGGAGCAGAACGCCCCGAACGCGCCCGAAGGCGGCGGTGAGGTGAAGGAGCCCGAGGTCCTGGCCGGTTCGTCGGCCGGGTCGAACGGCTCGGCGCAGGCCGGTACGGGCAACGGGAAGCCCGCCGCCCAGGCGACGGAGGACGCGGGCGAGAACGCGCCCGAGCCCAACGGCGACAGCCGGCCCGTGGCGGCCGGTCAGGGTGGCAGTCTCGCCGAGACGGGTGCGCAGCTGTGGCCGTCCGCGGCCGGAGCCGTACTGCTCGTCGCGGGTGTCCTGCTGTTGCGTTCGCGACGTCCGCAGCCTGCGGCGGCCCGCCGTCGCTGACGCGGACCCGCACACAGGTCCCGGCCGGTCCCGTTTCCACGGGGCCGGCCGGATCCGTGTGGGTGGTCGGCGGGCGTCCGCCGGGCAGCGGGCTCAGTCCCGGGGGGCGAGCGCCGGGTCAGGATCGTTCGACGTCACGGTGAACAGACCGCCGTCGGGATCGCGGAGAGTCACCCAGTCCTCCGTACCGGACGGGTCGGCCGGCCCGACGACCCGGCCGCCGTGCCCGACGGCCGTCCGTACGGCGAAGTCCACGTCGGGCACGTAGAAGTACACGTGCCAGCGAGGGCGGATGTGCGGGTCGGGGGCTTCGCCGACCGCGCCGCCGGTGATCCGGGCGACCGCGTCCCCCTGGTGGCGCAGGACGACGTGGTCGTCCTCGTAGGCCACTTGGCAGCAACCGGGCTGCGCGCAGGCCCAGTCCAGCACCTCGGCGTAGAAGATCGCCGCTTCGAAGGCGTCGCGTGTGCGCAGTTCCAGCCAGGCCGGGGCCTTGTCGGTGCCCATGCTCCAGTCGGGGATGGCCTTGCCCTGCCAGATGCCGAACACGGCGCCGTCGCGGTCCGCGGCCAGTGCCGCCCGGCCGGTGCCGAAGCTGAGCGGGCCCACCGCGACGGTGGCGCTTCGCTCGTGGATCCGGGCCGCGGTCGCGTCCGCGTCGTCCACCGCGAAGTAGGGCGTCCACGCCACGGCGACCGCGAGGCTGTCCGCCAGCGCCCCGATGCCGGCGACGGGGGTGCCGTCCAGGAAGCCGACGGAGAACTCCTCGCCGAGTCTCGTGGGACGGAACGCCCAACCCAGCACCTGTGAGTAGAACTCCTCCGCCGCCGGCAGATCACGAGCCATGAGGCTCACCCAGCACGGAGCGCCGAACAGCGCATGACTTGACGTAGACACGACATCCGCCAATCTCCACGTCGCGCGAGCCTGGACACGCGAGACCGGAGTTCTCACGCTACTCCGCTCGTCCGGTCCTCGCCGGACCGTGTCACTCCGAGTGACCGGGGCGCATACGGCCGTGAGGTCCGGCCGCGAAAGGGCGCGCGGTGCCGGCCGGTCCCCGTGGGCACGCGCAGTGCGTGGGAAGCACCCGTGCGGGTACCCGGGCGAAGGTACGGCGCCCGCTCGGACCGGAGCGCGACGGGGCCCCGGTTGGACGTTCCGCCGAACGAAGCCGAACAGACTCCGAATCGAGCCGGCGAATCGAGCCGTTGGATCAAGGCCCGGGTCGGAGACCGGACCCGGGCGCGGAGCCGGAGGCCGATCGACATTCCGGAGGTGGGCATGCCCGAGCTGCCGGACGTCGAGGGGTTCCGCGAGGTGCTGAGCTCCTGCGGCGGCGGTCGAAGGGTGACGAACGTCGAGGTGCGGGACCCCGGGGTGCTTCGCGGGGTCACCGTGCGGCGGCTGCGGAACGAGGTCGTGGGGGAGCGGTTCGGGGAGCCCCGGCGCCACGGCAAGTGGCTGATCGCCCCCATGGACGACGGGCCCGTGCTCGTCTGGCACTTCGGCATGACGGGAGCCCTGGTGTGCGCCTGCGCGGACGAGCCCCCCGACCCGCACGACCGTGTCGTGCTCACGCTGGACGACGAACGGCAGCTGCGCTACCGCGACCAGCGCAAGCTCCAGGGTGTCCAGCTCGCCGGGAACGAGGCGGCCGTAGGGCACATCCTCGCCGACCTCGGCCCCGACGCCCTGGCCGTTTCCGGTGAGGACTTCCGAAGGCTGCTCGACGGACGGCGGGGTGCCGTGAAGAACGTACTGATGGACCAGTCCGCTCTCGCCGGTCTGGGCAATCTGCTGAGCGACGAGATCCTGTGGCGAGCGGGCGTGGCCCCGGACAGGGCCGCCCGAGAGTTGAGCGCGGCGGAGGTCCGGGAACTCCACACGGCCATGCGCAGGGTCCTCGCGTCGTCCGTGCGGGCCGCACGCGTACCTCCCAGGCGCAGCTGGCTGACCGGCCGGCGGGACGACCCCGACCCCCGCTGCCCGCGCTGCGAGGGACGGCTGCGCTCCCGCCGCTTCTCGGGCCGCCGCACCCTGTGGTGCCCGCGCTGCCAGAGCCGGCCCCCAGGGGCGGACCGCGATGTTCATCCCGGGAAAGGCGGGTAGGCGCGCTGCATGGCGGGACCGCCGTCACGGCCGGTGCCGTGCGCGCCACCGCGCGCTGGAGCGTCCCACGGCCCGGAGCGGGCGTGAGCCGAGCGCGGTGGGTTCGTGGCGGGGCCGGGAGCTGCTCGCAGGGAATCGGGCCGGGGCGGTCGGACACCGTGCTGACGGGTGAGCAGGGTGCCGGCGGATCATCGACGGATCATCGGCAGGACGGAGAGCCGACATGGACCAGGCGACGGGGAACCGGAGCGGCGGCCGCCGGCTGCACCTCGCCGGTACGGGCGACGCCCCACCGGGCGCCGGAGCCGCCCCTCCCGGTGGTGAAGCCGGCGCCGCCGGGCCGCCGTCCGGTCCGGCCCGGGCGCTGCCCGAGGACCACACCCAGGCCATCCTGGAGACGACGAAGCACGTGGCAGCCCTGCTGAAGGCGTCGGGACATCCCTTCGCGCTGGCCGGGAGCGTCGCCGCGCACGCCCACGGCGTACCGGCGGGTTTCCAGCACGACACGGACTTCTGCATCCGTCGGGAGGACGTCGACGGAGTGGTCGAGGCGCTGCGGGACGGCGGTGTGGAGATCGTCTCCGCCCCCGAGGACTGGCTGGTCAAGGCCAGGTCGGGCGGCGAGGAGATCGACCTGATCTTCGAACTCGCCGGAGGCCCCGTCACCGACGCCATGCTGGAGCGCGCGCCCGTGCTGGCCGTCGACTCGGTCCGGATGCCGGTCCTGGCCCCGTACGACCTGCTCAGCAGCCTGCTCGCGGCCCTGTCCGAGCACCACTGCGACTTCGCGCCGCTGCTGACGATCGCGCGCACCCTGCGGGAGCTCATCGACTGGGACGCCCTGCGGGCGGAACACGAGGACGACCCGCTGCCGGACGCGTTCCTGTACCTGCTGGAGCGCCTCGGAGTCATCGAAGCCCGGGAACCGAGGGAGGCAGGCCCGTGAAGCCGACCGACACCGGAGAGGGTGCCTACCGCGTCGCGCGCATCCGAGAGCGCCTGGCCGGGGACGACATCGCCGAACTGGGCGTCCGCGTCGAGGAACGCGGCGGCGCCGTGCTGCTGACCGGCACCGTCTCCTCGCCGGAGCAACGCGACGAGATCCTGCGCGCCGTCCAGGACGAAGTGGGCGCCGACACTCCCGTACGTTCCGACCTCGTGGTCGCCTCCACCGCCGCGCCCGACGTCCACGAGGAGCTGCCATGATCCGGATCGCGGCCGTCGGCGACATCCATCTGGGCGAGGACGGCAGGGGCAGGCTGCGCCCGGCCTTCGAAACCCTCCCCGACTGCGCGGACGTCTTTCTGCTCGCGGGGGACCTCACCCGCCACGGCACCGTGTCCGAGGCCGAGGTCGTCGCCGCCGAAGTGGCGGGGTTGCCCGTGCCGGTCGTGGGCGTCCTCGGCAACCACGACTACCACAGTGACCAGGAGGAGGAGATCGCGGCCGTGCTCGGCGACGCCGGGGTCACCGTCCTGGAGGGCGACTCCACCGTCCTCGACATCGACGGCACGAAGGTCGGCGTCGCAGGCACGAAGGGCTTCTGCGGCGGTTACGCGGGACGCAGCGCGGGCGAGTTCGGTGAGCCGCTGATGAAGGAGTTCGTCCGCTACACCCGGCGCTGCGCGACCGGCCTGCGACGTTCGCTGGAGAACCTGGCCGCGGACGGCAGCGATGTGCGCATCGCCCTGACGCACTTCTCGCCCGTCCCCGACACCCTCGCCGGGGAGCCGTCCGAGATCTATCCGTTCCTCGGGAGCTACCTGCTGGCGGAGGCGGTCGACGCGGGCGGCGCGGACCTGGCCGTGCACGGCCACGCGCACCTCGGAGTCGAGCACGGCATGACGGACGGCGGCGTGCGGGTGCGCAACGTGGCGCAGCCCGTGATCGGGCGCGCGTTCGCCGTCTACGACCTCCAGGTGCCGGAACGGACCCGGCCCGGCGGCGGACCCATGGACCTCGAGAAGCCGGGCAGTCGCCGGACATGACGGTGAACAGCCCCGAACCTGATCCGCGTACCGCCCCCGGCCCGGCGCCGGGAGTCCCGGTAGCGCCAGGCGGAACCCGGCCCGACGGGTCGGGCGCCTCCTCGCGCCGATCGACGGGCCACTCGGACCCGGGCCGGCGGGAGAACCGCCCGGGCCGCCCACCCCAGCCGAGCCCCCCGACGCGTCCGCGAGGCTGGGCCGAGGGCCCGCTGGTGGCCGTCTGCGCGCTCGTGCTGCTGGTCGCGGCCTTCTTCCTGGCGTATGCACTCGTCCTGATGCTCTGACCCACGGGCACGGGCGCTTCCGTGCCCCGCCCGATCGACTCCTGCCGGCCTGAGCGTTTCCGGGGCGGCCCGGGCGCTACCGCGCCGGGGCCCGAGTGTCTCCGTGCCGGCCCGGCGCCCGGGTCCGCACCGCCACCCCGCTGTTCGAACATGTCGCCCCGGACTGGGCGTTGACATCCGGGGTACCCGGCGTACCCGTGAAGTCCTGCGAAGGGGAGGGGAAATGGCGGTTCCCAAGACGGCGATGCTCGCCCTCGACTGCGCCGAGCCGGAGGCGCTGGCGGAGTTCTACGCGGCGCTGCTCGGCGCCGAGGTGCGAAGGACGTCCGACCCCGATCTCATCGAGGTCGTCGGCCAGGACGGTTCCGTGCTGGGCTTCCAGCGCGATCACGGGCTGGCGCCCCCGAGCTGGCCCCGCCCGGAGGACGCCCAGCAGGCCCATCTGCTGATCCTGCTGCCCCCGGGGGATCTGGACGAGGCGGAGCGCGAGGCCGTGAGTCTCGGGGCCACCCCGATGGACGTGACCGACCGGGGCACCCCGCGCGAGGCGCGGCTGCTGTCCGACCCGGCAGGCCACTCCTTCCTGCTCAGGGCCCGCAAGTAGCCCCGGACGCGGTGGCGGAGGCGGTAATTCCGCCGGTACGGGGTATGCGTCGGACGTGCCCGTCCGTGCGGCGGACCACCACCCGCGCGATCGGCGAGAGGAGCCGCAGCCATGAGCACGGTCAGGGAAGCCGTCGAGGTCGACGTCCCCGTCAGCACCGCGTACAACCAGTGGACGCAGTTCGAGGAGTTCCCCAACTTCATGGAGGGCGTCGAGGAGGTGAGGCAGCTGGACGACCGGCACAACCACTGGACCACCAGGATCGGCGGCGTCCACCGGGAGTTCGACACGGAGATCGTCGACCAGCTTCCGGACGAGCGCATCACCTGGCGCACCACCGGCGGCGACACCAGGCAGAAGGGCACGGTCAGCTTCCAGCGCCTGGACGACACGCACACCCGTGTGGAGCTGGTGATGGACGTCGAGCCGACCGGAGCCGCCGAGAAGACCGCGGCCATGACCGGCCTGATCGACCGGCGGGTGAAGGACGACATGCGGCGCTTCAAGGACTTCATCGAGAGCCGGGGTGACGAGTCGGGCGCCTGGCGCGGACGCATCCGGCCCACCACCTGACCGCCGGCGCTGCGGTCGGCCGACGGCCCCGGGCCCTGCACGACACGATCGGCGCAGGGCACAGTCACTGCCCGGCACGGGCTGCGCGCCTGGCTCCCGCTCCGTCCGGACGCGGCCTCCGCGGGCTCGGCTTCTCCTGCTCCGTCCGGACGCGGCCTCCGCGCGCGATCGCCCGAATCGCGTCCCAGGTCGGCTCCGGGTGTTCCGCGCGTGTTGTCCGGCGGCGCGCTCACCGCTCGCCGGAAGACGGCGGGAAGGCCAGAGCGCGTGCCAGGGCCGTCTCGATCTCCGCGACCCTCGTGTGCCCGGGGCCGATCACCGCGTAGCGCCACGACCGGCCGTCGGCCGGGGCGTCCCCGTAGAGGACCACCCCTTCGCCCCTGCCGGGACTCCAGGCCAGCCCTTCGGCCCGCAGCTGCCGCAGGGTGTCCGCGAAGCCTCGGGCCGCCGGCGTGCGCCCCGAGGCGACCAGCCAGGCGCGGTCCTCGAACCCGGCCGCACGGGCCAGACGCTCGACCATCGCCTGCGGGGTGGTGGTGGCGGTCCGACGGACGTTGCTCTCGGTCGCGTACAGCGTGCCGTCCGTGGCGACGACCGCGTCGAGCCCGTACGGGCCCGCGTAGCCCCGGGCCGCCAGATACGCCCCGAGGGCTGTGCCCCAGCGCTCGAGCTCGCGTACGGTCCGTCGCGCGACGCCGTGGAGCGGCGACACATAGCCGGTGTACGACCCGGCCGCGGTGCGCATCTCCCCGCTGTGCACCACCCGGGTCGCCGACCCCGGACCGGTGATCAGCTGGACGCTGACGGACCGCGCGACGTCCAGGCACCGCTCCACCACCCAGGTGCCCGAGGTCCCGTTGCCGATCGGGCCGGGAGCGGGGTCGGCGCGGGACAGGAACGTGAGCCCGCAGCCGCCCGCCGAGCGGTCCGGTTTGACCACCACCCGCTCGTACCGGCCGAGCATCGCCCGCACCGTCGCCGTCAGCCCTCCGCCCGGGCAGACCCGCCCGGGCGGAACCCGGATGCCCAGCTCCCCGGCGACGGCGCGGAACCCGGCCTTCGTGTTGAGCCGGTACGCCGTGTCCACGGCGCTCGCCGTCACCCCGGCCGGGCCGTACGGGGCCACTCGCAGACCCAGCCGCGCCGCGAGAGCGACCGTGGCCCTGTCCAGCGCGACCGGCAGCAGCCGAGCGCCCTGACGTTCGGCGGCGAGGGCACCGAGGCGCTCCGTCAGCCCGGCCCGTTCGACGGCGTCCGCCATGGTCATCCCGGGCAGCTGCGGCACCGTGACCACGGTGACGGACCCGTCCGGGACGTCGAGCAACTCGCAGGCGTGGGCCAGGAACTCCGGACCCGGCGGGACGGGGGTGACCAGCACATCGCCGGGCCGTATGAGCCAGACCTTCCGCGGGGCCTGCTCGGCCCAGTGCTCCAGGACGCCGCGGGCCGGCAGGTCCACGGCCAGGTCCGAGAAGAAGTTGGCCCAGATGATCAGCGGGGCGGAGTGCTCCACGCCGCGATGCCTACCCGGAGGGGCCTGCCGCCTACCCGGCCGGAGGAGCGCAGGCGGGCCCCAGGGAGAACAGGCGGGCGGATCCGAGGAGCGAAGACGGGGACAGTGGGTACACGTGAGTCATGAGTGACACAGCGACCGACCTCCGGGCGCCGGCGCTGCCGAAGCCGCGGGGCGCGCTCTCCGAGGCGGTCGCCGGCCGCCTCACCGAGGGAACGCCGCTTCCCGCGGCCCCGGTCGCGACCATGGCGGACCCCTACGGCGACGATCTCCAGCTCGCCCTCTACCTCTGCTACGAACTGCACTACCGCGGCTTCGCCGGAGTCGACCCCGACCTGGAGTGGGATCCGGATCTGCTCGGCCTGCGGCGAGTCCTGGAGAGCCGGTTCCTGACGGCCCTGCGCAGGGACGCCCCGCGTCACCGGACCGTGGACGAGGCCGTGGCGGGGCTGCTGGTCGAACCGGTCCACGGCGCCTCGGTGTCGCACTACCTGCGGCGCGAGGGAGAGCTGTGGCAGTTGAGGGAACTCGCGGCCCAGCGGTCCCTGTACCACCTCAAGGAGGCCGACCCCCACGCCTGGGTGCTGCCGAGGCTGTGGGGCCGGGCGAAGGCAGGGATGGCCGCCGTGGAGTTCGACGAGTACGGCGGCGGCCGGGCGGACCGGATCCACGCCCGGCTCTTCGCGGCCCTCATGGCCGACCTGGGACTGGACACCGCGTACGGCCGCTACCTCGACCCGGCGCCGGCCCCGATGCTGGCGGTGGTGAACCTCATGTCGCTGTTCGGTCTGCACCGCGCGCTCCGCGGCTGCCTGGTGGGCCACTTCGCCACCGTCGAGATCACCTCCTCGCCGGCGTCGCGGCGGATGGCCGAGGCGATGCGCCGCACCGGGGCCGGCCCGGCGGCCGAGTTCTTCTACGACGAGCACGTCGAGGCGGACGCGGTCCACGAGCAGGTGGTGCGGCGCGAGGTCATCGCGGGCCTCCTCGACGAGGAGCCGTCGCTGGAGGCGGATGTCGCGTTCGGCATCGATGCGACCGTGCACCTGGACGAGCGGCTGGAGCACCATCTGCTCGCCGCCTGGCGGGACGGACGTACCTCGCTCAGGGGCGACGGTCTCGCCGTCCCAGCTGGTCAGGGGCACTGAGAACGAGGGCGAACACGCGTCGATGATTGGGTGGATATGGCGGGGTATGCGTCTTATGTGACGCTCATCACCTTGCCCGGTGTGTACGCACCGCAGCACGACACGGACCTCCTCGCCGGGGCACTGCGCCGCGAGGCGCTGCCGCCGAGGGCCCGGGTTCTCGACGTGGGCACCGGGACCGGCGCCCTGGCGGTCGCGGCGGCGAAGCGCGGCGCCAGTGTCGTCGCCGTGGACATCTCCCGGCCGGCGGTGTGGACGGCGCGGCTCAACGCCCTGCTGGCCAGGACGCCGGTGCGGGTGATCCGCGGTGATCTGACCGCCCCCGTCGCGGGCCGCACCTTCGACCTCGTCGTCGCCAACCCGCCGTACGTACCCAGCCCGGGTCCGCCGGCCCGGGGCGCCGCGCGCGCCTGGGACGCCGGGCACGACGGACGACTCGTCCTGAACCGGATCTGCCGCGAGGTGCCCCGGCTGCTGCGGCCGGGCGGGGTGCTGCTCGTCGTGCACTCGGCGCTGAGCGGGGAGGAGTCCACACTGGCCCGGCTTCGGTCGTCCGGACTCAAGGCCGAGATCACGGACCGCCGTCAGGTGGCTCTGGGCCCCGTTCTGCGGTCGAGGCGATCCTGGCTGTGCAGCCGGGGCCTGCTGAGTCCGGGCGGTCAGAAGGAAGAACTGGTGGTCATCCGTGCCGAACGAACCCGCTGAGAAGCCGCGTCGCATCACCGTGCGGACCGACGGGCCCGTGCTCGTCGAGGGACCGGTCGAGATCGTCCTGGAGGACGGGACCGTCGTCTCCTCGGACCGCTTCTGCGTGGCCCTGTGCACCTGCCGGAGGAGCCTTCGCTTCCCCTGGTGCGACACCAGTCACCGGCGGCGCGCCCGCGACTGAGCGAGGCGGTCGCGCCCGCTTCCGGCAGAGGGCACGGGCCGGCCGGTGCGCGGGCTCAGGCCGCCGGACGGCACACCGCGTCCCGGTCGTCCCGCTCCTCGCGGGCCGGGCCGAGCAGAGTCCGCAGTTCGTGCTCGCCGAGCCCGCCCCATACGCCGAACCGCTCACGGGTCTCCAGCGCGTGGCTGAGGCAGGCCGCGCGCACCGGGCACCCGCCGCACACGCGCTTGGCCTTCTTCTCCCGCTCGTCCCGCGCCTCGCCGCGTTCGTTGGGCGGGTGGAAGAACAGGCTGCTGTCGGCGCCCCGGCAGGCTGCCCGGAGCTGCCAGTCCCAGTGGTGGTGCGCGGCGCCGGGCAGGCGCGACACATCCGTCATCGGACGTCCTTTCCCTCGGGTGTCGTACCCGGGTACCCCGCGCCCGTCGCGCCAAGCGGAGCGCCGTGCGCACCGCTTGCGGCCCGGCGCCTGCTCGCTTCGGCAGGCGGGACGCGCCGGTGCGCACGCACCATGGGAACGTGGACAGACCGCCTCCGGAAGCGGACGAGAGCGTGGCGGGCCGGCCGGGGCTGGACCGGGCCGGGCTGCTCGCTCGGCAGCTGCACGAGGCCCTGGCCTCGGCCGGGCACAGCGTCGCGGTCGCCGAGTCGCTGACCGCGGGCCGCCTCGGCTCGGTGCTGGCGGACGCACCCGGTGCAACCGGGACCTTCCGCGGCGGCGTGACCGCCTATGCGACCGAGGTCAAGGCGTCGGTGCTCGGCGTGGACCCACGGCTGCTCGCGGACGAGGGAGCCGTCCATGAGGAGGTCGCCGCGCAGATGGCCCAGGGTGTGCGGAGGCTGATGGCCGCCTCGTACGGCCTGGCCACGACCGGTGTGGCGGGTCCTGCCGATCAGGACGGACGCCCCGTAGGCACTCTGTTCGTCGCCGTGTGCGGGCCGGAAGGGACCGTCGTGGACGCTCCCCACACCGGCAGCGGAAGCAGCCGGGAGGCCATCCGGTCGGCGGCGGTCCTCGCGGCTCTGGAACTGCTCCACGGCCATCTGCGCCCGCCGGGCGCCGCCGGAACCTGACGACTGCCCGCGCCCGCCCGGCCCCGATCCGCGGCAGCCGCCCCCGGCCCGGGTGCGCCGGGGAGACGAACCTCCGGCCGGGCGACCGGTTCGTACCCGCGACCGGCCCGGCCCGCAGCAGGCACCCACCCCGCACAACCGGCCGCCACTCACCCCTCCGCGCCGACCGGGAAAACGGAGCGAACCGGGGCATGCCGGAAGTTGCGCCGGGTACCCGCACCGATGCACCGCACCTCCGCTGGAAGGCGGCAGAGATGAACGGGACGACGCAGCAGGGGGCCGGAGGAACCGGGGGACTGCGGGTCGTGGTCGTCGGAGCGACCGGCAACGCCGGGACGAGCGTGGTGGAGGCACTCTCGGGGTGTCCGGGCGTGGCCTCGGTCCTGGGACTCGCCCGCCGGATCCCCGACTGGCGGCCGGCAGGCACGACCTGGGCGGCAGCCGACATCGATCCCGGCGGGACCGACCTCGTCCCGCTCTTCACCGGCGCCGACGCCGTGGTCCATCTGGCCTGGAAGTTCCAGCCCACCCACGACCCCGTGACGACCTGGCGGACGAACGTGCTCGGGGGCATCCGCGTGTTCGACGCGGCGGCCGCGGCCGGGGTGCCGGCGTTGGTCCATGCCTCCTCGGTCGGGGCGTACTCACCGGGTCCCAAGGCGAGTGCGGTGGACGAGAGCTGGCCCACCCACGGCTGGCCCCAGGCTGCGTACTGCCGAGAGAAGGCCTACCTGGAGCGTTTCCTGGACGCCTACGAGTACCGCAATCCCGCGACGCGGGTCGTACGCATGCGCCCGGGTTTCCTGTTCAAGCGGGAGTCCGCCTCCCAGCAGCGCCGCCTGTTCGCGGGCCGGCTCCTGCCGGCGCAGCTCGTTCGCCCGTCGCTCGTCCCCGCCGTGCCCGATCTGCCCGGGCTCACCTTCCAGGCACTGCACACCGACGACGCCGCGACCGCCTACCGGCAGGCGGTCGTCCGTCCCGTCCGCGGTGCCTTCAACCTCGCCGCGGACCCGCCGCTGGACGCGGCCGGCCTCGCCGCGATCCTGGAGGCGCGACCACTGCGGCTTCCGCTGCCGCCGGTGCGTGCCGCGCTGTCCGCGGCCTGGCGGCTGCGACTGGTTCCCGCCTCGCCGGATCTCTTCGACGCCGTACTGCGGCTGCCTCTGATGGACTGTTCGCGCGCCCGGGACGAACTCGGCTGGAGTCCGCGCCGTACGGCCGTCGAGGCGGTACGCGAGTTCCTCGAGGGGCTGCGCAGCCAGGCCGGGATGGACACCGCCCCCCTCGCGGCGTGAAGCACGGGCGGAGCCGCTCCCGTTGACGCCTTCCGTCAAGCGCCGGCGCCTCGCGGGGCATCCCGACGCGGGCGGCACGCCGCCATCCCGCCCCGGCGGGTCGGAGACCTCCACCGGGGCCGGGACGGCATCCGCCGGGGTTCAGCCCTCGACGACGCCCGACTTGGCGATGCTGATCTTCGCCTGCGTGGCGCCGTTGCGCGAACCCAGGGACTCGATCCGCTTCACGACGTCCATGCCCTCGACGACCTCGCCGAACACGACGTGCTTGTTGTCCAGCCAGTCGGTGACGATGGTCGTGATGAAGAACTGCGAGCCGTTGGTGTTCGGGCCCGCGTTGGCCATGGACAGCTGGCCGGGCTTGGTGTGCTTGATCTGGAAGTTCTCGTCCGCGAACTTCTCGCCGTAGATGCTCTTGCCGCCCGTGCCGTTGCCGGCCGTGAAGTCACCGCCCTGGAGCATGAAGTCGGGGATGACCCGGTGGAAGCCGGAGCCCTCGTAACCGAAGCCGTGCTCGCCGGTGGCGAGCTCACGGAAGTTCCGCGCGGTCTTGGGGACCACGTCGTCGAACAGCGTGAAGACGATCCGCCCGGCGGGCTCGTCGTCGATGGTGATGTCGAAGAAAACGTCGTTGCTCATGGGTCCCATGCTGTCATCCGTGCCCGTGGGAGTTCACACCAGACCCCTCCGGCCCGGTGCGTGTCCGCACCGGGCGCGCCTCGTAGCGGTACGTCACCACCACCCCGCTCACCTGTTCGTATGCGCTCCGAAGGCGGGCGGAGCAGCCGGCCGCGCATCCGGTCCGATCGGTTGCGCAGGGTCAGCATCAGGCGGATTCTGGACCTGACGAAGCCGGCCGGTGAGGGCGTCATGAACAACGCGAGAAAGGCGACCGAGGACGCCGACTTCCGCGGACCGCTCGACGTCACGAGCGCCGCGACGTTCGTGCTCGACGAGCGTGACGTCGTCATCGGCTGGAGTTCCGCGGCGCAAGAACTCCTCGGCTACCGGACGGACGAGATCGTCGGACGGTCCGTCGCCGTGATCCTGATGCCCGGCGGGGCACCCGAGCCCGGCGCCGCACCGGACCGCCGGGCGGCAGCCGGCCGGGCCGCCGACGGGGCGGGCAGCGCGCTGGTCCCGCCCTTCCCCGAGCACCACGTGCTCGCCGCCGTCCACCGGGACGGCCACCGGATGCAACTCGTCACCGCCGTCTGCCTGCTCTCCGGTACGGGGCAGGCGGAGCGCCTCGTGGTGGCGGCCGACCGGGACCGGCTCAGGGAATGGGAGTCCCGGCTGGCGATGCTCCAGGGGCTGGCCACCGAGTCGCCCCTGGGATTCGCGATCTACGACACGGACCTGCGCCTCGTCTGGTGCAACGCCGCCTCGGAGCGGGAAATCGGGCGCCCGCTCTCCGAGACCCGCGGTGAACTGGCCGAAGAGCTCTACCCCAGGGGCAGGTTCGTGACCCCGGGGTACCCCGAGACGCTCCACGCGGTCATGCGTCAGGTGCTCGACACGGGCGAGCCGTTCCTCGATCTGCACTTCCGCGCGGAGCAGCCCAGTGACCCGGGCAAGGAACACCTCTGGTCCTGCTCGTACTACCGGCTGCAGGACGCGGACGGACGTGTGTTCGGTGTGTGTGAGGACGCGTTCGACATCTCCGACCGCTACGAGGCGCAACGCCAGGTGAATCTGCTGGTCGAGGCGGGCCGCAGCGTCGGTACGACCCTGGACGTGCTCGTCACGGCCGGCGAACTCGCCGCGGTGGCCGTGCCGGAGTTCGCCGACCGCGTCGAAGTGGACCTGGCCCCGGCCGTGTTGGAGGGCGAGGTGCCTGGCGGCACGGGCTCCGGGGCGACGGATCTGCTTCGCGCCGCCTCCCGTTCGGCAGAGGCCCCGGACTCCGGCTCCCGGGACGACGGGCGCGCGACGCACGCCACCGGCGCCGCGCCCGCGGGGGACACCGCCGGGGAGCGGGGCCGCCGCCCGCCGCCGGCGACGTACGCGGAGGACTCGCCCCAGCACCGCAGCCTCGCCTCGGGCGGGCTGGTACTGGAGGACGACACCCTGGTCGTCCCCCTCCGCGCCGGGGGCGGTGTGCTCGGGCTCGCCACGTTCGTGCGCGACGGCCGGCGCGCCTTCTTCGACCGAGGGGCGGTCGCCGTGGCGGACGAACTCGTCGCCCGTGCCGCGGTGTCCGTGGACAACGCCCGCCGCTACACCCGGGAGAGGGCCTCGGCGCTGGCCCTCCAGCGTCAGCTCCTGCCCCAGCACCTCCCGTCGAACTCGGCCGTCGACCTGGCGTACCGCTATCTGCCCACGGACGACCTCAGCGGGGTCGGCGGAGACTGGTTCGACGTCATTCCGCTGTCCGGGACGCGCGTCGGGCTGGTCGTCGGCGACGTGGTGGGGCACGGACTGCACGCCGCGGCCACCATGGGCCGGCTCCGGACGACGGTGCGCGCGCTGGCGCCCCTGGACCTGCCGCCCGACGAACTCCTCAAACGGCTCGACGACCTCGTCGGGCAGTCGGCCCAGGACAGCGCCGACGCCCTCGGCACGCTCACCGGCGACGACGACGTCGCGGCCGGAGCCACCTGTCTGTACGCGGTCTACGACCCGGTGTCGCGGCGCTGCACCATGGCACGCGCCGGGCATCTGCCCCCGGCGGTCGTCGAGCCCGGAGGCCGCGTCAGCTTCCCGGACCTGCCGGCGGGGCCGCCGCTGGGGCTCGGCGGGCTGCCCTTCGAGTGCCTGGAGATCGAGCTGCCCGTCGGCAGCCTCCTCGCGCTGTTCACCGACGGTCTGGTCGAGGCCCGCGACCGGGACATCGACAAGGGCCTGGACACCCTGGCGCACGTCCTCGCCGGGGGAGCGGACCACGCGGAGTCCCTGGAGGTCCTGTGCGACCGGGCCATCTCCGAACTGCTGCCCGACGGCACGACCAACGACGACACGGCCCTGCTGCTGGTGCGGACCCGGGAGCTGGACGACCGCAGGGTGGCCGTCTGGAGCCTTCCGGCGGAGCCGGTGGCCGCGGGCCGCGCGCGCGAACTCGTGGCGAACCGGCTGCGCGACTGGGGATTGGACGAACTGGTCTTCACGACCGAGCTGATCGCCAGCGAACTGGTCACCAACGCGGTCAGATACGCGGAAGGGCCCCTGCACCTGCGGCTCATCCACGACCGCACCCTGGTGTGCGAGGTCGCGGACGCCGGCCACACCGCGCCCCATCTGCGGCACAGCGCCGACGACGACGAGGGCGGGCGCGGGCTGTTCATCGTCGCGCAGCTCGTCCAGCGCTGGGGCACGCGCTACAGCAAGGACGGCAAGGCCATCTGGACGGAGCAGGCCCTGCCGGCCCCCTCTCGCCCCCGTCCCGGCGTCGGCGACCGGGCCGACCTCCCGGACGGCCCGGTCCTGGCCCGCTCCTGACCTGCCGGGGCGTTCGCGCCACGCTCGGCCACGCCGGGGTCGTCCGTACGGCGCCGGGCTGGTGCGCTGGGGCTCGTCCGTACGGCGCCGGAGGGACTCGCCCCGCTCACTCCGCCGTGCGCCGGTCCCTGCCGAGGACGGATTCGAGCCCGTGCCGGCGTTCGCCGAGGACCCGCTCGCAGGCGGCAGCCTCCGCGGCCGCGCCGAACGCCTGGGGAGAGCGGGCCGCCGAGCGGTGTGTGGCCACCGCCGCAGCCGTGTCGGCGGCGACCAGTTCGGCGTTGATCGCCATGGCCGCCTGTGCGCCGGACGCCGCCGCCACGGCGACGCTCGCCATGAGGTCCGAGACGTTGCCCGCCACCCACACCCCCTCGACACCCGTCGCGCCCCGCGCGTCGCACTCCACGTAACGGCCCACGCCCATGGGGTGTTCGACGGTCGCCACCCCGAGCCCGGAGAGAAGGTCCCCGCGCGCCTCGAACCGCGGGCCCACGACCAGAGCGGCCACCGGGACCCGCCGGCCCGACGCCAGTCGCACTCCGCGGAGCCGGTCGTCCTCGACGGCGAGACCGGTCACCTCGCCGTCCACCACGGCGATGCCGCGGGCCGCCAGCTGCTCCCACTGCTCCTCGTCCGGATCGTCCGCGGTGTGCAGGAACAGCGTCACGTCCGGCGTCCACTGCCGGAACAGCAGCGCCTGGTGCACGGCCGCGGGGCCGCTCGCGAGCACCCCGACCGGCTCGTCCCGCACCTCCCAGCCGTGGCAGTACGGGCAGTGCAGCACATCGCGTCCCCAGCGCTCGCGCAGGCCCGGAACGGCGGGCAGTTCGTCGACCAGACCGGAGGCCACCAGCAGGTGCCGTGCCCGGTGCCTGCGGCCGCTCGCCGTCTCCACCACGAAGTGGCCGCCCTCCCGCCGGGCTCGCGTCACGGTGTCCGGCACGACCGGCCCGCCGTACCGGCCGACCTCCTCCCGCCCCGTCCGCAGCAGCTCGCCGGGCGGTGTTCCCTCCCGGCCCAGGAGGCCGTGGACCCCGGCGGCAGGAGCGTTGCGGGGCTCGCCGGAGTCGATCACCAGCACGGTCCTCCTGGCCCGGGCCAGGGTCAGCGCGGCGGAAAGTCCGGCGGCGCCGCCGCCCACCACCACGACGTCCAGTTCGGAGAGGTCCCGTTCGTTCGTCTCGTTCATGCCGCCACCCTGCGACCCGTCCGGGCGGACAGGCAATCGTTCTTGCTGTTTCGGCAAATGGGCTCCGGCGCCCCGGGGCGGGCCGCGCCCCCCGGCCTCACGGCGGCACCAGCACGGCCACGCCGGTGACGCCGCCGGACGCAAGGTCGGCAAGCGCCCGGTCCGCGTGCCGCATGGAGTAGCGCACGGCCCGCACGGTCGGGCGCAGCCGCGCGGCCTCGGCGAGGAACGCGCGGCCGTCCGCACGGGTGTTGGCGGCGACGCTGCGCACGGTGCGCTCCTGGAACAGGTGCCGCTCGTAGTCGAGCGGCGGTGTCTCGGTCAGGTGGATTCCGGCGATCGCCAGCGTCCCGCCCCGGTCCAGGGCCTCGAGGGCCTTCGGTACGAGGGTCCCGACGGGCGCGAACAGGATGGCGGAGTCCAGAAGCCGCGGAGGGGAGTCGGGGCCGGCGGACGCGGCGCCCAGTTCCAGCGCCAACTGCTGGGCCTCGGCCGAGCGGGTGACCACATGGACCTCGGCGCCCCGTGCGACGGCGAGCTGGGCGGTCAGATGCGCGGAGGCGCCGAATCCGTAGACGCCGAGCCGCCCGCCCGGCGGCAGCTCGGCACGCTCCAGGGCCCGGTAGCCGATGATGCCGGCGCACAGCAGGGGGGCGGCGTCCTCGTCCGGCAGGCCCTCCGGAAGCCGGTACACGTACCGCGCGTCGACGACCGCGTGCCCGGCGAAGCCGCCGTGGACGTCCCAGCCGGTGTAGCGCGATGCGGGGCAGAGGTTCTCGCGCCCGGCCCGGCACCAGCGGCACCGGCCGCAGGTGCCGGCGAGCCAGGCCGCCCCCACCCGGTCACCGGGCGCGTACCCGTCGGCGGACGGCCCCGCGGCCAGCACGTCACCGACGATCTCGTGCCCGGGGGTGCAGCGTGGCCGGCGGGGCGGGAGATCGCCCTCCGCGAGATGCAGGTCCGTGCGGCAGACCCCGCATGCGCGGACGCCCAGCAGCAGGTCGTACGGTCCGGGCTCGGGGATCTCCCGCTCGACCCGGCGCAGGGGCCCGGAGGCGATCGGCGCGGGGTGTTCGACCACCCAGGCGTACGTCGTTCCGGAACTCGGGAGTGCCGTCATCGCTCTCCTGCCGTGCCGATGCCGGGCCGCAATGCTGGATGAGTCGAGCCGCAATGCCGGATAAATCGTATCGGTGAACGACTCGGCCGGACGGGTGAGGGCTTCGACAGGCCACGGCACCCGTTGTGTGGTTTATTCCTAGTGGCTGTCCCACTCGGCGGTGAGCACACGTATGACGGCGCCGCGACCGGGTAGCCAACGGCGCAGAAACCTCACGCAGTGAAGGAGGTCGCCATGAAGCGAGCCAGGCAGCACGGGAAGCCCGTTCCCAAGGCCGAGGAAGAGCTCGACAGGGAGATCATGGACGTCGCGCCGGAGATGACCGGACGCCGCCGTGCACGCGGTGGCGCGGGGGACGTTCTCAGGACCAAGCGACCGGCCGGGGAAGGTGAGCCCACCGGCAGCCGGCTGCCGTAGACGGCCTTGTGGCGGCGGGCGGTCCGGCTGTGCGGCCGGGTCGTCCGCCGCGGCGTCCCACGGCCCGGGGCCGCGCGCCTGCCCCGTCGATCGCTCAGCGTGCCGGTTCGGCGGCGCACGGTTAATGTGATCGGAAGGTGCGTTCCGCGAATGCGGTCCGGGTCGTCGATGGGTCAACGGCCGTGAAAAGCCCGGTCCTCCGGTGAAAACCGCCGCGTCCGGAAACCGTCTTGCGTGCACACCTCCTCCGAACGGCTGCCGCCGTTCCCGATCCGGCCCGCCCGCGGCCGTCGGAATTCCGCGCATCGACAGGCAGGCAGGTGATCGCGTTGATCGGGTCGAGAAGAACGTCCGAGTACAAGGGCACGTCGTCCGAGGCGATCCTTCATCAGTACGACTTCCTGGGCGAGTTCTACCGGCTGACGCTCGGCCCCGAACTCGTCTACTCCTACGCCATGTGGGAGGACGGCGACACGCTCGAGTCGGCGCAGATCCGCAAGCTGGACCACCACGCGCAGGCCGCCCGGGCGACGGGCGCCGCCCGGGTGCTCGACGTCGGCTGCGGCTGGGGCAGTCTCATGCAGCGTCTGGTGGAGAACCACGACGTGGGCCACGCCGTGGGGCTCACGATGAGCCCCGGCCAGGCGGCATGGATCCGGCAGAAGGGCTGGCCCAACTGCGAGATCCTGGCCGAGAACTGGTTCGACCACCAGCCGGACGCCCCGTACGACGCCATCATCGCGATCGAGGCCATCGAGCACTTCGCGGGCACGACCATGCTGCGGCGCAAGCGCGTCGCCAGCTACCGCACGTTCTTCGAGCGCTGCCACACCTGGCTGCGGCCCGGCGGCCGCGTCTCCCTCCAGGCCAACGCCTGGAACAGCGGCGGATGGTTCACGTCCCTCGTGCTCCCGCCCCGGCGGCCCGCCGGTCAGACGGCGAACGGCGGCAGCCGGATGCGGACCGCCCTGAAGGACGTCCGCGACGGCTTCGACAACATCCGCGAGGGCATGCACGCCTCCCGCAAGGTCTTCCCCGAGGTGTTCCTCCCGACCCGGGGCGAGCTCACCGAGGCGGCCCGCGGGCTGTTCCGGATCCCGGAGGTGCGCAGCGATCCCGACGACGGCGTGAAGACCGTGGCGAGCTGGCTGGAGCGGGCGCAGGCCAACCGGGCCAGAGGCGCGGAGCTCATCGGCGACGACGCGGTCGCCGACATCATCAGGGAGCAGCGCACGGCGCTGAAGTTCCTCCGCGAGCGCCGCTACACCGCGCTGCGGATGGTCTTCGAGAAGGTGTGACGGCCGGGGCGCGGACGCCTGCTCCGCGGGCCCGGCCCCGCATCGGCGTCCCGCCCCCTCGTTTGCCGGTTCCGGTGCCTTGGATAGGGTGATTCCTGAGAAAATGCACCCAAAAGGCGGCACCGGTACCGGGCCGGCAGCGCACATCCGGGGATCGCCGGGGAGTTCCCGGTCCCGCGCTGCGCCCCGCGCCCCGGGGTGAGGCGGTTGCGTGGACATTCACGAGCCGATGAGCAAGCTGCCCGACCAGCCCCTGACGGTGGTCGGGTACGCCGGTGTGCTGCGCGATCTGCTGCCTGTCGCGCTCTGGCGGACCGACGCGGGCGGACGCATCCTCGAGTGGTCCCTGGCCGCCCAGGACGTCCTCGGCCACCTTCCGGAGGACCTGCTCGGCCGCGACGTCAGGCGGACACTCGTGCCCGAAGGCAACTGGGAGCTGGCCGAGCAGCTCTCCCGGCGCGTCCTCGCCGGGGAGACGGTGGTCGGCACCCTGCCCGTTCGCCATCGGGACGGCCACTTCGTGGCGATGGAGATGTGGATCTGCCCCTCGGCGGACCCGCAGGGGGAGACCGGGGTCATGGCGATCGCCGTGGAGACCTCCGCCGTCCTGCGGATGCGGGACTCCCTCGCGGCCATGGAGGGCCTGTTCACCCAGTCGCCCATCGGACTCGCCATGCTCGGCCCCGACCTGCGCTATCAGCGTGTGAACGACGCACTGGCCCGCATGAACGGCGTGCCCGCGGCCGGCCACCTCGGCAAGCGGCCCACCGAGGTCGTGCCCGGGGTCAACGTCGAGGTCCTCGAGTCGCTGATGCGGGAGGTCCTGCAGCGGGGCGAGGCGATGGTCGACGTACGGGGCACCGGCCGCACCCCCGCCGAGCCCGGCCGGGACCGCATGTGGTCCTGCTCCTTCGCGCCGCTCCTCGACATCACCGGCCGGCGGCTGGGGCTGATCGCCTCGCTGATCGACATCAGCGACCAGGAGGAGGCCCGGTCCCAGGCCCGCCGGGCCGAAGGGCGGTTCGCGCTGCTGGCCGACGCCGGCGCCCGGATCGGCACCACCCTGGACCTGCGCCGGACCGCGGAGGAAGTGGTGCAGATGCTGGTGCCGGAGATCGCCGACTCCGCCGACGTCCAGCTGCTGGAGGAAGTGCTCGGCCCCGACGAGGCCGCGGAGTCCGGCAAGGGCATGGTGCGCCGGATGGCCGCCTCGTTCCCCGAGGCCGGAGCCCCCACGGCGACGCTCGTGGCGGGCACCACCTACCAGGTCCCGCTCGGATCGGTCTACGAGCGGGTCATCGCCGACGGCCGGCCCATGGACCTGTTCCGCAGCGACCTGCCCACCCTGTTCCCCGGGACCGGCCCAGGGGACGGGCGGCTGCGCGACTACCTCGGCAGCCGGATCCGCTGCGCGCGCCTGGTGCCGCTGGTCGCCCGGGGCAGGGCCCTCGGCGCGGTGGTGCTCACCCGCATGCGCGACCGCGAGCCGTTCGACGAGCTGGACAAGGTGCTGATCGACGAACTCGTCGCGCGGGCCGCTCTCAACATCGACAACGCCCGCATGTACACCGGCCAGCGTGAAGCGGCGCTCACCCTCCAGCGCAGCCTGTCGATCGCCGCGCTGCCGGAGGTGACCGGGCTCGAGCTCACGGGGCGGTACCTGCCCGCCAGCTGCCACGAGGTCGGCGGCGACTGGTTCGACGTGATCGCCCTGCCCGACGGCAGGACCGGACTCGTCATCGGCGACGTCATGGGGCACGGCATCCACGCGGCCGCCGTCATGGGACAGCTGCGCACGGTGGTGCGGACCCTGGCCAGGCACCACGTCCCACCGGCCGGAATGCTCCACTCCCTGGACGCGGCCGTGGCCGATCTCGGCGAGAACGAGATGGCCACCTGCGTCTACGCGGTCCACGACCCGGTGTCCGGGGACTGCCTGATCGCCCGGGCGGGCCATCCGCCCCCGGCCGTGGTCGCACCGGACGGCGCGGTCGACTTCCTGGACGGCTCTCCCGGCACTCCCCTCGGCACCGGCTGCGCGGAGTTCCGGGCGGAGCGGGTGCCGCTGGAACCGGGCGCCCTGCTCGTGCTCTACACGGACGGGCTGATCGAGGCCCGCGGCAGGGACCTGGACGAGGGCATGCGGGAACTGGCCATCGCGCTGCGGTATGTCGACCGGCCCCTGGAGGACACCTGCGACCGCGTCCTCGCCCGGCTGCTGCCCTCGGCTGCGCGCGACGACGTGGCTGTGCTGCTGGCCAGACGCTCCCCGCGGCGGGCGGCGCGGTGACTCCGGCGTCGTTCCCGGACATGTGGCCCCCCGCCCGCCCGGGAGACCCGGGAGAACGACCGGCACGGCGGGTGGACGACGCCCGTGCGGACGCCACGGGGACCGACCGCGACGACCACCTCTTCGCCGCCGCCGGCACCGCCGCGGCGGTACTGGACGGCGCCGGTACCGTCGTCGCCCTGACCCCGGCCGCCGAGGAGCTGCTCGGCCGGCGGTCCGCCGACGTCTGCGGGAGGCCCGTACGGGAGCTGCTCGCGGACGCGTCCGGCTGGGAGGCCCTGGTCGCGAGGTGGCGCGGCGGGCGGGCACCGGACGCGACCGACGCGCCTGACGCGACCGACGCGCCTGACGCGACCGACCTGCCTGACGCGACCGACCCGCCTGACGAGGGCGGCGCGGCGCCCACCGGCCGCCGGGAGCCCGGCGCCCCGGATCCACCGGCGGGCTGGGAGGGCCGGGTGACGCTCCGGCACGGCTCCGGGCACGATCTGGACGTCGGCTTCGGCGTGCTGCCCCTCGACGAGGGCCGCGGCGAGGGCGCGGCACGCTTCCTGGTCGTCGGCGCGCCGGCCGACGCGCTCGTGCGGTGGCGGCAGGACCGCGCGCTCACCAGGGAGCTGTTCCTGCAGGGCCGGGTGGGACTCGCCCTCTTCGACGCCGGACTCCGGCTGCTGCGGACCAACTCCCATCTGCTGCCCTACACCGGCGTGCCCGTCGACATGGGCGGCCGGCGCCTGGCGGACTTCCTCCGCGCCGAGGACGCCGAGGCCATCGAAGCGCAGTTGGGCGACGTCCTGCGCACCGGGAACCCGCTGATCGGCTTCAGCACCGCCGTGCGCACCCTTGCCGACCCCCGGGCCGGCCGGGAGCTGTCGTTCTCGGCGTTCCGGCTGCTGGAGCCAGACGGCCGGGCGATGGGCGTGGCGACGGTCTTCACGGACGTCACCGACCACCAGCGGGCCCGCGGCCGGCTGGAGCTCCTCTACCGCGCCACGGAGGCCCTGAGCGGATCCCTGTCCGTCATGCGCACCGTCGAGGACCTGGCAGGGGTTCTGGCGCCCACGCTCGGGGACTGCGCGGCCGTGGACCTCGCGGAGACCGTGCTGACGGGCGGCGAGCCGCCCGCGGACGGCCGGCACGCACTCGTGCTGCTGCGGATGGCCGTAGCGGGGGCGGAGGCCGGCGCGCCCCGTACGGGCACGGCGCACGCCGAACCGATCGACGATCCCGAGGGGCGCGGCCCCGGGGCCCCCGCCGGCAACAGCCACGGCGTGCTGGTCACCGGCCTCGGCCGGGACGCCCCGGCGCCTCCGGGCGGTGCGCCGGAGTGGATCGCCGCCGCGCCCGGCGCCCACTCGGCGATGGCCGCGCCGCTGCGCGCCCGCGGCATCATGTTCGGCCGGCTCCTGGTCTGGCGCACCGGGCACCGCCCGACCCTGGACCTGGACGATCTGGCCCTGCTGGAGGAGATCGCCTCCCGGGCCGCGCTCGCGGTGGACAACGCGCGCCGCTACACGAAGGAACGCCGCACGGCCGTGGGCCTCCAGCGCAGCCTGCTGCCGCCCGCGACCTGCGAACGGCCCGCGCTGGAGGCCGCCGGCGCCTATCTCCCGGCCGACGCGGACAGCGGGGTCGGCGGGGACTGGTTCGACGTCATCCCGCTGTCCTCGGCCCGTGTCGCCCTGGTCGTCGGGGACGTGGCCGGTCACGGACTGCACGCCACGGCCATGATGGGACGGCTGCGCAGTGCCGTGCGGGCGCTCGCCGACCTCGATCTGGAACCCGAGGAGCTGCTGGCGCACCTGGACGACCTGGTCCTTCAGGTCGCCGCCGAGGCCGAGAGCGAGGAGCCGGGCAACGGCGACACGGGCATCCCCCTCCCGGGCGGCCCGGCCGGCGCCACCTGCCTGTACGCCGTCTACGACCCGGTGGCCCGGCAGTGCGTCATGGCGAGCGCGGGGCATCCGCCGCCGGCGGTCGTCGCCCCGGACGGCACCGTGGACTGGATCGATCTGAGCCCCGGCCCGCCGCTGGGTGTCGGCGGCTGGCCCTTCGAGGCCGCCGAGCGCGACCTGGAGCCGGGCAGTGTCCTCGCCCTCTACACCGACGGACTGATCGAACGGGGGGAGGGCGACATCGACGAGGGCATGCGGGACCTGGCGGACCGGCTGACACGTGCGGAGGTGCTGGAGCGGCCGCTGCGGCACGCCCGCCACGACATCGTGGCCGACCTGCCGCCGGGCCGGCTGAAGGACGACGTCACGCTGCTGCTGGCCCGTACCCGCGAGGTGCCCGCCGGCTCCACCGCCACCTGGCTGCTCGACGCCGACCCCGCGGTCGTCGCGGACGCGCGCCATCTGGTCCTGGAGCAGCTGACCCGGTGGGACCTCGACGAGCTGGGCTTCACCACGGAGCTGATCGCCAGCGAACTCGTCACCAACGCCATCCGCTACGCCGGCGGTCCCGTACGCCTGCGGCTGCTCCGGACGGACGCTCTGACCTGCGAGGTCTCCGACCCGAGCAACACCCAGCCCAGGATGCGCCGGGCCCGGACGTCGGAGGAGGGCGGCCGCGGCCTCTACCTCGTCGCCCAGCTCTCGCGCCGCTGGGGCAGCCGCTACACCAGGGAGGGGAAGACCGTCTGGTCCGAGCAGTCCCTGCCCCTCGTTCTCGCCGGTCACACACCGTGAGACCGCGGGCCGGCGGTTTTCCGCCGCCTGTGGGGCAGGCCACTGTCGAGAGGGGAGCGGCACCGAGATATCTTGATGTCGAGCAATGTTGCAGACGTGGAGAGCGGAGCACCCGGTGAGTGACTCGACCATCATCTACACACACACTGACGAGGCCCCGGCCCTGGCGACGTACTCGTTCCTGCCGGTGATCCAGGCGTACGCCTCGACGGCCGGAGTCGCCGTGGAGACCCGGGACATCTCGCTGGCGGGGCGGATCATCTCCCAGTTCCCCGAGTACCTGGAGGAGGGCCAGCGGATCGACGACGCCCTTGCCGAGCTCGGTGAACTGGCCAAGACCCCCGGCGCCAACATCATCAAGCTGCCGAACATCTCGGCCTCGATCCCGCAGCTGAAGGCGGCCGTCGCCGAGCTCCAGGAGCAGGGCTACGCGCTGCCGGCCTACCCGGACGACCCGAAGACCGACGAGGAGCGCGACATCCGCGCCCGCTACGACAAGGTCAAGGGCAGCGCCGTCAACCCGGTGCTGCGCGAGGGCAACTCCGACCGCCGCGCCCCCGCCTCGGTGAAGAACTACGCCAAGGCGCACCCGCACCGCATGGGCGCCTGGACCCCGGAGTCCAAGACCAATGTCGTCCACATGACCGGCGACGACTTCCGCTCCACCGAGAAGTCCGCCGTCGTCGCCGAGGCCGGCACCCTCCGCATCGAGCTCGTGGGCGACGACGGCAGCACCACCGTGCTGCGCGAGTCGGTCCCTGTGCTCGCCGGCGAGGTCGTGGACGCGTCCGTGATGCGCGTGGCCGTCCTGCGCGAGTTCCTCGGCGAGCAGGTCGCCCGCGCCAAGGCCGAGGGCGTCCTGTTCTCCGTCCACCTCAAGGCCACGATGATGAAGGTCTCCGACCCGATCATCTTCGGCCACGTCGTACGGGCCTTCTTCCCGAAGACCTTCGCCGAGCACGGTGAGACCCTCGCCGCGGCCGGCCTGACCCCGAACGACGGTCTCGGCGGCATTCTCAAGGGCCTCGAGTCGCTGCCCGAGGGCGACGCGATCAAGTCGTCCTTCGAGGCCGAGCTCGCCGAGGGCCCCGCCCTCGCGATGGTCGACTCCGACCGCGGCATCACCAACCTGCACGTGCCGAGCGACGTCATCGTCGACGCCTCCATGCCGGCGATGATCCGCACCTCCGGCCACATGTGGGGCCCGGACGGCCAGGAGGCCGACACCCTCGCCGTCATCCCGGACAGCAGCTACGCGGGCATCTACCAGGTCGTCATCGACGACTGCCGTGCCAACGGCGCCTTCGACCCGGCGACGATGGGCTCCGTCCCGAACGTCGGCCTCATGGCGCAGAAGGCCGAGGAGTACGGAAGCCACGACAAGACCTTCGAGATCGCGACCACCGGCACCGTCCGCGTCGTCGACACCGACGGCAACGCCGTGATCGAGCAGACCGTCAGCGCCGGCGACATCTTCCGCATGTGCCAGACCAAGGACGCGCCGATCAGGGACTGGGTCAAGCTCGCCGTCACCCGGGCCCGCGCCACCGGCGACCCGGCCGTCTTCTGGCTCGACGAGGGCCGTGCGCACGACGCCCGGCTGATCGAGAAGGTCCGGCAGTACCTCCCCGAGCACGACACCGAGGGCCTGCAGATCGAGATCATGGCCCCGGTCGACGCGATCCGCTTCTCCCTGGAGCGCATCCGCCGCGGCGAGAACACCATCTCGGTCACCGGCAACGTGCTGCGCGACTACCTGACCGACCTGTTCCCGATCCTGGAGCTGGGCACCAGCGCCAAGATGCTGTCGGTCGTCCCGCTGATGAACGGCGGCGGACTGTTCGAGACCGGCGCCGGCGGCTCCGCGCCGAAGCACGTCCAGCAGCTCGTCAAGGAGAACTACCTCCGCTGGGACAGCCTGGGCGAGTTCCTGGCGCTCGCGGTCAGCTTCGAGCACCTCGCCACCACCACGGACAACGCCCGTGCGCGGATCCTGGCCGACACGCTCGACCGCGCGACCGGCACCTTCCTCAACGAGAACAAGTCGCCGAGCCGCCGCCTCGGTGGCATCGACAACCGCGGCAGCCACTTCTACCTGGCCCTGTACTGGGCCCAGGAGCTGGCGAAGCAGACCGACGACGCCCAGCTGGCGGAGGCGTTCGCCGGGCTCGCCAAGACGCTGACCGAGCAGGAGGCGACGATCGTCGACGAGCTGATCGCCGTGCAGGGCTCGCCGGCCGACATCGGCGGCTACTACCAGCCGGACGTCGCCAAGGCGTCGGCGGTCATGCGCCCGTCGCAAACCCTCAACCAGGCGCTCGCGACCCTCGGCTGACCCCGGGGAGCGGGGGCGTCCCCGCGCGGGGACGTCCCGGGCCCCCGACACCACTCCGCCCCGTCCGGTGCACAACCACCGGACGGGGCGGAGCCGTTCGCGCCGGAAGTCCGTCGGGAGCCCTCCCCCGGGACCTGCCGGAGGTCTGCGCCCTGCGGGGCCGTCCCCGGCCCACGGGGCCGGGGATCTCCGGAGGTCCTTCCGCGTACCGCCGGAATCCTCCGCAGACTCCGCCCGAGGCTCCCCGCGTCCTCCACACTGCCGCCGGAAGCCTCCCGCGGTCAGACGTTGGGCAGGGCTCGACCGGCTCCTCCACCTCGTAGTCGCGTTCCCAGCCCTCGCACTCGAGCTTGACGCTCTGGATGGCGACGGCGTTCGCGTTGGCGTCCAGCTCGCCGAGCACCTGGTACTCGCTCACCCAGGCCCGGTACAGCTTGTGCGAGACGGCGACCTGCCCGGCCTCGTTGAGGACCTGGATGATGATGTCCTTGCGGAAGTCCCGCAGGGACACCTCGGAGCCCAGCCCGGCGCCTACCTGCCACACCTTGTTGGCCCAGCGGTCGAATTCCGGGTCGTGGGTGACACCGCGTTCGAGCGTCACCCCCTCGAATTCCGAGCGGCCCGGCGACTTGCGGGGCGAACTGGGGTCGCCGCCGTGCCGGTGCTTGACGACTTCGGTGGTGCGCTTGAGAGGACTGATCTTGCTGATGCCCGCGACCGTTCGACCGTCCCAGAGGACCAGGAACTTGAAATTCTTGCACGGGTCGAAGCGATGGGCGTTTACCTGGAACTCAGCCATCGGTTTCCTTCGTGTTCCTTTTCCGTGAATGCGCGGGGTTAGGAAAGGTCGAACTGACCGGCCATCTGCTGGATCTTCACCACGACGAACTCGGCGGGCCTGACCGGAGCGATCCCGACCACCACATTGACCACGCCGCGTTCGATGTCGGCTTCGGTGGTGGTGTCCTTGTCACATTTGACGAAGTACGCCTCGCGAGGCGTGCCGCCCTTGAACGCGCCCTGCCGGAACAGGTCGTTGAGATAGGCCGACGCCTCCAGCCGGATCTGCTGCCACAGCTGCTCGTCGTTGGGCTCGAAGACGACCCACTGCAGTCCTCGGTGGAGGCTCTCCTCGACGTGCAGCGCCAGCCGGCGCACCGGCACGTCCCACTCGCTGTCGAGCGGGTCGGCGCCCGCCAGGGTGCGGGCGCCCCACACCAGCGGGCCGACGACGGGGAAGGTCCGCAGGCAGTTCACGCCCAGCGGGTTGAGCAGCCCGTTCTCGCGGTCGGTGAGCCTGACCGTGAGCGAGCGCACCCCGGCCAGCCGCGCCTCGGTCCCCGCCGGCGCCTTCCACGCGCCGCGCTCCGCGTCCGTACGCGCCATCACGCCCGCGACGGCGCCCGAGGGCGGGAAGGCGCGCAGCCGGCCCGTGAGCGGGTCGGTGAGCTGCAGATGCGGGAAGTAGAGCACCGCGTGGTCGCTGCGCACGGCGTCGAACGCGCCGATCCCGGCCCGTGCCGAGTCCACGCCGCCCCACGCCGAGGGCGCGTCCACGAGCAGGAAGATCCGCCGCTCCCGGCAGAGCTGCTCGGCCGCGCACAAGACGGTGACCATGTCCTCGGCCGACTCGTACGCCGAAAGCTCCGGCAGCGACAGCAGGTTGACGTCGTCCACGTCCCGCAGGGCCTGGAGGCCGGTCTTCCGGGCCTCACTGCCCATGAGGTCGCGCGGCCCCGGCGGATCGCCGTCCTTGCCGCCCCGCAGCGCGAACACCGGCGGGTTGACGGAGGCTTCCAGTCCCAGGTCGTTGGCGCACTCGCCGACGAAGCGCACCACGTCGTCGGGGTCGAGGGAGCCGGCGACGACCTGGAGGCGCCGTCCGAAGGCGGTGACCTCCGCCCCGGCGAAGGCGTGCCGCCCCGGTGCGTCGGGCAGGGACCGCAGTTTGCGCTCCAGCAGCAGGGCGAGTTCGGTCACGTCGGCCGGCGGCTCACCGTCGTGGTCGGGTTCGAACAGCGTGAACGCACGCTCCACGTCGCCGATCTTGACCTTCAGTTCGACGCCCAGGGCGGGCAGTTCGGCGGCGAACGGCTTGGAGACGGTGCCGGAGGGGTCGGGCCGGTCCTCGTCCAGCGCCCGGACGCGGACCAGCGCGGATCCGGCGTTGACCACCGTCTCGACGAAGCGCCCGTGTCCGGAGTCCATGGAGAGCCCGGTGAAGGACTCGCGGGCCCCGCCGCGCGCGTCGAGGACGTGCAGGTTGAACGTGCGGTCCGGCGACGGTGTGTCCTGGTCGACGGCGATCCGCAGCCCCGAGCCCCAGAGCCCGGGCTCCTTGGCGTGCACCTCGAGCACCGGGCACGCGCTGTGCCCCTCGGTGGACTCGAGCGTGACGCAGGCCTCCTCGCCGGTGCCGGCCTTGGCCACGCGGACGATCACCGCGACCGCCCCGCCGTTTCCGAAGAACTGGTGCACCGCGTAGCCGACGGCGCTGCGCGAGGTGAGTCCGCCGAATCGGCGCTCGAATTCCGCGAAGCTGGTGACGCGCACCGGTCGGTTGAGCGGACCCCGGCGGGTGCGGCCCACGAACGCGGTCACCGAAGTGGTGACCGAGGCGATGGTGCGGACGCTGCTGGGGAGTTCTTCGATGTATACGCCGGGATAACCCATGTGCGTCGGCATTCCCCCTCCATTCCCTTCGCGCACCAAGAGATGAGGAGAGGAAGCAGGGCGGATGCGCGCATGCGTCAACTGCGCGTGGCGCACTCCCGTGATGATCCCCCGTCACACACCCCGTGCGATATCTGTCTCGCAGGGCCGTCAGCATGCGCGTGCGCTTGTGGCTCCTGATGCATGAGTGCCAATGCGAGTCTCGTTGGCGGTTATACGCAGGGCCAAGGCACCCTTTCGGTCATTGGGGGATCTCGGTCGGCAAGGGTTTATGGAGACCGTTCGGAGTGGTCAGAGGTGTGTTCGGAACGGGATATGAAGCCCGGTTCACGGGGGCTTCACGGGAAAGTTGGATTCGGTGTGCCGATCCAGCCGAATGGGATCTCGGTCGGCGCGCCGCCTTGTGTCCGGTTCACGCGGAATCCGGCCTTCGGCCTCGGCGTGGATGGCACCGTTTCGGCCAAGATGGCGCATCGTGTCGTGTTGACCTGGTTTGCCCGGTTGAGGCGCGCGTTCGTTGCCGCGCCCCCGTCTTTCCGAGGGGAGGGTCCGCCTGCGGGCCGAACCTGTCGGAGTCGATCCGTTCGAACGGGTGGGCCTCGCTCGCCGACGGGTGTTGACCGGCCGGTCGCCAGCGGTTGACATCCCTCCCGACGCGTGTCTAGTTTGTTCTAAATGCAATTAAATGTCCGTTTCTCGGTCGGTCCGGCCATTCCGGTGAGACCACAGGAGACGGGCAGGAACCTCGACATCCCGGTCGACGGCCGGCAGGGCCGCCCGGCGGCAGCGCCGCGTCGCGTACCGGCGCGCCCCGGCCGGCGCCGTTCCATGCGGGCACCGATCCGTCCGAGCACGGCGAGCCGGCCGCGCGGACGGCACAACCGCCCCGCCGCGGCAACTGCCGCCTCACCCAAGGCCGATGCGCCGGGCCCCTCGTGATCGCGTCACCGGCCCCGCCGGTGCGCGCGTGCCGTGGCCTGACGCCGCCGCGCCCTGCGGCAGTCGCCGGGAAGGGATCTGATCATGCGAGCCAGGACTTCAAGGGCATTTCGTCTGTTCGCCGGGCTGATCGCGGCTCTGGCCCTGTCGCTGGGAGGAGCGGGAGTCGCCAACGCGGCGAGTTCCTATTCCGGCGACTGCTGGGACGACGGATATCACTACGACTACTGCGACTATGGACACGGCGGGTACGACGACTACGGCGACCACGGCTGGGGCGGCGACCACGACAACGGCCGTGGCGACAACGGCCGCGGCGGCAACGGCGACCACGGTGGTGACCGTGGCGGTGGCGGTGGTGACCGCGGCGGTGGCGGCGGCCGGCACTGACTCCTGAGCCCCGGCCCGGGACCGTGCGGCCGCGGGCCGGGGCCCCGCACACGCCGTTCCAACGCCTGCCGCCCGGTGAAGTGCGCGCGGCAGGCGTTGCCCGGTCTCGCGTGGTGCGGGAGCCCCATCAGCCGCTTCCCGCCGCATCGGCCTTGACCATGTCGGCGCACTTCTCGCCGATCATCATGGTCGTGATGCAGGGGTTGACCGTCGTGAGCAGCGGCATCACCGAGGCGTCGGCGACCCGCAGACCCCGTACGCCCTTGACCCGCAGACGCGCGTCGAGGGGGGAGTCCGGGTCGTCGTCGGCCCCCATCCGCACCGTTCCCGCCGGGTGGTAGACAGTGTTGTGGGTGTCGCGCACATAGGCGAACAGCTCGTCGTCGCTCGTGCAGCCGGGCCCCGGTGCGAGTTCCGCGCCGGCCCAGTCCGTCATCGGCGCCCGGGAGACGATGTCCCGCGCCAGTCGCAGCCCGTACGTCATCACACGGATGTCGTGCTCGTGCGTGAAGTACCGGGGGTCGACCATCGGCTTGTCCCGGAAGTCCCGGCTGCGCAGGCGTACCGTGCCCCGCGACCGGGCCTGGGTGACGTTGGGGGTCAGCGAGAACGCGTTGTCCGACGTGGGATAGCCCTGACGGTAGGTGTTCAGGTCGAAGGGCACGGAGCCGTAGTGGAACATCAGGTCCGGCCGGTCCAGGCCGGGCACGGTGTCGGCGAAGATGCCGATCTCCCACCACTGGGTGGACGTGGTGACCATGGGTTGCTTCGCCTCCCACATGATCACGCCCTCCGGGTGGTCCTGCAGATGGGAGCCGACGCCCGGGGCGTCCACCCGTACGTCGACCCCGACGTCACGCAGGTGCCCGCCCGGGCCGATGCCCGACAGCATCAGCAGCTTGGGCGAGTCGATCGCCCCGCACGACACGATCACCTCACCGCGGGCGGTCACCGCCGAGGTGTGGACGACGTCCGGCTCCAGGTACTCGGCACCCGTGCAGCGGCCGTCGCCCGAGAACAGCAGACGCCTCGCCCGTACCCCGGTCCGCACCTCCAGATTCGGCCGTCTGCCGAGCACCGGATGCAGGTACGACACCGACGCGGACGAACGGGTGCCGTCCGGGCGGGCGTTTATCTGGAACCAGTCGGCGCCCCGAACCACCGTCGTACCGGTGTTGAACGGGGTCGTCGGGATGCCCGCCTCGGCACAGGCCTCCAGCAGGGCGCGACCGCACGGGTCCCTCGGGGGCACCGTCCGCAACCGCACCGGGCCTGAACGGCCGTGGTGGTCGCCGGGCGCGTCGTTGTTCTCCAGCCGCCGGTAGAGCGGGAAGCAGTCCGCCGCGCTCCAGCCGGTGCAGCCCGCCGCGGCCCATCCGTCCAGATCCTCCGCGGGCGCCCAGAACGCGATGCAGGAGTTGTGCGACGAGCAGCCGCCGAGGACCCTCGCCCGGGCGTGGCGGAGGAAGCTGTTGCCGTTCACCTGCGGTTCGACCGGGTAGTCCCAGTCGTAACCCGACTCCAGCAGGGCCATCCACCGCTCCAGCACGAGGATGTCGTCGTCGTCCACGTCCGAGGGACCGGCCTCCAGCAGGCAGACGCTGACGTCCGGGTCCTCGCTGAGCCGCGCGGCGACGACGGCGCCGGCGGTACCGCCTCCCACGACGACATGGTCGAACTCCGGTGCGGACGTGGGTGAGGCCATGGCATCTCCAGGTCGTCGGGGAGCCGTCGGAGGCGTGTACGCACCTTCGGGAGCGCGTACGACCTGGCGGTCGTGCCTCCGGGCTCGTCAGGGAGCCGTCGCCGGACCACCGGTCGGCGCGGACTCGGACGCGTGCTCGGCGAGCACACCCGTCCTGTGGCGCTGGACGAACCAGTAGTACGCGAACCCGCCGAGGGCGACGACGCCGATGAACAGGAAGGCGCCCCAGCGCAGGTACCAGTGCTGCGGTCCGGTGGCGTTGTAGACCTCGGCTCGCGGCCAGGCCAGGTTCAGTGACATCGCCGCACCCCACAGGACCGCGAGGATGTTGACGGGCAGTCCGAACCTGCCGAGCGAGAAGCCGCCTTCGGCGGGCTTCCACTCGCCGCGCAGCCGCTGGATCAGCATCGGTGTCGTGACCAGCAGATAGGCGATGTAGATCATGATGATCGCGATGCTGGTGATCACGGAGAAGATCTGCGGCTGGTTGATGTTGATCACCAGGATGACGACGCCCACGAGGCCGATGACGACGGCCGGCACCACGGGTGTCTGGAACCGCGGGCTGACCCGCGCGAGCCGCGACCCGGCCGGCAGGTTGTTGTCCCGCGCCATCGCGAACATCAGCCGGATCCCGGCGGCGTGCACGGCCAGTACGCACACGGTGATCGCGACGACGACGCACCACAGGAAGACCTCGCCGATCGTCGGTCCCAGCGTCACCAGCACCACGTACTGCAACCCCTCGGTGGACAGTTGCTTCGCGAACAGGTCGGGCACGGCCATCAGCGCGAACAGCAGGATCAGCCCGCCGATGAGGAAGGACGCGACCAGTGCGCGGAGGATGGCGCGCGGGCAGTTCCGCCGGGGGGCGTGGGACTCCTCGCCCAGCGAGGACGCCGTGTCGAATCCGTACATCACGTAGGCGGACGCGAGCGACGCGGTGAGGAACGCCCCGAAGTAGCCCCAAGGATGGTCCTTGCCCAGCCCGTACGTCTCGGTGAGGACCGTGGAGGGGCCACGGGTGATGTGCACCGCGAGGAAGATGATCAGCGCGACTGCGGCGATGAGTTCGATGAAGACGCCGGCGGAGTTGATGCGCGCCATCAGCTGCACGCCGAAGGCGTTGACGAGGGTGGAGAAGACGATGAGGACCGTCCCGAGCAGGACGGCGTTGGCCGCCGCCGAGGATCCGGTCCCGTCGCCCACGAACTGGAACCAGGGATCGATCCTGGGCAGCGTGATCTGGTACGCCAGCGCCACGGCGGCCAGCGTCACCATGGTCGCCGTCATCATCATCCAGCCGCCGAGCCAGCCGACGTGCGGACCGCCCATCTTCTTGGCCCAGTTGTAGACGGAGCCGGCGACGGGATAGCGCGCCGCCAGCTCGCAGAAGCACAGCGCCACCATGAGCTGCCCGACGAACACCATCGGCCAGGACCACCAGTAGGCCGGGCCGCCGAAGGCCACACCGAAGTAGAACAGCTGGAAGGTGCCGGTGAGGATCGAGATGTAGCTGATTCCGGCGGCGAACGTGTGGAAGTTGCCGAGGGTGCGTTTGAGTTCCGGCCTGTACCCCAGTTCCGTCAGCGAGGAGTCGTCCTCGTGGTGGCCGGAGCCCGAGCCCGACGGGTCCTTCGCGTAAGGTGCCCGTCCCGTGTCCGCCGTCATGCGAACCACCTCTGTGGGCTCGGTGACAGATTGCGCCAGATGTGCTTGGCCTCGAGGTACTCGGCCAGTCCGGCCGGGCCGAGTTCACGGCCGAAGCCGGACTGCTTCATCCCGCCCCACTCCGCCTGCGGGACGTACGGATGGAAGTCGTTGATCCACACCGTGCCGGCGCGCATCCGCGAAGCCACTCGGTCGGCCCGCGCCGGGTCCCCGGTCCAGACGGCCCCCGCGAGCCCGTACACCGTGTCGTTGGCGAGGGCCACCGCCTCCTCCTCGTCGCGGAAGCGCTCCACGGTCAGCACCGGGCCGAACGACTCGTCGCGCACCACCGTCATGTCGGGAGTGCATTCGTCCAGCACCGTCGGCAGGTAGTAGAAGCCGTCGGCGAGTTCCGGGTCCCCCGGCCGGGAACCGCCGCAGCGCAGGACCGCGCCCTCGGCGAGACCGGCCTCGACGTACGCCTCGACCTTCTCCAGGTGCTCGGCGGAGATCAGCGGGCCCGCGCGGGCGTTCTCGTCGAACGGGCCGCCGAGCCTGATGGACTCCGCCTGCTCGACGACCTCAGCGACGAACGCGTCGTGCAGCTCCTCCTGCACCAGCAGCCGTGCCCCGGCCGAGCAGACCTGGCCGGAGTGCAGGAACACGGCCGTCGCCGCGTAGTCCACGGCCGCCTCGAAGGCGGCGTCCGAGAACACGACGTTCGGGTTCTTGCCGCCGAGTTCGAGTGCCACCTTCTTCACCGTGGGCGCGGCGGCCGCCATGATGCGGCGGCCGGTGACCAGGCCGCCCGTGAACGACACCATGTCGACCCTGGGATCCTCGGTGAGCGGGACACCGACGACGCCGCCCGCGCCCAGCACCAGGTTGGCCGCCCCTTCGGGCAGCCCCGCCTCGGTGAGCCGCCGCATCAGCATCACCGCGGTGTGCGGGGTCAGTTCACTCGGCTTGAGGACGAACGTGTTGCCCGCGCCGAGGGCCGGAGCGACCTTCCAGGACGTCTGGAGCAACGGGTAGTTCCAGGGAGTGATCAGCGAACAGACCCCGACGGGTTCATGGACCACACGGCTGTCGACGTCCGGCGGAGCGGTGTCGACGACGCGGTCGTGACCGCCCGCCGCCACGAGATGGCCGAACCAGCGGAAGCACTTGGCGACGTCGTCCATGTCGTACGCGCTCTCCACCAGCCGCTTGCCGGTGTCCAGCGACTCGGCACGCGCGAACTCGGCCTTGTCGCGCTCCAGCAGGTCGGCGGTGCGCAGCAGCAGCTCGCCGCGTTCGGCGGCCGGGGTCCGGGGCCACGGCCCGCTGTCGTAGGCGTCGCGGGCGGCGGCCACAGCAGCGGATGCGTCCTCCGGTCCGGCCTCGTCGACGGACGCCACCAGTGCGCCGTCGGCCGGACAGCGGATCTCCCGCTTCCGCCCGCCGGCCGCGGCGGTCCAGGTGCCGCCGATGAAGAGCTCGGGCATGGGGGCCACCTCCGGGTTCGGACGGGCGGGCGTACCGGAGCGCTCTATCCGAGTTGTACGGTGCTGCGCGTCTTCTACTGCTTCGAGGCTAGAGAGCCTGGGCCCGCTCTGCACCGCGAGCGGTGTCCGCGGTCCGGAGCGCGTCACCCAGGGTGCCCGGCCGGGCGCACCGAGTGCACGGCCCTCCCCGGTCCGGCCGCTCCTCCCCGCGCCGTTCGGCCTTCGGGGAACGCCGCCGCGCGGGCGGCGGCCCGGCGATCCGCGCCCTCGGCTCAAGATCGGCGTTGTCAGTGTGCGCCGCTAAGTTCGGTCGTGTCCCGCCGGGCCGCCTTCCGGCAGGACTTCCCGTGCTGTGCAAAGGAGATGGTGCGTTGTCCGACTGGGAGAAGCGGAGCGCGGCCCGCGTGGTGGCGCCCGCGCGAGCGCGAAAGCTCGCCAAGGTCCCGTTCGTCGAGCTGGCCGACGGACGCCTGCAGGGCGTGGTGTCCAGCGGCTCGGACATCGAGCGGGTCTATGTGTCGTCGGTCGAGGCGGGCGCGTACGCGTTCGCCTGCAGCACCAACAACAACCGGCCCTGCGGCGGTGCCCGCGGGGCGTTCTGCAACCACATCCGGTCCTTGGTCGGCGAGGCCGTCCTGCAGTACGGCGCCGAGCGCGTCGCGCGCTATCTGCGCGTCGAGACGGGGGGCGAGGAGCCGACGGCGGCCTCCGTCACCAACGCCATGACCGGCGCCCGCCCCGCACCGGCGGCGACGAAGACGGCCGCTCCCGTGTTCAGCCGGTTCCTGCGCCAGCTGGCCTACCTCGAACTCGACCCGACCACCGCGCCGTTGCCCGAGATGCAGTGGTTCCCGCAGGCCAGGGCGGTGGCGTGATGCGCACCGCTCTGCTCACCGACCCGGTCGACGGACTCGACGAGGCCCTGGCCGCCGTCGACGCCTTCGACGGCGCGCTCGTCGGTGGTCTGCTCCGTCCCCGGCCCGCACAGGCCGCGGGCCTGTCCGAACTCGCCGACGCCGTGGCCGGCACGCCGCTGGCCGCCAGGGCCGCCGAGGCGGCGGAGAAGGCAGCGGCCGGGGCCGCCGGCGAGGGGCACTTCGTCGCACTCGCCGCGGCCCGTGCGGCGCTGCTCGGCTCCGTCCACGACGCGCTCATGACCAGGGTCGACGAGGCGGCGGGCCGTTCGCGCCCGGAGGAGACCGCGCCGGCACCCGTGCCCGCGGAGCGGCAGACGGCGAACCTGTCGGCCGCCGCCCGCTCCTGGCTCTGTGACCTGGCGCGCGCCGGATGGCAGGGCATCGACCACGAACTGGTCTCCGGGGCGGCCCAGGTGGTCTCGGCGATGCTCCCCGACCCGGCACTGCGCCGGCAGGCGACCCTCCTGGACGGCTTCGCCGCCGAGCTCGCCGCCTCCTGCCCGGGCGCGTCGCTGGAACGGATGCCGGTGCGCCGCTGGGCCGACCTCTGGTCGCGGGCGATGCTCCTGACGCTGCCCGGCGCCACCGAGGCGTCCGCGCCCGGCACGGCCACCGGCCGGCTGCTGCCGCTCGGCGTCGACGTGCACGAGCACGCGACGGCCGCGCAGGCCCAGGTCCACGCGGTGTTCGAGCCTGCGGACGGCACCACGCCGCGGCTGGTGCGCGCCGCTGTCTCGGTGCCGAAGCCGGACACGGTCGTGGAGGCCGGCGTCTGGCAGCTGCTCCGGCCGCACATGGCGCTGCTGGCCGCCGTGAGCGAGGGCCGCTCGATGGAGTTGTCCGGCATGCCGGTCACCGCCGAGGGCGACCTGATCTGGAACGACGAGCAGGCCCGGCCGGGTGCGCCCGCCGACGCGTTCGCCACGGCCCGAGTCGCCCTGGCCGCGGCCACGGCTCCGACGGTCGCACCGCTGGACCGACACCCGGCGCGCATCGCCGAGCCGGTGTTCCTGGAGGGCTACACCGTACGCAAGGAGAGCGGCGTGCTCCTGTTCGATGTCGCAGGACGTCCTGTGGCCGTCGACGCCGACCGCGTTCCGACCGCGGGGCCCCTGACGCCGGAGGCCGTCGAGGCGTCCGGCGCCTGCATAGGACTGCTCCGGTGGGACGCCGGCACGTTCACCGTCCAGCCGCTCGCCGTCGAGACGACGGTGCGGAAGAAGGCTGTGGCGGTGCACGGCGGGGGATGGGCCGGCGGCACGGGCGACAAGGCCGGCGTCAAGGCCGAGAAGGCCGCCACCGACGCCGTGATGGTGCTCCGGGAGCGGGCGGGGAGGCTGCTGCGGAAATGAGCGAGCAGACGACCGAACGGGAGCAGACGGACCGCCACGCGGAGGCCGACTCCCACGACAACCGCCGCCAGGTCCTGTACTGGCGACTCCTCGCCCGGCTGTTCGACCACGAGGAGCAGCCGTCGCTGGAATCGGCCGGCCTCGCCGTCGTCGAGGCCATCGGGCTGCCGCCCGCGCTGCTGGATCCGCAGGTGTCCGTGGACTCCGTCGTGCAGCGCCACTCCGAGCTGGCCGCCGAGTTCGAAGGTCTGATGGTGCCCCGGCCCGCCGCCGGGCCCGGAAGCGGGGGCGGCGAACGGTCCGGCACGGGGACCGGGTCCCAGCCCCCTTCGGGAGCCGGGCCCGTTGACCGATCCGGTACGGGGACCGGCGCACTGACGGATCGCGGCGCCGGCTCCGGGTCCTCACCCGCGTCCGCCCCCGAGACCGTGCCCGGGCCGGACGCCTCACCCGCGCCGGGGGCCGCGCGGGAGACCGGGGCCGCAGCAGGGTCCGGTTCCGGCCCCGAGGCGGACACCGCCGAAGAGGGCGGAACCGCCGGCCGTGACCGGGCCGCCGAAGTCCGGCGCGCCGCACTGGTGTCGAAGGTGCTGCTCAACGTGTTCTCGTCCGGATCCGGCACGGTCACCGCCGGACAGCTCTCGCGCTGGCAGGCCGACGCGGGCTGGCTGGAACGCGCGCTCGGCTGCCGACCCGGCGAGCTGCGCGGCGGTCGCGCCGGCGGTGTCGCGACCGGCCGGGGCAGCGGCTCCGTCCACGGCGCGACACCGGACCTCGGCACACTGATTCCCGCGATCGGCCCGGAACTCGCCGCCATCGAGGCCGACCTCGTGGGACGGATGCGTCTGCGTGAAGTCCTGGCCGACCCGCAGCTCGCCTCACAGCTCACCCCGAGCATGTCGCTGATCGAGCAGCTCCTGCGCGACAAGAACAATCTGTCCGGTGTCGCGCTGGCCAATGCCAAGGCCCTGATCCGCCGCTTCGTCGACGAGGTCGCCGAGGTGCTGCGGACCCAGGTGGCAAAGGCCACGGTCGGTGCCCTGGACCGCTCCGTGCCGCCGAAGCGCGTCTTCCGCAACCTGGACCTCGACCGCACGATCTGGAAGAACCTCACCAACTGGAGCCCGGAGGAGGAGCGGCTGTACGTCGACCGCCTCTACTACCGGCACACCGTCCGCAAGACGACGCCGCAGCGGCTCGTCGTGGTCGTGGACCAGTCCGGCTCCATGGTCGACTCGATGGTCAACTGCACCATCCTCGCCTCGATCTTCGCCGGGCTGCCGAAGGTCGACGTCCACCTGATCGCCTACGACACCCAGGCACTCGACCTCACGCCCTGGGTGCACGACCCCTTCGAGACCCTGCTGCGCACCAACCTCGGCGGAGGTACCGACGGCACGGTCGCCATGGCCCTGGCCCAGCCGAAGATCGCCGAACCGCGCAACACCGTGGTGGTGTGGATCTCCGACTTCTACGAATGGCGGACCGAGCAACTCTTCGAGTCCATGGCCGCCGTCCACCGCTCCGGCGCCAAGTTCATCCCCGTCGGTTCCGTTACCAGCTCGGGCCGCGGCAGCGTCAACCCGTGGTTCCGGGAGCGCTTCAAGGACCTCGGCACGCCGGTGATCTCCGGTCACATACGCAAGCTCGTCCACGAGCTCAAGACGTTTCTCACCTGAGGGCTCTCCCCGGGAACCCCGCCGGGCGCACGTTCTCAGCCGCGGCACCTCGCCGCGTCGTCGGACCGCCCGCACACGCCCAGCCGGCGCGGCCCACACTTCCCCGTCGACGCCCTCATCCAACGACCGTTTTCAGAAAGGCCCTGACATGTCCGACCTGTTGCGCGCCCCTGCCGAGATCAAGTACGCCGAGGAGCTGGACTGGCTGGAGTCGGTGGACGACAACCCCAAGCCCTTCTCCTGGCGGCTCTCCCCGAAGATGGTCCGGCTGTTCGTCCTGGGCTCCGAGCGCGCCGACGGTCTCGACCGGGAGATCTCCCAGAAGTGGTTCGGCGACCGCAGCTTCGTCGAACGCGCCATCGTCACCCTGGCCTCCGATCGCGGCCTGCTGCTCATAGGGGACCCCGGCACCGGCAAGAGCTGGCTCGCGGAGCTGCTGTCCGCCGCGATCTGCCGCAACTCCACCCTGGTGGTGCAGGGTACGGCCGGAACCACCGAGGACCACATCAAGTACTCGTGGAACGTGTCCATGGTGATCGCCAAGGGCCAGTCCCGCGAGTCGATGATCCCCTCGCCGATCATGACCGCGATGGAGAGCGGCGCGATCGGCCGCTTCGAGGAGCTCACCCGCTCCACCAGCGACGTCCAGGACGCCCTGATCTCCATCCTGTCCGAGAAGTACATCTCGGTCCCCGAGCTGGACAGCGACAACATCGTCTTCGCCAAGCCCGGATTCTCGATCATCGCCACCGCCAACAGCCGTGACCGGGGCGTCAACGACCTGTCCTCGGCGCTCAAGCGGCGATTCAACTTCGTGCGGATCCCGGTGGTGACGAACAAGAAGAGCGAGGCGGAGATCGTCCGCTTCCGCACCGAGGAACTGCTGCGCCGCCACCGGATCGAGCTCGACGTGCCGCCGACGCTGCTGGACGTCCTGCTGCAGAGCTTCGCCGACCTGCGCGCCTCGGCGGCCTCGGCCGGCAGCGACGACGAGAAGCTGGAGTCCGCGCTGTCGACCGCCGAGCAGATCGGCGTACTGGAGGACGCGATCCTGCACGGCAACTTCTTCGGTGAGCGGGCGCTGACCGCCCACACCCTCGCCTCCTCGCTCGTCGGGTCGCTGGCGCGGCGCGAGCCGGAGGACCTGGCCATCCTCAACAAGTACCTGCACGGCGTCGTCGAGCCGCGCAGCAAGGAAGAGGGCGGCGTCTGGCCGGAGTTCCTGGAGGGCGGCCGCGACGCGATCGCCACCCTGTCATGAGCGCCGCCCAGGAAGGCACGTTCGCCGCGCTGCGGGCACAACTGCAGGACGCCGCAGCGGCCTTCGCCGACGGACCCGGCGCGCTCGAGGGCATCCTGCTGGGCATCGTCGACGACGTGGACCGAGCGGTACGGGAGCCCCTGGAGATCTTCCCGGTCTGCCACCACTCGCCCGCCTCGGCGCTCGCGATGGCACGGCGGCTTCGGGAGAAGCAGCCGAAGGTGGTGTACCTCGAACTGTGCGAGGACATGGCCCCGCTGCTGACCGAACTGCGGAACTGCAGACTCCCGGTCGCGGTGCAGGCGTTCGCCACCGAGGTCGAGGGCTTCCCGGCGGAGTGGTCGCCGCTGTCGGTGGTCGCGCCCATCACCGAGGCCTCGGCCGAGTACCAGGCCATCGCCTACGCACTCGACACCCCGGGCGTCGAGCTCGTCCTCGTCGACCGCTCCTCCGACCACGTGTACCAGTGGGACGCGCGCGGTGCGGAGCCCGCCGAACCGTCCGGCCCCGACACACCGGCTGCCGAGGATGAGGCCGCACTGCACGGCGAAGCGGTCGGTGTCGAGATCGGGGACCTGCGGCCGCGCTTCGCCGAGCTCGAGGAGCATCTGCTGCGCCATGGCCGGGTCCGGCACTGGTCGGAGTGGTGGCACCAGTACGTGGAGCTGCCGCTCGGGGACAGCGACCACGACACCTACCGTCAGGTCATGCTGCTGATCGGCAGCCTGTTCCGCCGCCTCGCACCGGGGGATCCCGGGCGGGTGCGCGTGGACGAGGACCGCGAGCGCTACATGTGGACCCGCATGCGGGAGCACCTCGCCGCCTCCGGCACCGACCCCGCGGACTGCCTGTACGTCTGTGGCGCGTTCCACGCGGCCAGCCGCGTTGCCGAGTTCGGCGTGGACGGTGCCGACACCTTCGAGATCGCACCGCGAACCGCGACCACGTGGCAGCACGGCCTGATCCCGTCCAGCCACGCCGCGATCGAGGCGCAGTTCGGTCTGGCCGCCGGCTCCGTGTCCATCGCCGCGACGGTGTGGGCGAAGAACGTCAGGCGCACCCGCGTCGAGCCGTTCCGGCTGGCGGGACAGGCGGGCGCGAAGAAGAAGGCGAGAACGGCGAAGAGCGGCCCGGCAGCCGCCGACCCGGCGGTGCCGGCCTCCGACAGGCTCACCGGCTTCCTTCAGCGGCCGCCCGTCCTGGACCGCCTCGACGAGGCCGAACTGCTCGGCTGGTCGGTCGAGATCGTGCGGGCGGCCCGCCGCAACGGCTATCTCGCCTCCACGGCCGACGCCATCGCCGTGTTCGAGACGTCGATCCTGCTGGCGGGGATGCGGGACCGGGCGAAGCCCACCCCGTACGACTTCCAGGACGCGGCCGTCACCTGCATCGAGAAGGACGCCGTACCGGGCCGGCGCGATGTGCGCCGCCTCGTGGAGATCATGATGGGCGGCGACCGGGTCGGCCAGGTCGGCTACGACGCGCTGCCGCCCCTGGCCCGCGATGTGCACGACCGCCTCGCGCCGCTGGGGCTGAAGCTCCAGCAGCGCGGTGTGCGGCGGGCTTTGCTGGACATCACCTCCCGACCGGAGCTGGAGAAGTGCTCCGATCTGCTGTGGATGCTGCGGTACCTGATGCCGCACGGCGCCGCACGCCCGATCATGGGGGAGCGGCGGCTCGGCGAGCGCCCCATCCAGGAGTCCTGGGATCTCGCGTTGGGCACCCACCAGCGTGCGCTCATCGAGCTCGGGTACGAGGGCGTCAGCGTCGAGCAGGTGCTGGAGCAGCGCCTCCGGCGCACGGCGTACGGCCCGCAGGCGACGACGGCCGTCGTCCTCGAGGCGGTCGAGGACGCGACGCTCCATCTGCGCGGCCGGCGCCTCGCAGACGAACTGGGCACCCGGGCCCTGGATGTGCTGGCCACCGAGCGCAGCGTCGACGGCGCCCCCGAGGTGCTGCGCCGGGTGCGCCGGCTGCTGGCGTACTACCGGACCAGCGAACCGGTGCTGCCGCCGTGGATCGAGTCCTTCGTCAAGACGGGGTACGCGCACTACTGCACCCTGCTGCCGACCGCGTTCACCGACGAGGACGCGACCGTCCGCCAGGTCGCCGCGATGCTCGGGTTCCTGTTCAGCATGGAGGGCCTGGCGCTGTCGCTGGGCTGCGACCGTACGCAGCTGGAGCTGGCGGTCGCCCAGTCGCACCCCGAGGAGTCGGCGAAGACCGCGCTGCTCTGGGCAGCGCAGACCCAGCTCGGCGGCCTGTCCCGGGCGGAGCTGCGGGCCCGGTGCGACGCCCTGCTCGGCAACTCCATGGTGGTCCCGGCCTACCCCCGCTACCTCAGCGGTTTCCTGCACGCCCTGGAACCGGTCCCCGCCCTGGCCGACTTCGTCGTGGAGGCGGTCTCGAACGCCTTCGCCCGGCTGCCGGACCCGGTACTGCTGCCGTGGCTGCCGACCCTGATCGGTACGCTCCGGGCCGGCGGGGCGGAACTGGCCCCCCTGCTGATCCGTGAGGCCGGCCGGATCTTCCCCGCGCGGCTCGAGGCTCTCGACTCATGGGTGCCGCCGTGGCGCGTACAGCCGGATCCGGGCGCGGTGCGCTCCGGCTGGCGAGGGAGCGCCGGCCGCGGCGTCCCACTGCTCGCCTCCCACCCGGCGACCTGCGACGCCATGGCGCGGCTGCTGGGCTGCGACGGCGGGTGGGAGGCGGCGGAACCGGGCCCGCGGGGCGCGGCCCTCGTCCATGCCCATCCCGGCACGGCGACGGCGCTCGGCGCGCTGCTGGCGCGGCCCTGAGCGGGGTGGACGGCGCCCGGTCCGGCATGGGGTGCGAGCAGTCGTGGGAGTGCTCGCCGTCCACGCCGACCGGCCCGTCGCGCCGCGACGGTCACGCGGCGCAGCTGCGCTCGTGGCCGTCGGAGTCGTCGACGCCGTGGCGCTGGGTGGCGCGGCCGGCCCGGCCCGCCGCCCGTCCGCCCCTGCCGACGCACGCTGTTCGCCGTTCTCCGGGCCTGCCGTGTGGGACGGGACGGAACGAGCAGCGCCCCGAGTCCCTGCCGGTGGGCCCGATGACGCGCCGGACGCAGTTGCCCGGTGGGAGGGTCCGTTCCCCGCTGGGGCGGATGCGGACCACGGGGTGCCCGGTGCGGAGCGTGGTGGCGGGGCCGGCCCGGAGGGTGTGGCCGCCGTACGGAGGGATCGGCACGGCGCGCAGGACCGGCGCGGACGGGTGTGGTGGAGGCGACGGCAGAAGACCCCGACGGGTGATGCGCCCACCCGGGGGCATGAGTTAAGTTAGGTGTGCCTTACCTAACTACCGAGGGGTGCGGAATGACTGCTGAGGACTGCGCGGGCGAGCAGGCGAGCGCGGCCGAACGGGTGCGCACGGTGCTGGCCGCCGCCGAATCGTTCACCGCAGTCACCGACGCGCACACCTGCGACCTGGTCGGCGGCGGTCTGCACAGCGTGGGCGACGACGGCCGGCTGCTGCTGCGGCTGCCCTCCGACTGCCGTCTCGCCGGCGAGGTCGCCCTCGCGCCACGCGGCACACTCCCCGTCGTGCTCAAGTTCACCGACGTCGCGCCGGTCGCGGTCCGCGAGCGGGTGCGGTCCCGCGTCACCATCGCCGGATGGCTGGCCCAGGCGGCTCCGGAATGCGAGGAGTCCGGCACCGCCTCGTTCCGCACGGTCACCGCGCATGTCGCCCTGGAGACGCCCGCAGGGCCGGTCACCGTCGGCCTCGACGAACTCGCCCTGGCACGGCCGGACGTGCTCGCACACCACGAGGCCGCCATGCTCACCCACCTCGTCGACGACCACGCCGAGATGGTGGCCCTGCTCACACGACTGGTGGACCCCCGGCTGCTCCAGGGGGTGGTCCGGGTGTGGCCGCTGGCCATGGACCGGCGGGGCGTCACCCTCCGCCTCGAGCGCGCACACAGCCACCGGGACGTCTCCCTGCCCTTCCCCGCGCCCGTGCGCGATCCCGGGCAGGCCGGCGACCGGGTCCGTGAACTCCTGGCGGCGGCCCGCGCCTGCCGCCGGGGAAGCCGACTGCCGAGCCGGCCGTGACCACCCGACGCCCCGAGCGGAACCCCGCTCGCCACACCGCGCATCCCGCCACGGAGTGCCCGGGGCGGATCGTCGATGATCCCTGCCAGGAGCCCGGTGCCGACCTGGTCGGCGCGATCATCCGCGCCGCCCCCCGCGCGATGGCGATCTGCACACCGCCGGAACCCCCGCGCAGCTGGGTGTGTTGCCCGGAGCCCGTCATGCGCCGGCGATTCGGCGGATCTCCTCGAGCGGGTAAGGAGTCCGCCTGCTGTGGCCTCGGAACCTTCGGTTGAAGTCGGACATCACGGCGGCGACCGGTGCGTGCCGGGAAATGATCGCCGCGGCCTCCGCCGGGATGCCTGTGGGACGCCTGCCCTCCGCGTACCCGCGCACCAGCGCACAGCGGCCCTCCCGGTCCTCCCGGCGGTATCCGCACAGAGCGGTGACCAGCCAGTTCACCAGGTACGTGGCCGTGTAGCAGCGGTCGTAGGCCTGGTGCCGGTCGAAGAAGCCGGCCTCGTCCCGTGACAGCTCGAAGCGGGAGGAGATCGCGAGGCCGTAGTCCGCGAAGTAGAGACGCCGGCCGTCGGTGAGGATGTTCTCGAAGTGCGCGTCGAAGTGCAGGAGCCCGCGGCTGTTCATGAACGAGATGCCTGCCGCCAGGTCCCTCTCCACCATGGCGCAGGCCCGGTCGGTGGACGCGTCGCCTTCCTCGACCCGGGCCGCCAGCCACTGGTGCAGGTTCTGCGGGATGTACTCCAGGAACAGTGCGACGCTCGCCGAGGACTGCCGGAGAGCCTCGATCCGGCGGCGCACCCGAGATGAGCCGCCCCAGTAGGCAACGGCCCTTTCGACGTCGGCCAGTTCCTCGGGCAGCGCAGCAGAGTCGGGGAGCACCCTCCCGTGGTACATCAGGGGGAAGCCCTCGTGTGCCGCCGTGAGCACCCAGTTCGTCGTCATCGTGTGCACGGCGAGTTCCCTCCAGGCCCCGAAGCCCGGCCCGCCGATGGTGCCGACGCCGTAGTGGCAGAAGTCGGGCAGCCCGAACAGGTTCGCCGTGGACCGGACGTTCCCGGGTCGCATCTCCACGTCGGTGAGGGGTACCCGCTTCACGAAGACCGGGGTTCCCGCCACCTCCGTCAGGGCCGACTTCCCGCCGATGCCGGAACCGAGCGGCACGGCCGTGTCCACGAGCTTGCGCAGGTCGCGATCACTGCACAGGGCCAGGGACGTCGAGACATCAGCGTGAGCGGTCAGACGCGCGTCGCGCGACGTGTCGGGGTTCACCGTGGCCTCCAGCCGGGTGCCGTACGCCGATTCGGAAAGGGCCCGCGCGACCCGACGAGCGCCGCGCAATGGCACGCAACGACACGCAACGCCGCCCTCACCCGCCCAGGAAGTGGAAACCCGGACGCGGATGCATGAGGAAGTCGTGGTGCGAGATGTTCCAGGCGTACGCGCCGGCGAGTGCGAACACCACCCGGTCCCCGGCCCGCAGACCCGGTGCCGGCACTCCGCGGGCGAGCACGTCCTTCGGCGTGCACAACTGCCCTGCCACGGTGACCCTGTCGCCTCGGGCGGCGGGACGCGGCCAAGGGTGCGGCCAGCCGGCCACGGGCAGCGCCGCACACGGCTGGTCGTGCCCCTTCGTCGCCGGTGTGCGCAGATGGTGCGTCCCGCCGCGGACCACGGCGAAGTCCTCGCCGTGGCTGCGCTTGACGTCCAGCACCTCGGTGGCGTACCAGCCGCAGTACGCGGTCATTGCGCGCCCCGGTTCGATGCGCAGCCGCAGGTCCGGGTGGGCCGCGGTCAGGCGCGCGAGCCCGGCACCGTAGCCGGCCCAGTCGAACCGGGCCGCGGGATCCGCGTAGTCGACGGTCATGCCGCCCCCGACGTTCACCTCGCGGAGCAGTACGCGGTGGCGCTCGAAGAGCCGTACGGACCAGGCCACCACGGACTCGGCGACGGCGAGTGAGGCCCCGGCCCCGAGGCCGCTCGCCAGATGGGCGTGGACCCCGCGCACGCGCAGCCGTGGACAGGACCCGCCCGTGAGGTACCGCATCACGTCGTCGGCCTCGGACGGATCCAGGCCGAACGGCGTCGGCCGGCCGCCCATGGACAGCGCACTCGTCCTCAACGCGCCCTCGGACAGCGGCAGATTGAAGCGCAGCAGCACATCGACCGGTGGCGCCTGCGCCGGCCGCTCCGCCGACAGGGCCGTCAGCATCCGCAGTTCATGGACGCTCTCGACATGGAACCGCGCCACGCCGGCCGCCAGTGCCGCCGCCGTCTCGGCAGCCGTCTTGCCGGGACCGCCGAACGCCAGTGGACGGCCCGGCACGGCCTGCGCCACATGGGCCAGTTCACCTGCCGAGGACACCTCGAATCCGTCCACGTACGGCGCGAGGGCCGTCAGGATCTCCGGTTCGGGATTGGCCTTGGCCGCGTAGTACAGCTCGACCCGCTCCGGCAGCGCCTCCCGCACGGACTCGGCGTGCGCCCGCAGCACGCCGAGGTCGTAGACGTAGGCGGGGAGTTCGCCTGAGGGGAGCGCGAGGGCGCGCTCGCGCACCGGACCGGAGACGGCCGGGGCGGCCACGGCCGGCGCCGCGGTGGCCGTCGGGGAGTTCGTCATCGTGCGCTCCGGACGTCGTCGGTGCTGACCGCCCCGGTCAGCAGATCCTCTGCGAGCGGGGAAGGGAGCCGCACATAGCCCGCGTCGCGGTCGGCCGTGCGCGCCCAGCGGGTGAGCAGATTGGCCTTGGCCGGCAGCGGCGCACCCGACAGGAGGGCGTCGAGCTTCGGCCGGCGCCCGTGCTCGTCGGCGTGGCGGCCCAGCGCGTCCCGGACCTCGGCCCACAGCGCGGCTTCCGCGCCGGGGTGCAGATCGGCGAGAGCGGCGAGCATCTCGGCGACGTGGTTCACCAGAAGGCAGTACACCACCCGGTCCCAGCCCCGCCCCGCGTCGTACGTCATGGGTCCCGCCACCTCCGCGGGCAGCGCCGCGAGCGCTGCGGAGTGCCGGTCCGGGAGCAGCTTGGTGCCTTCCAGATCGCGGAACAGCACCTGCCGCGGCCGCCCTCCGTCGTCCACGCAGACGAGGACGTTCTGCAGATGCGGCTCCAGGACGACGCCGTGGTCGAAGTACGCGGCGAGCACCGGGGGCACCAGCAGCCGGAGGTACGCGCGCCACCAGGACAGTGCCGTGCGCGGATCCGTGTCGGCGAGCAGCCGGGAGACGTGGGCGGGCCCGGTCGGGTACTCGTCGGCGACCGCCGCGGCGAGCAGCGGGGTGAGCCCCGGCCGCAGCCGTCGGCCGAGCCCTTCGCGGACGATCACCCCGAAGCCCTCGAGGAGGCCGCGTACCGGCACACCGTCCGCGCCGGGCAGGGCGAGGCTCCGGTACGCGGGTTCGCGCAGCATGTCGCTGCCGGGGAAGCGGGCGGTCAGGTCGGCGAGGACCGGCTCCAGCAGGCGGGTGAGCGCCACCGCGCCGGAGAGCTCGTACCCCGCGTTCTTCCGGAGGCAGTTGGTGATGCGGACGTTGAGGCTGAACTTCAGGAAGGCGTCGCCGTCGAAGAGGGTGCGGACGGAGGCCGTCGCGGCGAACGGCAGGGATCCGGGACCGAGGTCGAGCACCTCGCCGCGGGCGAGCGCCGTCCGCAGCCGGGGGTCGTCGTGGAGCAGTTCGTACTGCCAGGGGTGCGCGGGCAGCAGCCGGTAGCCGTCCGGCGGATGGCCCAGCCGGTCCAGCGCCGCGGCGGCGTCCGGCCCGGCCGACTCCTCGGCGACCAGGTCCTCCCGTACCGCGAGCAGCCGCAGCGGGAACGAGGCGCCCGCCTCGGGCGCGTACTGCGTCCAGGCCGTGGAGTCCCCGCCGCGTGCCTTGGGCGTGGGGTGGAAGCGGTGCCCGAGGGCGAGGGAGCGCTCCGAGGCGAGATACGCGGCGGAGACGGACTTCGGGCCTGCGCCCCCGACGGCCGGGCGGGGCACTGCGAGCGCGGAGGCGACGCCCCGGTGGCTGGAGGCGATCTGGCCGAGGAACTCCTCGTTCTGCACACCCGTGCGCAGCGTCAGCTCCGCGTGGACGTGCTCGGCGAGCCGCCGCCAGCCGACCGGTGACCAGCCGCCGGGAGCCTCCTCGGTCACGGGGCCGGCGAACCGATGGGCGCCGAGCAGCGACGTGCGGCGCAACGCGACGCGCAGCAGCACCCCGCGGCGGGGCAGCCGCAGCAACAGGTGCCCGTCGATGACGGCGGTCTGGTGCTCGGGTCCGCACAGCTCCCTCAGGAGACAGTTGAGGAGGGTGTGGGCGACCGCCTCGTCGGCCGTGGGCGGTGGGGCCAGGGCGGAACGGTGCGCGGAAGGATGCGTGGAGGTCATCCCGGATCACACTCCCCGCAGCAGATAGTTGGGTCCGGTGGTGTAGTGCTTGTTGATGTCGGACGCTCCCGAACGTTCCTTGGCCAGCAGGGTTCCCGCGGTCACCATCGCCTTCACCGGCAGCACGGGCGCGTCCAGCACCCGTGCCCGCAGCACGGCCCCGGGCTCTCCCGGCCCGGTCCCGAGCCGCTCCACCGCCTCGGCGAGCCGGTCGCGGACGAGCCGCAACAGCCGGACCAGCGGGGCACGGCCGTGCCGGGCGAGGCCGAAGGCGTAGGCCCCGGCGCACAGATGGACGGTGACGGTGGTGAAGAGGTCGGCGAGCGGACCGTCGCCGTCGGCGAGTATGCGGCAGTCGTCGAAGTCCCCGGGCCCGGGCGCGTCCGCGCCCAGCGCCGCCCGCAGCCGTGCGCCGTTGATCCGGGGGCCGTCGTTGTCCTTGAGGAGCAGCCGGAGCCGGGGGCCGCCGCCGGTCGCGTCCAGCACCAGCGACACGTTCTGCTGGTGGGACTCCAGGGCGATCCCGTACGCGAAGAGCGTGGCCTGGAAGTCCAGCAGCAGTTCGAGCACGGCGTCCAGCAGGGCGAGAGGATCGCCGCCGTGGAAGCGGTCGGCGAGGTGGTCGACGACCAGCCGTCCGCCGGGTGCCCGGGCGAGCAGGGCCGCAAGCGGCACGACGACGCAGCCGTCGAGCCCCGGGGGCTGGCGGCGCCGCAGCACCGCGAGCAGTTCGTGCCCGGCGTGGGCGAAGCAGGACTCGTCGGCGTGCAGGACGGTGTCGCGGAACCGGGGTTCGCGGGCGGTCACCGCCTGGAGCAGGCGCTGGACGGCGGCCCCGTCGGCCAGGGTCCCGGGCTTGATGGTGCGCCGGTTGAGCCGGCCCAGGGTGGAGGTGGCCAGCGGCAGTTTGAGGTGGACATCGGGCCGGGCCGCGAGGGCGACCGTCCGCATGGACAGGGTGGGGATCACGTCCCCATGGGCCAGGGGCGCCGGTACCGCCAGCCCGTCGAGCCCGGCGGCGCGCACCGCTTCGGCCAGCGGTCCGGCTGCGGTGAGCGGATGCACGGGCAGGGCGGCGTGGCTGTCGTCGAGGCCGGACAGCCCGAGGGCCGAGGGCGTCGGTCCGGGGAGTGGGCCCACGGCGGTCAGGGCCTCGCGGGGCACGGCGAGCCAGCGCAGCGCGAACCGCGGGTGGAACTCCGGGGCGTACGCCCGCAGCGCCGCGTCCGTCAGGCCGGACCTGCCGCGCGCGGTGGGATAGACCGGATGGTCGAGCCGGGCGGCGAGGGCGTCCAGGGCGAGGCCGCCCGACGGCCCGGTCCAGTCGGCCGGATCGGCGCCGTGGCGCTCCGCGAGCGCCCGCAGCACCTCCTCCTCCGTCGCCTCGTGCAGCCGTACGGTGGCGAGGGTCTGACGGCACTCCTCGGCGAACGCGTCGAAGCCGCCGTGGTCCACCGGCGGGGCGAGGGTGCGGAGTTCGCCGAGGACCGCGTCGGTGTCCCGCAGGTCGGTGCCGTCTGACTCCCGCCGCATCAGCGGCTCCCTGGCTGCCCACGCGCACTGGAAACCGTCCTCGCGCACCGGCAGCATCAGCGCGTCGGGACCGGGGGTCTCCAGCCGCAGCCAGGTGCCGTCCGCCTGCTCGACCGCGCGGCTGCGGCTGCGCAGCCCCACGACGTCCTCGCGCAGCAGTGCGCTCAGCACCCTGAGGAGCAGTTCGCCCCCTGCGTCCGCCGGGCCGGTCGTGGTCCCGGCCCGGGCGGCGGCGCTCGCCGCGGGGACCGTCACGGGGTGATCTCCCAGCGCTGTGCGGCCAGGAACCCCGTCACGGCGCGGTCCACCGCCGACCGGTCGTTTCCCGTGGCCCGCACCACTCCCAGGAAGTCGCGGTTGGTGCCGTACACCGGGTGGCGTTCGCCGAGACCGCGCAGCGGCCGGTACGTCAGTGTCACCCCGTACGCCTCCACTTCGGTCGCTCCGGGGGCCGACGTCAGCGTCCCGGCCCGGTCGGCGCACGGGTAGTCGAGCCTGGCGGCTCCGTCGGCCCGTGCCCCCAGCTCCGACGGCAGCGGTTCGCCGAGATGCGTACGCAGGACGTGCTCGAAGAGCGGAATGTCCAGCAGCCCGGCGAGCAGCAGATCGCACTGGTCCCCGATGGCACGGTAGTTGACCTCGATGATCCGCGCGCGCCCTTCGTGGACCACGAACTCGGTGTGGCAGACGCCGAATCCGACGCCGAGCGTGTCGAGTTGCGCGAGCACCTGCTCCTCGATGTCCCGCGGGTGCCGGGCGACGTAGGTCAGCCGCTCCTCGATGAAGTACGGGAGAGGGGACAGTTCGGTACGGAACCCGCCCAGCACATGGCGTATCCGGCCGTCGCCGAGGGTCTCCAGGGTGTACAGCTCGCCCGGCAGGTACTCCTCGACCACCAGCGCGGCTCCCGGCCGTCGCGCCCTGATCTCCTCGCAGCGCCGGACCAGTTCCGCCGCGTCACCGGCCATGACCACGTCCTCGCTGGCCACGCCCTCGCGCGGTTTGACGACACACGGGTAGGGGACGCCTGCGGCGACGGGGGAGGGGTCCTGGCCGGCGGCGAGTTCGACGGACCGCACGGCGTCCACGCCCGCGGCGGCCAGCCGGCGGCGCATCTCGGCCTTGTCCTTCGTGCGCAGCGCGGCCCGCCAGTCCTTCGCGGGCAGCCCGAAGTAGTGCGCCGCGAGCGCGGCCTGGGTCTGCAGGTGGTCGCTGTTGGTGAAGACCGCGTCCGGAGAGCCGTGCGCGGACACGACGGAGACCACCGCTCGGAAGTCGCGCACGTCGCACTCCAGCACCTGGACGTCCGGGTACACGGAGCGGTGCTCGGCGGGCCGGTCGGTGAGCAGTGTGACGTCCAGTCCGAGCCGGCGGGCGGCGGGGAGGAAACCCTCGGTGACCGAGTCGGTCGGGTTCAGGGCAAGCAGGTACAACCGCATGAGGGGGCCACTCCGCGCTCGGATCCGGTGATCCGATGGTTCCGGATCACGGGGCGAGAGCCTAGGTTAGGCACACCTAAGTCTGTCAATTCGCCTCGACACGGCCCCGGTTGGCATGGGGGATCACTTCTGTGGTTAAGGTGAGCCTCGCCTTACCTCATTCGTGTCAGCCCTTGTGTCGAGGAGCGTCCGTGACCCTGGCTCCGGTGTACCCTCATGCACCCGCCGTGAGCTGTTCCGCCCTGACCGGCTCGGCGATCCGCCGGCTCAAGGGGCTCTGTCCCGCCCTCGACGCGGACGTCGCGGAGCCCGGTTCGCGGACCCCCCAGGGCTGGGCCGACGGTGCCGAACTGGCCGGACGCCCCGAGTTCCTGGACGCCCTCCTCGCGGCCGAGGCCCTGCGGGTGGAGCACGACCACGGCCGAACCCCGCGCCCCGACGTCGCGGCTTCCCGCGCGCTGCACGACTACCTGTGGTCCGTCGGCCTGCTGATGAGCGGTCCATGGTGCCTGGAGCGCCGCGTCCCGCGGATCCGGCCCCAGGACGTCCGGGTCAGCCTCACCACCGGTGCGTTCTCCGTCGTTCCGGGCGGCTTCGCGTGCCTCCCCGGCGATCCGGCCGCCGGGCTGCCGGGGGTGCGGGTGCTGCCGCACGAGGAGGCCCTGCGCGCGGAACTGCGAGCCGGCTTCGCCGACCACCTGCGCCCGCTGCTGGCCGCGATCGCCCCGCGGGTGCGCCGGGGGCCCCGGGCGCTGTGGGGCATGGCGGGCGACGACCTGGTGTCCGGCGTCTGGTACCTGGGCCGGATGCTGGGGGAGGAGGAGGCCGGTGTGCGTGCCGCGACCGAACTGCTGCCGGAGCCCGTCCCCCCGTTCCCCGGCGGCGCCGACTTCCGCCGCCTCGCGGGCCGCGAGGACCGGTCGTACCCCACCCGTACCCGCGCGGGCTGCTGCCTCTACTACACGATCCGCCCGGACGAGGCGTGCGGTACCTGCCCCCGGACGGGTGACGCCGAGCGGCTGCGCCGGATCGAGGGTGAACGCCCCGGCTGAAGCGGTCGGCGGGGAGGCCTCCACGACACGCTTCTGATGGGTGAGTCATGTGGCGACTTGTCCTATTCGCCACATAATTTGAGCTCATGACGAAACGACAGTTCATGTACCTCGGCTGTGTCGCTCTGATGGTGACCTCGGGGCTGGGCGTGGCGGCGCCGGCAGGCGCCCGCACCACCTACGACGTGGTCCCCGGCGAGTCGATCCAGCTCGCGGTCGACCGGGCGAGGCCCGGTGACACCATCGACATCGCCCCCGGTGTCTACCGGGAGAGCGTCATCATCAGGAAGTCCGACCTCACGCTGCGCGGCGCGGGCGAGCGGACCGTCCTCATGCCCTCCACGGCCAAGCCGACGCACGTCTGCGGTCTGGGCGGCAACGGCATCTGCGTCATCGGTACCGACGCGAAGCCCGCCACCAACGTCCGGATCCACTCCCTGACGGTGTCGCAGTTCAAGAAGAACGGCATCTGGGCCTCGCGCACCAACAAGCTGAGCATCCGCCAGGTCACCGCGGCGGGGAACGGCAACTGGGGCATCGCCCAGGAACGGTCCCTGCGGTCCGAGATCCGCGGCAACGCGGCCCGTGACAACGCGGAGTCGGGCATTTTCGTGTCGAACACCATCGACACCGAGGCCGGCGCCGTCAACACCCGGCGCACCGTGGTCATGGACAACCTGCTGGCCGGCAACCGCATCGGCATCACCGTCCGGCGCCTGCGGAACCTCTACGTGAACAACAACGTCGTCACCGGCAACTGCGCCGGCATGTTCGTCGTGGGCGACGAGGGCGTCCCGCGGACCGGCGACCTCACCGTGCGCGGCAACCGCGTGCACCACAACAACAAGTCCTGCGCCAAGACCGCACGGCTCCCGAGGATCCAGGGCGCCGGCATCGTCCTCACCGGCGTCGAGGGCGCGACCGTCGCGTCGAACGCCGTCTGGAGCAACGTCGGCACGTCGCCGTTCTCCGGTGGGATCGTGCTGTTCAAGAGCATCGTGGGCGCCCCCAACAGCGGCAACGTCATCAAGTCCAACATGCTGGTGGCCAACAGCCCGGCGGACCTCGCCAACCGGGACACCGGCACGGGCAACACCTTCTCCGGCAACTACTGCCGGCTGTCCGAGAAGGCGGGGAAGTGCGCATGACGACCGGTACGACCGGCGCGGCCACGGAAGCCGCGGGTACCACCGTCCGCACCGCCACACCGCCGTCCATGCGGCTGAGGGAGCTGGTCTTCGGTGCCGCCCTGGCGGGTTCCGTACGGGCCGCCGCGCGGCTCGGCGTCGCGGACGCGCTCGGGGATGAGCCGGCCACCGCCGAGGAGCTGGCGGCGGCCGTCAAGGCCGACCCCCGGGCGCTGCGGCGGATGCTGCGCGCGCTGACCTGCTACGGCATCTTCACCGAGCAGGCGGACGGCTCGTTCGCCCACACCGAGATGTCACGGCTGCTGCGGGAGGACGACCCGCACAGCCTCAAATACATCTCCCTGTGGTGCACCGAACCGTGGACCTGGGACGCCTGGCCGCGCCTCGACGAGGCGGTACGGACGGGCCGCAGCGTCTTCGACGGCCTGTACGGCAAGGGGTTCTTCGACTACCTCCACGAGGACGCGCACGAGTCCGCGCACGTCTTCAACCAGGCGATGACCACCTCCAGCATGCAGTCGGCGCTGGATGTGGCGGAACTGCTCGACCTCACGGGAGCGGCCACCGTCGCGGACATCGGCGGTGGTCAGGGCCACGTCCTGGCAAGCCTGCTGGAGAAGAACCCCGGCCTCAGCGGAACGCTGCTGGACCTGCCCCGCGTCGTGGCCAACGCCGATCCCCGGCTGCGGGACGGCGGGTCCCTCGCCGGCCGGGTCACCATCGTCCCCGGCGACTGCCGGGAGGCCATCCCGGTGCAGGCCGACGTCTACATCATCAAGAACATCCTGGAATGGGACGACGACAGCACGCGCAGAACCCTCCGCAACGTCGTCTCGGCCGCCCGTCCGGGGGCCAGGGTTGTGGTCATCGAGAACCTCGTCGACGACACCCCGTCGATGAAGTTCACCACGTCGATGGATCTGCTGCTGCTCCTGAACGTGGGCGGTGCGAAGCACACCCGGCAGAGCATGGCCGACAGGATGGCGGACGCGGGCCTGGTCGTCGGCGACGTCCGTCCGGTCAATGCGTATCTCCACGCCTTCGACAGCGTCACGCCCGGCGGCTGAGCACCGGGCTCCCTCCCCCTCGCCGGCTCCGCGTCCACGCGGAGCCGGCGACTCGTTGTGTCGTCATCCCTTCGCCGCACGCTCCCAGCGGTAGAACTCGTGGGCCATGGCGTCCTTCGGGCTGCGCCAGGTCTCCGGGTCGTACGCGCTGACGTAGGCGGAGAGCTTGTCGCTGATGTCACGGAACTCGGGGTGGCCCGCCACCTTGGCCACCGCCGGCCCCGGCGGCCGGTCGGCTTCGATCAGATGGAGGTAGACATCTCCGAACTGGAAGAGGCTGCGCCGGGTCACCCCGACCAGGTCGGGCAGTTCGCCCCGGTCGGAGGCCTCGAACACCTTGGCGATGTCATGGGCCGAGTCCGGTGCCATACGGGCGACGATGAGGGCGTGGTGCATCGAGGGGGATCCCTTCGGTGGGTGCTCAGTCGGAGTGGACCGAGACCGGCGTGCCGCGTTCCCGCGCGCGCTGCTCGATCTTCTCCTTGATCAAGGCCATCTGGACCTTGGAGTTCTTGTTGATGTTGTCGGTCATCCAGTCGTCGTCGACCGGGGCGTCCGGCTTCATCGCGAAGTCCTGGATCCAGTGCATGAGGACGCCGTCGGGCGTCTGGCCGTACTTCCAGTGGATGTCCATGTGCTGGAAGGGGCCCGTCTCCACCCGGCGGGCGCGGACGGTCCTCGCACCGGGGTCCACGACGCGTTCCGACACCCAGCTCCACACCGTGCCGTTCTCGTCCGGGTGCATGGTCAGCCGGAACTTCGTCCGGTTGCCCTCGCGCTCCAGGATCTCGACGGAGGCGTATTCACTGAACAGCCGGGGCCAGTTCTCGATGTCGTTGGTGACGTCCCAGACGAGGTCCATGGGAGCGTTGATGACGATCTTGTTCTCGGTGTGCCCGGACACTTCAGGCTCCTGCCATGAGGGAGTTGTTGACGAGGTCGAGGAATTCGCGCGGGGTCTTGCAGCGGTCCGCGTCCTGGGGGAGCGCACGGCCGTAGCGGTTCTCGAGCTCCCCGACGATGCCGAGGAGACCGAGGGAGTCGAGGCCGTACTCGTCGAACCGCGCCTCGGGGCGGCCGCCCATCTCCGCGGGGTCGACGGTGATGCCGGCGCCCTTCTTCATCAGAGCGGCCAGCTCTTCGATGGTCAGCTTGGAGATCTGCATGGTCATGAGGTCCTCCTTGTCTCGGTTGTTCACCGGGTGTCGGCGCCGTGCCGCAGCACGAGCGCCGCGTTCGAGCCCATGAGCCCCCGGCTCAGCACCAGGGCCGTGCGCAGCTCGGCAGGGCGCGGCCTGCCGGTGACCACATCGAGCTCGTGGCACACGTCGAAGACGTTGGGCGTGGGGGGGACGACGCCGTCCTCCAGAGCGAGCACGGCGGCCGCCGTGTCCAGCACGGGTGCTCCGCAGTACGCCCGGCCCGTACCGGTCTTGGGCGCCGTCACCGGCACCCGCCGGCCGTGCGTCCCCAGCGCGTCCGCGAGCGCCAGGGCCTCGGCCCGGTCGGCGTCCGGGATGCCGAGCGCGTCGGCGAAGACGACGTCGATCTCCTCGGGTGCGCACCGGGCTTCCGCCAGGGCCCCCCGGATCGCCTGGGCCAGCCCCTCGCGCGACTCCTCCCACCGGGAGGCCCCGGTGAACGTCGCCGCGTGACCGGCCACGAGGGCGCGCACGGTGGCGCCGCGGCGGCGGGCCGCCGACTCCTCCTCGACGACGAGCATGGCCCCGCCCTCCGCGGGCACGAAGCCGCTCGCACCCGAGGTGAAGGGCCGGTAGGCCCGCTCCGGGTCCTCGTTCGTGCTGAGTTCCCGGTACCCGAGCTGGCACACCAGCGAGTACGGCGCGAGCGGCGCCTCCGCCGCGCCGATGACGACCGCGTCCGTGCCCCGGCCGATGGCCCGGGCGGCGTGCGCGAGGGCGTCGAGACCGCCCGCCTCGTCACTGGCCACCACACCGCAGGGGCCCTTGAACCCGCCGCGGATGGAGATCTGGCCGGTGCTCGCCGCGTAGAACCAGGCGATGGACTGGTAAGGGCCCACATAGCGCGACCCCTGTCCCCACAGCCGCTGCAGCTCCCGCTGGCCGAACTCGCCGCCGCCGGAACCGGCCGCCGTGACCACACCCACGGCGAACGGGGATTCGCTGTAGTCGCCCGACGTTATCCGCGCGTCGGCCAGCGCCATGTCGGCGGCGGCCATCGCGAAGTGCGTGAACCGGTCGGTCTGGACGAGGTAGCGCTCCTCGACCAGGGATTCGGGGTCGAAGCCGCGTACCTCTCCCGCGACCCGGACCGGCATGTGGTCGCAGCCGTCACGCGTGATGTGGTCGAGGACGCTGATGCCCTCCCGTGTGGACTTCCAGAAGGCATCGGTACCGACCCCGTTGGGGGCGACGACACCGATTCCGGTGACGACCGGTTGCCGGTCCTGCCGAGGACTCATGGTGTCCTCCCTCCTGGCCGGGTCAGGACCACGGCGGACTGGAATCCGCCGAATCCGCTGCCGACCGAGAGCACGTTGCGCAGCTTGAGGGCGCGCGCCGTGCGTGGCACGTAGTCGAGATCGCACTCGGGGTCGGGGGTCTCGTAGTTCGCCGTCGGAGGCACCACCTGGTTGGCCAGTGCCAGCACACAGGCGACGACCTCGATCGCCCCGATCGCCCCGAGCGAGTGACCCACCATGGACTTGATGGAACTCATCGGGACCTTGTACGCGTGGGAACCGAGCGACTGCTTCACGGCGGCCGTCTCGTGCCGGTCGTTCTGCTGCGTACCGGAGCCGTGCGCGTTGACGTAGTCGATGTCCGACCCGTCGATCCGCGCGTGGCCCAGGGCGCTGTCGATGGCGCGTGCCATCTCCAGGCCCTCACGGGTCAGACCCGTCATGTGGTACGCGTTGCCGAACGTGGCGTAGCCGCCGATCTCGCAGTACACCGTGGCACCGCGGGCCCGCGCGTGCTCGAGTTCCTCCAGGACGAGCACGGCTCCGCCCTCGCCCATGACGAACCCGTCACGGCGTGCGTCGAACGGGCGGGAGGCATGGGCCGGATCGTCGTTGTTGGGTGACGTGGCCTTGATCGCGTCGAAGCACGCCACGGTGATGGGGGAGATGGGCGAGTCCGAGGCACCGGCGATGCAGACGTCGACCCTGCCCTCCTCTATCGCGTGGAAGGCGTACCCGATCGCGTCCAGGCCGGAGGTGCAGCCCGTGGAAACGGTCTGCACCGGGCCGTGGGCGCCCGTCTGCTCGGCGACCTCGGAGGCGAGGGCGCTGGGCGAGAACGCCCGGTGCAGATGCGGCTCCGCCTCGCTCGGGTCCACGTCCCAGCGCCGGCCGGAACTGCTGACCTTGACGTAGTCGTGCTCGAGACGGGTGGTGCCGCCCACCGCCGTGCCCAGGGACACCCCGATCCGCCAGGGGTCCTCCTTCTCCGGGTCGAGACCGGCGTCCCGGAGGGCCTCGCGGGCGGCGACCATGGCGAACTGGACGTACCTGTCCGCCCGCTGCACCTCCTCCGGACCCAGACCGTGCTCCTCCGGGTCGAAGTCGCACTCGGCGGCGATCCGCGAGCGGAAACCGGTCGGGTCGAAGAGGGTGATGCCGCGCGTCGCCGTACGGCCGTTGGCCAGGAGGTCCCAGAACGCCGGTATTCCGACACCCCCCGGCGCGACTATGCCGACACCGGTGACCGCGACGCGCCGGGTCATGAAGCCGTCCCGGTGCGTTCCGGCGGCCGGTGGGCCGCCGCGGCCTCCGCCGCCGGCGTCTCCTCGGTGTCGACGTGGCCCAGCTCCGGCCGCGGGGCCAGCGGCCCGAGGTGGAACACCATGCGGGCCTGGGTGCTGCCGACGTTGCGGAACCGGTGCCGCACGTAGGGCGGGATGAACAGTCCCTGGTCCGGCCGGATCGCCAGCGTCTCGTCGTCGAGGTCGACTTCCATCTCGCCGCACACGACGTACACGAACTCCTCGGAGTACGGGTGGTAGTGCTCGCCGATTCGGTCGCCGGGCTCGACGGTCGCCAGGCCCATGAAGCCGCTCGTGGCGCCCACCGCGGTGGGGGTCAGCATGGCGCGCAGGTCGCCGCCGCGTTTGGTGTTGTGCTGGGTCTCACTCAGGTCGACGATGCGATGAGGTGTGGTCATGACGGGTTCCTCCACGTGGCCGCGCGATGGGGCGCCGGCGGTTCGGGGTGTGCGGGTGCCTGGGCGGCCGGTCGCACGGGTCAGGGGGCGTGGCGGTCGGTGATGGGCCGCATGTCGGCGGACGACAGGAGCTTGGACATGTCCTCCTCCGTGGCCGGGGCGTCGATGCCCAGCGCCTCGCTGTCCAGCAGGCGGGACAGCATGGCCGCCTTGCGCGGACCGTGGGCCCCGATCACCTGCAGCGGCGCCGCGTCACCGGAACCGCGCACGTCGACCAGGCGTACGACGATGTCGTCCCGCTGGAAGATCGTGCTGCTGTCGATCGGGGTCGCCGGGTCTCCCGCCGCCGCCTCGTCCTGTCCGGCGAGCAGCCGCGCCAGCGCCATGCCGCAGCCGGGCTTGGCCGGGTAGTACAGCGCGTGCCGCTTGACGGCCTCGTGGTCGTCGCCCGCGGACGCCAGGTGGTGCACCGCGGGGAGCGCCGCCCGGGTGAAGAACACCCGCGCGGAGTCCGGGTCGTTGAGGTCCCGGTCCTGCTCCAGATAGGGGTTGATGGCCTCCTCGACGGCCCGCACCTCGGGCTGCCGGGAGACGTGGCGCAGCGCCGCCATCAGGTCGCCCTCCACCTCGACGGCCCGCACGACACGGTTGCCGTGCATGAACAGCGAGGTGCGGCGCAGCCGGGTGTGCTCGTCGACCTTCGACTGCGGCGACTGGTAACCCGCGAGGATGTCCGCGACGACCGCCTCGCTGCCCGGCTTCACGGTGAAGGTGAGGGCGTGGCGCACCACGTTGTCACCCACTCGGGGGAAGGGCTGCAGCCCGCCCTGGGTCGCGTCGGCGGCCGAGGAGGTGTGCAGCTTGCCCGTCTCGCGCAGCACGCTGAAGCGCAGGGACCGGGTGTCCCGGACGCAGTTGTGGAGCGGCCGCACGGTCTCGACGTGCTCCTCGCTGTTCACCCAGGCGAGGAACGGCGGTGCGCTCTCCCACTCACTGGTGATCAGCCACTGCGAGGGATTCTCGATCGACTGGCACAGCTGGTCGCTGATGTGGCCCGGCACCGACGCGACCTGGTTGCGCATGTGCTCGTACGCCTTCAGGAAGTTCTGCTGAGCGCCGTCATGAAGGTCCAGCAGCAGTACGACACGCAGCCTGGAGCCGTCAAAGGCCGACTGGGATATACGTTCGGAAAGCGTTGTCATGATGCACGCATCTCCTTCGAGACGGTGGGGCCGCCGCGTGCGGTGCACGAAGCCGGCTCGGGGTTTCAGGCTTCGATCCTGTGCCGGTACCACGGGTGGCGCGAGATGTGTGAACCAGGTGGGTGAACCGGGCGATCGAGGCCCTCCCGCCAGGGCATGGAAACTCCATTCCCCCCTACCGGCGGCTGGAGCTGGAGCTACTGATGGAAGAACACATCGACGAGCGCGTACCGGTACTCATCGTGGGCGGCTCCCTGGTGGGGCTGTCCTCCTCGCTGTTCCTCGGCAGGCTCGGCGTCGGGCACATGCTGGTGGAGAGACACGCGGGCACGTCGAGGCATCCGCGCGGCCGGGGCAACAACGTCCGCACCATGGAGCTGTTCCGGGTGGCGGGGGCCGAACCGCTCATCCACGAGGCCGCATCACTCCTCGCCGACAACCACGGCATCTTCCAGACCCCTTCGCTCCACGGCGACGCGGGAGAGTGGCTGCTCAAGGAGATCGACCCCGGCAACGGGATCGCCCGGCTCAGCCCGTCCGGGTGGTGTGTGTGCAGCCAGAACGACCTGGAACCGGTGCTGCTGGACTGCGCCCGCAAGCTCGGCGGCGACCTGCGGTACTCCACCGAGATGGTCTCGTTCGAGCAGGACGGGGAAGGGGTCACCGCCGTCGTGCAAGAGCGCGAGTCGGGGCGGCGCAGGACCGTGCGCGCCGACTACCTGATCGCGGCCGACGGGCCCCGCAGCCCCATCCGCCGGCACCTCGGCATCGGCCAGACGGGCCACGGGGACCTGTTCCACAACGTCAGCATCACCTTCCGCTCGCGCGGGCTCGCCGACGTCGTAGGCGACCGGCGCTTCATCGTCTGCTACCTCACCGCCGAGGACGCTGACGGCGCCCTGCTGCCCGTGGACAACAGCGAGAACTGGGTGTTCCACGCCCCCTGGCAGCCGGAGACCGGCGAGACGCTCGAGGACTTCACCGACGAGCGCTGCGCCGCCCACATCCGCCGCGCCGTCGGCGCCCCCGGCATCGACGTGGAGATCACCGGAAAGGCCCCCTGGCACGCGGCCGAACGAGTCGCGGAGCGGTACGGCCAGGGCCGGGTCTTCCTCGCGGGCGACTCCGCCCACGAGATGTCACCCACCGGCGCGTTCGGTTCCAACACCGGCATCCAGGACGCCCACAACCTCGCCTGGAAGCTCGCGCTCGTCCTCGACGGGTCCGCGGGCCCGGGTCTGCTGGGCAGCTACGAGGCCGAGCGCCGGCCGGTGGCGGAGGCCACCAGCGAGCGCGCGTCCGCACGCTCGGCGGAACACAGCCACCCGGGGTACACCCCGGGTCCCGAGATGGTCGGCGGACGCCAGCGCGGCATGCTCACCGTCGCCATGGGCTACCGCTACCCGCGCGGAGCCGTCGTCGGCGCCGATCCGGCGATGGCCGTCGTACCCGACCGGATGGATCTTTCCGGGGACCCCGGCACCCGCGCCCCGCACATGTGGCTGCACCCGCACGACGGCGAGCGGAGGCTGTCGACGCTGGATCTGTACGAGCGCAACTTCGTGCTGCTCACCGGCTCCGGCGGCACACCGTGGCACACGGCGGCCGCCCGCGTCGCCGAGAAGCTGTCCATCACCCTGGACGCCTACCGGATCGGCACCGAACCGCACGCGGAGCTCGTCCCCGAATCGGGTGACTGGGCCGAACTGCACGGGACGACGGACGAGGGCGCCGTGGTGGTACGCCCCGACGGCTTCGTGGCCTGGCGTGCGCCCGGTGCGGTCCGCGACCCGGAGACGGTCCTGCTCGACGCCATGAAGGCGCTGCTCCACCGCGCCTGACCCGGCACGGACACCCTCACGGCCGCCGTGGCGGCAGCCGGTGCAGTTCGACCTCGGTCAGCTGCCCGCCCGCCGCCACGGCGGTCATGTACGTGCAGTACGGCTGCCGCCGCCGGTCCGTGGGCGAGCCGGGGTTCAGCAGCCGCAGCCCGCCCTCGGCGGCGGTGTCCCAGGGGATGTGGCTGTGCCCGAACACCAGGACGTCCAGCTCGGGGAACCGCTCCGCGCACCGCCGTTCGCGGCCCTGCGCCGGCCCCGTCTCGTGCACGACGCCGAAGCGCACCCCGCCCAGTTCCGCGCGTGCCACCTCCGGCAGCCGGTCCCGCAGCGCGGGGCCGTCGTTGTTGCCGTACACCGCGACGAGCCGCCGCGACCGGGCCTCCAGCAGATCCAGCGTCGCGGTGTCCACCCAGTCGCCCGCATGGAGGACGACGTCGGCGCGCTCGATGCTTTCGAGCAGCTCACCGGGCAGTTCCCGGGCCCGTTTGGGCACATGGGTGTCCGATGTCAGCAACAGCCTCATGCGCCCATTGTCCACGGGCGGGGCGAGCGGGCCGGGCCAGCGGACGAGCCCCGGCCGGGGGCCCGAGCCGGGTGTCACCCCCAGGCGTCCGGCTGCGTCCGGCGCACCTTCCACCGCCCGCCCGGCAGGGCCTGCGGCGAACGGGCGACGGGGCGGCCGGCCGAGGAATGAAGCCCCCGTACCCCGGGTAGCCGGTGCGGGCACTGACGGGCCCACACGGCTGGGGAGAGGCGACCATGAGGCGCAGCGGCGGCAACGACACGGCGGCGAAGGAAGCCGGCTCCCGGCCGGCACCGGGAGCGGAACCGATGCCACCCATCCTGCGGGCGCTCGCCGTGGCGGCGGCGTTCGCGGCGACCGTCGCGTTCAGCGTGGTCCTCGCCCGGCTCACCCTGGAGCCGTCGGCGGCGTCGGAGCCGCTGACCCACAGCAACGTCCAGCCGGGTGCGTCCATCCGCGACTACCTGTCCCAGCCGGCGTTCCGCGACACCGTCAAACAGCTCGGCGGCAACGTCCTGCTGGGCGTCCCGTTCGGCGTCCTGCTCCCGGTCCTGGTGCCGAAGGCGCGCGGACTGATCCGGGTGCTGCTGGCCACGGCCCTGGTCATGGCGCTCGTGGAACTCGTCCAGGGCGCGCTGGTCACGGGCCGGGCCTTCGACGTCGACGACGTCATCCTCAACACCACGGGCGCCGTGCTGGGCTACCTCCTCGTCGGCCGCCGGCTCGGCCGTGCGGTGCACCCGCGCCGCCGCCACTGGTGGCACCGCCGGCCCCGCGGTACGGCGGCGTCCGACGCCTGACGCCTCACCGGGCGGCGTACCGCGCCCGGTCGGTCACCGCCGGCCGGTCGCCGGACGGACCGGCCCGATGCTGGCCCGCTCGATCAGTTCGGGTACCGGCACCCGGACGGTACGCGCGGTGCCTCCGTCGAGGAGCGCGGTGAGTTCGCCCGCCGCGCTGCGGCCGAACGAGACGGTGTCCCGTGAGAGGGCCGCGAGCCAGGGATCGACCAGGCGGCACAGGGCCGAGTCCTCCCAGGCGACGATCGACACGTCCCGGGGCACCGCACAGCCGAGGCCCGTGGCCGCGGCGACCCCGGCCACGGCCATCACGTCGTTGTCGTACACGAGAGCGGTCGGCGGCGCGTCGCCCGAGAGCACTCCGCGGGTCACCGCCGCGCCCTCCGCGTCCGAGTAGTCGGTGGTGACGGACCGGACCTCGGTCAGTCCCAGCCGCCCGGCCTCCGCGCGCAGCGAGCGGATGCGCCGCTCGGTGTGGGCGAGCCCCGGCAGCCCGGCGATGTGCACGATGCGCCGGTGCCCGAGCGCATGGAGCCGGCCGACGACGGAGGCCATCGCGCCCGCGTCGTCCGCCCACACGGCGGACAGCCCCGGGGCCGGGGGCTCCTCGGGCGCACCGCCGATCACCACACCGGGCAGGCCGAGTTCGTCGAGCAGCGCCGGCCGGGGATCGTCGGTGCGCGGGTCGACGACGAGGACGCCGTCCACCCGGTGCTCGGCCCACCATCGGCGGTACACCGCGCACTCGGCGTCCACGTCCTCCACCACCTGGAAGAGCAGACCGAGATGGCGCTCGGACAGCACCTCCTGGATGCCGGAGATCAGCTGGAGGAAGAACGAGTCGACGCCGAGCGTCCCCGCCGGCCGCGCCACCACCAGGCCCACCGTCGCCGCGCCCTCACCGGACAGGGCGCGGGCGGCGGTGCTCGGTCGCCAGCCCAGTTGCTCGGCTACTCGGCGGACCCGGTCGCGGGTGACCTCGGAGACCCCGGGCCGGTCGTTGAGCGCGAACGACACGGCGCTCTCCGAGACCCCCGCCCGCCGGGCGATGTCCTTCATCGTCGGCCGGCGGGCCGGGGCTCGCCTGCTCTGCGACGCGTCCTTGGCGGACGGGGGATTCGCTCCCACCCGTGCCCCTTTCCCGGCCTCGGTTCACCTCGGTGCACTAATGCGCTTGAGTAGTTGCACTCTAAAGCGCATTAGTCGATCACGCAAGCCTGTTGGGGAACGCTTCTGACCTGCGGAGACGGTATGTGAATGGGATTCCTTCAAACCAATCCATTGACTTTTCCCCGGAACGCGATGCAGGGTCTGCTCCCAGCGTCCGTCGGCATCTCTCGCGCCGGATGCCGCCGTCACGCCGGGCCGAGCAAAGGAGCCGATCCACCGTGCCCATCAGCCGCCGTACCGCCCGCAGAGCAGTCGCCACTGCCGCCGCCCTCGCCGTTTTCCTGCCGCTCAGCGCCTGTGGAGGAGACTCCGGCGGCGGGGGTGCGGCAGACGCCTCAGGCAAGATCGAAGGCAGCATCACGTTCCAGACCTGGAACCTGCAGGCCAACTTCAAGCCCTACTTCACCGGCCTCATCGCCGAGTTCGAGAAGAAGTACCCCGGCACCGACGTGAAGTGGATCGACCAGCCCGCCGAGGGCTACGCCGACAAGCTCAGCGCCGACGCCGCCGGCGGCACGCTGCCCGACGTCGTGAACGTCTCGCCGGACCTGCTCGCCCCGCTCGCCAAGGCGGGCCTCGCGCTGGACCTCGACCAGGCGGCCGCGAAGTACAAGAAGGAGTACCTGCCGGGTGCCTGGGCCGGGCACGGGATCCCCGGCATGGAGGGCACGTACGCGTTCCCCTGGTACCTCAACACCGGCCCGCTGTTCTACAACAAGCGCCTCTTCCGGGAGGCAGGGCTCGACGCGGAGAAGCCCCCCACGACATACGACGAGCTCTTCGCGCAGTCGCTGCGGATAGCCGGCAAGAGCAAGGGCAGGATCGCCACGCTGGCCAACATCCCCACCATCGAGGACTTCGGCCGCTACGGCGTGCAGTTGATGAACGACGAAGGCACGGCCTTCACCTTCAACGACGCCAAGGGCGTCGAACTCCTCACCAAATACAAGGAGTTGTACGACGCCAAGGCGCTCGACCCGCAGGCGCTCACCGCGACGCCCGAGTCGGCGGGCAAGAAGTTCCTCACCCAGGCCGTGGCGATGAACCCGGGCTCCGCGCTGGACCTGGAGAAGTTCAGGAAGGACGCCCCGGCGCTGTACGACAACATCGGGATCACCGAGCAGATCAGCAGCACCGGCAAGGACAACATGTACGTGATGGGCGTGATGGTGAACGCCAGGACCGAGCGGACGCCGGCCGCCGTCGCCTTCGCGCACTTCGTCACCGACGCCCGGCACCAGATGGAGTTCGCGAAGCAGGTCGCCATCTTCCCGAGCACCGCGGGCTCCCTCGACGACCCGTACTTCACCAAGGAGGACGGGACCGACGCGACGAGGGTGCGGATCGCGGCCGCCAAGTCCTTGAAGACCGCGGTCAACTACACCCCGGTGCTGATGAGCGACCAGATGAAGACCGAACTGCGCAACGCCGTCGCGAGGGCGCTCCAGGGCAAGGAGAGCCCCAAGGAAGCGCTTGACAACGCTGTCAGGGCCTGCGACCGGCTGCTGAAGCAGAGCTGAGACCCGGACGAGCAGGGACCCGGACACACCATGACGACCCCCACCACCACTGCGGCGGCGCCCTCCGGCAGCACGGCCGAGGGGCGCGCCCCGAAGAACCCCCGCACCGGAGGCCGCCCACGGGACGGACGAAGCCGGATCAGACGGCATCTGCCGACCAGTCCCTGGCTGTTCGCGGCCCCGGGGCTGCTGGTCGCCGGTGCCTTCAGCCTCTACCCGTTCCTCTCCACGGTGACCAACTCCTTCACGGACCGCAGGACGCTGATCGCCGGCCGGTTCGTGGGGCTGGACAACTACCGGGAGATGCTCGGCGACGAGATGTTCTGGACCGGCCTGCGCAACAGCACGCTGTACGTGCTCGGCGTCGTGCCCGCGCTGGTGGTCCTGCCCCTGCTGCTGGCGCTGCTCGTGCAGAAGCAGATCCCCGGCATCTCGTTCTTCCGCTCCGCCTTCTACACCCCGGTCGTCGCCTCCATCGTCGTGGTCGGCCTCATCTGGGTGTGGCTGCTCGACGAGCGCGGGCTGGTGAACGCGGTGCTGGAGGCGGTCGGGGTCGGCAGGGTCGGCTTCCTGAGCGACCAGTGGCTGCTCCTGCTGAGCGCCATGGCGGTCACCGTCTGGAAGGGCCTCGGCTACTACATGATCATTTATCTGGCCGCGCTGGCCAACGTCCCGCGCGAGCTCCACGAGGCGGCGTCCGTCGACGGCGCCGGAGCCGTACGCCGGTTCCTCACCGTCACCCTGCCCGCGGTGCGTTCGACCATGGTGCTGGTGGGCGCGCTCTCCTCGGTCGCCGCCTTCAAGGTCTTCTCCGAGGTGTACCTGATGGCGGGCCCCGACGGCGGCCCCGCCGGCGAGGACACCACCCTCGTCATGCTCGTCCAGCGCACCGGCACCGGACTGAGCGGCCGGGCCGGCTACGCCTCGGCGATCTCGGTGGTCGTCTTCGTCGTCACGGTCGCGCTGATGCTGCTGGTGCTGCGCGCCGACCGCAAGGAGGACGCATGAACCGGCAAGGGGAACTCATGAACGGGCACCGGGACGGCCCGGAGCGGGAGAACGGCGGCGGGAACAGCCGGCGCGGCCGCGGCAACCGGGAGAGCGGACGCCGGATGCCCGGCTGGGAGATCGCGCTACGGTACGTGCTGCTGCTGGCCGTTCTCGCGCTGACCGTCGGACCGTTCCTGTGGCAGCTGTCCACCTCCCTCAAGGGGCCGCACGAGGACATCTTCAGCTCCCCGCCGGCCTTCCTTCCCGAACAGCCCACTTTCGCCAACTACAGCCGTGTCGCCGAGACCATCCCGGTGTGGGACTACGCGCTCAACTCGCTCACCGTCGCGGTCGCCAACGTCGTGACCAACTGCGCGGGTGCGGCACTCGCCGGCTACGCCCTCGCCCGGCTGCGCTACCGAGGCCGCAGGGCCGCCACCGTCGCGTTCGTCCTGGCGATGCTCGTGCCCGTCGAGGGGATCATCATCGCCCAGTTCACGACCATGCGTGAGCTCGGACTGAACAACACCCTCGTCGGTGTGGTGCTGCCGCTGTCGGTCTCGGCGCTGAACGTGCTGCTGATGCGCAACGCGTTCCTCAACCTGCCCTACGAGGTGGAGGAGGCCGCGTTCGTCGACGGGGCCAACGTCTGGCAGCGGTTCGCTCGCATCGCGCTGCCCTCGGTCAAGGGCACCCTGGCGGTCGTCGCCATCTTCGCCTTCATGGGCGCCTGGGACGACTTCCTGTGGCCGCTGATCGTGCTCAGCGACCCGCAGAACTTCACACTGACCATCGGGCTCAACTACCTGCACGGCACCTTCGCCAACGACGAACGGCTCGTCGCGGCGGGCACGATCATCGCCGTGCTGCCGCTGATCGTCCTCTTCGCCTGCCTCCAGCGCTACTTCTTCCGCGGTGTGGGCGAGGGCGCCGTCAAGGGCTGACGCACCGTCGAAGCAGCAGGTCCGCCGGACCGTCCTTCCCCGAACCCCCGAGGAACCCCTGACCCACATGACCTCACGCGTGCGCTTCGGCGCGAACTACACCCCGAGCCAGGGGTGGTTCCACCACTGGCTCGACTTCGACCTCGACGCCGTGCGGGCCGACCTGGACTCCGTCGCCGCACTGGGCCTCGACCATATCCGGGTCTTCCCGCTGTGGCCGGTCTTCCAGCCCAACCGCACCCTGATCCGCCCGCGGGCCGTGGAGCAGCTCGTCCTGCTCGCCGACGCGGCCGCCGAGCGCGGGCTGGACGTCAACGTCGACGGACTGCAGGGGCACCTGTCGAGCTTCGACTTCCTGCCGTCCTGGACGCAGACCTGGCACCGCCGCAGCATCTTCACGGACCCGGACGTGGTGACGGGCCAGGCCGACTATCTGCGCACGCTCGCCGAAGCGCTCGCCGACCGGCCCAACTTCATCGGCATGACCATCGGCAACGAGGTCAACCAGTTCTCGGCCGGACCCCATCCCGACCCCGACCGGATCACACCGGTGCAGGCGGAGCGCTGGCTGGACCTGCTGCTGGCCGCCTGCGAGGAGGGCGCACCGGGGAAGCTGCACCTGCACGCCGAGTACGACGCCGCCTGGTACCAGGACGACCAGCCGTTCACACCGGCGCACTCGGCCCGGCTGGGCGCCGTCACGGCCGTGCACTCCTGGGTCTTCAACGGCACCGCCCAGCGGCACGGCCGCACGGGGACGGCGACCGAGCACCACGCCGCGTACCTCGTCGAGCTGTCCAAGGCGTGGGCCGAGGCACCGCACCGTCCGGTGTGGCTGCAGGAGGTCGGCGCGCCCGCACCCCTCGTCCCCGCCGAGCACGCACACACCTTCACCGAGGCGACCGTCGTCAACGCCCTCGACTGCGAGGACCTCTGGGGCGTCACCTGGTGGTGCTCGCACGACGTGTCGCGCACCCTGGCCGACTTCCCCGAACTCGAGTACAGCCTGGGCCTGATGACCAGCGACAGGGAGGTGAAACCGGCCGGCCGGACGATCGCCCGGATCGTCCGCGAGCAGCGCGAGCGCCCGCACCGGCCCTCGCCCCGGACCACGGCACTCGTCGTCGACGCGGGCGACGACGACACCGCCCCTCGGCGCTCGGTCTGCGCGCCGGGCGGCGCGGTCTTCGAGGCATTCGCCCGGCTCACCGCGGACGGGGTCAGGCCCGCCGCGGTGCTCGCGAGCCGGGCGGACGACGCAGCGCACCTGGCCGCCCGGGGCATCACCGAGGTCGTCACCCCGGACGAGGTCCGATGACGACCCCGGCGGCAGCCGGCGGCCGAGGACCGCTCGCCGCCCGCACGGCCTCCGCACCGGCACAGCGGCCGACCCCCGGCGTCGCCCCGACGCCTCCCGACGACCGCCCACCGGGTACGGGCCGGGTCCGACACGTCCGCGTACCGGACCCCGTCCCCTGAACCGCCGCGGAGAGCCCGCTCGCCCGCACCGTCACTCGTCCTCCACCGACACGGAGCCCGACATGACCCAGCCCACCGTCCCCAGCCGCCGCAGCGTCGTCATCGCCGGAGCGGCGGGAGCCGCGGCCGCCTTCCTCGTCCCGGGGCCGGCCGCCGGCGCCGCCGCGCCCGACGCCGACCGCACCGCGGCGGCCGGGCCGGCCGCCCCGGACCTCCGGCCGTACGCCTCGTACTGGTTCCCCGACTCGCTGCCCGCCGGGACCCCCGGCGACGGCATCACCTGGCGCAGCCTGAGGACCTGGCGGGCCGAGGACGACCCGGACCTGCCGTTCAACACCGCGGCCGTGCCCCTCGCCCGGCGCTTCACCCCCGTGCCGCCGAACCGTACGGCCCGCAGCGGTCAGGCCCGGGTCCAGTCGCTCGTGTCCTTCGAGCACACCTCCCGGAACCCCTCCCAGGGCGCGCCCACCGCCGACTACTACGCGCTCACCCACTGGGCGTACCTGGACGAACTCGTGTTCTGGGGCGGCTCGGCGGGGGAGGGGCTGATCCTCGCCCCGAACGCCCCGGTCGTGGACGCGGCCCACCGCAACGGCGTTCCCGTCCTCGGCACCGTCTTCCTGCCGCCCGTGCACTGGGGCGGCGACCTCCGGTGGACGCGCGACCTGGTGCAGCGCGACTCCTGGGGCCGCTTCCCCCTCGCGGCCAAGCTGGTGGAGGTCGCCACCGCCCACGGCTTCGACGGCTGGTTCGTCAACGCGGAGACGGAGGGCGGCGACGCGGCTCTCGGCACCGAGATGCTCGCCTTCGTGCGGGACCTCCGGGCCCGGGGCGAAGCCGCGGGGCTGCGCATCACCTGGTACGACGCGATGACGGTCGACGGCACCGTGGGCTGGCAGGGCGCCCTCAACGAGCGGAACCAGGACTTCTTCCGGACCGCCGACTCGATGTTCGTGGACTTCCGCTGGACACCGGCCGGCCTCGCGTCCTCCGGTGTCCGTGCCGGTGAACTCGGCCGCGACCGCTACGAGTTGTGGGCCGGCGTCGACGTCGAGGCAAGCGGCTGGAACAAGGCCGTCGATTGGGACGCGATCGTCCCGCGCGACCGGGACCACGTCCTCTCCTACGGCTTCTACCGGCCCGAGTGGACCCGCAACCACCTCCCGGCGGACCGCACCCCGGGCGAGTTCCACGCCGCCGACGACCGGTTCTGGACGGGGCCCTCGCTGGACCCGTCCGTCCCGGACGGAGACAGCGGCTGGCGCGCCCCGGCGACCGCCGTCGCCGACCGCTCCACCGTCACGGGGCTGCCGTTCGCCACCACCTTCAACACCGGCCACGGACTGCGCTGGTACGAGAACGGCACGGTCACCTCCGACGCCGAGTGGAACCACCTGGGCCTCCAGGACCGCCTGCCGGGCCGCCGCTGGGTCGTCCGCACCGAAGGCCGCCGCCCGGCCGTCTCCTTCGACTTCGCCGACGCCTGGCGCGGCGGCAGCAGCGTGCTGGTCGCCGGCGCACTCGACGCACCCGTGACGGTGGACCTCTACGCGACCAGGCTGCCGCTCGAACCCGGCACCGTCGTCGAACTGACCCACCGGGCCGACGCCGGCCCGGTGACCGTCGAACTCGCCGTCGCCACCCGGGAGCCGGCGCGGCCCGGTGACCCGGTCCCGTACCGGCACGTGCCCGCCGGGACCCTGCGCGGCGGCAGCGGCTGGACGACCGCGACCGTCCGGCTGAACGGCTTCTCCGGCTCCCTGCGCGCCCTCGGCGTCCGGCTCACCGGCGACGGTGCGGTGGCCTACCGTCTCGGGGGACTCGCGGTGCGGCGCGGGACCGCACGGCCCGCACGCCCCACCGGCCTGCGGATCACGGCCGGCGCCGACACCGCCGACGGCACCGGACTGAGGCTGCGCTGGACCGCAGCGCCCGGCCCCGTACGCCACTACGAACTGCACCGCGTCCTCCCCGGCGGCGGCCGGCGCTTCCTCGGCGGTACCTGCCAGACCGCGTTCCACGTCTCCGGGCTGCGTCCGGAGCCGGGCGAACGGGGCGTCCGCATCGAGGTCCGAGCCGTGGGCGAGCTCTACACGGCGTCCCCGGCCGCCTCCGTCGTCCACCCCTGGTGACGCCCGAATCCCCGTATCCCGAACCCTTTTACGGAGCAGACCCTCATGCATGACGACCGCAGCCTGGTCGAGGCCCGACTGAAGCGCGTCCTCGACGAGCGCATCCGACCCGCCGTGTACTCCTCGTCCGTCCCGCTGGACGTGGCCGTCTGGAACGCCCCCGGCGAGCCCGTGCCGGTCGCCGAAGGGCTGGCCGCCGAGCCGTCGCCGATCACGGTCGGCACCAAGTGGGGCGCGCCCTGGGGGACCAGCTGGTTCAGGGTGACCGGAACCGTGCCGGACGCCTGGGCGGGACGGACCGTCGAGGCGATCCTCGACCTCGGCTTCGACGAGAACATGCCCGGCTTCCAGTGCGAAGGCCTCGTCTACCGGCCCGACGGCACCCCCGTGAAGGGACTGAACCCGCGCAACCAGTGGGTCCGCATCGGGGCGCCCGCCGAGGGGGGCGAGCAGGTGCGGCTCCACATCGAGGCGGCGTCCAACCCGGTGATCCTGGACTACCACCCGTTCCTCCCCACCGCGCTGGGCGACAAGGAGACCGCGGGCACGGAACCGCAGTACCTGCTGACGCGGATGGACCTGGCCGTCTTCGAGGAGACCGTCTGGCAGCTGGTGATGGACCTCGAGGTGCTGGGCGAGCTGATGCAGGAGCTCCCCGCCGACTCCGCCCGGCGCTGGGAGATCCTGCGAGCCGTGGACCGGGCCCTCGACGCGGTCGACCTCCAGGACGTCCCGGGCACGGCCGCCGCGGCCCGGGCCTGCCTGGAACAGGCGCTGGCCACCCCCGCCCAGCCCTCGGCGCACCGCATCAGCGCCGTCGGCCACGCCCACATCGACTCCGCCTGGCTGTGGCCGCTGCGGGAGACCGTGCGCAAGGTCGCCCGCACCACCTCCAACATGACGGCGCTGCTGGAGGACGAGCCCGACTTCGTCTTCGCCATGTCGCAGGCGCAGCAGTGGGCCTGGGTCAAGGAGCACCGGCCGGAGGTGTGGGCCAAGGTGAAGAAGGCCGTCGCAGACGGCCGGTTCGTGCCTGCGGGCGGCATGTGGGTGGAGTCCGACACCAACATGCCCGGGTCGGAGGCCATGGCGCGCCAGTTCGTCCACGGCAAGCGGTTCTTCCTGGACGAGTTCGGCATCGAGAACGACGAGGCCTGGCTCCCCGACACCTTCGGGTTCGCCGCGGGTCTGCCCCAGATCATCAAGGCCGCCGGCTCCAAGTGGCTGCTCACCCAGAAGATCTCGTGGTCGCAGACGAACAAGTTCCCGCACCACAGCTTCCATTGGGAGGGCATCGACGGGACGCGCATCTTCACCCACTTCCCGCCGGTGGACACCTACAACTGCTCCATGAAGGGCAGCGAGATCGCGCACGCCGCGAGGAACTTCAAGGACAAGGGCGTCGCCCGGCACTCGCTGGCGCCGACCGGCTGGGGCGACGGGGGCGGCGGCACCACCCGGGAGATGGTCGCCAAAGCCGCCCGCATGCGGGACCTCGAAGGCGCGGCGACCGTGGTCTGGGAGACCCCGGAGGAGTTCTTCACCAAGGCCGAGGCCGAGTACGCGAATCCGCCGGTGTGGGTCGGCGAGCTGTACCTCGAACTGCACAGGGCCACGCTCACCAGCCAGGCGAGGACCAAGCAGGGCAACCGCCGCTCCGAGCACCTGCTGCGCGAGGCCGAGCTGTGGGCCGCCACGGCCGCGGTGCGGACCGGGTTCCCGTACCCGTACGAACAGCTCGACCGGATCTGGAAGACCGTGCTGCTGCACCAGTTCCACGACATCCTCCCCGGCTCGTCCATCGCCTGGGTGCACCGCGAGGCCGAGCGGACGTACGCGGCGGTCGCCGACGAGCTGAACGCCGTCGTCGACGCCGCCCAGCGTGCCCTGGCCGGCGACGGCACCGCCGAACTGGTCTTCAACTCGGCTCCGCACGCACGGCACGGGATCGCGGCGGGCGGCGCCGGCCGCCCGACCGGTGGCGGCACGGCCCATCTGCAGCCGCGCGAGGGCGGCGGGTACGTTCTCGACAACGGGCTGCTACGGGTGGAGATCGACGAGCGGGGCCTGGTCGTCTCGGCGTACGACATCGGCGCCGAGCGCGAGACGGTCGCGCCCGGGGGCGCCGCGAATCTGCTGCAACTGCACCCGGACTTCCCGAACATGTGGGACGCGTGGGACGTGGACGAGTTCTACCGGAACACGGTGACGGACCTGGTGGAGGCGGATCTCGTGGAGCCGGCCGGACCGGACGGGACGGCCGGTCCCGGCGCGGCCGCCGTGCGGATCGTGCGCTCCTTCGGGGCGTCCGAGGTGCGCCAGGTGCTGTCGCTCGTCCCGGGTGCCAAGCGGCTCGACATCGAGACCGAGGTCGACTGGCACGAGACGGAGAAGTTCCTCAAGCTGGCCTTCCCGCTCGACGTGCACGCCGAGCGGTACGCGTCCGAGACCCAGTTCGGCCATTTCCACCGGGCCACACACACCAACACCAGCTGGGAGGCGGCCAAGTTCGAGGCCTGCAACCACCGCTTCGTCCACATCGGCGAGCCGGACTGGGGCGTGGCACTGGTCAACGACTCCACGTACGGCCACGACGTGACCCGTACCGTCCGCACCGCCGACTCCGGTACGACGACCACGTTCAGGGCGTCCCTGCTGCGCGCCCCGCGCTTCCCCGACCCGGAGACCGACCAGGGAGTCCACCGCTTCCGGCACGCGCTCGCACCGGGTGCGACGATCGGCGACGCGGTCCGTGAGGGGTACCGCGTGAACCTGCCGGAGCGGCGGCTGACGGGTGCGGACGCCGCAGTCGCACCGCTGGTCTCCGTGGACGACGACGCGGTCGTGGTCACCGCGGTCAAGCTCGCGGACGACGGCAGCGGCGATGTCGTGGTCCGCTTCCACGAGTCGCGGGGCGGGCGCGTCCGCGCGACGCTGACGGCGGGCTTCCCGCTGTCCGGAGCGGTGGCGACGGATCTGCTGGAGCGTCCGGAGGCCGAGGGGCGGACCGTGGAGCGCGCCGGCGACGCGGTGTCCTTCGCCCTGCGTCCGTTCGAGCTCGTGACGCTGCGGCTGACCAGGGCCTGAGGGGAGCGAGGACCGGGGAGCGAGGTCCTGAGAGGGGATCGGTGCGAACTGACGCGCGCCGGGGCCGGCACGGCCGGCAAGAGGGTGACGGGGGCGGCCGCCCCGAGCGGCCGCCCCGCGTCGCCCCTCGGGCGGGTGCGGCGCCGTCGTCCGGGCGGGGACGGCCGTGGCCGCGGCGGCGACTCCGTCGCACGGGGCGCCGTGCGTACGCGTCGGCCCCTCCCGCGGGCGGCCGACGCGGTCGCCCGCCGTAGCGGCCCGGTGTTAGATAGGAACATGGCCGGACTTTTCGGCCGCCTCCGCTCCGTGATGAGCGCGCGCACCGTCGCCAGTCAGGTGTTCGTCCTGCAGGTGACGGTGGCTTTGCTGCTCGTCGCGGCCGCCGTCGCCGCACTGCTCCTGCAGGCCCGGTCGGACGGCGAGCGGGAGGCGCGCAACCGGTCGGTCGCCGTCGCCCAGACGTACGCGACCGCACCGGGCATCAGGGAAGCCCTGCGCGACCCCGACCCGAGCGCGGCTCTGCAGCGCAAGGCCGAGGCCGCCAGGAAGACGTCCGGTGTGGACTTCGTCGTGGTGATGGCAACCGACGGCACCCGCTACACACACCCGGATCCGGATGAGATCGGCAAGAAGTACATCGGCACCATCGCCCCGGCGGTGGCCGGCGGCACGGTGACCGAGACCGTCACCGGCACCCTCGGCCCCTCGATCCGCAGTGTCGCGCCCGTGCTCGACGCGAACGGCGAGGTGATCGGCCTCGTGGCGGCCGGCATCACGGTCGAGCGGGCCGGCGGAGCCGCCCAGGACCAGCTTCCCGTCCTGCTCGGCGCCGCGGCGTTCGCCCTCGTCGTCGCCACCTCGGGGGCCGCGCTGATCAGCAGGCGGCTGCGGCACCAGACACATGGCCTGGGTCCCACCGAGATGACCCGGATGTACGAGCACCACGACGCGGTCCTGCACGCGGTGCGGGAGGGCGTTCTGATCGTCGACGAGGACCGCCGGCTGGTGCTCGTCAACGACGAGGCACGACGGCTGCTCGCCCTGCCCCCGGACGCGCAGGGGCGCCCCGTGTGCGACATCGCGATGGACCCCGAGATCGCCCGGCTGCTGGAGTCCGGGCGCCCGGCGAGCGACGAGGTGCACGCCATCGGGCACCAGCTGGTCGCCGTGAACCAGCGCGCCATGGGCCCTCCACCGGACGGGTCCGGGCCCTGCGGCACCGTCGCCACCCTTCGGGACACCACCGAGCTCCGGGCCCTGAGCGGCCGCGCCGACATCGCACAGGGCCGACTGAGACTCGTGTACGACGCAGGCATGCGGATCGGCACCACCCTCGACGTGGTCCGCACCTCGCAGGAGCTCGCCGACTTCGCCGTCCCCCGGTTCGCCGACTACGTCACCGTCGATCTGCCCGACCTGGTGCTCAGCGGAGACGAGCCCGCGGAGACCAGCACCGACATGCGCCGCATCGCCTTCACGGGCGTCAGGCACGACACTCCGCTCTACCCTTCGGGGCGGTTGATCCACTTCGTCAGCACGACGCCCCAGGCCGTCGCGTACGCCAGGGGGAAGACCGTCCTGGAGGCCGACCTGGCCGCGTTCTCCGGCTGGCAGGAACAGGAACCGGCCAGGGCCCGCAGACTCGTCGGCTACGGCATCCACTCCATGATCGCCGCCCCTCTGCGGGCCAGGGGCGTGACGATGGGCGTCGCCACGTTCTGGCGCTCCCAGCGGCCGGAGCCCTTCGACGACGACGACGTGTCGCTCGCGGAGGAGCTGGTCGCCCGCGCCGCGGTGAACATCGACAACGCCCGCCGCTACACCCGCGAGCACTCGATGGCGGTCGCCCTCCAGCGCAGCCTCCTGCCGCGGGTCCTGCCCGAGCAGACCGCTCTCGACGTGGCCTACCACTATCTGCCCGCACAGGCCGGACTCGGCGGGGTCGGCGGGGACTGGTTCGATGTGATCCCGCTCCCCGGCGCCCGGGTCGCCCTCGTGGTGGGCGACGTCGTCGGTCACGGACTCCACGCCGCGGCGACCATGGGGCGGCTGCGCACCGCGGTCCACAACTTCTCCACCCTCGACCTTCCGCCCGACGAACTGCTGTGGCACATGGACGAACTGGTCTCGCGCATCGACCAGGACGAGGACACCGACGGCTCGGTCACCACGCTCACCGGCGCCACCTGTCTGTACGCGATCTACGACCCCACGTCACGGGTGTGCACGGTGGCCCGCGCGGGGCACCTGGAGCCGGTCATCGTGCACCCCGACGGCGAGGTCGAGTTCCCCGGCGTGCCGGCGGGGCCGCCCCTCGGTCTCGGCGGGCTCCCGTTCGAGTCCAGCGAACTGCACCTCTCCGAGGGCAGCAGCCTGGTGCTGTACACCGACGGCCTGGTGGAGGACCGGCACCGCGACATCGACGAGGGGCTGGACCTGCTGCGCCGCACGCTCGCCCGGGCCGGCGGGTCGCCCGAGGAGACCTGCAGTGCGGTGCTGGACGCCCTGCTGCCGGAGCGCCCCCGGGACGACGTGGCCCTGGTCGTCGCACGCACCCGGGTGCTGGACGGGAACCGCGCCGTCACCTGGGACGTGCCGGCCGACCCGTCCGAGGTGGCCCGGGTGCGTGCGGAAGCCGCCCGGACCCTGGAGGAGTGGGGACTCGCGGAGGAGGCGTTCACCACCGAGCTGATACTCAGCGAGCTGGTCACCAACGCGATCCGCCATGCCGGCGAACCCATCACGGTCCGGCTGATCCGCGACCGCTCCCTGATCTGCGAGGTCTCCGACGGCAGCAGCACCGCCCCGCACCTGCGCCGGGCCACCACCACGGACGAGGGCGGCCGGGGGCTGTTCCTCGTCTCCCAGTTCGCCGAGCGCTGGGGCACGCGCTACACGGGCAGTGGCAAGGTCATCTGGACCGAGCAGCCGCTGGCCTGGTGAACGCCGCGCCGGGCGGATCGGCGCCCGGCGCGGCGTGCGTCCGGGCGTCGCAGCCGGCGAGGAACGAGTCGGCTCTCGGTCGCGGCGACCGCGGCGATCATCCGGCGGGCGACGGCACTTCTGGTCATGGTGGTGTTCTCCAAGGGGGGCGGAAGGGGCGGGCGGGGAGCTGGTCAGAGCGGCAGCGGGGATTCCCGGTCGACGACACGGAACACGACGGTGGGATCGAGCGCGCCGCGCACATGGCCGCCGGGGGCGGCGGCCGTGCGCTGCAGGAAGTCGACCGCCTCGGCGGTGATGACCTCGCCCGGCAGCACGTTGGGAATGCCGGGCGGGTAGGCGGCGAGGGTGTCGGCGGAGATCATGCCCGCGGCGTCCGTGGCCGCCACCGTGCGCGACCGGCTCAGGAACGCCTCCCGGGCGGTGAGCCTCGCGGGGCCGGGGGACGGCAGGCGCAACCGGGACCGCTCGTCCGGGGCGGATCCGGCCGCCGGGGCGGGCAGCAGATGCAGGGCCTCGACGAAACGGTCCGTGTCCGGGGCAGCGCCCGCGCCGACCACCGCGACGATCGCGGAGTCCGTCGCCACCTCCACCATGATCCGGTGGTCGCGGTGGAGCAGCCTGCGGGCCTCGTGACCCGGTATGCCTCCGCTGCGGGTGCCGACTGCGATGCGCAGCGGATCCGCGGCCACGACGTCGGGGAACCGTCCGAAGGAGTCGCTGACGATCTCGTACCGGCCCAGCCGGCGGATCGCCCGGCGGACCGCGTCCGCCGCGGCCACCGACGCCCCGACGGCGTCGCGGCCGGCCACCAGCGACGCCCGTGCCACGTCCAGCGACGCCATGAGCAGTGCGCTCGCGCTCGTCGACTGGACCAGTCGGAACGCCCGGTCCACCAGCGGCTCCAGCCGGTCGGCGAAGGGGCCGTGCCCGAGGTGCAGCATCGCGGACTGGGTGAGGCTGCCGGCCAGCTTGTGGGTGCTGGAGGTGACCAGGTCGGCGCCCTGGGACAGCGCGTTGCCGGGCAGCGCCGGGTGGAAGCCGAAGTGCGAGCCCCACGCCTCGTCCACGATGAGCGGCACGCCCGCGGCGTGGGAGACCTCAGCCAGGGCGCGCACGTCGGCGACCGCGCCGAAGTAGCTGGGGGTCACGACGTAGGCGGCGGCCGCGTCCGGGTGCTCCGCGAGCGCTCGCGTCAGGTCCGCCGCGCTGACGCCGTGGGCGATGCCCTGCTCCGTGTCGACCGACGGCTGGACGAAGGCGCAGTCCAGCCCCGAGAGGACGAGCCCGTCGATGACGCTCGAGTGCACGCTGCGCTGCACGACCAGCACCCGTCCCAGCGCCGGGGCGACGAGCGAGGCGATCTGGTTGCCCTGCGAGGCGCCGTTGGTGAGGAACCAGGTGCGCCGGGCCCCCCACGCCTCGGCGGCCAGCGCCAGCGCCTCGTCCAGCGGGGAGGAGGCCCCGAGGTCGATGCCGTCCAGCAGCGGCGGGAAGTCCAGCCGGAGCGCGTCCGGGCCGAGCAGGGAGGCGAGCGATTGGTAGGCCTGCGGGTCCGCGGCGTGTCCGGGGACGTTCAGCCGTACCCAGTCGTGCCCGGCCTGGGCGCGGAGAGCGTCCGCGTACGGGGTGCCGGGGGCGGGCCTTCGGGCGGGTGCGGCATCTACGGGCGTTGCGGTGGTCGTGCTGTTCACGCCGGTGAGCGTCGCACGCGGGGGGATATCGAGGAATACATGAGTTACCTCGCACCCTCCATAGAATGTCTATATGCTCGAACTCCGTCAGCTGACCGTCCTGAAGGCCATCGCGCAGGAGGGCTCCCTCGCCGCTGCGGCCCGTTCGCTCCACTACACACAGCCCACCGTCACCCACCATCTCGGCGTGCTGGAAGCGCACTTCGGCGCCCGCCTGGTGCAGCGCGGACCGCGCGGCGCCGCGCTCACCGAGCTGGGAGCGGCGCTGCTGCCCCACGCGGAGGCCGTGCTCGAACGGCTGCGGCTCGCCGAACGGGAAGTGCGGGACCTGTCCGAGCGGGGAGCGCACACCCTGCACATAGGCACCTTCCCGACGGCCGGCGCGCTGCTGCTGCCGCCGGCGGTGAAGGCCGTGCGCGGCGAAGGAGTGCAGGTGTCCCTCGTCGAGGGGGAGCTGCCGGCCCTGCTCAGGGGGCTGGTGGCACGCGAACTGCACGCGGCGCTCGTCTTCTCCCAGCCCGGCGACCGGCTCGATCTGGACGACGACTTCGAGCTGCATCCGCTGCTCACCGATCCGCTGCTGCTCGTGATGCCCGAGGACCACCGGTGCGCCCGACTGGCCCGTGTGCCGCTGGAGGAACTGAGGGACGACGACTGGATCGGCTCGGCCGACCCGCGCGACCCCTGCGACCGCGTGCTGTCGTGGGCATGCGCGCAGCACTCCTTCGAGCCGGTGCACGGCCTGCGCACCGACGACTACGCGGTCGTGCAGGGCTTCGTCGCCGCCGGCACGGGCGTCGCGCTCGTGCCGCGGCTCGCCCTCGGCACTCCGCGCCCCGACGTCGCCGTGCGCGAACTGACCGGGCCGCCGCTGGCGCGTGAGATCAGCGTGGCCGTGCTGCGCACCACCGCCGCGCGCAGCACCGGGGAGCTGGTGGACGCGCTCATCCGGGAGGCCGGGCGGATCGAGACGCAGTGGAGCGCTGTGGACGCCGCGGCGGGCGACCGGTCCCGGTAGGGGCGCCGGCCCACCGCCGTACGGTGCCCGGCCGCCGCCGGTCTCCCTCTCAGCGACCCGCAGAACTTCACACTGACCATCGGGCTCAACTACCTGCACGGCACCTTCGCCAACGACGAACGGCTCGTCGCGGCGGGCACGAT
>NZ_FNHI01000003.1:1893-299909 GCF_900103455.1 Streptomyces wuyuanensis | reverse complement strand
CGCAGTGGAGCGCTGTGGACGCCGCGGCGGGCGACCGGTCCCGGTAGGGGCGCCGGCCCACCGCCGTACGGTGCCCGGCCGCCGCCGGTCTCCCTTCCGCACGGCCGGGCCGCACCACATCGCGCGGGCCCGTCCCTGCCCCCTTTCGCCCGATCCGCCGCACGGCCCCGGGGCACGCCCCGCCGCCGGCTCAGCGCGCCTTGGCCAGCCGCTCGCGCGGTGCCAGGGGGATCTCCGCCCACACCTGCTTGCCGCCGCTGAGCGGCACGGCTCCCCACGACGCCGTCGTGGCCTCGACGATGAGCAGCCCGCGGCCGCCGGTCGCCTCCCAGCCCTGGTCGGCGGGCTTGACGGGGCTGCGGGGAGAGGCGTCGTTCACCGCGATCCGCAACCGGTCGGCGGACAGCGTGAGATCGAGCCGCACCTCGCCCTGGGTGTGCGCGATGGCGTTCGTGACGAGTTCGGACACGACCAGCAGTGCCCCGTCCAACTCCTCCTCCGCGCCCCAGGAGCGCAGGGTCCGCGCCGTGAATCGCCGGGCGTGCATGACCGCGTTGGGCAGCCGCCACACCGTCCAGTGGGTCCGCATCGGCCGGACCCGGGTGCCGTCGTAGCGGAGCAGCAGCAGGGCCACGTCGTCGTCGCGCCGGTTCACACCCACGACCAACTCGTCGGCCACCCGCCCGGCGTCGGCGGGGTCGGCCGTGGCGAGCGTGTCGCACACCCGGCGCACGCCCTCCTCCAGGGTGAGGGCCGCCGACTCGACCAGACCGTCCGTCAGCAGCATCAGCAGGGTGCCGGGCACCAGGCCCGCCTCCGTCATCGGGTACTCCTCGTCGGCGAGAACACCGAGCGGGGGCCCGCCCTCGACCATCAGCTCCTCGGTGCTCCCGTCGGGGTGGCGGATCACCGGATGCAGATGCCCGGCACGCACCAGCCGGGCGATGCCCTCCTCCATGTCGAGGTCCACATAGAGGCAGGTGGCGAACAGATCGGTCTCCATGCCGACGAGCAGCCGATTGGCGCGGGCGACCACCACGTCCGGCGGGTGCCCCTCCACCGCGTACGCCCTGACGGCCGTGCGCATCTGCCCCATGATGGTCGCGGCGCCCGCGCTGTGCCCCTGGACGTCCCCGATGACCAGTGCCACATGGCCGTCGCCGAGCGGAATGACGTCGTACCAGTCGCCGCCGACCTCGAGCCCCGCCGTGGCAGGGAGGTAGCGGGCGACGGCCTCACCACCGGGCAGCTCGGGAAGCTTCCTGGGCAGCAGGCTGCGCTGGAGCATGGTGGCGAGTTCGTGCCCGGCGTCCAGCGCGTGGGCGCGCATCAGGGCCTGGCCCACCAGGGCCGCGGCGGCGGTCAGCAGCGACCGTTCCTCCGGGTCGAACCGGTGCTCCTCGTCCCACCCCACCAGACACACCCCCACCATCCGTCCGTCCGCCCGGAGCGGCAGCACCGCGAGGCCGCCGCGCCCGATCTCCGCCAGCGCCGGCTCGAGGTCCGCGCCCGCCGGCCACAGGCTCACATGCCCCTCGCGCAGCGCACCCTCGAGCGTGGGCATGTCGTGGATCGAGAGGTCCGGCCATTCGGAGCGCCATTCGGAGCGCCAGACCGAGGGCCAGGCGTCGGGCTCCGGCGGGTCCAGGATGGTGACCACCAGCCGGTCGCCCTCGCGCTCGGCGACCGCGACCCGGCTCGCCTCCAGCGGACCGCGGAGCGAGGCCACCACCAGCCGGCTGACCTCCCGGATGGTGCCGGCCCCCGCCAGCTTGGCCGACAGCCGCTGCACCACCGAGACCTCGTCGGCGCTGGGCCGCAGATAGGCGGCGTCGGCCACCACGCCCAGCACCCGTTCCGGTGTGCCGTCGGCGCCCACCTCGACCCGGCAGCGCAGACCCAGCCAGCGCAGCTCTCCGCCGGGCCGGCGGATCCGGAACGCCAGCTGCTCGGTCGCTGCGGACATCCGCCCCGGCTCGACGATCTCCATCAGCGCCGGGATGTCATCGGGGACGGCGCTGGCCAGCAGGGTTTCCACCCGCCCGTCGAACTCCTCCGGGGGAATCCCGAGGAGCTCCAGGACGTACGCGTGGGCCTCCATGCGCCCGGTGCTCAGCTCCAGGATGAACGCTCCGCCCTGGAGGGGGACCAGGGCGGCCTGGGCCAGGTGCGTCTGCGGCGGTGTGCGGCCGGGTATCCGGGCGGCTGCCGATTCCAGACCGGCGGCGACCTGGTCGGCGTAGAGCTCCAGCAGTGCGCGGCGGTCGGGGCTGAAACCGTCGGTGACTTCGCCCGCGACTATGAGACAGCCCAGTTCGTTCGCGCCCCGGCCGAGCGGCAGCGCCCCGAGCGAGATCCGGGCCGTCGTCTCCGCACCCTCCCCGCGGCGGCCCGGGAAATGGTGGGGGTCGAGCTCGACGTAGGCCGCCAGTTCCTTCGGGTTCAGCCAGAGCGGGCGGCCGGCCCGGTAGGCCTCGGCGGCGGGGGAGTGGCCCTCCACGGCGATGATCGCCGGCAGGCCGTACAGCATCCGGCGGTCGCCGGTCAGCTCGGCCAGATGGAGTTCGCGGCCCCCGCCGGCGAGGACGTAGACAGCGGCCAGCTCAGCCCCGCAGAACGCAAAGCGATGCCTGGTCACCGTCTGTTCCGCCTCCTCGCGCGGGCAGCCGCCGAGGGCCGTCCTCCCTCCATGCTGTCGCGCCCGGGACCCTCTGGGCGAGTCAGGACGGAGGGCGGCGCATGCCGCGGCTCTGTGGTGTGCGTGGACCCTACCGGGCCGCACCGCCCTGGATCACCTGTTCCGACCAGATGGTCTTGCCGTCTCCGGTGGTCCTGGTGCCCCATCGGTCGCTGAGCTGCATGACGATGAACAGTCCACGGCCTCCTTCGTCCGTTGCGGTGGCGTGCCGCATGTGCGGCGAGGTGCTGCTGGCGTCCGAGACCTCGCAGATCAGGGTGCGGTCGAGGATCACCCGCAGCTCGATCGGGCCCTGCCCGTAGCGGATCGCGTTGGTCACGAGTTCGCTGACGATCAGTTCGGTGGTGAAGACGGTGTCCGGCATGTGCCAGGCCTGGAGCTGGTGCTCGATCAGCCGGCGGGCCGTGGCGACGACCGACTCGTCCCGGGGCAGGGTCCAGCTGGTGACCCGGTCCGCGGGCAGCGCGCGGGTTCTGGCCAGCAGCAGCACCGCGTCGTCGGTGGGACGGCGGGGCAGCAGCTCGTACACCGCGGAGTCGCAGAGCCTTCCGAGGGACTCCTCGGGCTGGGCGAGGATCTGCTGGAGCCGGGCCCGTGAGTTCGCGGCGTCCCGCCCTGGAGTGCTCACCAGGCCGTTCGTGTAGAGCGCCAGCAGAGTGGACTCCGGAAGTGTGGCGGTGGCGGAGGCGTAGCCGCCGCCCGACGCGCCCAACGGGGGACCGTTGGGTATCTCGAACTCCATCGTGGAGCCGTCCGGCCCCAGCACCACGGGGAGTGGATGACCGGCACGGGCGGCGGTGCAGAGCCGGGACACGGGGTCGTAGACGACGCAGACACAGGTGGCGAGGTAGTCCGAGGACGCCTCGTCGCCGTGGCCGACTGGCGTCCGCGTGCGGGTGAGGAAGGTGGCCGTCTCGTCGAGCTGGTCGAGCAGCTCGCCCGGTTCCAGGTCCTGCAGGGCGAGCGTCCGCAGGGCCGTGCGGAGCTGGCCCATGGTGGCGGCGGCCTCGATGCCGTGACCGGCGACGTCGCCCACCACCAGTGCGACCCTGGCCCCGGACAGCGGTATGACGTCGTACCAGTCCCCGCCCGCGCCCTCGGGGAGATAGGCGTACGCCGTGTCCACCGCGGTCAGCTCGGGGGCACGTCCCGGCATCAGCCCCTGCTGCAGCGCCGTCGCCACGCTGCGCTCGCGGGCGAAACTGCAGGCGTTGTTGAGGTGCAGGGCGGCCTTGGTCACCAGTTCCGTCGACAGGGCGAGGTCCATGTCGTCGAACAGCTCGGGACGTTCGAAGCGGTAGAGGGCGGCCACCCCCAGCAGCGTCTCCCGCAGCATCAGCGGGATCACCACGAGGGAGTGGACGCCCGCGGACACGATCGGGCCGCCCCGTTCGGGGTCCGCGCCCAGCCAGGCGTCGTTCGCGTCGACGTCGGTGATGAGCCGCGGCGTGAGGTCGTTCAGGACCTGGGAGTACGGGGTGTGGGCGCCGAAGGTGTTGAGCTCGCCCAGCCGGGGCCCCTGGTCACGACCGAGGACGGACCGGAACGCGGCCCGGCGCAGCGGGGTGTCGGCAGGCAAGGGGCCGGGGCGCAGCGGACGCCCGCGCAGCGCGTCGTCGAGCAGGTCCACCGCCGCCGCGTCGGCGAGCCGGGGGACGAGGACGTCCACGAGCTCGTCCGCCGTGCGGTACGCGTCGAGGCTCGTGCCGATGGACTGCCGGGCCTCGTGGAGCAGGTCCAGCCGGCCGAGGGCCGCCTCGCGTTCCGTGACGTCCTCGACGATGGCGGCCAGACCGAGTATCTCCCCGTCGGCCGCTTCCAGTCTGAAGATCGACAGGGACACCGTCATGTCCCGGTCGGGATCGGCGAGGGGTCTGCCCCTGATCAGGCGGTCGCGGACCACCGTCCCGGTGCGCAGTGCGTCCTCCGCCAGGGTGACGATCGGGTCGCCCGTGAAGCCCTCGGTGAGTTCGGCGATGGTCTTGCCCAGCACGTCCTCGGGAGGGATGCCGCGCACCCCGGGCGCGGCGCTGTTGAACCGGACGACCCGCAGCTCGGTGTCACACAGGAACAGGCCGTGCGGTGCCTGCGTGAACAGGGCATCGAGGATGGCCGAGTCCCGCCGCTTGTCGTCTCCGTCCACAGTTCCACGATGGCCGTCGCGGTGGCGGGGGCAAGTCGGCGCAGTTCGGCGGTGCCCGCAGCGGGCTTCGTGGTGCACCCCTCCCGGTTCCGGCCTACGGTCGGAACCGGGGGACGCACACGGGAGTTCGCCATGGACGACGGCTACGCAAGCGACAGCACCGCTCTTCTTGTCGTTGACCCATACAACGACTTTCTTTCCGAGGGTGGGAAGCTGTGGCCGCGCGCGAAGGCCGTCGCCGAGCAGGTCGGGCTGCTGGACCACATGCGGCAGGTGCTCGCGGCCACCCGCTCCCGCGGGATCCGCACGCTGTTCGTCCCGCACCGGCGGACCGCTCCCGGCGACTACGACGGCTGGGCCTTCCCGTCCCCGTCCCAGGCCGCGACGCGCGGCGCCCGGATCTTCGAGGCGGGCTCCTGGGGCGGTGAGTTCCATCCCGACTTCCAGCCCCTCGACGGGGAACTGCGGGTGCAGGAGCACTGGTCCGCGAGCGGATTCGCCAACACCGACCTCGACCTCCTGCTGAAGCAGCACCGCATCGCGAAGATCGTGCTGATCGGCATGCGCGCCAACACCTGTATCGACACCACCGCGCGCTTCGCGCAGGAACTCGGCTACCACGTCACGCTCGTGCGGGACGCCATCGCCGCCTTCCGGCCCGCGGAGATGACGGCGACGTTCGAGGTCAACGCGCCCACCTACGCCCACGCCGTGGTCACCGCGGACGAGTTCACCGAGGCCCTTCCCCCTGCCGGGACCGCCTCCTGACCGCACTCCCGCCCGGTCGTCGTCGAGGCCTCTCCCGACGGCCCCGCACACCACTCCGGTGCCTGCCGTGCGGATCCGGCCGGCTCCGTACGGCACGCCGCACCGGCCGCCGACGGCCGCCGCCCGGAACTCGCCCGGCGCCCGGAACGCACAGGACGCCGGGACTCACCTGACCGGCCCTTCCCGGCTCGCGCACCCCCAGCCCCCGGGGTCAGCTGATGTCAGCCTGCCCGACAGCCGAGGAGTGCGCATGCCGGACGGAACCACCGGCTCCGAGGGACGTGACCTGGAGCAGCTGCGGGCCCGTATCGCGGCCCTGGAAGCCCGGGAGCAGCCCCCGGCCCGGCCGCCCCGGCACCGCATGCGCTCCGCCCTCGCCGCCGTGCTGATCGTGATCGGCTGTGTGCTCGCCCCGCTCAGCGCGGTCGCCACCTGGGCCAAGAGCGAGGTCGGCGACACCGACCGCTACGTGGCGACCGTCGCTCCCCTCGCCTCGGACCCCGATGTGCAGGCCGCCGTCGCGAACCGGGTCACCAACGTCGTGATGGAGCACATCGACCTCCCCGCGCTGCTGGAGGACGTTGCCCCGGCAGACCGGCCACGGCTGGACGCCCTGATCGGCCGGCTCGGCGGCGCCCTGGAGAACGCCGTCCGCAGCTTCGTCCAGGCCCGGACCCAGGACATCGTCGCCTCCGAGGCCTTCCAGCGGATCTGGACCGACGCGAACCGAAGGATCCACGCCGCGGTCGACAAGGCCCTCACGGGCAGCGGGGGCGGTGCCATCGAGCTCACCGACAACGCCGTCAAGATCGACCTCGCGCCCGTCATCGAGCAGGTCAAGCAGCGGCTGGTGAACGAAGGGCTCACCATCGCCGAGAAGATCCCCGAGATCCACACCGACTTCACCGTCCTCCAGTCCGAGGAAGTCGGTCGCGTCAAGACCGGGTTCCGGCTGCTCCAGCTCGCGGGCACCTGGCTGCCCATCGTGGCCGTCGTCCTGATCGCCGCCGGGGTGCTGCTCTCCGCCCACCGCAGAAAGGCCCTGGTGGCAGCCGCGCTCGGGGTCGCGGTCGCCACCGCGCTGCTCGGTGCGGGGCTGACGGTCTTCCGGCTGATCTATCTGGACTCCCTGCCCAAGGGCGTGTCACAGCCCGCCGCGACGTCCGTGTTCGACGCCCTCGTCCGATTCCTGCGCACCACCATCCGCAACATCGTGATGCTCGGGGTCGTCGTCGCCCTCGCCGCCTGGCTCACCGGGCCGGGCCGGTACGCCGGTCTCGTACGGCAGCTGTGGACGTCCGGCATCGCCGCCACCCGTGCCACGGCGAACCGGGCGGGCCTGCGCACCGGGCCCGTCGGCCCCTGGGTGCGGCGGTACCGGACGTGGATCACCTGGGTGCTGGTCGCCGGCGCGGTGCTGGCGTACGTCCTGTGGTCGTACCCCACCGCCTGGGTCGTGGTCGGACTCGCCCTCGCCCTGCTCTTCGCCCTCGCGATCGTCCAGTTCCTGGCCTGGGACGACGACGGGGCCGCGCCCGGGCCGGCGGCCCGGGAACCTGCGGCCACCCGGGGACCTCCGGGCGCCCCGTGAACACCGGGACGTCCTGAGCCCGGCACCTCCTCAGGGAGGCCCCCGTGAGACTCCGCCCCCGGGCGGCTCCGGAGGCCGGGTCCCCGCACGGCGCACGTCCGTCCGCCGTGTGACGCTGGATCCATGGCCAGGGCCAACGACGAGATCGAGGCGATCCTCCAGGAGTACGCCGACCTCATCGCCATCACCGGGGGAGATGCCTTCAGGGCCCGCTCGTACGAGAAGGCCGCCCGCGCGATCGGCGGGTACCACGCCGACGTGGCCACCCTCGACCCCAAGGGACTGCGCGAGATCCCCAACGTCGGCAAGTCCATCGCCGACAAGATCGTGGAGTATCTGACGTCCGGGCAGATCTCCGCCGTGGAGGAACGGCGGCAGTCCGTCCCCGCCGGCGTGCGGGAGCTCATCACCATCCCCATGCTCGGGCCGAAGAAGGCCATGGTCCTGTACGAGGAGCTGGGCATCTCCAACGTGGACCAGCTTCTCGACGCGGTCCACGAGGAGCGGCTGCGCGATCTGAAGGGCTTCGGCGAGAAGACGGAGGCCAACATCCTGCACGGCATCGCGCTCATGCAGAAGGCCGGCACCCGGATCCTCCTCAACGCCGCCATGGACGCGGCCGAGCAGATCGTCGCCGAGCTGTCGGGCATCGAGGGCTGCCGGAAGTGCGCCTACGCCGGATCGCTCCGCCGGATGCGCGAGACCATCGGCGACATCGACATCCTGGTCGCCGCGGACTCCTCGGCCCCCTTCATGGATGCGCTCGCCGCCCTTCCGCACACCGCCGAGGTCATCGCCCACGGTGCCAAGAAGACGTCCGTCCGCACCACCAAGGGGCTCCAGATCGATCTGCGGGTGCTGCCGCCCGACTCCTGGGGCGCGGGACTGCAGTACTTCACCGGCGCCAAGGCGCACAACATCCGCACCCGCGAGATCGCCGTGCGCCAGGGGCTCAAGCTGTCCGAGTACGGGCTCTTCGACGCGGAGACCGGCGAGAGGATCGTCTCCTCGACCGAGGAGGAGATCTACGAACGCATCGGGCTGCCCTGGATCCCCCCGACCCTGCGCGAGGACCGGGGCGAGATCGCGGCAGCGCTCCGCGGCGAACTGCCCGTGCCGGTGGCCGAGGACGACATCCGCGGCGATCTGCACACCCACACCGACCTCACCGACGGTCTGGCCCCGCTCGAGGAGATGGTCGCCGCCGCGGCCGCGCGCGGATACTCCTACTACGCGGTGACCGACCACGCCCCGGATCTCGCCATGCAGCGCATGACGAAGGAGAAGATGCTCGCCCAGCGGGACCGGGTCCGCGAACTCGACCGCACGCACAAGGGCATGAGACTGCTGCACGGCACGGAGCTCAACATCGGGCCCGACGGCGACGTGGACTGGCCGGGCGACTTCCTCGCGGGCTTCGACATCTGCGTGGCCTCGATCCACTCCCACTTCAACCAGAGCAGGGAGGCGCTCACCCGCCGCCTCGTCCGCGCCTGCGAGAACCCGTACGTCTCCGTCATCGGCCACCCCACCACCCGCAGGATCGGCAAACGGCCCCCGATCGACGCCGACTTCGACGCCGTGTTCGCCGCCTGCGCCCGCACCGGCACGGCACTGGAGATCAACGCCCACCCCGAGCGGCTCGACCTCGGCGACGAGGACATCCTGCGGGCCAAGCGCCACGGAGTGCTCTTCGCGATCGACTCGGACGCCCACTCCACCACACATCTGCCCTACATGAGGTACGGGGTGGGGACGGCGCAGCGCGGCTGGCTCACCAAGGACGACATCGTCAACACCTGGCCTCTGGCGAAACTGAGGCGATTCCTGAGCCCTCGGGCCTGAATCTGCCCGCTCAGCACGGCCGCCGCCATGCGTCCAGCTCCAGCCGCTTGCGCATGGAGGAGAGCCCCAGCCTCCGGGACTCGGCGCAGAAGTCCCGGTTCGGCAGGGCGTATTCGACGTGGAAGACGGCCTTGCCCGCGGCGATGAAGGGAGTGAGCTTCGCGCACTCGCCGTACTGGGCGCACTCCTCGTTGACCGCGAAGTCGAAGTCCCCGACCAGCTCCGCCACCTGGGGCAGATCGTTCTTCAGCCCGACGGACAACCCGCGGTCGTGGGCGATACGGGCGATCATCCGGTTGTAGGCGAGCTGGTGCGCGGCGGTCAGCGGGAAACCGGTGTCGTTCAGATGGGCGTCCAGCAGATCGGGTTCGACCGCGTCGAAGCCCTTCTCCCGGCACATGTCGAAGCGCTTCTCCATCAGGGGGCGCAGCACGTCCAGCCGTCGGATGTCGAGCCACCGCTCGCCGTCCCAGCCGTTCGGCCGGCCGCGCACGGAGACCGGGAAGTCCGCCTGGTCGGGACGGAAACGCTCCCAGGCCCCCGCGTTGATGTAGCAGATGACCCTGCGCCCGTCCCGGTGCAGCCGTGCGACGTCGTCCGCGCCGTTCTCGAAGCCGTCGACGTCGTACACGGGCACGTCGGCGGCGGACGGGTCCGCGCGGCCGTCGAGCTGCCACTGCCACGCCGTACCGGGCCGTGGCTGCCAGCGGCCCCCGTCCGGTTCGGGCGGGGCGCCGCCGGAGCACCCCGCCACCAGCAGCGCCGCGAACAGCAGGCACAGCCGGGGGACTCGGCGGCGGTTCAAGGGGTCTCCTCCCCGTACAGGACGGGCGGCGGTGCGCCCCAGGGATTGGGCAGCGAACCGGTGACCGCGCAGGACACCGCAGCCCCGCGCTCCCCGGCCGCCCGGCCCGCGACGCCGGCCAGGGCCGTCGGCACCTCGTACACCAGGTGGCAGAACCGCTCCGGAGGATGACGGGACGTCCAGCGGGGACGGGTGAACGACGAGAGGTAGACCGACCAGGGGCCCTCGAAGGTCACCAGCAGGTCGGCGATCCGGGCATATCCCGGCGCGGGGTGCACCCCGTGGTTCAGCACGACGGTGGCTGCGCCCCGCTGTCGCGCGGCTCGGACGAGACGGCGGCAGCCGGGCAGCGCCGACCGGTCGGCAGGAACCTGGTCGAAGAAGCAGCCGTCGGCGTCGTACCACTCGCGATGGCGGTCCAGATCGCCGGTCACCGCCGAATCGGGGCGCACCCCGTAGTCCAGGTCGACATAGCCGAGGATGCGCGTGCCGGCCGCCCGCAGGGCGCGGGCGGCCGACACGAACGCGGGATCGGGCGCCGACCCGGGGCCGTCGGCCGGGTTCAGCACCACCCCGTGGACCCGGTTCCCGGCGGCCGTGACCAGCCGCCAGGCCTCCGGGTCCGCCGCGGGGTGCACATAGAGCGGGACGAGCAGACTCATGCCACCGGGTCCGCTTCCCCGGGGGCACCGAGCGACGCCCACAGCGCGGTGAGGGAGTCCGTCAGGGTGAACCGCGGCTCCCAGCCGAGGGCGTCCCGCGCCGCCGTGATGTCGGAGCACTGCCAGGGCACGCCCGCGGAACGCGCCGAGCCGATGCCCGCCTCGTCGACACGCCCCCGGAACCCCGCCACGGCCACCAGCCCCTGCACCAGCTCCCGGATGCGAACGGCGCGGCCGCCGCCGATGTTGAGGACGCGCGGCAGCGGCCCGGACGCGGTCGCCGCCAGCGCGACCGCCCGGGCCAGGTCGCGCACGTCGACGAAGTCGCGATGGGCGGACAGATCGCCGAATCGCACGACCGCGTCCCGGTCACCTCCCGCCCGGCGCAGCCGCAGGGCGGTGCCGCCCGGCAGGCTCATCGGCGCGGCGCCCGGCCCGACCGGGTTGCCCACGCGCAGCACCACCGCGTCGAGGCCCGACGAGGCGACGGCCACCGTCCCGGCCAGCTTGGTGGCGCCGTACGACGCCACCGGCCGGGTCGGCGCGTCCTCCGTCACCGGCACGCCCGGCTCGCCCGCCCCGTACTCGGCCGCCGAACCGAGGTGCACCAGCCGGGCCGTCGGCGCGGCCTCGCGCAGCGCCGCGCAGAGCACCGCCGGGCCGCGGGCGTTGACCTCGGCGTCGGTCACCGGATCGGCGCCGAGCGACCCGGCGCAGTTGACCACCGCGTCGGGGGAGAGGTCCGCGAGGTTCTCGGCCAGCCGCCCCGTGTCGGCCGTGGCGAGGTCCACGCGGAGGTCGGCGTCCGGGGACCGGCCGCCGCCGAACAGTCGCACGCCCCCCAGCGCGCTGAGCTGTTCGGCGACATGGCGGCCCAGGTACCCGGTGTGGCCCAGGACGAGGATGCGCATGGGGTGTTCAGGCTCCCTTGAGCAGCAGTGACTGGTGGGTGGTGAATTCGGCGTTGGCCCGGTCGTAGTCGTCCGGCCGGCCGATGTCGAGCCAGTAGCCGTCGAACTCGTAGGCCTGCGGCGGGTCACCGGCCTTCAGCAGGTCGAGCACGAGTTCGTCGAAGCCGAGCGGCAGCCCGGCGGTGTAACCGTCGAGCGTGTCGCGGGACAGCCCGTACACGCCCATCGATACGCGGTAGTCCATCGACGGCTTCTCGGCGAAGCCGACCACCTTCCCGGCGTCCGTGGTCAGCACGCCGAAGTCGATGTGCACCTTGCGCGCGTACGTCGCGATCGTCAGCGCCGACCCGCTCACGCGGTGCCGTCCCAGGACGTCGGCGAAGTCGAGGTCGGTGAGGATGTCCCCGTTCATGACGAGGAACGACTCCGGCAGCCGGTCCCGCATCGTCAGCAGCGGGCCCATGGTGCCCAGCGGGTTCTCCTCGGTCGCGTAGTCGATGCTCATGCCCCATCGGGAACCGCTGCCGACGTAGGCGCGGATGATGTGGCCGAGATGGCCGACGGCGATGGTGCAGCTCGTGAAGCCGCTCGCCGCCAGCTGGCGCAGCACGATCTCCAGGATCGCGTGCCGGTCGCCGATCGGGACGAGCGGCTTGGGCAGCGCGGTGGTGTACGGGCGCAGCCGGATGCCCTTGCCTCCGGCGAGAATCACTGCGTGCACGGTAGCCCCCTGTGAGTACGGCGGTCGTCGTCCGCCGGGTCAGATGTTGTAGATGCCGGTCTTGTAGCGGGCGAGGTTGGCTGGGTCGCGGAAGAACTCCACCGTCCGTGCCAGTCCCTGCTCCAGGTCGAGGGCCGGAGCCCAGCCGGTCGCCTCCCGCAGCCGGGTCGCGTCCGCGACCAGCCGCATCACCTCGGAGTTCGCGGGCCGGATGCGCTGCTCGTCCTCCCGGACGTCGAGGTCGGTGTCCATCACCTTGCCGACCAGCCGCACCAGGTCCCCGACGGAGATCTCGCCGCCGGTACCGGCGTTGAGGGTCCTGCCCACGACCGCCTCGGCCGGTGCCGTTCCGACGGCCAGGAATGCCGCGGCCGTGTCCGCGACGTAGGTGAAGTCGCGCGTCGGCCGCAGGTCGCCGAGGGTGATCGTGCGCTCCCCGGCCGCGACCTGCCCGATGACGGTCGGGATGACGGCCCGCATCGACTGGCGGGGTCCGAAGGTGTTGAAGGGCCGCAGGGTGACCACGGGGGTGCCGAAGCTGGCGTGGTAGCTGTCGGCCAGCCGGTCCCCGCCGGCCTTCGAAGCCGCGTAAGGGGACTGGGTGTTGATGGGATGGTCCTCGGTGATCGGCACGGACTGCGCGGTCCCGTACGTCTCGCTGGTGGAGGTGTGCACCAGCCGCGGGGTCTCCAGTGCCCGCACGGCCTCCAGCACATTGAGCGTGCCCGTGACGTTGGTGTCCACGTAGCTGTGCGGGGCGCGGTAGGAGTAGGGAATCGCGATCAGCGCCGCCAAGTGGTAGACGGCGTCGGCTCCTTCGGCGAGCCCGCGGACCGATCCCGGGTCACGGACGTCGCCGAGCACGATCTCGACCTGGTCGAGGACGTCCTTCGGCAGGGTCTCCAGCCAGCCGTAGGAGGAGAACGAGTTGTACTGCGCCATCGCGCGGACCCGGTGTCCCGAGGCGACGAGCGCCTCGGTCAGATGGGAGCCGATGAAGCCCTCGGCTCCGGTGACGGCGGCGAGCGGTGCTGTTGTCAACTGTCTTTCCTTTCGGGGCGGTTCGCCGGACGGGCGATGTGGTGCGGGTGGTGGAGTGCGAGCGGTCCCGCACGAGCGGTGGTGTACGAGTCGTGGTGTCGGAGCGGTGGTGTGCGAGTGGTGGACGGAAGCGGTCCGGACGCCGAGGTCCGCACCCGGCGGGTTCGCCGGGACGGTCGCCGCCAGGCACGGCGGCGGACGGCGGGGGTCAGGAGTGCGCGGTCGGCCGGCCCAGACACCACAGGACGCCGATCACGAGCACCCCGGCGGCGCTGCCGCAGCAGATCGGCAGCGCCAGGGTGCCCGGTGGCCCGCCGAGCAGCGTGACCGCGGCCACCCCGGCGGCCGCCGTGAGCGTGGCCCCGGCCGGGAGCCAGGCCCGGCCGAACGCCTGGAGCAGCAGCGCGGTCCACAGCAGTGCCGCGAGGGTCAGCAGGGGCGCCGGCCCGGCACCGGTGAGCAGCGCCGCCGGGACGAGCGGCAGCAGATAGCCGCCCAGACACAGCGCCAGCGTCCGGGCCGACCGCAGCCGGAACCCGGTCTCGTCCGTCGAGGCCCGCAGCGCCGCCACGGACAGTCCCCGGTAGCGGTACAGCAGCCATTCGGCGGGCCCCATGCTGACCGTCAGCACGACCACGGCCCAGGGCTCGCGCCGGCCCAGCGAGATCACCAGCGTGCCCGCGGCCAGCCCGAACAGCCCGTACGGCAGCGAGGCGAGCAGCGGCGGCCGGGTCGCGCCGGACGGCGGGTCAGCATCGAGCATCCGCCGGATCTCGCGGCCGGCCACGGCGACCGCCGACACCACGGCCAGTACCGGCAGCACGATCCGCGGCAGCGGACCCGGGTCCCACCACGGCAGCGCCGCCGCGCCGGCGGCCAGGGGCGCGAGCGTGAGGAGCAGCAGCCGTTCCCCGCCGCGGACCAGGAGCACTCCGGCCGCCGCGAGGTACAGCGACTGCCCGGCGCCGAACAGCGCGGCGGGCCCGGGGCCGGCCACGGCCAGCGCCGCCGCCGTGGCGAGCAGCGCACCCGAGGGAGCGCCCACGAGCAGGGTCCGGCCCGCCTCGCGAGCTCCCGAGGCCAGCCGCAGATACGCCCGGTGGCTGAGCGCCTGGCCCCACGCCCAGGACAGCAGACCCGCGGCCACCACGGCGTACACCCCCCTGGGCGAGTGCCACAGTCCGCCGGTCAGCAGATAGGCCAGCCCCGGCAGGGCGAACAGCGCCCCGCGCAGGGCGCACCGGACGTGGTCGGGTGCCCAGGGGTCAGGCCCCGGGGGAGGCTCGGGGAAGCTGCGGGGCACCCTCCCGTACAGATCGGCGGCGAGCGAGAACAGGTCGGGCCGTCCGTAACGCTCCTGGATCTGCTCGCCCGTCAGGCCCTCGGACTCCAGCAGGGCCGCCACCTCGTAGGCGTGCACCGCGGGCCCGATGCGGTCGGCGAGTTCGGCGGCGAGGACGTCCACCGGATCGTCCGGCGTCCGTCTGCGTCGCGGCAGCCGCAGCGACAGCGTGGCGTCGGGAGCGGCCAGCCGCAGCGCCAGGGTGTCGCCCTGTCCGCCGTCGGGTTCGAGTGCCATGGGCCCGCTCATCCGGCCACACTCCCCAGGGGTGCCTCGTCGCTGAGGGGCGTGGCCCAGGGGTCGGCGAGCCGTACCCCGCGGACGGAGAGCTCCAGATAGACGGCCCTGAAGGTGTCGATGGTCTGACGGAGCGTGAACTGGTCGATCACCCGCAGCCTCGCGGCCTCACCCATCGCCGCCCGGCGCGGGGGATCGGCCAGCAGCTCCAGCGCGGCCGCCGCCATGGCTCCGGGATCGCGGGGAGGGACGACCAGTCCGGCGTCGCCGACCGCCTCCCGGACGCCGCCGACGTCGGTGGAGACGGTGGCCCTGCCGCACGACATCGCCTCGATCAGGGTGAAGGGGAACCCCTCGCTGATGCTGGAGAGCATCACGACGTTGCCCGCGGCGTAGGCGTCCCTGATGTCGTCGACCCGGCCCTCGAAGGTGACGGCGTCGCCGTGGCCGAGCGATGCCGCAAGTGCCTGGCACCGCTCCCGGTATGCCTCGCCGCCGCGCGGTGTGCCGCCGAACAGCCGCAGGGTGGCGTCCGGGAGAGCCCCGCGGACCTCGGCGAACGCCCGGATCAGGGTCTCCAGGTCCTTGATGGGGTCCACGCGCCCCGCCCAGCTCAGTGTCGGCCCCTCCGGTTCCGGGCCGGCCGGCGGAAAGGCGGACGGGTCGACCCCGTTGTAGACGGTGCGGATGAGCCGTGGATCGGCGCCGCCCTGCTCCTCCCACAGCCGGTTGTAGCGGTTGCCCGGTGTGATGAGGGCCGCACGGCGGTAGCTCTCCTCGGCCAGCAGCCGGAAGAAGCCGAGCAGCACCGCCTTGACCGGCCAGCGGTACGGCGCCGTCCGGTACCCGAGATAGCGTTCGCGCAGATAGACCCCGTGCTCGGTCAGCAGCAGGGGGACCCCGTGGAGTTCCAGGGCGGCCAGGCCCGGCAGTACCGCCACACCGCCGCTGACCGCGTGCGCCACTCCGCGCTCCGGCGGCCGGGCCGCGAGCGGACGCAGCGCGTGCTCCAGCAGCGCGGTCGCGGTGACGGCGTCGTGGAGACTGGGCCGCGCCTCCCGGACGGTCAGACCCGGGCGGTTCCACACGGCGGTCAGGACGCGCAGGGCGCGGTCCCCGCGGAGCGCCGGCCCGAGGACACCGTCGCGGGCGGCGTGCGCCAGTTCGTACAGGGCGGGGGAGAAGCCGTCCTCGGCGGCCGGGTCCACCAGCGCGGTGAGGAACCGTTCGTACGCGGCCATCAGCCGGCGTTCACGCCGGCCGCGCGGCGGTGAACCGGCGGGCGCGGGGCCCCACATGGGCACCGTGACCGGCTCGGCCACGTGCGGGGGCAGCTCCCACACCACGGGCTCCCGTCCGGTGCCGGTCACCGCGATGATGTCGAAGTCGATGTCGGGCATGCCGCCGACGAGCTGGTCGCACCAGACACTGACGCCGCCGTGACTGTGCGGGTAGGTGCCTTCGGTGAGCAGGGTGACGCGTGCCGCGTCTCGGCGCGGCGCACGAGGCGAAACGTGCATGGATGAGCTCCACGGCAGGAGGGCGCGAGGCTGTGGCGGGTTCCGGGGCGTCCCGGCGGGGACGTACCGCGCGGTCGTGCACGGTGTGCGGTGTCCGGAACCCGCGGCCTCGCGGCGAGCTGGTGCGGCCGTCGGGTCGGGTCAGCGCTCGACGCCGGGGGGCACGGGCCGTGCGGCGCCCGCGGGCACCGGCCCGCCGGGAGCCGGGGACGTCGCCCGGGCCGGGCCGGCTGAAGGGCTCCCCGCCGAAGGGGCGGACGGAAGCGAGAGGGTCACGCCGTCCTGGCCGGGGCCGGCCGCCACGCTGCCGGAGACGGTGCCCGCGTACGGTTCCCCGAAGGCCGCCGGCCCGTCCGCGAGCGCCCGGGTGGTACCCGCCGGCATGGTGGCGCGGACGGCGGTACCGGGCGGAGCGGTGATCGTGACCGTGTCGCCGATCCGGTGGGCGGCGACCTGACCGTCCTTCACCGCGCGGTCCCATGCGGCCCGTTCGCGCAGCTCGGTCCCGACGTCCTTCATCCTCGGGTTCACCAGCGGGGTGTCGTCCGCGTACAGCGCCGAGTACTGGTCGAGGATCCGGTCCAGGACCGGGTACGCGATGCGGTCCTCGGCCAGGTTCGACTGGTGGATGAAGTGCGGCCGGGGGTCGTTGGCCAGGACATGGCCCATGGCGATCTGTGCCTCGAGGGGCACGATGTGGTCCGCGTAGCCCGTCGCGGGGTCGAGCGGTGCGTCGAGACAGGTGGTCGTGGCCGAGCCCTCGCAGATGCCGCTGCCGCCCTGCGCCCTGCTGGTGTAGATCCAGTTGTACTCGTCCACCTGCTCGGCGGCCCGGCCCACGTTGTAGAACACGTTCATCGGGTGGCGCGAGACGGTGAGGGCGGGACCGACCTGCCGCTGCACCGGGTCACGGGAGTTGTCCGAGGCGAGCCAGGTGACGCCGTTGTCGGCGAGCGCCGGGGCGAGGTGGGGATTGTCCTCGGGCTGCTGCGGCTGCAGCTTCAGGCCGGAGTGCTCCCCGGTGACCAACTCGCCGCTCTCCAGCGGCAGTCCGGCCCGGTCGGCCCACTGCCGGTTGTCCGCGATCTGCCGGGATATCTCGTCCCGCCCGACGTAGCGGACGCTGCCGTCCGCGTTCGTGGCGCACTTCCACGGAACGACGCTCACGTCCTGCTCGCAGCCGAGGTACGGGTGGTCGTAGGTGTGGTTGATCCAGCGGAACGCCTCGCGGTCCCCGGTCAGCCGGTCCGCCAGCGGATCGGAACCGCCGTGCTCCTCCCGGTACTCCACGCTGCCGCCGCCGTTGTACGCGAGGTCGAGTGTGAAGTTCCGGGACCGCGACCACTCGACCGCCCGTCCGACGTCGTCGGGCGTCATCCGGATCGGGTTCGGTGTGCCCTGACCGGGCAGGCAGTCGACGTCCCCCGGTGTGCAGTTGAGTTCGGTGTCCCAGCGGTCGTCGCTCGCGAAGACGTCGTCGACGTGGACCGAGAACCAGTTGCGCGAGGTGCCCAGGCGCGTCCCCTGCGTCATCCAGTCGACGATCCCCCGGGCGAGCAGTCTGAACTGCTGCTGGTGCCGGTTGGCCACGAAGGTGACGACGAGTTCGCGGCGGCCGTCGTGCCGGTACTCCCCGACGAGCGAGCCCCGGGTGGTGCCACCGGGGAGGGGCGCGTCGACGTAGGTGGTGAAGTCGGCGCCCGCCCGCGGCCGGGAGAGGAAGCCCCAGCTCTCGTCGACGGACGGGTCGTTGTCCTCGAAGTCGAAGGCGCCGTCGAGATAGCCGAAGGGGCCGGCCTTGCCGGCCGCGGTCACCTGCGCGGTGATGCCGTCCACGGGCCCCGCGTACCCGCCGTTCACCGGGTACTCCAGCCCCGCCTGCGGCTGGGCGTAGGTGTAGGCGTCGACCTGCGGGATCGCATAGGTCCGCTCGTACGCCGTCAGGGCCGCCATCTCCGGCGAACCCGCGGGGAACGGATTGTCGTTGGGCAGCACCACGGCCTGGAACCTGGCGCGGGGCCGGCCGTCGACCTCGTCCGCGAGGAAGGCCGCGTCGATGACGGGCCGGCCCGCGTCCGCGAGGTCGACCACGGTGTACGGGGTGCCTGCGCCGTCGAGTTCCGCGGCGATCGCCGCCGTCGCCGGGCCCCCGTCGGAGACGACCAGCACCCGGAGGTCGATCCTCGGCGCCGGCTCTGCCGCCTGTACCGGCGCCGCAGGCAGGCCGCCCAGCGAGATGATGAGCGCTCCCGCGGCGAGCGCGGTCGTCCGTATGGTCCGCCGGACGCGGATCCGCTTCATGCGGTGGTGTCCCTCCCCCTGACCCCCCGGCACAACGGCGCGGCGGCTCCCCCCGGAACGCCGTGCCGTTGTGCCCTGTCCCGAGACATAGTGGAGGCTACGTGTGGGTTCTGTGCGCCTACGGTGAAAATTGACGGAAAAGCGCAGGTGCCATACGGGAGTCGTCGGTCGGTGCGAGTGGCCGGCACGTCGGGAAGCCGGGCGGGCATGGAGGGTAAACGCTTGCAGCCGCCGGAGGGACGGACAAGACGCCGGCAGCTGGTGATGAGCGTTTTCGGCCAGCGGTACGTACGTGTGCATCGGCCGGGTGCCGCCGGACGGAGGAGTCCCCGCACGGCGGACGGCGGCCGCCGGCGCGAGTGCGTCCGGCGGCCGCCGCGGTGTTCCGGGGAGGTCGGGGAGGTCCGGCGGGGGCGCCGGAATGTCAGGGCTGTCAGGAGGCTGCGGGCTCCGCGGGCGCGCAGGCCACCCTGGTCTCCGGCGTGTTGTGGATGCCGTCCTTGGTGCGCTGGCCGTTCTCGTACTCGTAGTAGAGGTACGAGTAGAAGCCGATGGTGCCGTTGCAGCCCGAGTCGGCCGCGAGCTGGTAGGTCAGGGTGACCGTCCGGGAGGTGCCGGGGGCCAGGGGGATGTCGTAGTTGACGCCGAGGGCGGTCGAGCCGGTGCCCGAACATGCGGCGCCCTGGGCGGTGCACGACACGAAGCTGTACTTGAGGTCCTTGCGCTGGGTCGTCGCCCACGTCGGCTGGACCGACTGGTACACGAACCAGATGTCCGTGGACTGGTTGTTGGTCAGGGTCATCGTCAGCGACACGGTCGAGCCGGGCGTGGTCACCGGCTGGTCGACGGTGAAGGCCAGGTCAGGAGTGTCGGCCGCGGCCGGCTGCGCCGTGCCCAGGCAGGCGAGGACCGTGGCGAGGGCGGCCGGCAGGGCGAGGCGTCTCAGGTGTGTGATGCGCATGGGCCGGGAGGCTAGGAGAGCGCCGGCGCCGGCGTCTGCCCCGCTCCGAGCCGGGCGCGTGCCCCCCGGCGCGAAACCGCCGTGATCATGCGGGAGGCCCCCGGGGCCGTACCCCGCGTCCGCCTGGGCGCATATGCGCCGGACACTGCCGGTGCCCCCGCCCTCCGCATCCGGTCGCGCACCGTGCGCGGAGCGTCACTCAGCGGGAGGGTGACAATGGCCTGTTCCGCGCCGGGGAGACCCGTCCGCGGCGCCCGGGAACCGGCGGACCGGGCCGCGCCGGCACCGCGTTCCCCGGAGTGCGGCCCGGCCGAAGTGGGCGGACGATGAAGCCGATGAGCGGAGCGGCCGTGAGCAAGGAACCCTTCACCCCGGGCATGAACAGCCGTGCGCTGGTCGAGCTGCACCACGTCGACAAGCACTTCGGCCCGCTGCACGTCCTGCGGGACATCGATCTGACCGTCGACCGCGGTGAGGTCGTCGTCGTGATCGGCCCCTCCGGCGGGGGCAAGTCCACGCTCTGCCGCGCCATCAACCGCCTGGAGACCATCGACTCCGGCGAGATCGCCATCGACGGCAGGCCGCTGCCCGCGGAAGGCCGGGAACTCGCCCGGCTGCGCGCCGACGTCGGCATGGTCTTCCAGTCCTTCAACCTCTTCGCGCACAAGACCGTCCTGCAGAACGTGACCCTCGGCCAGATCAAGGTCCGCGGGAAGGACAGGAAGAGCGCAGAGGAGCGGGCTCGCACCCTCCTGGACCGGGTGGGTGTGGGGACGCAGGCCGCCAAGTACCCCGCCCAGCTGTCCGGCGGCCAGCAGCAGCGGGTGGCGATCGCCAGGGCCCTCGCCATGGACCCGAAGATCATGCTGTTCGACGAGCCGACCTCCGCCCTCGACCCGGAAATGATCAACGAGGTGCTGGAGGTCATGCGGCAGCTCGCCAGGGACGGGATGACCATGGTCGTCGTCACCCATGAGATGGGATTCGCCCGTTCGGCCGCCAACCGCGTGGTGTTCATGGCCGACGGCAGGATCGTGGAGGAGACCACCCCCGACGAGTTCTTCACCAACCCCCGTACCGACCGCGCCAAGGACTTCCTCTCGAAGATCCTCCACCACTGAGGCCCCGGCGCCCGCGTCGCACCCGTGCGCCGCCCCGGGACCACGCACCACCCAGCGATCCCCAGGGATGATCACCATGAAGCCTCGCAAGGTCTCCGCCGCGGCCGCCGCGGTACTCGCGCTCGCCCTCGCCGCCACGGCCTGCGGTTCCGACGACGGCGGCGGCGGTTCCGACGACGGGAAGAAGATCACCGTCGGAATCAAGTTCGACCAGCCCGGCGTCGGCCTGAAGACGCCGGACGGCAAGTACGAGGGGTTCGACGTCGACGTGGCCCGGTACGTCGCCCGGCAGCTCGGTTACGTCTCCGACGACATCGTGTTCAAGGAGGCCAAGAGCGCCGACCGGGAGACGCTGCTCCAGCGCGGCGACGTCGACTTCATCGCCGCCTCGTACTCGATCAACGACGAGCGGCGCAAGAAGGTCGACTTCGCCGGGCCGTACTTCCTGGCGCACCAGGACGTCCTCGTCCGGGCCGACGACCGGTCCATCGCCAAGCCGTCCGACCTGAACAACAAGAAGCTCTGCTCGGTCACCGGCTCCACCTCGGCGCAGAACGTCAAGACGAAGATCGCGCCGCAGGCGCAGCTGCAGGAGTACGGCGGCTACTCCGAATGCCTGACCGGTCTCGAGAACAAGACGATCGACGCCCTGACGACCGACGACGCGATTCTCGCCGGCTACGCCGCGCAGGACCAGTTCAAGGGCAAGTTCCGGCTCGGCGGCTTCAAGCTGAGCGACGAGTTGTACGGGATCGGTGTGAAGAAGGGCGACACCGAACTCAGGAACAAGGTCAACGCAGCACTCGAGAAGATGGTCCAGGACGGATCCTGGAAGAAGGCCGTCGAGGCCAACTTCGGACCGGCCGGCTACCGCAGCGAACCTCCGCCGCGGATCGGCGTCTTCTCCGGCTGACACCGGCTGACACCGGCTGACACCACTGAGCCCACTGAGCCCACGTCACAGAGGCGCAACCGTGTTCGACTTCCTTCAGGGTTACGACGTGCTGGGTGCGTTCTGGACGACCATCCAGCTCACCGTCTGGTCCGCGATCGGCTCGCTGGTCTGGGGCACCGTGCTGGCCGCGATGCGGGTCAGCCCGGTACCCGTGATGCGCGGATTCGGCACCGGTTACGTCAACGTGGTCCGGAACATCCCGCTCACCGTGATCATCGTCTTTACGTCGCTCGGACTCTTCCAGACCCTCGGCGTCAGTCTCGGAGCCGACACCTTCGATGTGATCAACTTCCGGCTCGCCGTGCTCGGGCTGATCGCCTACACGTCCGCGTTCGTCTGCGAGGCACTGCGGTCCGGCATCAACACCGTGCCGTTGGGCCAGGTGGAGGCGGCGCGCGCCCTCGGGCTGAGCTTCATCCAGGTGCTCACGCTCGTCGTCCTCCCCCAGGCCTTCCGCTCGGTGGTCGGCCCGCTCGCGAACGTGCTGATCGCCCTGACCAAGAACACCACGGTGGCCGCGGCCATCGGCGTGCCCGAGGCCGCCCTGCTGATGCGGGAGATGATCGAGAACGAGGCGCAGCTCATCCTCATCTCGGCCGTCTTCGCGGCCGGATTCATCGTCCTCACCCTCCCCACCGGCCTCTTCCTCGGCCGGGTCGGCAAGAAGGTGGCGGTGAAGCGATGAGCTCCGTCCTGTACGACATCCCGGGGCCCCGGGCCAAACGGCGCAACATCCTGTACACGCTGGGCTTCCTGGTCGTCCTCGGGGCCCTGGCCTGGTGGGTCCTCTTGGGCCTCGCCGACAAGGGCCAGCTGGAATGGTCCAAATGGGCACCGTTCGTCACCGACTCCCGGGTGTGGACGACCTATCTGCTGCCGGGGCTCGAGAACACCCTCATCGCCGCCGCCCTCTCGCTCGTCATCGCACTGCCGCTCGGCGCGGTCCTCGGCATCGCCCGGCTGTCGGACCACTCGTGGGTGCGCGGCGCGGCGGGCACGGTGGTGGAGTTCTTCCGCGCCATCCCGGTGCTGATCCTGATGCTGTTCGCCAACGCGGCCTACGCCGCGTTCTCCGACATCAGCCCCGACAACCGGCCGCTGTACGCCGTGGTGACGGGCCTGGTGCTCTACAACTCCTCCGTGCTCGCCGAGATCGTCCGCGCCGGGATCCTGGCGCTGCCCCTGGGCCAGTCGGACGCGGCCCGGGCGATCGGCATGCGCAAGGGCCAGACGATGCGGTACGTGCTGCTCCCGCAGGCGGTGACGGCAATGCTCCCGGCGATCGTCAGCCAGATGGTGGTCATCGTGAAGGACACCGCGCTGGGCGGTGCGATGCTCGGCTTCTCCGAGCTGCTGGCGTCGGTGCGGCCGATGAGCGCCAACTACGGCGCGAACACCATCGCCGGCTTCACCGTCGTCGCCGTGATCTTCATCGTGCTGAACTTCGCGCTCACCTCGTTCGCGGCGCGGCTGGAGAGCCGGCTGCGGCAGGGCAGGAAGTCCACCGGCGCGGTCGTGGCCGCGGACGCGGTCGAGGAGCTGGCGACGCCGGGAGAGCACGTCGGACGCAAACCGGAGCCGCCCGAGCGGTCCTGACCCGCAGTCCGCGCCGGACCGGCGCCTGCCCGCGTCCGGCGCCACGGCCGCCGGAACGGCAGGCGGGTCTGTGGTGAGGCGACGCCGTCCGCGGCCCGGCATACCGGCGGCCGACCGGCCCGCGTCCGGCGCCACGGCCGCCGCAGCGCCGGAACACCGGCCACGGCAAGGCGACACGCGACCGCCGCCCCGTCCCGGATCCCAACGGGGTGTCTTGCTGCTCCGGATGACCGCGGGGCGGTTGAGCGGACTGGCGCACGTGCAACAAGTGACGGACATGGCCGTCGGCGCATCTCATATGACCGTTCCGCGGGAACCGGGTGACTCCTCCGGGCAGCCGGGCCCAGGAAGGCGCGGCCGGTGGCAGCTCCCCTCGCCCGTCACCGCCGGTGCCCTCCTCCTCGCCGCGCTGCCGCTGCTGCTGCTGGCGGCCGCCGGGCGGCTCGGCCGCCATGTGCGGCCCAGCGCCGACGAGTGGTGCTTCCTGCCCGTGGTGCGCGACCAGGGCATCGGCGGAATGATCGGCAAGTTCTACGTCACCGACAACGGCCGCGTCGGCAACGGCCTCCTCGTGGGCCTCTACGCCCAGTTCCCCGTGGCGGGCCACCAGTGGTACGCGGCCCTGAGCACTCTGCTCGTCCTGGCCGTGTCGTGGGCCCTCGTGGTCCTGCTGCTGCGCCGGGCGCGCCTGGCGGCCCCGCGCGGACTCGCCCTGCTCGTCGCCGCGGCGGTCACCGCGGTCTTCCTCCTGGCCACCCCCAACACGTACAAGACCCTCTACTGGCCGGCAGGCTCCGTCTCGCACACCGTGGCCCCGGTGCTGGCGTGCGCCGCGGTCCTCCCGGCGCTGGTGGCCCGGGCCCGGAGGAGCCGCGTCGCCGCGCTGGCCGTGGTGGCGGCCGCAGGGGTCTTCACGGGCACCCTCTCCGAGGAGACCTCGGTCGTGGCACTCGTGGTCCTCGGGGGACTCCTGCTGCTCGGCCGCCGGCTCGTCACCGATCGGGCATGGCCCTTCGTGCGGACCTGGGCGCTGACCGGCGCGGCCGGGATCGCCGTCGGCACCGCCGTCCTGATGACCTCCCCCGGCTCCCGCCGCAGGCGCGAACGCTTCGGCGCCGAGACCACCTCGATCCTCGCGCCGGACTCCCTGCTCGCCTCGGCGCGCGGCTTCGCCCGGATCGCGGAGAGCGTCCTGACGACCTGGGAGTACGGCGGGGTCCTCGCCGCCGGAGTCGTGCTCGGCCTGCTCGTCCGCCCCGCCCGCACCGGGGCCGGCGCGGCCGTGCTGCGCCCGTGCCGTCCGCTGCCGCTCGCCTGCGCCGGCGTCCTCGCCGTGCTGGTCTCCGGCTACCTGTGCACCGTCGTCACCTACCCGGTCTTCGGCCCGCGCGTCGTGACAGCCGCCCGTACCTGGAACGACTACCTGTTCCTGTACGTCCTGGTGCTCGCCGGGCTCGGCGCCCTCCTGGGCCGGGCGCTGCGCCGGCGCAGCGCCCGGCCGTGGACCGTGGCTGCCGCCGCCGTCTCGGCGGTCCTGTACGCCGCGTCCGTCGTGGGACTGGCCGTACCGCTGTACCACCTGGGCCAGGACATGCGGGTACGGGCCGGGCAGTGGGACCGTCAGGACGCGTCGCTGCGCGCGGCGGCCGCACGCGGTGCGGAGGTCGCTCCGTACACCCCGACCCCGGTCGCCGGGATACTCGAACCGTTCCGCGCCGGGGGCCGTATCGCCTGGCCCGCCCGGTGCGTCGCCGAGTACTACCGGCTGGACCGGATCACTCGCTCGACGCGGGTTCCGTGACGGTCCGCCGGGCACCGGACGTGATCGCCCAGCGTGCGACCAGGAACGACAACGGGGTCACGAGCACCCCCGCGGCGATCGCCGCGAGATGCTCGTCCATGCCCAGCCGGCTCACGGCCAGATGGAGCAGCACACCACTGCCCACCAGACCGGCCGCGCCCGAGAGCGGATACCGCACGAAGCCGCGCCACGTCGGCCGGGTGCGGAGGGTGATGTACGAGTTCAGCAGGAACGAGCCCGAGACGCCCACGCCGTAGGCCAGGGCGTGCGCGGCCAGGTACGGCAGCCACAGCAGCAGCAGGGCGTACGCGCCGTAGTACACGCCGGTGTTGACCACCCCGATCACGGCGAAGACGGCGAACTGCCGCAGGCCGGCGGTGTTCACCGGCGGGGCCGGGACTGCGCCGCGGCCGTCGTGGGGACGCCGTCCGCGTGTCGGGACGCGGAGGCGTCCGACTCGGCCACGACGTAGTGCGGCCGCCGTTTCGCCTCGTGGTAGATCCGGCCGACGTACTCGCCGATGACGCCGAGCGTGGCGAGCTGGACGCCGCTCAGACCCACGATGGCGGTGATGAGCGTCGCGTACCCGGGGGTCTCGACGCCGTTCAGCACCGCGTTCACGACGATCCACGCGGCGTAGCCCAGAGCGGACAGGAAGAGCCAGAGGCCGGTGTGGATCGCCAGGCGCAGCGGGCGGGTGTTGAAGGACAGCAGCCCGTCGATCCCGTAGTCGAGCAGCCGCCTGCCGCCCCATTTGGAGCTGCCCGCGGCGCGTTCGACGTTGCGGTAGGCGAAGCCGGCCGTCGGGAAGCCGATCCAGGAGAAGAGTCCCTTGGAGAAGCGGTTGCTCTCCGGCAGCGACAGCACGGCCTCGACGGCCCGGCGCGAGAGCAGCCGGAAGTCGCCGTCCCCGTCCGCGAGCTCCACCTCCATGAAGTGCCGCACCACCCGGTAGTACGCGCGGCTCAGCGCGGAGCGGACGGCGCCCTCGCCCGTGCGGTCGCGCCTGGCGACGACCTGGTCGTACCCGTGCCGGTGCAGCTCCAGCATGCGGGGGACCAGCTCGGGCGGGTGCTGCAGATCGGCGTCCATGAGCACCACGGCGTCTCCCCGGGCCATCCGCATCCCGGCGAGCAGGGCGGCCTCCTTGCCGAAGTTGCGGCTGAAGGAGGTGTAGCGCACGTACGGGGACGACGCGGCCAGCGCCCTCAGCCGGTCGGCGGTGCCGTCGCCGCTGCCGTCGTCGACGTAGCAGATCTCGAAGGGCTCCCCGGTCGGCTCCAGCGCGGCGACCAGCGCCGAGTGGAAGGCGTCGATCACCTCGCACTCGTCGAAGCAGGGGACGACGACCGTCAGCTGGGGGTGTGGCATGCCTCCAGTGGAACGCGGAATGAGTTCCCCGACCGCGGTACCTACTCCGCACGAGTGTGTCGCGTGCGGAGTAGGTACCGGGTGGTGGGGCGGACGATGCGTCGGTGCCGTCGCCCCGGCGCGCAGATGTTCGATGTGCGCGATCCGGCGCGGCACCGCGTCCCCGGAGCCGGGCACGCCGGGGCGAGCCGGCCGCCGGAGCGGTCGCCCCGGCGTTCGGGCATCCCGTCGCCGGTGCGTCCGTCGCGGCGGGCCCGCTCCGGAAGCACCGCGGACGCGGCCGGCCCTCGCACGTCACACGTACGTGGGCCGGCTGCGACCGGTTCGCCGGCTCACTTGACCGAGCCGGCCATCACTCCCTGGACGAAGTGCCGCTGGAAGGCGAAGAACACGACCACCGGCACGATCAGCGACAGGAACGCGCCCGGCGCCAGCACGTCGATGTTGCTGCCGAACTGCCTCACCTGCGACTGGAGTTCCACCGTCAGCGGTTGCGAGGAACTGTCGGCGAAGAGGAGCGCCACGAGCATGTCGTTCCAGACCCACAGGAACTGGAAGATCGCCAGACTCGCGATCGCCGGACGCCCCACCGGCAGCACCAGCCGGGTGAAGATACGCCACTCGCTGCCGCCGTCCATCCGCGCCGCCTCCAGCATCTCCCGGGGGATGTCCGCGAAGTAGTTCCGCAGCAGGAAGATGGCGAAGGGCAGCCCGTAGGCCACGTGGAACAGCACCACACCGGGAATCGTGCCGAACAGCCCCAGCTGGCCGAAGAGTTTGGCGACCGGCAGCAGACCCACCTGGACCGGCACCACCAGCAGCGCCACCACGAGCAGGAAGATCCAGTCCCTGCCGGGGAACTCCAGCCAGGCGAAGGCGTATCCCGCGAGCGCCGCGAGGACGATGACCAGAGCGGTCGCCGGCACCGAGATCAGCACGGTGTTCCAGAACGCCTGGGTGATGCCGGCGTTGCCGAGCAGCTCCGTGTAGTTGTCGAAGGACAGCTGCCCGGGACTGGTCAGCGTGGTCCACCAGCCACTGCTCGCGTTGTCCTGGGCAGTGCGCAGCGAGGACAGGAGCAGACCCGCGAGGGGGGTGATCCAGACGAGGCCGACGACCACCAGGAGCGCCTGGACCGCGCCGTTGCCGAGCCAGCGGCCGAGACGGCCCCCCGACTTCGCCCGTGCAGTCCCGGCGGGGGCGGCCGGCTCCTTGACCGCGGCGGGGTCGGTGACGGTGGCGCTCATGACTGACTCCTGCGGAAGCGGCGGACGTTGAAGACCATGGCCGGGATCACCAGCAGCAGGAGCAGCACGCCGAGCGCACTGCCGAGCCCCTGGTCGTTGCCGCCGCCGAAGGACACCAGCCACATCTGGGTCGCCAGGACCGTGGCGTCCTCCTGCACCGGTCCGGGCGCGATGATGTAGACGAGGTCGAACACCTTCATCACATTGATCACCAGCGTCACGAAGACCACGGTCAGGATCGGCGCGAGCAGCGGAACGGTGATCCGGCGGAAGACCTGCCACTCGTTGGCCCCGTCCATCCGGGCCGCCTCGAGCGCGTCACGCGGCAGCGAGGACAGCCCGGCGCCGATGAGGACCATCGCGAAACCGGTCCAGATCCACAGGTAGGCGCCGATGATCGCCGGGGTTACCAGCGCGGGCCCGAGCCAGGAGACCCCCTCGTAGGGCGGCGCGAAGTTCTTCGCGGGCAGCCGCACCGTGTACGAGCCGGGCTCCAGGTCCCGGAAGGCGAAGGAGCCGTCGGCGGCGGTGGTCGTGGCGGCGACGGTCCTGCCGCCCCGCACCACCTCGACGTCCATCTTCGGCAGCCCGCTCTCGGCGCGGTCGACCTTGCCCTGCTCACCGCCGCCGCCGGGGGTGAAGTCCAGATAGACCACCCCGGACAGTTCGCCGGCGCCCGCCTGCTTCCCCGCCGCCTCCTGCGCGGGGCGCGCCTCCTTGGGGAGCTCCGCGGGCTTCACACCGACGAGTCCCAGCGTGAGCACATCGCCCGGTGACGCGGCACCGGTCGTGGCGTAGGACCCGTCGGGCCCCTTGGCCAGACCCTGGCCGTCCCTGGCGCGCGCGGTCGGGTACGACGAGGAGTCCTTGAAGGCGTCGTGCACGCCGACCACGGCCGCGTTGAGCACGCCCTTGTCCGGGTCCTCCTCGTAGGCGAGGCGGAAGATGATGCCGGCGGCGAGGAAGGAGACCGCCATCGGCATGAACAGCAGCAGCTTGAACGCCGTGGCCCAGCGGACCTTCTCCACCAGGACGGCCAGGATCAGCCCGAGCCCGGTGAGCAGGGTCGGCGCGACGACGACCCAGATGGCGCTGTTGCGAACGGCCTTGAGCGTCGCCGGGTCGCGGAACATCTCCGTGTAGTTCCCGGCGCCGACGAACCGGGTGCCGGAGGCGTCGAAGAAGCTGCGCCCCACCGAGAACAGCACCGGATAGACGACGAGCGCGCCGAGCAGCAGGAGCGCCGGCAGCACGAAGGCCAGCGCGACGACCCGCCTGCGCCGGCGGGCGCGGTGCCGCGGATCCGCGGCCTTCTCGGGCCCGGGCCGCCCCGCGGACGGGGCGGCGGGCGTGGTGACTGCGGTCATCGGACGTCAGCCCTTGTACGCCTTGGCCGCGGCGTCCTCGAGACGGGCCGCGGTGGCCTTCGGGTCGGACGGGTCGCGCAGGAAGTCCTGGAGCAGCTTCCACTCGCCCGCGCCCTTGGTGCCGCCGAAGGCCGCGGGTGCCTGGTCGGACATGTCGAAGCGGACGGAGTCCCCTGCGTCGATCAGCGACTTGGCCGTCTCGCGGGTGGTGTCGTCGCCGTAGGAGGCGAGGTCGAGCTTCTTGTTGGGGGAGAGGAAACCGCCCGCCCCGGCCCAGACCGCCGCCGCCTCCGGCGTCGCCAGGTACTCCAGGAACGCCATCGCGGCCTTCTGGTTCTTCCCGTCCTTCAGCACGACCGCGGCGTCACCGCCGCTGACGACGGGCGCCTTGCCGCCGTCGACCGCGGGGAAGGGGAAGAAGGCGGCCTCCTCGCCTATCTTCTTGCCGAACTGGTCCTTGGCGACACCGGCGACGAAGTCGCCCTCGTAGACCATGCCCGCCTCGGGCTCGGGGCCGAAGACCTTCTCGACCGAACCGGGGAAGTCGGTGGCGAGGGCGCCCTTCTGGCCGCCGGCGATGAGCTCCTTGTCGGAGAACAGCTTGCCGAGGGTGGTCAGCGCGTTCACCACGCTGGGGTCGGTCCACTTGAGCTTGTGCGCGGCGAGCTGGTCGTACTTCTCCGGACCGGCCTGGGAGAGGTAGATGTTCTCGAACCAGTCGGTGAGCGTCCAGCCGTCCTCACCGGCCACGGCGAAGGCGGGCAGCCCCGAGTCGGACACGGCCTGACCGGCCTTCAGCATGTCCGCGTACGTGGCCGGAGGCTTGACGCCAGCCTGGTCGAGCGCGTCCGGGCTGTACCAGACGGTCGACTTGTGGGCGGCCTTGAAGTAGAGGCCGTACAGCGAGCCGTCCACGCTGCCGTAGTTCTTCCACACGGGCGCGAAGTTGCCGTCGACGGACTTCTCGGTGGTCTTCGACAGCGGGGTGAGCCAGCCGCTCTTCGCGAACTGCTGGAGCACACCGACCTGCGGGACCATCACCACGTCGGGGGCGTTGCCGCCCTCGATCTTGCTGCCGACGACGGTGGAGACGTTGTCGCCGGTGGAGACGAACTGCGTCTTGGCGCCGGTCTTCTCGGTGAAGGCGTCCAGCACCTTCTGGAAGTTCTTCTGCTCGGCGCCGGACCAGACGCCGGCGACCGTGATCGTCTGGCCGTCGAGGGACTTGTCACCGCCGCCGGCCGGGGCGACGGGGCCGCCGCCGCAGGCGGTCGCGCCGAGGGCGAGGGCCAGGGCGGTGCATCCGGCGAGCATCGTGCGTCGTGGGCTCATGGCGGAACTTCCTTACCGGTCGGGGAAAACGGACGGAGCGTCAAAAGGACGCGGTACACGGGTGGGCGCGGCTCAGGGGCGGTCGCGCGTCACGGGAGGGGCACGGTCAGGGGTTGGTGCCGTCGCTGATCCACCAGGCGGCGGTGGATCCCGGCAGCGCACCGGTCGGGCAGGGGCCGCTGGACAGCAGCGGTGCACCGGAGACGGGGGCGGGCACCGGCGCGGTGCCGAAGTTGACGGCGCACACCAGGCCGTCGCCCCGAACGAAGGCGAGCACGTCGGGGGGCGAGTCGAGCCAGCGCAGGCCGCCCTCGCCGAGCTGCGGCAGTCCGCGGCGCAACTGGAGCCCGTCGCGGTAGAGGTGCCAGAACGAGCGGGTGTCGGCGAGCGCGCGGTCGGTGGCGTGCTCCGCGAACCAGCCCGGCTGCGGCAGCCACGGCTTGGCGCCCTCGGCGCCGGAGGTGAATCCGAACGGCGAGGCGTGCCCGGACCACGGCAGCGGCACCCGGCATCCGTCGCGGATCCGCGCCCGGCTGCCGGTGCGCCGGAAGATCGGGTCGGTGAGCACTTCGTCGGGCAGGTCCACGACCTCCGGCAGACCCAGCTCCTCGCCCTGGTAGATGTAGGCGGCGCCGGGCAGTGCCAGCATCAGCAGCGCGGCCGCGCGGGCGCGTGCCGAGCCGAGCCCGCTGCCCTCGGTACCGGACTCCCCGTACCGGGTCACGGTGCGGACCTGGTCGTGGTTGTTCAGCACCCAGGTGACGGTGGAGCCGGTGCCGGCGATGTCCTGCATCGCCTCGGAGACGACCTTCCGGAACGCCGCGGCGTCCCAGGGCGCGCTCAGCAGGTCGAAGAAGAAGGCCTGGTGCAGTTCGTCGGGACGCACGTACCGGGCGTGCTCGCGCGCGGTCGGTACGGAGACCTCGCCCACCAGCAGGCGCTCCCGGCCGTCGAGGGCCGTGTACTCCTCGCACACCGACCGCCACCGGCGCCACACGTCGTGCACCTCGGGTTGGTTCCAGGCGAGCGGGTTGACGGAGTCGCGGGTGCGGGCGTCGGCCTCCGGGTCGGGGGAGTCGGGCAGCTCCGGGTGCTTGAAGAGGCCGGCGGCGACGTCGATGCGGAAGCCGTCGACGCCCCGGTCCAGCCAGAAGCGCAGGACCTGCTCGAAGTGCGCGGCGGTCTCGGGGTTGCGCCAGTTCAGATCGGGCTGCTCGGGCGTGAACATGTGCAGGTACCACTGGCCGGGGCTGCCGTCCGCCTCGGTCACCCGGCTCCAGGCGGGTCCGCCGAACATCGCATGCCAGTTGTTGGGCGGCACGTCACCGCCGGGGCCGCGGCCCTCGGCGAAGTGGAACCGGGCGCGGGCCGCGCTGCCCGGTGCGGCGGCGAGGGCCTCGCGGAACCACGCGTGCTCGCTGGAGCAGTGGTTGGGGACGATGTCGAGCAGCACCTTCATGTCGAGCCGCTGCGCTGCGGCGATCAGCAACTCGAACTCGGCCAGGTCGCCGTAGACCGGGTCCACGTCGCAGTAGTCGGCGACGTCGTAGCCGTGGTCGTGCTGCGGCGAGGGGTAGAAGGGGCTCAGCCATATGCCGTCGACGCCGAGCTTCTTCAGGTACGGCAGTCCGGTCCGCACCCCGGCGAGATCGCCGATCCCGTCGCCCGTGCTGTCCAGGAAGCTGCGTACGTACACCTGGTAGATCACCGCGTCGCGCCACCAGTGGTGCGAGGGGCGGTGCGAGAGGCCGTGGCCGGCCGTGGCTGTGAGCGTCACCCGTTGACCTGTTTCTGCGTGAAGGGGTGCCCGCGACCATGAGGTCAGCGGTTATGCATGCATGTTAAGTAGGCGTGTCGAGGAGGTGTCAACGGTTGTGCAGGAATGCCAAGGGAGTTGGGCCTTATCTCCTGAAATGTCCCCAAGGCTTGAGCCCAGGACGATGTGATCCTGTTACCTAACAGGTAGGTAAGTGGGATGGGAGTGGACGAGGAACCGGGCGCTCAGCCCCGGCGGGCGACCGCCGCGAGCTCCCGGGAGAGCCTGCGCACGGCCTCGCCCGGGTTCTGGTGCTGCGCCATCGCGTCGTGCACGACGGCCTGCACGGCCAGGCTCACCTGCTCGTACCGCGCGCTCTTGGGCCGCGGCGCCGCCGACAGCACACTGGCCCGCAGGGCGGGCAGGTAGGGGAACCGCCGGATCAGCCCGGGGTCCTGGTAGAGGTCCGCCCGTACGGGCGGCAGAGCGCCCTCCGTCAGCACCTTGCGCTGCACGGGGGCGCTGGTCAGGTACGCGATGAGGTCGCTCGCCGACTCCGGATGCCGGGCGCGGGCGCTGACCGCGAGATTCGACCCGCCCAGCACGCTGGTCCCCGGCCCGTCGGGCCCGGGGAGCGGCACGGCGCCGAACTTCCCCGCCACCCGCGAGTCCTTGCCCGAGGCACCGGCGTACGCGTAGGGCCAGTTGCGCAGGAAGAGCAGCCGGCCGTCCTGGAAGGCCTGCCGGGACTCCTCCTCCTTGTAGGTCAGTGCCTCCCGCGGGATCCAGCCGTCGCGCACCCCGCGGGCGAGGAAGCCCAGACCGGTGCGGGCCGCCGGGGAGTCCACGGTGACCCGGCCGTCGTCGCCGAGGATCGTGCCCCCGGCCGAGTACACCGCCTCCGTCGCGTTGACCGTGAGGCCCTCGTACGGCAGGAACTGCCCGGCGTAGCCGCCGAGACCGTGCCGCGGGGCGAGGGTCCGTGCCTGGCGCTCCAGCTCCGCCCAGGTGCGCGGAGGGGTCTCGCCCGCACGGTCGAGGACGTCCTTGCGGTAGTAGAGCATCCCGGCATTCGTGACATACGGGACGGCGTACAGCTCTCCGTCGTACGTCGCCGTGTCGAGCACCGGCGGCAGGAAGCTGCCGAGCGGGAAGCGGCCGGCCTCCAGCGGCGCTATCCAGCCCGCCGCGGCGAATTCCGAGGTCCACGCCACGTCCATGTTGAGGATGTCGTACCGGCCGTCGCCGGAGCGCAGCCCCGTGGTCAGCTGCGCCCGGGTCTCGTCCGCGGAGTCCGGCAGCTCGACCAGAGTGACCTTCTCGTCCGGGTGGGAGCGGTTCCAGCCCTCCAGCAGCGGACCGAGATAGCCGGTGAGATCGCCGGCGGTGGCCAGCGTCATCGGGCCGCGGCCGTCGCCCTGCGCGGCGCCGGCGGAGTCCGTTCCGGCCCCGGTGCCCGCCGAGACGTACCCCGTGAGCACCACCGCCGCGATCAAGAGCCCCCTACCGGCGGCACGTATCCACCGCATAGGTTCCTCCTGGTGCACCGGCGTGGGCTTCTTCGACCGCATCCAGGGCATGTATACCCGTTAGGCATGGGCGATACTAGGGCCGGTACCGGATGACGCGAGCGATCCGGACCACACCGGACACGGTAACGGACCGCGCTCGGCCGGCCGGCGGACAACAGGGAGGAGGGGAGCACGCGTGCGTCTGCCCCTCCTCGCTCTTCTCTCCCGGGGGCCCGCCCACGGCTACGAGCTCAAGCAGGACCTTGAGCAACTGCTGGGCTCCGCGTACCCTCAGCCGAACGTCGGCCAGATCTACGTGACGCTCGGGCGCCTGGAGAAGTCGGGGCTGATCGAGGGCGAGGAAGTCGCCCAGTCGAGCCGGCCCAACAAGAAGATCTACCGCCTCACCGACGCCGGGACGGAGGCGCTGCGCGCCTGGTTCGAGGACACCGCGGACGAGCCGCGGGTACGGGACGACTTCTTCATGAAGCTCGCCCTCGCCCCGAGGACCGGACTCGCCGACCAGATCGCCCTCATCAACAAACAGCGACGCGAGTACCTCAACACCATGCGCAACCTGTCGAAGCTGTCCGCGACCGAGGACCGGGACAACCGCATCGCCCATCTTCTGATCGAGGGAGCCATGCTGCACCTGCAGGCCGATCTCGACTGGCTGGAGCGCTGCCAGGAGGAGCTGGAGGGGCTGGAATGAGCCACGCCGCCGACCCGGACGACAACGGCCGGATCCCGCTCCTGCGCGCAGAGGGGCTCGTGAAGACCCACCACGGCGAAGGCGCCCCCGCCCATGCCGTGCGCGGGGTGGACCTCTCCGTGCGCCGCGGGGAGTTCGTCGCCGTCAGCGGCCCCTCCGGGGCGGGCAAGTCGACCCTGCTGCATCTGCTCGGCGGACTGCAGCGGCCGGACGGCGGAAGCATCTGGCTCGACGGCGAGTGCACCGACTCCTACAGCGAGGCCCGGTGGGCGAACGAGCGGCGACGCCGGATCGGCATCGTGTTCCAGTTCTTCAACCTCGTGTCCAACCTCACGGTCGCCGACAACGTCGAACTGCCGGCCCTGCTGGCCGGGACCGGCCCCCGCCAGGCACGGGCCGAGCGCGAGAAGCTGCTGGCCGAGCTCGGACTGGAGGGCAAGGCCCGGAGCATGCCGGGCGAACTGTCCGGCGGCGAGCAGCAGCGCGTCGCGCTGGCCCGCGCGCTCGTCAACCACCCCCGGCTGCTGCTGGCCGACGAACCCGCCGGCAGCCTCGACAGCAAGGGCACCCGCGAGGTCATGCGACTGCTGTCCCGCTTCCACCAGCGCGGCCAGACCATCCTGCTCGTCACCCATGACGCGCGGCTCGCCAGCGCCGCCGACCGCGTCATCAGCTTCTTCGACGGCCGCATAGCCGACGACGCCGAGCTGGGCGGCACCACCGCCCGGGGCACCGGACTGTCCGGCGTCCTCGAGCTGAAGGACTGACCGTGCGGGCCACGCTGCGCTGGGCGCACGCCGACCTGCGCACCCACCGGGGCGAGGCGCTGTTCATCGTGTCCGCCACCGCGGGCATCGTCGCGGCGCTGCTGCTCGCGGCCGCGCTCTTCGGCTACGCCACCAACCCCTGGCAGCGGGTGTTCGCCCAGTCCCACGGCGCCCACGTCTGGATCCACACCGGGCCGGCCGCCGACCCCGGCAGGCTGGCGGACCTCGACGGCGTCGAGGCCGTGTCCGGCCCGTTCCGCACGTCAGCGGCGACCGTCGCCTCGCGCGGAGCCCGGGCGTCCGTCGAACTCCGCGGTGCGGGAGCCGAGCCGCCCGCCACCGGCCGCCCCCTGCTCACCTCCGGCCGCTGGCTCACTCCCGCGACGCCCGACGGCGTCGTCCTGGAGAGCAGCCTGGCCCGCGCCCTCGTCGCCGGCCCCGGCGACAGCCTCACCGTTCCCGCCACCGGCCGGACCCTGACCGTCGTCGGTGTCGCGGACAGCGCCGAACCGCGCTACCGGCCCGGCGAACGCTCCGGCACCGTCTGGGCCCTGCCCGACCGGGTGCGCGACACGGGCGACAGACCCGGCCATGTCGTCGGTCTGCTGCTGGCCGACCCCGGCGACACCGACTACGCCGTCCAGCGCGCCGTCACCGTGCTCGGCGCCGGGGCGGTCACCGACGTCTCCAGCTGGCAGCAGGCCCGGTCCGAGGCCCAGGGCGACACCCGGCTCCTCGGCCAGGTCCTCGGGCTGTTCGGACTGGGCGCGCTGCTCGCCGCAGCGCTCGCCGTCTTCGGCGCGATCAGCACCCGGGTACGCGGGCACCTCAGGGACATCTCCGTCCTCAAGGCCATCGGCTTCACCCCGGGGCAGGTGGTGCGCGTCTTCCTGGTCCAGCATCTGGCCTTCGCCGTACTCGGCGCGCTGGTCGCCACGGTGCTCATCGAGACCCTGGGCAGCGCCGTACCCGGGCGGCTCGGCGAGGCGGTGGGCGTCTGGCAGGGGCTCCCGGGGCACACGGCCGCCCTGCTCGCCGTCCCCGTCGCCGCGGTGCTGTTCATCGGTGCCACCACATGCCTGGCCGCCTGGCGGGCCGGCCGGGTGCCCCCGGTGCCGGTGCTCCCGACCGGGAAGGCACCGGGCGGCCGGCTGTCCGGACCGGCCAGAAGGGCCCTCGGGCTCGGGCTGCCCCCGGGCCTCGTCCTCGGCTGGCACCGGGCCTTCGCCCGCGGCCCGCAGACCCCCGCCACCATCGTCCGGCTGGCCCTGCCACTACTGCTGATCACCGTGGCGCTGAGCGCGTGGACCACCATCGCGCGCTTCGACAGCAAGCCGGCGGAACTGGGACTGCCCTCGGCCCTGACGGCCCGTGCGGACAGCGGCCTCGCCGACCGGGAGGCCGCGGCGCTGCTCGACGGCCACCCGCAGGTCGTGGCCGCCCACCCCGGCGTCGAGGTCGCGGCGCTGGTCCCCGGCCAGACCGGCACCATCGCGCTGCGCGGCCTCGGGACCCGCGAGCGGCCGTACCCGTTCACGGTGGCCGAGGGGCGGGCGGCCGCCGGGCCCGACGAGGCGGTGGCCGGGCAGGGCCTGCTGGATCTGCTGGGTGTGGAGATCGGCGACTGGGTGCGGATGACCGTCGGCGGTCACCCGCAGGTGCTCCACATCGTGGGCCGCAGCATCGAACCGGAGAACGGCGGCCGGACCATCTCCACCTCGCTCGACACCCTGCGCGAGAACGACCCGGCCCTGCGCGCGACGCTCTACCAGCTCCAGCTGCGGGCGGGCGCCGATCCGGCCGCGGTCCGCGCCGAACTGACCGAGGCGTCGCAGGGGAGGCTCGACATCCACGAGGTCACCAGCCCGGCCGACCGGCTCTCGACGATGCGGGGCGTCGTCGCCGGGCTCATCGCCGTGCTCGCCCTGATCGGGCTCACGGAACTCTCCACCGCGATCGGCGGGAGCGTCCGGGACGGCGAGCGCAATCTGCTCGCCCTGAAGGCCATCGGGCTGTCCCCCCGGCAGATCACCGCGGTCACCGTGACCGCCGTCGGCTGCACCGCGCTGGCCGCAGCGGTGGTGGGAGCGGGTCTCGGGGTGCCCCTCGCCCACTGGCTCATCGACGCCGAGGGCCGCTCCAGCGGCATCGGCGCGGGCATCGCCCAGGTGCCGTCCCCGCTCCACCTGCTGCTGCTCGCCACCGCCGCGGTCCTCGGCGCGATCGCGCTCGCGGCGCTGCCCGCGGCCCGGGCCGCGCGCCGCCGGCTGGTGGACACCCTCAGCGCGGTGGCCTGACCCCCGGCCGCCCACAGGACCCCCGGACCTCCCCGGGCACCGGCTCCTGTGCGCGGCTGGTGGACACCCTCAGCGCGGTGGCCTGACCCCCGGCCGCCCACAGGACCCCCGGACCTCCCCGGGGTGCTTTTTTGTACGTACGGGCCTACCGCGCCTCCCATGCCGGCTGCGGCCCGGGCTCCTCGGGAGGCGGCTGCCGCGTCACCACCAGGGGAGGGACGTCCTCGCGGACCGTGCGCTCGCCGATGACCACCTTCGCCACGTCCTCGCGGCTCGGGATCTCGTACATGACCGGCCTCAGGACATGCTCCATGATTCCCCGCAGACCCCGGGCCCCGGTGCCGCGCAGCATGGACCTCTCCACGATGGCCTCGAGCGCCGCCTCGCTGAACTCCAGCTCCACGTTGTCCATCTCGAACAGCCGCTGGTACTGCTTGACCAGGGCGTTCCGCGGTTCGGTGAGGGTCCGGAGCAGTGCTGCCCCGTCCAGGCTCGACACCCGGGCGATCACGGGGAGCCGGCCGATGAACTCCGGGATGAGTCCGAACCGGATCAGATCGGCGGGCATCACCCGGGCGAACACGTCCCCGTCGTCACCGTCCTCCCCGGAAGCCACCTCGGCCGCGAAACCGAGGCCCCGCTTCCCCGTCCGGTCGTCGATGATCGTCTCCAGCCCCGCGAACGCCCCGGCGACGATGAACAGCACGTTCGCCGTGTCGATCTGGATGTACTCCTGGTGCGGATGCTTGCGGCCGCCCTGCGGCGGCACCGACGCGGTGGTGCCCTCCAGGATCTTCAGGAGGGCCTGCTGCACGCCCTCCCCCGAGACGTCGCGGGTGATCGACAGGTTCTCCCCCTTCCGCGCGATCTTGTCGATCTCGTCGATGTAGACGATGCCGGTCTCGGCGCGCTGCACGTCGTAGTCGGCCGCCTGGAGCAGCTTCAGCAGGATGTTCTCCACGTCCTCGCCGACGTACCCGGCCTCGGTGAGGGCGGTGGCGTCGGCGATGGCGAACGGGACGTTCAGCAACCGGGCGAGGGTCTGCGCCAGATACGTCTTGCCGCAGCCGGTGGGGCCCAGCAGCAGGATGTTGGACTTGGCCACCTCGACGGGCTCGTCCTCGTCCTGCCTGCCGCGGACCCGCTTGTAGTGGTTGTAGACGGCCACCGCCAGGGACCGCTTGGCCGACTCCTGGCCGATTACGTAGTCGTCGAGGAACCGGTGGATCTCGGCCGGCTTGGGCAGCTCCGTCAGCGGTGTGGCGGTGAAGTCGGCGAGCTCCTCCTCGATCAGCTCGTTGCACAACTCGACGCACTCGTCGCAGATGTGCACCCCGGCCGGGCCGGCGATGAGCCGCTTCACCTGCTTCTGGCTCTTCCCGCAGAACGAACACTTCAGCGGATGCCCGTCCTCACCGATGCGTGCCATGAACGTGCCCAGCCCCCTCCGGATGGTCTCGTCATCCAGATGTTACTGTCATTCGAGCCGGGAGAGGCGGCGGCGCACGCACGACGAGGAGAACGATGGCTCGGCTCACCAGGGCTCAGACGCAGGAGCGGACCCGTGCCGGCGTGCTGGCCGCGGCGCGGGACGAGTTCGCCGAGCACGGTTTTCGGGCGGCCAGGATCGACGCCATCGCCGAGCGGGCCGGCCTCACCCGCGGCGCCGTGTACTCCAACTTCCCCGGCAAGCGTGCCCTCTACTTCTCCGTACTCGCCGAACTGGCCGAGCACGCTCCGGGGCGGACCGGGCCGGCACCCCGGCAGGGCCGCACCCCGGCCGAGGCCCTCGGCGCGCTCGCCCGGGCCTGGGTCACCCGCCCGACGTCGGCCGTGACGGACTCGGGAGCGGGTGACGGCACGGGGTTCGGGGACTCCGAACGGGCACGGCCGCGAGCGGTCGGGCCCGGAGCCGACCTGATACCGGAGCTCGCGGCAGACGAGGGGCTGCGCCGGCCCTACCGCCAGCTCCTCGAACTGAACGCACTGCTCGTCGCACTGGCGCTGGAGGCCATGCGACCGCCCGCGCCGAGCCCGGGTTCTCCGCAGCGCCGCTCGGTGCGACTCGCCAAGACCGTCCTCACCACCCTGTACGGCGCGAGCCGCACGGCCGCCGCCGCGCCCGGCTTCATCGAGCCGTTCGACGTCGTCAGCGCCTGCGAGCAGCTGGCCGGACTGGAGCTGAGCGACTGGTGGGCCCCACCCACCGGGATCCGTCCCGCGTTCCGGGCCGACGAGCCGTGGGAGCCGCCCGCGGCGGCCGAACTCGTACGCGGCGGGCCCGTGCCCCTCGCCTCGGACGGCGTGGTGGCCTTCCTCGGCATGCACCGGCTCTCCGCCGTCGAGGAGGCCGTGCGGGCCGCCCCGCCCGGCACGGCGATCACCGTCGTCGCCGTCACCGGGGAACCGGACGAACTCGTGCCCTTGGCACGCCTCGTCGTGGGGGAACTCGGCCGGTGTCTGCGCGAGGCCTTTCCTCGGGAGGCGTGGCCGGGACTCCGGGTCGTGTGCGACGGCACGGGGGCGGTCGCCGCCGCGGCGGGGATCACCGGTTGCGACGACACCACGGAGGCAGCCGTCCGTGTCGGCGGAGGCCGCATCCTGTACCGGGCGGCGGGTCCGGGCGCCTGTCACACCGTCGCGTCCGCCCCCGCCGCGCACTCACGGCACACCCCCGCCGGGGGCTGACCGCCGGCATCGAAGGTCCCGCCCGCCGTACGGGGCGGCGGGGCGCCGTGCCGCCCGAGGGTCCTCAGAGCAGCTCGGAGTCGAACAGCCGCAACAGCGCCTCCCCGTCCGACTCCGTGTCCGGTGTGTCGCCCGGCAACGGCTGCTCGGCCCAGATGATCTTGCCTTCGGACGTGTACCGCGTGCCCCAGCGCTCGGAAAGCTGGGCCACCAGGAACAGCCCGCGGCCGCCCTCGTCCGTCGTCGCGGCATAGCGAAGGTGCGGCGAGGTGCTGCTGCCGTCGGCGACCTCGCAGGTCAGGCCCTGGTCGTACAGCAGCCGTACCCGGATGGGCTGGGTGCCGTAGCGGATCGCGTTGGTGAGCAGCTCGCTGAGGATCAGCTCCGTGCCGAACGCCATCTCCTCCAGCCCCCACTCCGCCAGCTTCGCGACGGCGGCGGCGCGCATCCCGGCGACCGCGCTGGGATCCGACGGCACGTCCCACTCGGCGACGCGGTCCGGGCCGAGGGCGCGGGTACGGGCGATGAGCAGCGCCACGTCGTCCTTCGGGCGGGCCGGCAGCAGCGCCTCCAGCACGCCCTGGCACGTCTGTTCCGGTGTGCCGTCGGTGCGCGCGAGGGCACGGCGCAGCAGCTCGATGCCGACGTCGATGTCGCGGCTGCGGTCCTCGATGAGCCCGTCCGTGTAGAAGACGAGCCGGGTGCCCTCCGGGATCTCGAGGACCGCGCTCTCGAACGGCATCCCGCCGAGCCCGAGCGGCGGCCCCGCCGGGAGCTCGGGGAACTCGACGCTGCCGTCGGGGCGGACCAGCGCCGGCAGGGGATGCCCGGCCCGGGCCATGGTGCACTGCCGCGAGACCGGGTCGTAGATCGCGTAGAGGCAGGTGGCGCCGGTCATCGCCGGGCCGTCGGGACTGCCGCCGGGGCCCATCTCGTCCTGGTCGATGCGGCCGACCAGATCGTCGAGATGGCCGAGGAGCTCGTCGGGTGGCAGATCGAGCGTGGAGAAGTTGTGCACCGCGGTGCGCAGCCGTCCCATCGTCGCCGCCGCGTGCAGCCCGTGGCCCACCACGTCGCCCACGACCAGGGCCACCCGGCTGCCCGGCAGCGGGATCACGTCGAACCAGTCGCCGCCCACCCCGGACTGGGCCGGCAGATAGCGGTGCGCCACCTCGACGGCGCTGTGCTGCGGCAGTGCCCGCGGCAGGAGGCTTCGCTGGAGCGTCACGGCCAGGGCGTGCTCCCGCGTGTACCTGCGGGCGTTGTCCACGGACACCGCGGCGCGGGCGACCAGCTCCTCGGCGAGGGAGAGGTCGTCGTCCTCGAAGGGGCCGGGCTTCTCCGACCGCCAGAAGTTGGCGACCCCCAGGACGACCCCGCGCGCCTGCAGCGGCACGGTGATGAGGGAGTGGATTCCGTACTCGACGATCGCCTTGGTCCGCTCGGGGTCCTGCGCGCGCCAGCCCAGCGCCCGGGACAGGTCCGGCACCACCTCGGCCCGGCCGGTGCCCATCCCGCGGGCCTGCGGAGTGGAGGGCAGGAACGCGATCAGTCGGCCGCGTTCGTAGAGCGGGTGGTCGTCACGGATCCCGCTGACGGCCGTGCGGCGCATGTCGCCCGCGGAGCCGTTCGGCTCCTCCCCGTTGAGCACGGGGTCCGCGAGGTCGACGGTGACGTAGTCCGCGAAGGAGGGGACCGCGACCTCGGCCAGCTCCTCGGCCGTCCGTGCCACATCCAGCGTCGTGCCGATCCCCACGCCGGCGTCGTACAGCAGCTGGAGGCGCTTGCGCGCCACCTCGGCCCGGCCCGTCAGCGCCTGCAGTTCCGTCGAGTCGCGGATCGTCGCCACGGTGCCCAGCGGACCGCCGGGGCCGTCGGTGGAGCGCTGGTTGACCACCAGCAGCCGGTCTCCGGCCGTCAGCACCTCGTCCGTGGCCGCCGAGCCAGAGGCCAGCAGCTCGGCCGTCGAGGGTTCGAGGCCGGCCAGACCGCGGACGGGCCGCCCCTCGGAGTCGGGGCCGAGCCCCAGCAGCCGGCGGGCTTCGTCATTGGCCAGCAGAAGCGTTCCGTCACCGCCGACGATCACGACGCCTTCCCGTACCGCGTGGAGGACGGCGTCGTGATGCTCGTACATACGGGTCATCTCGGCCGGGCCGAGTCCGTGGGTCTGGCGTTTCAGACGCCGGGTGGCCAGGGCCGTCCCCGCGGTGGCCAGGGCGAGGCCCGCGGCTCCCGTGCCGAGGATGACCGGCAGCTGCCGGTTCACCGCGCCCGTGACGTTGTGGACGGTCAGACCGGCCGAGACGAGGGCCTTGACCTCGCCGTCGGGGCCGGTGACCGGGACGACCGCCTGGACCTCCTTGCCCAGGGGGCCGTTCACGCTCTCGAGCAGGACCTCGCCGCGCAGGGACGGCTCGATGGTGCCGACGAACCGTTGCCCGATCCGCTCGGGCTGGGGATGGGTGTAGCGGATCCCGTTGGTGTCCATGACGACGATGAAGTCGACACCGGCGCGCTTCCGCGCCTCCTCGGTGATCGGCTGGAGGATGCGGGACGGGTCGGGGGCGTCCAGGGCGGCGAGCAGACCGGGGGAGTGGGCAAACGATTCGGCGACCGCCACCGAACGGTTTCGGGCCTCACGGTCGGTGTCGTGCCGGGTCTGCAGAACCAGGGCGAGGATCGTGCCGAGAACGAGCAGGACCACGACCGCCACCTGGAGGATGAATACCTGCCCGGCGACGCTCCTGGGGCGTTTGCCGATCAGTGGCCGAACCGACACGCCCCGCAATCGGTCGAAGCGCCTGATCACGCTGTCCTTTCTAGCACCGCTTGGCCCCATCGGGCCATACACGTCCGGCAACGTTTGACCTCGGAGGTACAAAAGTGGAGATAGCCCGTCATGGACAGGTATAGGTGAAATCGATCGCGGCGTCGTGCTCCGAGGGGGAGCTGAGCCGGAGTTCGGCACGGGCGCGGTAGGAGCCCTCGCCGTGGAACGTCCACAGAAGACGCAGCCTCGCCCGGTCCTGGCCGCGGGCCAGCCGCTCCGTCAGCGTCTCGGACGTGGTGCCGTCGCTGCGTACCCAGCGGTACGTCAGCGTGCCCGGCCTGCCGTCGGTGCGCACCACGGCCGTGACGACGGCGGTGCCGTCGCAGCCCGGGCCCGCGGGATCGGTGTCCACGGACACGTCCCGAACCGTGGGACCGGGGCCGTACTGCTGCCACCCGAGGAAGAGGAGGACGGCCAGCAGGATCAGGGCCGCCGGGCCGTAGCGGCGCAGTCCGGCCGCCGGTGACCGCCCGGTGCCGGCCGGCGGGGCCGCGGCGCCGTGCAGCGTGCCCGTGTGCCACACCGCTGTCGTACGGTCCCGCTCGTATCTCTCCCGTGCGGCCGCCGTGACTCCGGGGCCGAAGCGCAGCACGGTGCCCTCGACCGTGTCCGGTGGCGTGTCGGGCAGCTCGGACCAGTGACTGGCGAGGGCGGTGGCGCTGTAGTCCTCGGGCGGCGGCGGACTGTGCCCCTCGCCGTCCGGCGGCGGGGGCGGGGTGCGGAAGGGGAGGCGCGGGTCGCTCATCCGACGGTGCACCTCCTCGTCACGATCTCCTGCTGCGAACCCCCGTTCGCGGCGGTGGGCGAGCTGCCCGCGGTGAGCCGCCAGTAGCAGGCCCGGAAGTTCTGGAAGACGTGCTCGACCGTGAGCGTGTACCGGGTCGCGCCGCTGCGCTCGAAGGTGTCGGCGGTGCCGTCCGGGACGCCCGGGCCGCCCTTGGCCGCGGCGGTCGCCCAGTCCAGGACGACGCGCACCGGTCCGGTGCCGTCGGTGACGACCTCCACGGTCGCGGTGGCCGTCGCCGTACCCGTCTGGCGCAGTGAACCGATCGACACGGACTTCACCGAGACCTCCGGCTCCGGCGGCTCCGGGGGGTCGGAGGTGACCGGAGGCGACTCCGGCGCGGTGACCGGCGGGACGGTCGTGGGCCCGGGACCGGCGGGCGGGGAAGCGGGTCCGGACGGGCCGGCGGTCACCGTCGGAGACGCCTCCGCGGAGGACGGCGAAGGACTGGGGGACGCGGAGCCGGCCGACGGAGCAGGCGAGGCGGAGGCGGGGTCCGCGGTCCCGTCCGGTGCGGGAGGCGCGGCGCTCGTGGTGGCGACCGCCCGCGCCGCCGGAGCGACCGGATCGTCGCCGGCGGCCCGGGCCGCGATCACCAGCAGCAGTCCCAGGACGAGAGCGAGCGACGCGGCGAACAGCCCCTGCCGGTCCGGCCACAGCCCGCCCGGCCGGTGGCCGCGCCCCAGCGAGGTCGACGCCCGCGCCGCCACCGAGACGGCCTGCGCACCGGCCGAGGGAAGCAGCAGCGGCAACAGCGCCGCCAGCGCGGCGAGTTCGCCCCGGCCGCGCTCCTCCCAGTCGGAACCGAGGGCCGCGCACGCGACCGCCTCCAGCTCCGCGACGAACGCCTCGGCGGTCTCCGGGCGTTCCTCCGGCGACTTCGCCATCCCGCGCCGGATCAGCGGCCGCAGCTCCTCGGGCACCTCCTCGACCGGGACGGGCGCGCTCGTGTGCCGGAGCGCGAGTTCCGCGAAGTTCTCGCCGGAGTACGGTTTGCGGCCCGTGACGCACTCGAAGAACGTCGCGGTCGCCGCGTACACGTCGCCGGCCGGCGAGGCCGGCTCACCGCTCCACTGCTCAGGCGCCATGTACGAGGGCGTGCCCGCCACGCCGGGCGTGGTGCCCCGGCCGGCCGCGATGCCGAAGTCGACGAGCTTCGACGAGCCGTCCGGCGCCACCAGCACGTTCTCCGGCTTGTAGTCGCGGTGCACCACTCCCGCGCGGTGCGCCGCCGCGAGCCCCAGCAGGGAGCCCTTGAGTACCACGAGCGCGGGCGCGGCGCCGGTCGCGCCCTCCCTGGCCAGCAGGGCGCGCAAGGGCACCCCGTCGACCAGCTCCATGACGATGGCCGCGCCTTCGGGGCACTCGACGTACTCGTACAGCCGGACCACGTGCGGGGTGTCGAGCCCGCTCAGCAGCCGCGCCTCCGAGCGGAAGGCGCGGACGAAGGCCGTGTCCCGGCGCAGCCGTTCAGCGAGGTACTTGACGGCCACGGGCACGCCGGTGGCGTCGTGGACGGCCAGTACGACCCGTCCGCTGCCGCCCGAACCGAGTTCTCTGGTCTCGGTGTATCCCGGGACCGTCCATGCGTTCATCCCACCCCCTCGGCGGGCGCGGCCGGACTGCACGGCCGGCGCCGCGCGCGCCGTTGTCCCCACAACAGACACATGTACGGTACCGGCCGGTTCCCGGCGGTCCGCCGGTCATGCCCGCTCCGCGGCCGGCGGCCGTGCGGCGCGGGCGATCAGCCCGTGCAGCCGCTCGGCGGCGGCCCGGCCGAACGACGGGTCGTTGATGTGGGTGGGGAACTCCACCGTCTGAACCCGGCTGCCCCGCAACCCCTCCCGCAGCGCCGCGAACAGGGCCGCGTCGGCGACCGGATCGTGGTAGGGACCGCCGGGCGCCCCGAGCGTCGACAGCCCGCGCAGCGGTACGCACACCTCGGCCGGCCCCTTGGCCCCGCGCAGCTTCTCCGCGATGCTCCGGCCGAGCTCGGCGCACTCCGGCGCGGTCGTGCGGACCACGGTCACGGACGGGTTGTGCACCCGCACGTCGCGGTCCCGAAGCCGCTCGGGGACGGTGCGCGGCGGGCCGAACTTCACCATGTCGAGCGCGCCGAGGCTCACCACCTGGGGCGTGCCCCGGCGGCCCGCCGCCCGCAGGCGGTCGGGGCCGGCGGTCAGGGTGCCGCCGACCAGTTCGTCCGCCAGCTCGCTGAGCGTCAGATCCAGCACGCCGGCGAACAGCCCCTGCCCGGCCAGGGCTTCCAGCGTGCGGCCGCCCGTGCCGCTGGTGTGGAACACGAGCACCTCGTACCCGAGTTCGGTCAGCCGCTCGCGCGCCGCGTCCACTCCGGGCGTCGTGACCCCCGCCATGCTCGCCGCCACCAGCGGTCTGCCGTCCGTCCCCAGCCGGGCCGGCCGCAGGGCCCGGGGGCTCGCCGCGAACCCTTTCGCCATCCCGGCCACGGCGTCGACGGCGTTGGCCAGGACCGGGGCCGAGACCGAGTTGACCCCGGCGATGTCGACGACGCTGTGCATCATCGTGATGTCCGTGGAGCCGACGTACGGCGCCACATCGCCCGACGCCATCGAGGACACCATCAGCTTCGGTACGCCGAGCGGCAGTCCGCGCATCGCGCGGGTCGCGATCGACGTCCCGCCGCTGCCGCCGAGGGCCAGCACCCCGTGCAGCCGCCCGGCCTCGTACAGCCGCAGGAGGCAGGCGGCCGCTCCGCGGGCCATCGCGGTCACGGCGGCGCCGCGGTCCCCCTCGGCCCGCAGCCGGTCCAGGTCCGCGCCCGCCGCCCGTGCCACCTCGGCCCGCGGCACGTCGGCGCGCAGCCGCGGCTCGCCGGCGACCCCGGCGTCGACGACCACCACCTCGACGCCGTGCCGCAGCAGTCGCTCCCGCAGCCACGCGTACTCCAGGCCTTTGGTGTCCAGGGTGCCCAGCAGGGCGACGATCGCCATCCCGACACTGTCCGCGAGGATCGGCGGAGCGACAAGGGTGCCTCGGGGCCGTCCCGGCCGTCCGGAACCGCGCGCCCGCGCACGCGCCGCGCGCCGGACATAGGCTGGACTGGCTGCCGACCGTGGAGGTGTGCCATGTCGCGTAACCACCACTTCCACCTCGACCGGGGCGACCACTCGATCACCGTCAACGTCGGCCCCGGCAGGACCGGGGGGATCGAGCTCCTGGTCGACGGCAAGGTGATCGAGTACCGACGGGAGCACGGCACGGGCACGACGGTGCTGAACGGCCAGCTCCCCGACGACCCGGCCCGCGCCTTCGTCGTCCGCGTCCACCAGCCGCACCTGGTCAGGGTGAAGCCCGGATGCACCCTCGAGCTGGACGGTGTGGAACTGCCCATGCCCGAGCGGTACACCGCGTTCTGAGCGCCGCCGATCGGTCCCGCCGGCGGTCGCTTTCGAGTGACCCCGGCGGCTTCGTACCGGCCGCGGCACCCGGCCGTGGCGGAGCATCGCAGTCGGCCGGACTCCCCGCCGGCCCTGGACCGTGTCCGCAGAGTCCCGCCGCACCCTCCGGGCAGACGGCGCTGCTGCGCCGGCACGGCCCAGCCGCCGGATCCGGTGGAAGGCCGTCATGCACATCCTGCTCATCGCCAGCGCCTACAACAGCCTCACCCAGCGCGTCCACGCCGAGCTCAGGGACCGGGGCCACACCGTCGCCGTCGAGCGCACCCCGGACGGTGACGCAGTGCGCGAGGCCGTCCGCCGGCACGAGCCCGGCCTCGTGCTCGCCCCCATGCTGAAGACCGTCATCCCGGCCGACGTCTGGACGCGGCACACCTGTCTCGTCGTCCACCCCGGCCCGGTGGGCGACCGAGGGCCGTCGTCCCTGGACTACGCGGTCCAGGAGGACGCCGGAGTCTGGGGCGTCACCGTCCTGCAGGCCGACGCGGAGATGGACGCCGGAGACGTCTGGGCGACGGCGACCGTCGCGCTCCCGCCGCTCGCCAAGGGCGATCTCTACCGGGGCGAGGTCTCCGACGCCGCCGTCACCGCCGTCCTTCTCGCCGTCGACCGCTTCGCCTCCGGCGACTACGAGCCCCGTCCGCAGAGCGCCATGAGCGGACGGGCGAGCGTCCGGCCGTACGTCCGCCAGGAGCTCCGGCGCATCTCCTGGGCGGACGACCCGACCGAGACCGTGCTGCGCAAGCTCCGCGCCGCGGACTCGCAGCCCGGAGTGCTCGACGAACTGCTGGACGGCGAATGGTTCCTCCACGGCGGCCACCCGGAGGACCAGCTCCGCGGCCGCCCCGGCGAGCTGCTCGCGACCCGCGCCGGCGCCCTGTGCAGGGCGACCGCGGACGGCGCCGTGTGGATCCCCGAACTGCGCCCCCGCCGTGACGCCGGGGGCCGGCCCGGCTTCAAACTGCCCGCCACCCTGGCACTGGGGGACCGGCTGCCGCTGCTGCCCGACCTCCCCGCGCCCCTGAGCCTCGGCGAACACCGCCGCACCTGGAGCGACATCCGCTACCGGGAGGAGGGGCCGGTCGGGGTGCTGTCGTTCTCCTTCCCCGGCGGGGCGATGAGCACCGGTCACTGCCGGCGGCTGCTCGACGCCTACCGGGTGGCCTGCTCCCGGCCCACCTCGGTGCTGGTCCTCGGGGCGGCCCGGGACTTCTTCTCCAACGGCATCCACCTGAACGTCATCGAGGCGGCCGCCGACCCCGCCGCCGAGTCCCGGGCCAACATCGAGGCGATGGACGATCTCGTGGAGGCCGTGCTCACCACGACGGACCGGCTCGTGGTGGCAGCCGTCGGCGGCAACGCGGCCGCGGGCGGGGTGATGTTCGCACTGGCCGCCGACGAGGTCTGGTGCCGCGCGGGGGCGATCCTCAACCCCCACTACCGGCTCATGGGCCTGTACGGCTCGGAGTACTGGACCTACTCCCTGCCGCGCCGCGTCGGCGGTCCCGTGGCCGAACGCCTCACCTCCCAGGCCCTCCCGGTCACGGCGACCGCCGCGCTCCGACTCGGCCTGATCGAGCGGGTCGTCGAATGCGGTCCGGAGGAGTTCGCGGGCGAGGTCACCCGGATGGCGGCACGCCTCGCCCCGAATCCCTCGACGCAGTCGCGGATCGCCGCCAAGAAGGCCGCGCGCGAGCGCGACGAGGCCGCACGGCCGCTGGCCGCGTACCGCGAGGACGAGCTGGCCCGGATGCTGCGGACCTTCGCGGACCCGGCCGCGCCCTACCACCGGCTGCGGCGGGCCTTCGTCCGGAAGGAGTCACCGGAGGGCACCCGGCCGGAGGACGCCGCGGTGGCAGCCGGAACGGCCGCCTGTTAGCAAGGGACGAAGGCCCGGTACGGGTCTTTTGTCACGTATCCCCCAGGAGACGCCTCATGGATGCAGGAACGCCGACCACGGTCGACGCCGCGGCCTCGTCCGGCGCGGTCGCAGCCGAGGACAAGCCGATCCATATCCTCTGGATCAACGCCGGCCTGAGCTGCGACGGGGACTCGGTCGCGCTGACCGCGGCCATGCAGCCGAGCATCGAGGAGATCGCGCTCGGTGCCCTGCCGGGGTTGCCGAAGATCCAGGTCCACTGGCCGCTGATCGACTTCGAGTGCGGCCCGGTGGGCGGCGCCGACACCTTCATCGAGTGGTTCTTCAAGGGGGAGCGCGGGGAGATCGACCCGTTCGTGCTGGTCGTCGAGGGCTCCGTGCCCAACGAGTCGATCAAGCAGGAGGGGTACTGGTGCGGCTTCGGCGACGACCCCGAGACCGGCCAGCCCATCACGACCAGTGAGTGGATCGACCGGCTGGCCCCCAACGCCCTCGCCGTGGTGGCGATCGGCACCTGCGCCACGTACGGCGGTATCCACGCCATGGCCGGCAACCCCACCGGCGCCATGGGCGTGCCCGACTACCTCGGCTGGGACTGGAAGTCCAAGGCCGGCATCCCGATCGTGTGCGTCCCCGGGTGCCCCATCCAGCCGGACAACTTCGCGGAGACACTGACGTACCTGCTGTACCAGGCGGCCGGCTCCGCGCCGATGATCCCGCTCGACGACAAGCTCCGGCCCACCTGGCTGTTCGGCCAGACCGTCCACGAGGGCTGCGACCGGGCGGGCTACTACGAACAGGGCCAGTTCGCCGAGACGTACGACTCGCCCGAGTGCCTGGTGAAGATCGGCTGCTGGGGCCCCGTCGTCAAGTGCAACGTGCCCAAGCGCGGCTGGATGAACGGCATCGGCGGCTGCCCCAACGTGGGCGGCATCTGCATCGCCTGCACCATGCCGGGCTTCCCCGACAAGTTCATGCCGTTCATGGACGAGCCGCCCGGCGGCAAGCTCTCCAGCACGGCCAGCGGCGCCTACGGCGCCGTGATCCGCAGGCTCCGCAGCATCACGGCCAGGACCGTGGACAAGGAGCCCAAGTGGCGGCACACGGGCGACAAGATCACCACCGGTTACCGGCCACCGTGGCCCATGTGACCCACCCTCCGGGACAGCGACACCCCCTCCTGCTCGACGACGTGAAGACGTGAAGAAGGGCACCGCACACACGATGGCACCGAAGACTCAAGCGGCCGGCGACGGCCTGGTGGAGATGTCCTGGGATCCGATCACCCGGATCGTGGGCAGTCTCGGCATCCACACCAAGATCGATTTCAAGCAGAAGCGGGTCGCCGAGTGCTACAGCACCTCGTCGGTCTTCCGCGGCTACAGCGTCTTCATGCGGGGCAAGGACCCGCGCGACGCGCACTTCATCACCAGCCGCATCTGCGGCATCTGCGGTGACAACCACGCCACGTGCTCGGTCTACGCGCAGAACATGGCGTACGGGGTGAAGCCGCCGCACCTCGGTGAATGGATCATCAACCTCGGCGAGTCCGCCGAGTACATGTTCGACCACAACATCTTCCAGGAGAACCTGGTCGGGGTCGACTACTGCGAGAAGATGGTCCGCGAGACCAACCCCGGCGTCCTGGAACTCGCCGAGCGCACCGAGGCCCCGCACGCCGCGGAGCACGGCTACCGCACCATCGCGGACATCATGCGCTCGCTGAACCCGCTGGAGGGTGAGTTCTACCGCGAGGCCCTCCAGGTCAGCCGCTACACCCGGGAGATGTTCTGCCTGATGGAGGGCCGCCATGTGCACCCCTCCACGCTCTACCCGGGCGGTGTCGGCACGGTCGCGTCCGTCCAGCTCTTCACGGACTACATGTCCCGCCTCATGCGGTACGTGGAGTTCATGAAGCGCGTCGTCCCGCTCCACGACGACCTGTTCGACTTCTTCTACGAGGCCCTGCCCGGCTACGAGGAGGTCGGCCGCCGGCGGGTGCTGCTCGGCTGCTGGGGTGCCCTGAACGACCCCGAGTACTGCGACTTCACCTACGCCAACATGACCGACTGGGGACGGAAGATGTTCGTCACCCCGGGCGTCGTCGTGGACGGCAAGCTGGTCACCAACGACCTCACCCAGATCAACCTCGGCATCCGGATCCTGCTCGGCAGCTCGTACTACGAGGACTGGGAGGGCCAGGAGCAGTTCGTCACCCACGACCCGCTCGGCAACCCCGTCGACCCGCGCCACCCCTGGAACCAGCACACCATCCCCGCCCCGCAGAAGCGGAACTTCGACGACAAGTACAGCTGGGTCATGTCCCCGCGCTGGTTCGACGGCAAGGAGTACCTGCCGCTCGACACCGGCGGCGGCCCCATCGCCCGGCTGTGGTCCACCGCGCTCTCCGGCCTGGTCGACATCGGCTACGTCAAGGCCACCGGGCACAGCGTCGTCATCAACCTGCCGCGCTCGCTCACGAAGCCGGAGACCACCTTCGAGTGGAAGATCCCGCAGTGGAGCAACGCGCTGGAGCGCAACCGCGCCCGCACCTACTTCCAGGCCTACTCCGCCGCCGTCGCCCTGCACTTCGCCGAGAAGGGCCTCGAGGAGGTCCGCGCCGGACGCAGCCAGACCTGGGAGAAGTTCGACGTGCCCGACGAGTCCATCGGAGTCGGCTTCACCGAGGCCGTCCGGGGCGTCCTTTCCCACCACATGGTCATCAGGGACGGCAAGATCGCCAACTACCACCCGTACCCGCCGACCCCGTGGAACGCGAGCACCCGGGACACCTACGGCACCCCCGGCCCGTACGAGGACGCGGTGCAGAACACGCCCATCTTCGAGGAGAACTCCCCGGAGAACTTCAAGGGCATCGACATCATGCGGGCCGTCCGCAGCTTCGACCCGTGCCTGCCGTGCGGTGTCCACATGTACGTGGGCGACGGCAGGACCGTGAAGTCGATGCACGTGCCCACCGGACTGAGCGGCCTCGCCGGATGAGCCCGGTCAGCGGCACGGTCAGCGCCGAGCAGGCGGGCCGGCGGGTCGAGGAGATCCTCGACCGGCTGGCCGCCGGCGGCGACGAGCAGGCGTGCGCGGCTGCCGAGGAACTCGTCCGCGTCCTCATGGACTTCTACGGCGCGGGGCTGGCCAGGACCGTCGAGCTGCTCGCCCGCCCCGCCGACGAGCGCGCCGAAGGGCGCCCGCCGGCGCCGCTCAACGGCCTGCTCGGCGACGAACTCGTCAGCAGCCTGCTCGTCCTGCACGATCTGCACCCCGAGGACGTGCCCACCCGGATCGCCCGCGCGCTGCGCGGAGTCCGGCACTCCCTCGAATCGGCCGGGTACGAGGAGGCCACCGGCGTCCTGCGGCTCCGCCTCACCGGCTCCACCGGCTGCGGCTGCCCCAGCACCCAGGAGGTCGCGCGGCAGGCCGCGATCGAGGCACTCGCCTGCTTCGCGCCCGAAGTGACGGCCGTCGAACTCCACCCCGTCACCCGCGAACCGGCCCTCCTCCAGATCGGTGCCGGGCCGCCCGGCGCCGGTCCCGCCGCGGGCCGGGCGCCGGCCACGGCGACGTGAGCGCGGTCCCCACGGGTCCGGGGCGGCTGCGGCCCGCCCCGGGCCCGCGCGGACTGCGCCGGTTCACGACGCCCCGGCCGCCCCGCGAGGAGCGCTGCGAACTGTGCGGCGCGTCGCTCCCCGACGCATCCCACCGGCATCTCGTCGACACCGAGAAACGGGCACTGGCCTGTGCCTGCGGTCCGTGCACCCAGCTCCTCGACCGGGCCGGCGTGTCGCAGGGCCGCTTCCGGGCCGTGCCTTCGCGCCACCTCACCGATCCCGGACACCGCATCGACGACACCACCTGGGAACTGCTGCGGATTCCCGTGAGCGTCGCCTTCTTCTTCCACAACTCCGCGCTCGAACGGCCCGTCGCGCTATACCCGAGCCCGGCGGGCGCCACCGAGAGCGAGCCGGAACCGTCGTCCTGGGAGACGGTGCTGGCCGCGACCGAGCTGGCCGGCATGCTCGAACCCGACGTGGAGGCACTGCTGCTGCGCCGCTCCGGCGGCCGCACCGAGTGCCACCTGGTCCCGGTCGACACCGCCTACGAACTCGTGGGCCGGATGCGGCTCACCTGGCACGGCTTCGACGGCGGTCCCCAGGCCCGCGCCGAACTCGACGCCTTCTTCGACCGCGTACGACAGCGCGCCACACCGCTCCGGGGGAGCAGGGCATGACCGAATTCACCTTCCACTGCACGGACGTACGGGCCGATCCGTACGCCGCGGGCCCGACGCTCGTCTTCCGGCTGCGCATCACCGCGTCACCCGGGACCCGCGTCCACGCCCTCGCCCTGCGCTGCCAGTTGCGCATCGAACCGGCCCGGCGCGGCTACGCCGGCCCCGAGGCCGAGGGTCTGAAGGACCTGTTCGGCGAACGCTCGCGCTGGGGCAGCTCGATGCACCCGGTGCAGTTCGCGCAGGTCTCCCACATGGTGCCCGGCTTCACCGGCGAGACCGAGACCGAACTCCCCGTGCCGTGCACGTACGACATGGACGTCGCCGCGACGCGCTACGCCCACGCCCTCTCCGAGGGCGAGGTGCCGCTGCTGATGCTCTTCTCCGGCACCGCCTTCACCGGAACCGGCGGGTTCCACGTCGAGCCGGTCCCGTGGGACCGGGAGGCCGTGTTCCGGATGCCGGTGAAGGTCTGGCAGGAGATGCTCGACCAGCACTTCCCGGGCTGCGGCTGGATCCGGCTGCCCAGGGAGACCATGGACGCCCTCCTCGCCTTCCGTTCGCGGCGGGCGCTGCCCTCCTGGGAGTCCACGGTCGAGGCCCTGCTCGACGCGTCCGCCGAGAGGACGGCCCGATGACCACCGCCGTCTTCACCCCCGAGACCGAGGCCCGGCTCGCCACCGCGCGCCACGTCGCCGACGCGGTCCTGTTCGAGGGCTACGTGCTCTACCCGTACCGGGCCTCCGCGGCCAAGAACCGGCTGCGCTGGCAGTTCGGGGTGCTCGTGCCGCCCGCCTGGAGCGCGCGCTGCGAGGAGCACGAGTTCCAGCACACCGAATGCCTGATGGAGCCCCGGCCCGGCGCGGACCTCGCGGTGGAGGTCCGCTTCCTGCACGCCCAGCGGCGCACCGTCCAGCGGGCGACCGAGGACGGCGGCTTCGAGACGGTCCGCGAACTCCACCTGGCGGACCGGGTCCTGGTCCCGTGGGACGAGGGCGTGGAGGAGCGCGTCGAACTGACCGTGCCCGTCGCCGACCTGGCGGGAGAGGGCCTGGCCTTCCCCTTCACCCGGCCCGCCGGCGAGGCGACGGAGCCGGTCCTGGACGGCGAGGGACGCACCGTCGGCCGGCTCGTGCGCCGCCGGGAGGAGATCAACGGAGTCGTGAGGCTCTCCACCGCCGAACTCGACGGCCCCTACCGGACGATGCGGCTCACGGCCGTCGTGGAGAACACCGGCGGCTGGACGCCGGAGCCCGGCGGCGACCGGGACGCGGCCCTGCCGCACTCGCTCGTCGCCGGCCATCTGCTGCTCTGCCTCGACCGCGGCTCGTTCCTGTCCATGACCGACCCGCCGGAGTGGGCCAAGGGCGCCGTCGCGGCCTGCCGGAACCTCCACACCTGGCCCGTCCTCGCGGGCGAACCCGGCGCCACGGACCTCGTGCTGTCCTCGCCGATCATCCTGGAGGACCATCCGGCCATCGCGCCGGAGAGCCCCGGCGCCCTGTACGACGCCACGGAGATCGACGAGATCCTCGCCCTGCGCACCGCGGCCCTCACGGACGAGGAGAAGCGCGAGGCCAGGGGAACCGACGAGCGGGCCGCGGCGGTCATCGAACTGGCCGACACCATGCCCGCGGAGGTCCTGGAACGGCTGCACGGCGCCGTGCGCAGCCTGCGGGAGGTCACCGGCCCCGTGCGGGACGAGGACCCCTTCGACCCCGTGGGCCACGGCACCGCCCGCCCCGACACCCCCTGGTGGGACCCGGGCGGCGACACGAGCGTCGACCCCGAGCACGACCGCGTCACGGTGGACGGCGTCCCCGTCGGCGCGGGAAGCCGGGTCGTCCTGCGGCCCGGCCTGCGCCACAGCGACGCACAGGACCTGTTCCTGCACGGCCGCACCGCCCTGGTCGAGGCCGTACTGCACGACGTGGACGGAGGCGTGCACATCGCCGTGACCGTCGAGGGCGACCCCGGTGCCGACATCCGCCGCGAACAGGGCCGGTTCCTGTACTTCCAGCCCGACGAGGTCGAACCCCTGGAGACCGTGTGAACGCCCCCGTGCAGGACCGCCCCCGGACACTCGTCGCCGGTGTCGGCAACATCTTCCTCGGCGACGACGGATTCGGCGTCGAGACCGTGCGCGCGCTGACCGGCGGGCCGCTGCCGGACCACGTCGAGGTCGCGGACATCGGCATCCGCGGCGTCCACCTCGCCTACCGACTGCTGGACGGGTACGACACCCTCGTCCTGGTCGACGCGACGGCGCGCGGCGGCGAGCCCGGCACGCTCTACCTCATCGAGCCTCAGCCCGGCGGCGGCTCGGGCGCCCCCGCGGACGCCGTGGCCCTCGACGGCCACCGGATGTCCCCCGACGCCGTACTCGCGCTGCTGGACGCGCTCTGCGCCGGCACCGGCGCCGCCGCGCCGCGCCGCGTCCTCGTCGTCGGCTGCGAGCCCGCCTGTGTCGAGGAGGGAATCGGCCTCAGCCCGCAGGTCGCCGCCGCCGTACCCGGAGCCGTTCGCATGATCACGAACCTGGTGCACCAGACAGCCCCGGCACCCACCGGCCTCACGTGAGGAGCACACACATGAACAAGAAGGTCATCGGCGGAGCGGCCGCCGCCACGGCGGTCGTCGCGCTCGTCAAGGGATTCCTCCCGGACATCAGGCGCTACCTGCGCATCCGCAGGATGTGACCCGGGTCCCGCGCCCCGTGACCCGCCGGCTCCGGCCCGCGCGGCGTCACGGGCGGCCTCCGGCTGCCCGGCCCCGCGGCCGCTGCACCGAACGGCGGACGCGACCGGGCACCGTCGGCGCGCCGGTCGGACCGGCCCGGCGGGCGCCCCTGTAATTGGGCACGGCCACGCCCGCCCCCGGGCACGACCGGCCACCGCCGCGCAGGACGGGAGACCGATGCACGAGATGTCCATCGCGCTCGCCGTCGTCGACCAGGTCGAGGAAGCGGCGCGGTCGCACGGCGCCACGGGCGTGCGGACCGTACGTCTGCGGATCGGCGAGCTGGCCGGAGTGGTCCCCGACGCGCTCGCCTTCTCCTTCGGACTGGCCTGTACCGGCACCGTCGTGGAAGGGGCCGAACTCGTCACCGAGACCGTCCCCGGCCGCGCCCGCTGCGCCTCGTGCGACGACGAATGGGCGGTGGGCATGCCGCCGCGGCTGATCTGCCCGGTCTGCGACCGGGCCACCGCGGAGCTCGTCTCCGGCCGCGAGCTGCTGATCGCCGCAGTGGAGTGGCACGACGACCCCGCGGACCCACGGGTACGCGAACCGATCTCCCAGGAGGGCTGACCCATGTGCCGTGTTGTCGATCTGCAGCAGGCGGTGCTCGCCAAGAACGACGCGACAGCCGAGGTCCTGCGCAAGGAGCTGGCCGCGCGCGGGACGGCCGTCGTCAACGTGCTGTCCAGCCCCGGCAGCGGCAAGACCGCGCTGCTGGAGGGCGAACTCCTGCTGGCGCGGGAACGGGGCGTCACGGCCGCGGCCCTGACGGCCGATCTCGCCACCGAGAACGACGCCGTACGCCTCGCCCGCTCCGGACTGCCCGTCAAGCAGGTGCTCACCGACGGCCTCTGCCACCTCGAGGCGGACATGCTCGCCGGACACCTCCACGGCTGGCTGGCCGAGGACACCCGGCTGGTCTTCGTCGAGAACGTCGGCAACCTCGTGTGCCCCGCCTCGTACGACCTCGGAGAGGCGCTGAGGGTCGTGCTGGCCTCCGTCACCGAGGGCGAGGACAAGCCGCTGAAGTACCCCACGGCCTTCGGGCTCGCCCACCTCGTGATCGTCACCAAGACCGACATCGCGGAGGCCGTCGGCTTCGACGAGGCCGCCTTCCGCGCCAACGTCGAGCAGGTCAACCCGGGCGTGGACGTGGTCCTCACCTCCGCGCGCACCGGCGCCGGCACCGGAGTGCTGCTCGACCGGGCACTCGCCGCCGCGGAAGGCACCGCGGTCCACATGCCGGTGATGGCACAGGCCCGGGCATGACCACGTCCGCGCCGGGCCCGGCCGCCTCCCGGCCCGGGCCCGTCGCCCCCGCGTCCGTCCAGCGGCGCCGGGTCACCGTGCGGGGCGTGGTGCAGGGGGTCGGCTTCCGCCCGTTCCTCCACAACCTCGCGACGGGGCTGCACCTGACGGGCCATGTCACCAACACCGGCGACGGCGTCGTCGCCGAGGTCGAGGGCGCGCCGGTCGCCGTGGCCCGCTTCTGCGCCCGGATCGCCGATGAGGCCCCGCCCCTCGCACTCGTGGAGTCCGTCCACGACCAGGAGGTCCCCGTCGCCGGGGACAGCGGATTCCTCATCGTCGCCTCCGACAAGGGCGGGCCCGTCCGCACCCTGGTCTCCCCGGACACCGCCACCTGCGCCGACTGCCTCCGCGAGCTGGCCGATCCGGGCGACCGGCGCCACCGGCACCCCTTCATCACCTGTACGCACTGCGGTCCGCGCTTCACCATCGTCACGGGCCTGCCCTACGACCGCGAACACACGACGATGGCCGACTTCCCGATGTGCCCGGACTGCGCGCGGGAGTACTCCGACCCGGGCGACCGCCGCTTCCACGCCCAGCCCGTCGCCTGCCCTTCCTGCGGACCGCGGCTGCGGATGATCGTGGCTCCCGCCGCCCCGGGGCTCCGCCCGCGGCACGTGGTCGCGCCGGACCCCAACGACCGCAGCCTCGGCGGGCCGGTCGTCGCCGACCCGGTCCGGGAAGCCCGCGAACTGCTCTCCGACGGGGCGATCCTCGCCGTCAAGGGCCTCGGCGGCTACCACCTCGCCTGCGACGCCGCCAACAAGGGCGCCGTGGCACTGCTGCGCCGCCGCAAGGCCCGCGGCGACAAGCCGTTCGCCCTGATGGCCAGGGAGATCGGGGACATCGAGCACCTGGTCCACCTCGGCGCCGCGGAACGGGAACTGCTCACCGGTGCGGTCCGCCCCATCGTTTTGATGCGACGCCGCACGACGCCCCTGGAGGCGCCGCCCGGAGCCCCGCGCCCGGTGGACGGGGTCGCCCCCGGCAGCCCCGACCTCGGCGTGATGCTGCCGTACACCCCAGTGCACCAGCTCCTGCTGGGACTTCCGGGCGAGGAGCACGCGGGCCCCCGGCTCCTCGTGATGACCAGCGGCAACCTGGCGGGGGAGCCGATCGTCACCGACGACGGGGAGGCCCTCGAACGGCTGGCGGACCTCGCCGACGCCTGGCTGCTGCACGACCGTCCCATCCACGTCCCCTGCGACGACTCGGTGGTGCGCGTCTGCGACGGGGAACTCCTGACACTGCGCCGTTCCCGGGGGCACGCACCGCTGCCGGTCACCCTGCCGCTGCCGGTCCCGCCCGCCCTCGCGGTCGGCGGCGACCTCAAGAACACCTTCTGCCTGGGCAGGGACCGCAAGGCGTGGCTGTCCGCGCACATCGGCGACATGGACGACCTCGCCACCCAGCACGCATTCGCCTGCGCCGAGGAGCAGTTGGAGGAGATCACGGGAGTGCGGCCGGAGCTGCTCGCCGTCGACCGTCACCCCGGGTACCGCTCCGCCCGGTGGGCCCGGCACAACGCCGGGGAGCGGCCCGTCGTGCGCGTTCAGCACCACCACGCGCACATCGCCTCCACCATGGCCGAACACGGCCTGGACGGGAGCCGCCCCGTTATCGGCGTCGCCTTCGACGGCACCGGCTACGGGGACGACGGCGCCGTGTGGGGCGGGGAGATCCTGCTCGCCGACTACGACGGCTTCCACCGCTGCGCCCACCTCGGCTACGTGCCACTGCCCGGCGGCGACTCGGCCGTGCAGCGCCCCTACCGCATGGCGCTGGCCCATCTGCACGCGGCTGGTATCGGCTGGAGCGGCGACCTCCCGTGCACGGCCGCCTGCCCGGAGCAGGAACTCCCGCTGCTGCGCAAGCAGTTGGAGCGCAACCTCAACTGCGTCCCGACCTCCAGCATGGGCCGGCTCTTCGACGCGGTCTCCTCCCTCGCGGGCGTGTGCCACCTGGCGCGCTACGAGGCCCAGGCCGCGATCGAACTCGAAGCGGCCGCGGTGCGGGCCGACGGAGCGTACGGCCAGCCCTACTCCTTCGGGCTGCTTCCGGCGGGCGGCGGCCCGGCCGCCTCGATGACCGCCGACCCCGAACCCGTCCTGGCGGCCGTCGTCGAGGACGTACGCGCCGGTGTGCCGGCGCCCGTGATCGCCGGGCGCTTCCACGCCTCGGTGGCCGCGCTCGTCCGCAGGGTCTGCGCCCTGGCACGGGAGCGGCACGGGCTGGAGACCGTGGCGCTGACCGGGGGAGTGTTCGCCAACGCGGTGCTCTCCTCCGCGTGCGCCGCGGGCCTGCGGGAGGACGGCTTCACCGTACTGCGGCACCACCGGATCCCGCCCAACGACGGAGGACTGGCGCTCGGTCAGCTCGTCGTCGCCGCCCGCGCAGCGGGCGGGACCGGCTGAGCGGCCGCACACAGCACGACAGCGAGGAGAGACGTATGTGCCTGGCGGTACCCGGCAGGGTGCTGGAGATCGAGGACCGGGACGGCACCCGCATGGCCACCGTCGACTTCGGCGGGGTGGTCAAGGAGGTGTGCCTGGAGTACCTGCCGGACCTACGGGTCGGTGAGTACGCCATCGTCCACGTGGGGTTCGCGCTGCAGCGGCTCGACGAGGAGTCGGCACGGCGGACCCTGGAACTGTTCGAGAACCTCGGGCTGCTCCAGGAGGAGTTCGGCGACCCGGACGAGTCCGGCGGGCCCGAAGGGTCCGGCGAGTCCCTCGAGGAGGCCCGGCAGTGAAGTACATCGAGGAGTTCCAGGACCCGTCGCTGGCCGAGCGCCTGCTCGACGAGATCCGCGCCGCGGTGACCCGGCCGTGGGCGCTGATGGAGGTGTGCGGGGGCCAGACCCACACCATCATCCGGCACGGCATCGACCAACTCCTCCCGGACGAGGTCGAACTGATCCACGGCCCCGGCTGCCCCGTCTGCGTCACCCCGCTGGAGGTCATCGACAAGGCGCTGGAGATCGCGTCCCGCCCCGGGGTGATCTTCTGTTCCTTCGGCGACATGCTCCGGGTGCCGGGTACCGGCCGTGACCTGTTCCAGGTACGCGGCGAGGGCGGTGACGTGCGGGTGGTGTACTCCCCGCTCGACGCGCTCCGTGTCGCTCAGCAGAACCCGGACCGTGAGGTCGTGTTCTTCGGCATCGGCTTCGAGACCACCGCCCCGCCCAACGCCATGACGGTGTATCAGGCGCGCAGGCTCGGCATTCCGAACTTCAGCCTGCTGGTGTCCCATGTGCGCGTGCCCCCCGCGATCGAGGCGATCATGCGGTCCCCGAACTGCCGTGTCCAGGCCTTCCTCGCGGCCGGACACGTGTGCAGCGTCATGGGCACGGACGAGTACCCCGTACTCGCCGAGCGGCACCGGGTCCCGATCGTCGTCACGGGCTTCGAGCCCCTGGACATCCTCGAGGGCGTACGCCGCACGGTCCTGCAGCTGGAGCGTGGCGAGCACACCGTGGACAACGCCTACCCGCGCGCGGTCCGGCCGGAGGGGAATCCCGCGGCCCGGGCGATGCTCGCCGACGTCTTCGAGGTCACCGACCGCGCCTGGCGCGGAATCGGCGTCATCCCCGACAGCGGCTGGCGGCTGTCGTCCCGGTACCGGGAGTACGACGCCGAGCACCGCTTCCAGGTGACCGGCATCGACACCCGCGAACCGGCGGCCTGCCGCAGTGGCGAGGTCCTGCAAGGTCTGCTGAAACCCCACGAGTGCGAGGCGTTCGGCACCGTCTGCACCCCGCGCACCCCGCTGGGGGCCACCATGGTCTCCAGCGAGGGAGCCTGCGCGGCCTACTACCTCTACCGGCGGCTGGACCTGCCGGCCGCCGCGTCGCGTTCCCCGGAGGGCAGCCCCGTTGTCTGAGACCACCGAAGCCCCGGACGTCCTCGCGTGGACGTGCCCGCTGCCGCATCGCGACGGTTCCCGTGTGGTGATGGGCCACGGCGGTGGCGGCGCGCTGTCCGCCGAACTGGTCCGCGACGTGTTCGCGCCCGCCTACGGCGGTCCCGCGCTCTCCGCCATGGGCGACTCCGCGACGGTCGAACTGGGCGGCGCACGGCTCGCGTTCTCCACCGACTCGTTCGTGGTGCGCCCGCTGTTCTTCCCGGGCGGGAGCATCGGGGACCTCGCCGTCAACGGCACCGTCAACGACCTCGCCATGAGCGGTGCCCGGCCCGCGTTCCTGTCCAGCGCGTTCATCCTCGAGGAGGGAGTCGAGACCGAGGTCGTGCGGCGGGTGGCCGAGGCCCTCGGCGAGGCGGCCCGCGCGGCGGGCGTGGAAGTGGCGACCGGCGACACCAAGGTCGTCGAAGCGGGCCACGGCGACGGCGTGTACATCAACACCTCCGGCATCGGCCTGATCCCGCCCGGGGTCGATCTGCGGCCGCAGCGTGTCGTCCCCGGTGACGTCGTGATCGTCAGCGGAACGATCGGCGTCCACGGCGTCGCCGTCATGAGCGTGCGCGAGGGTCTGGAGTTCGGGGTCGAGATCGAGAGCGACTGCGCCGCGCTCGCCGGGCTCGTCGAGGCGATGCTCGCCGTCACACGGGATCTGCACGTCCTGCGGGACCCGACCCGCGGGGGACTGGCCGCCGCGCTCAACGAGATCGCGTCGGCCTCCGGCACGGGCGTCGTCGTCCAGGAGCGGGCCGTTCCGGTCCCGGCTCCCGTGGCGAACGCCTGCGCCGTGCTCGGCCTCGACCCGATGTACGTCGCCAACGAGGGCAAGCTCGTCGCGTTCGTCCCACGTGAGCACGCGGACGCCGTACTCGCGGCCATGCGCGCGCACCCGCTCGGCAGGGAGGCCGCGGTGATCGGCGAGGCGGTGGCGGCCCATCCCGGGATGGTGGTCGCCCGTACGGGGCTGGGAGGCACGCGCGTCGTGGACCTGCCGCTCGGGGAGCAGCTGCCGCGAATCTGCTGACCGGGCGCCCGCGCGGCCGTCGTGCACCGGGCGAACCACCGTGTGGGCTGGGCCGGTTCCCGCCGGCGAGTGCGGCGGCGGGGACGCCGGCGGGGCGGCGTACGCCGACGAGGTGTCGGAGTACGCCGCCCCGTTGCGGGACGGGCCGCGGGCGGCTCTGCCGTCGACCGGTCCCTCTCCCGCTACTTCGGGTCGCGGTCGTACAGGGACTTGGACCAGAAGTAGCCGAGCGCGGCCAGGCCCAGGCACCAGACGACGGCCAGCCACCCGTTGTGGCCGATCTCGCTGCCGAGCAGCAGCCCGCGCAGCGTCTCGATGGCGGGGGTGAAGGGCTGGTACTCGGCGACCGGCTGGAACCAGCCCGGCATCGCGTCCACCGGTACGAAGGCGCTGGACAGCAGCGGCAGTACCATCAGCGGCATCGCGTTGTTGCTGGCCGCCTCGGCGTTCGGGCTGGACAGGCCCATCCCGACCGCGATCCAGGTCAGCGCCAAGGAGACGAGCGTCAGCAGCCCCACCGCGAGGACCCACTCCGCGGCGGTGGCATCCGTGGCCCGGAACCCGATGGCCACCGCCACGGCGCCGACGAGTACCACGCTCATCACGCACTGCAGAACGCTGCCGACGACGTGCCCGATGAGCACCGAGCCTCGGTGGATCGCCATCGTGCGGAAGCGGGCGATGATGCCCTCGGTCATGTCCATGGAGACGGAGACCGCGCTGCCGATCGTGGTCCCGCCGATGGTCAGCAGCAGGATGCCCGGGACGAGGTAGGCGAGGTACTCGGAGCGGTCCGCCCCGCCGTCACCGATGCCGGCGCTCATCACATCGCCGAAGATGTAGACGAAGAGCAGCAGCAGCATGACCGGCGTGAGGAGCAGGTTCAGGGTCAGGGACGGGTAGCGCCGTGCGTGCAGCAGATTGCGGCGCAGCATCGTGGCCGAGTCGCGCACGGCGAGGGAGAGGGAACTCATCGGACGGTCTCCTTGGGCTGGTCGGGGACGCCGGTGCCGCCGGTGAGGGCGAAGAAGACGTCGTCCAGGTCGGGGGTGTGCACGGTCAGTTCGTCCGCCTCGATGGCGGCCGAGTCGAGCCGGTCGAGTACGGCGCGCAGCGCGCGCTGGCTGCCGTCGCTGGGGATCTGCAACGCCAGCGCCTCGTCGTCCCGGGTCACCTCGCCCAGCTCCGCGGCGGCGCTGCGGTACGCGGACGGATCGGTGAAGCGGAGCCGGACGTGCCCGCCGGGGATCTGCCGCTTCAGTTCCTCGGCGGTGCCCTCGGCGGCGATCCTGCCGTCGTTGAGTACGGCGATGCGGTCGGCGAGCTCGTCGGCCTCCTCCAGGTACTGGGTGGTGAGGAAGACGGTGACGCCGTCGGCGACGAGTTCGCGGATGATCTGCCACATGTTGTGGCGGGAGCGGGGGTCGAGGCCGGTCGTCGGCTCGTCGAGGAAGATGATCCTCGGGTTGCCGACGAGGGTCATGGCGATGTCGAGCCGGCGCTTCATGCCGCCGGAGTAGCTCTGGGCGGGCTTCCCGGCCGCGTCGGTGAGGTCGAACTGCTCCAGCAGCTCGGCGGTCACCCGCCGCCCCTCGGACTTGGACAGATGGTGCAGGTCCGCCATGAGGAGCATGTTCTCCTCGCCGGTGATCAGCCCGTCCACGGCGGAGAACTGCCCGGTGACACCGATCGCGGCGCGCACGGACTGCGGGTCGGCGGCGACGTCGTGGCCCGCGACCTGGGCCTGCCCGCCGTCGGCGGTGATGAGTGTGGACAGGATCTTCACGACGGTGGTCTTTCCGGCGCCGTTGGGTCCGAGCAGCGCGAACACGGAACCGGCCGGGATACGCAGATCGATGCCGTCGAGCACGGTCCTGTCGCCGTACGACTTGCGCAGACCGACGGTTGAGACGGCGGTCGGCGAAGGGCGACCGTCTCCCGAATTCGACGTGGGCATGACAGACGAAGGCATGGAGCCCTCCCTTTCGAAGGCTGAGGCTGGCGGGAGTGGGCGAGTGGGCGAGTGGGGCCGGCGTTCAGGCCTTGGCGCGTCGGATGTCGATGTTGCCGTGCCGGGTGCGGGCGCGGACCTTGACGGTGTCCTCGGAATGCTCCGGGGCCTCGGACGCGGAGAGCGTGTTGCGCACCTGGCCGGATCCCGAGCTGACGTCGAGCCAGGCGGCCGTGCCCTCGCGGACGCCCACCTCGATGGCGCCGTACGAGGTCTCCAACTGGACTGTGCCGCGGGCCACTTCACCCACACGCAGGGTGCCGTGGGCGGTGGTGGCGGTGACCGAGTCCTCGGCGTGCCGGATCTCGATGTCGCCGTTGGCGCCCCTGACCCGCAGCTCGCCGGTCGCGGCTCCGACGGTCGTGGTGCCGTGCGAGTTCTTCAGCACCGCGGGGCCGTCGACGAGTCCCACCCGCAGGCTTCCGGAGCTGGTGGTGATCTCCGCCGCGCCCTCGACCCGGTCCACGGTGATCGAGCCGTGCGACGCGGTCAGCTTCAGCGGGCCGGTCGTGTCGAGGCGGACGTCACCGGACGAGGTCTTCACCCGGACATCGCCGAGCCGGCCCTCGCCGAGCACCTGGACCCAGGCGCCGGTCACGTCGAGGCGTGATCCCGTGGGCAGTTCGACCGTCACGTCCACGGTCCCGGTGCGGCCGAACAGATTGGGCTTGGGCGTCCTGACGGTCAGTTCGCCGCTCGCGTACGTGACCTCGGTCTGGTCGGCCGTCCGTACGTCCTGGTCCCGCTTCGGGTCGCGCGGCCGCACCTCGACGACGGTGTCGAGGCGGTTGCCCGCGGTGAACTGGATGGAACCGGCGTCCACGTGGGTCGTGGCCGAGATCGTGTCGGGAGTGTCGAAAGAAGGCATGGTTGTCCCGTCCTCTTGGGTCTCCAGGACGTCCCAGCTGGTGGGACGTGGTGTGGGTGAAGTGGTGCGGGTGATGTGGTGCGGGCGGGCGTGCGGTCAGCGCACCCAGCCCGTGAAGCTCTGTCCGATGGACTGGGACTTCTCCGTCGTGCGCGGCCGGGTGCCGCCGTCGACCGCGGCCGACACGGCCCGCACCAGCCATGCGTTGACCGACAGGCCCTCGCGGGCCGCGGCCTCCTCGGCGCGGGCCTTGAGGTGGGCCGGCAGACGCAGGTTGACCCGGGCGGTGCCGCCCTCGTCGCCGTCGGCCGGGGCCGGGGTCCTGAGCGGTTCGACGGGCCCGGCCGGCTCCGCGGGGACGCCGCCGTCGGAGGGCGGCGGCGTCACCACGAAGTCCGGGTCGAGTCCGCGCAGCCGTACGTCGACCGAACCGGGTGCGAGTTCGCGGGTGATCTCGTCCATCGCGGCGGAGAGCACGTTGAGCATGGTCAGCCGGGTCGCCGACTCCAGGGGAGCGGTGAGCCTCTCGGCCAGCTCGCGGGCTTCGACGCCACCGGCTTCGGCGGCCACCGCGAGTTCGCGGCGGAGGCTGTCGACATACGGGGTGAGGTCCATGGCGTCATCATGGCATCACTGTGGCGCCACGCGCAAGGCCGAATGGCGCCGCGGGTGGCGCGGATGCAGTTCAACCTGCTTTGAGCTGCGGAAATGCTGCGGGGTGATCTTTGGGCGCACTGGCCTGGCGTCGGCGTGTGCGCCTGTTGGGTGATGTGATGGCGCCAGGGTGGCACTCACGTGGCGCCGGGAGGCGCAGTGTGGTGCCACCGGTGCCATGTGGTGCCAGGTGGTCTCGATGAGGAAGCCGGCCCGGCCCGCCTCGCGCCCGGACGCGGGTGGCCCGCGCGGGAAGCCCCTGACGTGCGCCGCCCGATGGAGGGCCGTCTCCGGGCCCCGTGCCAGGACGGTTCCCGTTCTGTGATCTCTGCACGACAACCCTCCGCGCTCGCTCGCGGTCGAACCCTCTGTCGCGTCCCACGCGCACCAACGGTCCCGTCAACCTCAGAGGTCGTAGCAGATGAGTCGTCCCTCCACGCCGCGTTCCCCGTTCCGCCGTGCGGCCGCCGCGGGGCCGCGCGCCCGTTCGCGGGCGCTGCCGAGCGCAGTGTGTCTGGTGGCCCTGGCCCTGGGAGCCGCCGCCTGCAGCGGCGAGGGCGGTGCGGCGTCCCCGGCGGGGACCGGCACACCCGGGCCGTCGTCCTCGACGGCATCCGCGACCGTGAGCCCGACCCCCACCCCGTCCCCTTCCGTGACGGCGTCGGTCAGCGCCTCGGCGACGCGCCGGGCGGAGCCGGCGCGGTCGGCCACCCCGAGCCGGGCGCCGAAGCAGCGAGGGGCGAACGGCGGCCGGACGTCCCGCCCTTCGTCGGGCGGGCAGCAGGGTGACTCGCAGAACGAGCAGCAGAACGTCCCGCAGAACCCCAACCGCGGACCCACCCCGCCGCCCGCGCCCCCGCGGCCCGAGCCCACGCCGGAGTGGAGCGATGCCGCCTGGGAGCCGGGCGATCCGGTCGAAGAGCGATAACTGCCCTACCCGAGCGCGGTGGAGGGGTGTGCCGCCGTCGGGCACCGGACGGGCCGGCCCGGGACAGGCGGCGCCTGGGGCGGCGTCAGGGCAGGGTCAGGATGCGGGGGCCCTGGTCGGTGATGGCGACGGTGTGCTCGATGTGGGCGGCCCTGCTGCCGTCGGTGGTGCGCAGGGTCCAGCCGTCGGCATCGGTGCGGTAGGTGTCCTTCCCGCCGGCCATCAGCATGGGTTCGATGGCGAGGACCAGGCCGTGGCGGAGGGGGAAGCCGCGGCCCGGGCGGCCGCGGTTGGGGACGTGGGGGTCCTCGTGCATGCGGCGGCCGATGCCGTGGCCGCCGAAGTCGGCGGGCATGCCGCAGCCCGCCCTGCGGGCGACGGTGCCGACGGCGTGGGAGATGTCCCCGATCCGGCTGCCCACCCGGGCGGCGGCAATGCCGGCGTCGAGGGCCTGCCGGGTGGCGTCGATCAGGTCGAGGTCGCCGGGGCGCGGCGTTCCGACGGTGAAGGTGATGGCCGCGTCGCCCGTCCAGCCGTCGAGCCGGGCGCCGCAGTCGATGCTCACCAGGTCGCCGTCGCGCAGCCGGTAGCCGGTGGGGATGCCGTGCGACACGGCGTCGTTGACGGACGTGCAGATCACGGCCGGGAAAGCGGCCGGGGCGAAGGAGGGCCGGTATCCGAGGAACGGGGAGCCGGCTCCCGCCTCGGCCAGGACCGTCCGTGCTGCTTCGTCCAGCTCTCGCAGGGACACCCCCACGCCGGCCGCTTCCCGGACGGCGGCCAGTGCGCGGGCCACCACCCGTCCGGCCTCCCGCATCGCGTCCAATGCGGCATCGGTCTTGATCTCCACCATGTGCTCGGCTCCCCGCCGTCCGTCGACCCAATACTAATACCGGTATGAGTATCACGGTCGGAGGGTCCATCCGGCAACGTCGGCGCGGGCATGGGCGAACGGTGCGGCGTACTCCGCACCCTCGGCCGGCCCTTCCGCGGCACGAACTTCCGGGTGATCCGACTCCGGCCCGTGGTCGGCCTCGGCGGTGGCGTTCAGGCGCTGCCGTTCGCCTGCCACACTGGCCCGTGCGCGTCGCGAGGACGGCGCCGAGGGGAAGGAGTTGATCACGGGATGCCCCGGTGGATAGTGCTGGCCGTACCCGTCGACGGTGTCGGGGAAGCAGACCGCGACGCACGGACGGTTGCGGAGTTCGAGGGCAGTGCGGAGGAGGCGGAGTCGGCCCTCGTGCGGGCGGCGAACACGTACGAGCACAGCCTCTGGTCGGTGCGCCGCCGGGAGATCTTCCGGTGCTCCAGCCGGTCCTACTTCATCCGTATCCAGGGCCGCCTGTCGACGTTCGGATTCCTCGTTCAGCTCGCCGAACTCGTCCATGACTCCGAGGCGAAGCCGGTGGTCCCGCCGATCGTCTGATCCGCGTCTCCCCGCTCAGGCATGCCAAGCTCAACCGCCTGGGCGGCTACGGATTCCGCGCCGTCTTCCCCTCGGGAGGTGGCCTGCGGCCCCTGCCGTTGGTGCGGGTGCGGGTGCGGGTGCGGGTGCGTGTGCCGGTCCGGTCGCCGGGCCGGTGTCGGTGAGGACGGCGGCGGCGCCGAAGACGACCGGCGCGGCGGTGGCGACGGCCACCACAGGCGTGATCGTGGCCGTCTCGCTCAGGCCCACACCGCCTCCGCCACGGCGACGCCGACGAAGGCCGCGCCAAGCCCGGCGACGACGCTGGCGATGACGTTGACGGCGGCGAAGAACCTCGCCCCTGACTCCGCCAGCCGCATCGTCTCGTAGGAGAACGTCGAGTAGGTGGTCAGCGCCCCGCACAGCCCGGTGCCGACCAGGAGCTGCACCGAGTCGGAGGCGGCGCCGTAGGTGGCGGCGCCAGCGAGCAGGCCCAGGATCAGAGAGCCGGTCACGTTCACGATGAAGGTGCCCCAGGGGAAGACGGTGTCGTGCCGCTTCTGCACCGCCAGGTCGGTCAGGTACCGCAGGGGCGCGCCGACGGCGGCGCCGGCGATCACCGGCAGCCAGTTCACTTCTTGCGCTCCTCGGTTCGGCCGACGTAGCTGATGACCTCGCAGTTGTCGAGGATCACCAGGCCCTCGGTGACCAGTTCGTCGAGCCGAGGCAGGAACGCGCGAATGCGCTGCTCGTCGTCGACGATGACGATGGCGACCGGCAGGTTCTCGCTCAGCGACAGCAGCCGCTGGGTGTGGATCAGCGAGGAGGCGCCGAACCCCTCGATGCCCTGGAACACCGACGCCCCTGCGAGACCGGCCTCGTGCGCCCGGTGAACGATCTCGGTGTACAGCGGCCTGTGGTGCCAGACGTCGTTCTCTCCGATGAAGATCGTCACACGCAGCGCGCGCCCGGTCAGTCTCGTCATGATTGCCTCCACGTCACGATCCGGCGCGTCACCCACGCCGCGCTCCATACCGCCGCCAGCGCCACCAGCGGCGTCAGCCCCAGGTAGGCCAGCGCGGCGCGGGCCCGGTCGGCTTCGACCAGCTTCTGAATGTCTACTGCGTAGGTCGAGAACGTCGTGAACCCGCCGACCACCCCGGTGCCGAAGAACGGCCGCACCAGCCGGTGGGCTGCCCACACGTTGCTGATGACGACCATGAACACGCCGATCACCGCGCAGCCGACCGCGTTCACCCCCAGCGTGGTCCACGGGAAGCCGCCGCCGGCCGTCGGCCACAACAGGGACGCGCCGTAGCGGGCCGAAGCGCCTATCGCTCCGCCCAGCGCGACCACGGCCACCTCGGGAAGCTGGTTTCGCCAGGGTCCGGGCCGCTGCACGGGCACGTGGAGGTCGACGTCCGGGTCGGTGGGCTCGCCTGCGGCCGGGGAATGCGGGGGCTTCATCGGGTACACGTCTCCTACTCGCCGGGCACCCCCGGTCTCAGGGTGCGCGTGATCGCAAGTAGGGACCGTTGGCGGCTACTGCGCCGCGGTTGGGTACGGCGCGCCCCACCGCCGCGCGACGGCCCTGCCGGGGGCCGCCGTCGGTGATCAGCGTACGACAGGGCCATGGCGCCACCGGGCGCGAACCCGCGCACGCAGCGTGATTCTCATGAACCGTGGTCCGGCTCCCCGTCCCGCTCGCCCTCGCACCGGATTCCCCGACCGCCGACATCCGCATCGGGTACGCACGGCGTTCGCCCCTCACCCGGGAACTCCGGTCACGGCTCCCCACCCTCGCCAGGCACGGCGTCCCCCGCGAGGAGGTGTTCTCCGAGAAGATCAGTACCCGGGGTACGGGTCTTCGACCCCGGTTCGAGGAAGGCGTACCCCGAGGCCGTCGCCCAGGCTCATGCCGACTTCACCCGCCTCTCCGGGCCGCGCTCCGGGTGGCGTCCGTGCGCCGTGTGCGCCTCTTTGCGCCCCGTCCGTGCTCCGGCGCGCAAAGGGCGCACTCCGCTCAGGGTGAGCGCTCCTGTGCCTCCCTGGGCGCGACTAGTTGTCCGATACGCGGGCAGCGGCTGTACGTACTGACCGCTGGTGTCCGGCCGATCACGGTGAGCGGCAGGGCAGTTGAGGGGGGACGAGGCGTGATTCGGGTGCTGCTGGTACACGACAGCTGTCTGATGAGGTCCGCACTGACGGCCTTGCTGGGACGGGAGGACGACCTGGAGGTGAGCGGATCGTCCTGGCGTGCAGCCGTCGGGCAGGGCAGCACCCTGCGGCCCCATGTGTGCGTCGTGGACGTCGAATGCACGGGCGCGGCGATGCTCGGCCCGCTGATCGGCCTGGTCCGGCGTGCGACCGGTTCGGCCGCGGCGCTGCTCGTGCTGGCCACGGGCACCAGACCCGGACTGCTGCGCCGCGCCTTCGACGCCGGCGCGCTCGGGTACGTGAGCAAGGACGCGGGGCCGCAGCGGTTACTCGACGGCATAAGGAAGGTGGCCGCGGGCGAGCGATTCGTCGACGAGTCGCTCGCCTTCGGATTCCTCCAGGCCGCGGAGATGCCCCTGACGTCTCGTGAACTCAGCGTGCTCCGCCTGGCCGCGGAAGGGGCGACGATCGCCGAGATCGCGCGCAACCTGCATCTGTCGAACGGGACCGTGCGCAACTACATGTCCGCGATCACCCGCAAGACCGGAGCGCGCAACCGGGTCGACGCCATACGGATATCCCAGCACGCGGGGTGGGTCTGAGCGGCGGAGGCGGCCTCTGCGCACCCGGGCCGGCGCCCGCGGCTCATCCGGCCCCCGGGCGCCAGTGCCCCACGAGGTCCCGGTACGTCTCCGACCGTTCCAGCAGTTCCTCGTGGCGTCCGGCGGTGGCGGCCACCCCGTCCAGTACCAGGACCCGGTCCGCCCGCCGCGCCGACGAGAGCCGGTGGGCGATCACCAGCAGCGTTCCCGGCCGGTCGGCGAAGGCACGCTCGGCACGGGCCTCCGCGGCCGGATCCAGATGGCAGGTCGCCTCGTCCAGCAGGACGAGACGGGCCGGGGCGAGGTACACCCTTGCCAGGGCCACCAGCTGGCGCTCGCCCTGGGAGAGGGCCGCGGGATCGATCCGGGCGTCCAGTCCTCCCAGCGCGTGTGCCACGCGGTCGAGGCCGACGGCGCGCACCGCGGACTCGACGGCAGCGGCCGGCGCCCCGTCGGGGCACATGTACAGCAGGTTGTCCCGAAGGGTGCCCCCGAACACGTAGGCCTCCTGGGGGATCAGTGCCCGCCGCACCGCGTACGGGTCCCCGTCCGGCCGGTGCACGGGCCTGCCGCCGATCAGCAGCTCCCCCCGTGCCGGCACGAGCAGCCCGGCTATCAGTGCGAACAGGGTGGACTTGCCGATGCCGCTCGGGCCGACCACGGCCATGTGCTCACCCGGCCGCACCGACAGGTCGAGTCCGTCGACCACGGGCATGGCGCCCGGTCCGTAGGCGAAGGAAAGGGAGCGCAGTTCCAGGCTCGGTGCCGCCTCGCCGGACTCCGTGGGCGGCGTCGACGGCTGGGAAGGGCGCCGGGCGGCCGTGAACGCGCCCTGCGGCCTCGGACGCGGGTCCGCGCGCGGCCGGTCCGGGCAAGCGCCCGCCGCCTCGGAGTCCTTGGCGGTGCAAGGGGCCGCGCCCGCGGAAGAGGCCGTCGCGGAGGCGGTTGCCGAGCCGGTGCAGGAGGCCGTGGCCGGGCTCGTGCAGGAGTCCGTCGCAGAGCCGGTGCGGGAGCGCGTCGCCGAGCCCGTCGCCGAGCACGAGCCACGGGCGGTGGCCGGGCCCGCGGCCGAGGGCCCGCCGTTGCCGGCCAGGCGGTCGAGGATCACCAGGAGCCGGGTCCCGGCCGCGCCCAGACCGGTCATCAGCGTGTTCAGCGCCGGCAGCAGCGCCTGCGTCAGATAGGTGAGCGCGCCGAGGAGTTCCCCGGCCGTGACCCCGCCGTCCAGCAGCCAGGGCGCGGCGGCCAGGAGCAGCACGACGGGCGCCTGCCCGGCGAGCCCGAGCGCGAGCGTCCGCACGGCGGCCCACCGGGCCAGTGCCCGTGCGGCCCGGGTCTGCGCGTCGATCAGCTCGCCGGCCGCGTCCGAGGTGCGCGCCTCCGCGCCGCAGGCGACGATGTCCCGGAGCCCGGCGACGTCGGCACCGAGCCGGGCGGCGAGTTCCTCGTCGGTGCGCAGGAAGTCGCGCTGCCGCGTGGCCATCGGGCGCAGTGCGGCGGCGAAGAGCACGAGCCCGGCGGCCAGTGGCGGCAGGACGATCAGCAGCAGCGCCGGAGCCAGCGCCGCGAGGCCCACCACGACTCCCGCGGCTGTGAAGACGAAGGACCTGGTCACCATCACCAGCCCGGCGAACCCGTCCCGTGCCGCCTCCGTCTGATGGGTCAGCCGTGAGACGGCCGCATGGCCCGCATGCCTTTCGCGCCCGGCGACCGCGGCGGACAGGGCCGAGGTGACGACCTTTCGTACGAGACCGTCGCGCAACGGCTCCACGAGGTCGGCGAGATGGTGGAACACCCTGTTCGTGGCCGTCCCCCCGGCGACGACGGCCGCGGCGGCCACGGCCAGCCAGACGAGACCCACCCCGGGCCTGCCGGTGAGGAACCCGCGGTCGAGGGCCGCTGCCACCGCGTACCCGCCGAGGAAGGTCTGCGCCGTCTCCAGAAGCGACCAGCCGCCGAGGCGCAGGAGCGCGGGGCGTCGCCGGGCGAGGAACGGGACCGCCTGCGGCAGAATCCTGCGCAGCGCCCCCCGGACGGGACCGGCCGCCGAGGGGGCAGGACGACCATCTGTCGGCGCGCTTCCCGCACGGGGCCGGAGCACGCCGCCCACGACCGTCCGCGTCCGGCCGCCGGCCGTCACCGCGTCCGTCCTCTCGCCGGCTCGTGGCCGTCGGTCGCCGCACGGCCGACCGCCGGTTCGTCGGTCGCCGCACGGCCGACCGCCGGTTCGTCGGTCGCCGCACGGCCGACCGCCGGTTCGTCGGTCGCTGCGAACACGGCACGGTACTCGCGCAGGGCCCACAGCGCGGAGTGCGGACCGACCGCCCGGATGCGGCCGTCGTCGAGCCACGCGACGAGATCGGCCCGCGCCGCCGACGAGGCCCGGTGGGCGACGACGAGACGGGTGCCGGGCCGGACCTGCTGCAGCAGCGCGCGCGCGACCTGTCGTTCGGTGACGCTGTCGAGACTCGATGTCGCGTCGTCGAGGACGAGCAGCCGGCCGGCATGAGCGAAGGCCCGGGCCAGTCCGAGGCGTTGTGCCTCACCGCCGGACAGCGGAGCCCGGGAGAGCGGCGTGGCGTATCCGTCCGGCAGCCGCCGCACGAACGCGTCCGCCCCCGCCGCCCGGGCGCCTCCGATGACCTCGGCCTGCGGCGGTGCACACGGCCCGAAGGCGATGGCGTCCCGCACGGTCGAGCCGAACAGCGCGGGCCGCTCGAAGGCGTACGTCACCTCACGGCGCAGAACCCCGCGTGCCACCTCCGGCAATGGGACACCGTCCAGCAGGACGGTGCCGGTGTCGGGGTCGGCCAGCCGCCCGGCCAGCCGGGCGAGAGCGGTCTTGCCCGAGCCCGACCGGCCCACCAGGGCCAGCGTGGCACCGCCGGGCACGACCAGATCGACGCCCCGGAGCACGGGCCTGCCGGCGCGCACCACCGAGACGCCGCGGAACTCCAGCCGTCCGGAACCGTCTTCGGGAAACCCCCGACCCCCGTACGCGACGGCGGGTGCCGCCTGCACCTCGGCGGTGCGCCGCCCCGCCGCCCGGCTGCGCAGGAGACCCGACAACTGCCCGACGACCGCGCCGAGGCCCGCGGCCAGGGCCGCGTAGCGCAGCGCCGCCAGCAGTTCGCCGACGCTCATGTCCCCGGCCGCCACCCGCAGCCCTCCGACCGCCAGCACTCCCGTCTCCAGCAGGGGCAGCAGCACCGCGCCACGGGCGACGGCGCGGCCGTACACGTGCCACATGTGCCGCCCTCTGGCGGCGAGTTCCGGCAGGGGCGCCAGAATCCGGGCGCGCTCCCGGTCCTTCGTGCCCGCGGCGGCGACGGTTCGGGCTCCTTCGAGCGCCTCGACCAGGCGGGTGGCGATGCGCCCCTGGACCTGTTGGTACTCGGCCACCCCGGCGGAGGTGTCGCGGGTGAACGCGCGGACGAGCAGCACGAGCAGCGGCGCCCCCGCCGCGAAGACCGCAGCCGTCCACGGATCGGTCAGGGCGAGCGCGACCAGCGCGCCGACCGGCAGCACGACGGACGGCACGGCTGCGGCGGCCGTCGCGGGTGCCGTCGCCGCCTCCGTCGCGTTCGCCGTCAGCCGGGTCACGAGATCGCCGGCGTCGAACCGTGCCGCCGCCGTCGGCCCGGCGGCGAGCACCCGGCCCAGGGCACGGCGGCGCATCCGCGCGGCGGTGCGTGCGGTGAGAGTGCCGCTGAGGTGGGCGGAGGCCGCGTCGCACAGGATGTCGGCGACGACGAGTGCCGCGCAGAGCGCCAGCCACGGTCCGGCGTCCGTGGCGCCGGCGAGGACGAGGTCCAGCGAGCGGCCGAGCAGCGCCGGCAGGGCGACGGCGGCGGCCGCCGACAGCAGGCCCGTCACGACGAGCGCCGCGGTCCGTCCTGCGGACGCCCGTACCGCGCCCCTCAGCAACGAGCGGGCGCCACCGCCGGGTTCGTGCGGCACGTCCGAGGCAGGGGGGCGGCCGCCGTACGCGGCTGCCGGCCGTCGGGTGCTCATGGGCCTCCCTCGTCGTCCGAGCCGAACGGTCCCGGGCGCAGGAACCGCCCGGGACCGTTCGGACTGATGTCACCGTCGTCGCGCGGGATGGCCGCGCGACGCCCGGGTCAGTTGCAGGTGGTGACGCTCAGGCTGCTGTCGCCACAGAGCAGCAGGCTCGCGCGGCTGCCGCCGCCGGTGGCGATCTCGTCCGTGAGCTCGTCCTTCGGGGTCTCCATGCTCTGCAGGTCGAGAAGCGACATGACGGTTTCCTTTCTCGGGGACGGAATGTGCCTTGCCATGACCTCCGATGACCGGAGGTCAGCTCTGGGGGCCGTGGACACGGCCGGGAGGAACGGGCGGGAGGAACGGCAGCTGCACCGGCGCGTCGTCCAGTGCTGCGCCGAGGGCCAGCAGGCAGCCCGCCGTGCCGGTGGCGAGATCCATCGAGAGCCGCATCATCTGCTCGCCGGGGAAGGCGAGACGGCCCTCGTAGGGGAGGGCGTGCCAGGACAGGACACCGATCTGCCGCGCCAGGTCGGCCCGTGAGGTGCCGGGGCCGCTCGCCGCCGTCCTGCTGAGGTGCAGCACCATGCCGGCAGCGCCCCGGAAGAGGCCGGGCTGCGCGTAGAACTTCGCCCGCGCGGCCCGTACGATCTCCTGCCGCGCCCGGCTGAAACGCTCGTCGTCGCCGTGGACGAGCCAGTCGTCGAGCACCATGCCGATGCCGGCGCTGCCCGCACCGAGATAGGGCATGGTGCGCCAGCCCTCGTCGACCTGGAGCGCTCCGCCCGCGCCGTGCACGCAGCGGTCCAGATCGCGGTGCAGCGCCTCGGCCGCGAGACCGAGCAGGGCCTGGTCGCCGGTCCTCTCGTACAGGCGGAGCTGCAGCAGGGCCGCACCGGAGGCGCCGTGCAGCAACCCGGCTCGGCGGGTGGGCCGGGCGCCGTCTGCCGCCGTGGCGCGGGCGACGAGCTCGCCGCAGCGCAGGGCCGCGTCCCGCAGCGCGCTCTCGCCGGTGGACTCGGCCAGCGAGTCGAGGGCGAGGCCGATGCCCGCGAGGCCGCTGTGCAGATCGGGTCCCATGCCGGTCCAGGACTCGGCGAGGACGACGTCCACCAGGTCCATGGCGGCCGCCCGGTGCCCGAGGCGGTCGAGCGTCCAGGCGATGCCGGCGATCCCGTCGTAGAAGCCGAGAGGGGTGCCCGACGCCGGCCGGCGTACCGAACGCAGCAGCCACTCCTCGGCCTCGGGCCAGGTGCCGCAGCCGGTTTCGGCCAGTGCGTACAGGACTCCGGCCGTCCCGTGGGCGAAGCAGGCGCCGCCCGCGGGACCGGCGAACTGGGCGATGTCCCCCGGCAGGCAGCGGTCGCTTCGGCCGAAGCGTGCCGAGGCGCGGACGGCCTCGGCCATCGAGTCACGGCTGCGGGGCCAGTCGCCCGGCTCGACGGGCAGGTAGTCCGGCCGGTGCGTCACCGCCGGATCCGCGGACCGCGTCGCGGTCCCGGAAGGCGCGGGGCGCGGTGTTGCGGACGGCGCCTCGCACGGTGTTCCGGACGGGTGGCCGCGGGTGATCTCGGCGACCGCCTCCTCCAGCAAGGAGCGTTCCACCGGGAAGTTGTCGGCCACGATGTCCGCCAGATGGGCCGCCTTGGCACGGTCCACGGAGAACAGGCTGGTCAGCGGAAGGAACAGGGCGAGACGCAGGCACGCGAGCGCGTACCGGTCGACATCCGCGCCCCTGCGGTCCGCGGGGGCGACGAAGCCGGGGTTGGCGATGACCTGGCGCCGGCCCTCCCCGATCGGGGCGGCCGCCTCGAAGTCCAGCAGCACCACGGACGACTCGTCCTCGGAGACCATGATGTTGAACAGGTGCAGGTCGTTGAAGACCACCCCTCGGGCGTGGACCTGTGCCACCGCGTCCTCCACCAACCGGTGGACGCGCAGCGCCCATTCCGTGTAGGCGGCGAGCGCCCGGTCCCCCGGGTCCTCCTCGATCAGCGGGTGCCGTCTGGCGAAGAAGCTGTTCAGGGGCCGGCCCTCGATGTGCTCCAGAACGAGGAAGCGGTGGTCGCCCAGTGTGAACCAGTCCAGCACCTCCGGGGTGCAGGAGAGCCCGGCCAGCCGTTCTAGCGCGTCCCTCTCCCGCTCCAGCCGGGTCACGGCGTCCGCCCCGTCGGCCGCGAGGCCGGCGTGCGGCCTGCCCTCCTTCAGCACGACGCGTCTGCCCGTCCGGTCGTCCCGGCCGACGTAGACTCCGCCGCCGTTGGAGAAGTGCAGGGCGCGCTCGATGGTGTAGGGAACGCCGTCGGTGGTGGTGGCGGCCCGAGCCTCGGCGTGCGGGCGGAGGAAGTCGGGCAGCGTGACCCAGTCCGGGACGTGGAAGGCGGGCCCCCGCACGTCCGGGACGAGCCGGCCCGAGGCATCCTCGACGGCAGGCCGCAACTCCCCCTGCTCGTCGCGGCAGTGGCGCTCGGTGAAACTGCCGTACCGCACGAAGACGGGGCCGGCCCCCCAGCGCAGATCGCTCAGGATGTACGGTCCGGGCTCACCGGCCAGGAGCGCGTCGAGATCCTCGGCGACCGTCCGGCACTGCGCGTCGTCCGCGGGGTAGACGGTGATGAACTTGCCACTGCCCGCCCGGTCCGCGTACTTGGCGTTGCGCATGTGCAGCAGATACCGGCTCGGTACGAACTTGAAGGCGATGTCCCGGGGCACGCAGTAGTCCCAGACCTGGGCGAGCACCTTCTCCGCGTTGTCGAGACAGGCCGACACGTGGATCTTCCAGCCCTGCGCCGGGAGGCGGCTGTCGAGCGGACGGTACGCGAGCCAGTCGCCCTTGTGGTGCCGCTGCCAGCCCGCCGGGGCCCCGCGCCGTGCCGCCTCGTACGGCCTGCCCGGTCCGTCGCCGTCCTCGGCGAGCCGGTGGGGAGCGTCGTAGAACGTCCGGTCGGCGTCGCAGAAAGCGGCGTACCCCTTGTTCATCTCGTCCCCCCTGTGGCCGGTTTGACGTCCCAGAGACTGACACGGGCCGGAACGGCCCCGACAGTCACAACTGCCACCAAGGGACCGTGAGGAACTCACGAGTAACCTGAAGCCGCAGGGCGACATCCGCCGCAGTGCGCCGGCGCGGCCCTGGTCGAGCCGGTGCCCCGCGCGCCCGGGCCGCGCCCCCGAGGAGGGCGCGGCCCGGCCGTTCATCGCCGTCGGTTGACGAACCTGCCCGCTACACGCCCGACGCGACGCGGTCGCCGTCCACCCCGGCGGTGAACTTCACCGGTGGTGTGCCGGTCTCGGAGTGCCGTTCCCTCCAGTTCTCCAGCGCGGACCGGCAGGCGTGGTCGAGGTGGTGGAGCCCGGAGAGGTCGAGCTCGACGGGGCGGTCCTGGGGGAGGGCCTCCAGGCTGTCGAGTATCTTCGGCAGGCGCAGGAAGGTCGCGTTGCCGGAGAGGTACGCCTGGACCGGGCCCGCGCCCTTGTCGACGACCTCCAGTTTGATGTGGGAGGTCTCCCACGCCGTCTTGACGATGGACAGGGCCAGACCGATGAGAACGCCCTCGAACATGCTCACGGCGACGATCGCCATGGCGGTGACGACGAGGATCAGGGCCTCGCCGCGGTTCTCCCGCCACAGCGCGGCGAGCGCGCGGACGGGGATGAGTCTGGCACCGGCGTGGACCAGGACGCCCGCGAGGGCAGGGATCGGAATACAGGCGAGGACGTCCGGCAGGAGCGCTGCGAAGAGCAGCAGCCACACCCCGTGCAGGACGCGGGACGCCTTGGTGCGGGCGCCCGCCTGCACATTGGCCGCGCTGCGCACGATCACCGCGGTCATCGGCAGGGCGCCGAGGATCCCGCACACGGCGTTGCCCGTGCCCTGGGCGACGAGTTCCTTGTCGTACTCGGTGCGCGGGCCGTCGTGCATGCGGTCCACGGCCGCCGCGCTGAACAGGGACTCCGCCGAGGCGATCAGGGTGAACGCGACCACGGTGCCGAGCAGGGCGAGGGTGCCGAGTTCCCCGAACTCGCCCAGCGAGGGCGGCTGTACGGAGTCGAGGAGGCCCCTGACCTCCACGGTGGTGACGTCGACGCCGGGCAGCAGGGCGACCAGGGCCGCCAGGCCGACCGCGGCGAGCGGGCCGGGCACCGCGCGCAACCGCCGCGGCATCCGCCGCCACAGCACCAGGACGGCGATGGTGCCCGCACCAAGCCCGAGGGAGACCAGTGTCCTGCCGTTCTGGGCGGCGTCGATCAGAGCGGAGGGCAGACCGGCGAGTTTGCCGATGCCGGAGTCGGGGGCCTCGGTGCCGATCACGGAGTACAACTGCCCGGCGATCAGGACCAGGCCGATGCCGGCCAGCATGCCCTCGACCACGGACACGGAGATCGCACGGAAGTAGCGGCCCAGCTTCAGGGCGCCCATGGCCATCTGGAGCACGCCGGTGGCCAGGACGATCACGCCCAGGGCAGGCAGGCCGAACTCGTCGACCGCCTCGAAGACGAGGACGGTCAGACCGGCGGCCGGGCCGGACACCTGGAGGCTGCTGCCTCGCATGAGTCCGGTGACGACACCGCCCACGACACCGGTGACCAGGCCGAGTTCGGCCGGGACGCCGGAGGCGACGGCGACGCCGACGCACAGCGGGAGGGCGACCAGGAAGACGACGAGGGAGGCGGCGAAGTCCTGCTTCAGCCATGGGTACTTCCACCGTCCGTACGCCGGAACCGCCTTCTTCTCGGCGCTGTTGTCCGTGCTCATGGCGGGCCTCACAGCGCCTCGAACGCGTCGGTGTCCGGGCGGTGTGCGCGCACGGCCCCGGTGTGGACCTCGTAGTACCAGCCGTGCAGTGTGAGGGAGCCGTCGGCCAGCCGCTTCTCCACGCACGGGTACGAGCGCAGGCGCAGCAGCTGGGAGAGGACGTGGTGGGTGACGGCGCGCTCCACGCAGGGATCGTCGGGGTCGGCGGCGTCCGGTTCGCCGGCCGCGTGGGTGAGCCAGTCGCGCACGGCGGGTACGCCCTCCAGGTCGTCGCCGCGCACCAGAGCACCGACGGCGCCGCAGTGCGAGTGGCCGCAGACGACGATGTCGGAGACGCCGAGGACTTCCACGGCGTATTCGATGGTGGCCGTCTCGCCGGCGGGGCCGTCGGAGCCGTACGGGGGAACGATGTTGCCGGCGGTGCGCAGCTCGAAGAGATCGCCCGGTCGAGCGCCGGTGATCAGTGCCGGGACGACCCGGGAATCGGAGCAGGCGATGAACAGGGCCTGGGGGGACTGGCCTTGGGCAAGCTCGGCGAACTCCTCAGGGCGCTGTCCGAACGTGCGGGCGTTGTCGATGAGGGGCTGCATGGGCTGCATGGTGGTACTCCTCCTGGCGCGCCGTGGGGGTGGCGCGTCGGACGTGCAGGGCAGGGAACGCTGGACTCCGTCTCTGTCAGCAGCGGAAGACCTGAAGTACCGCAGGAGCGTGGGCCGTCGGGCATCTGGAGCGTCCCGGCGAACCGCTCGCCGCGGTGCCGCCGGCCGCTGCCGCCGCGGCCGCGACGGGCGCCGGACCGCCGGGCGGTGACGCCGGACCCCGGCGCGCCGGTCCGCCCGCAGGGCCCTGATCACGGTCGCGTGTGCGCGACGGATCGCCGGGGCGTGCGGCCGGGACTCCGTCGTCACACGGGGAGTGTCCCGAACCGCCGGCGGCCAGGAGCGGGGTGCCGCCGGGAGCGGCGTCGGCACGGGCGGCCGGGTGGCGCTCCGGAATCACTGGGGCGGCTGAGCACTTCAGTGCACGGGGCGTGGAGGAGGCGGCCGCGGCGAGGGAGAACGCCAGCGCGAACAGGGCTATGACGAAGGCCGGGCCTGCGGTCCGCGCCGTCATCGCTGCGCTCATGCTTCTCCCCCTTCGTGCCGTACGCGTCCAGCCCAGGCCAATGGCAGATCAAACGGCAGGTCAACAGCTGGTCAAGTCACACGTTAACCGTGAAAGGTTGTTTGCAGCGTTAACTCGAGGTTGCGGAACGAAGAGCGCCCGAAAAGGGTGGTTCGACTGTCGGGAAAGGGCTGTTGGCCTGGCGTTATCGCGCAACTTCGGGGGCGCGCGCGGAGGTTGCGTGCGCCCCGCGGGCGTCCGGCGGTTGCATATGAAAGGACCATCGTGAGGGGGGCAAACCGCGCTCGCCGGGGCGCTCTCCAACAGGCGCCACGACGGCGACCGCCCGTTCAGGACACCAGGGGCCGCTCCTCCAGCTCGGTCAGCCTTACGGTGCACAGGCCGCCGCGCTCGACCTTGACGTCCGTCACCTTCAGCTGGGTCCCCGGCAGAAGGATGAACTCCTCCTCCCCGGTGAACGCGGAGAAGTCGCGGATGCCCACGGCCCGGGCGGGCACCACCTCGAACAGGGTCCGCTTGCCGCGGCCGCCGAGGAACGCCTTCGCCACACCGAGCTCGGACGTGCACGAGGACACGCCCCACCACGTCACGGTCCGTCCGAGCGGATACTGCGCACGCAGGTCCAGCGACACCCCGCGCCACAAAGGGCTGGTGCGGACGGGGAGTTGTGACACGGCCGAGAACAGCAGCCGCAGATACGGCAGGTACGGGACGAGCCTGCTCCGGTCCGGGGAACGCAGGATGGCGTTGACCTCCCGGTAGAAGGCGGACTCGCAGGTGTAGAGGTAGAGGGCGGCGATCGCGTCCGCGGAGAGGCCGGCGGAGGCTTCGTCGGCCCGCCGCTTGCCGAACTCGTGCGACCGGTCGACGTGCCGGCCCAGCCCGGACAGCAGCGCGGTGACCGGGGCGACGGCCTCGCGGATGTCCATCAGAGGGGTGTCGAACACACCCGTGATCGCCGGAAGGACGAGCCCCTCGTCCTTCACACCGGAGAGCCGGTCCAGGTACAGCTGGTGGAGCTCCATGGTGGAGGCGATGAACGCGCCCATGCGATCCGCGACATCGCCGCCCCCGCCGGGTTCCGCTGAGGGCTCGTTCCAGCCGGCGCTCGGCAGCCAGTCGATCTCTTCCGCACCCACCGAAGCGAGGGCCGCGTTCACCATCCCGAGGTGGTCACCGTCGCAGAAGACGTCGCCCTGAGCCGCGGGGTTGGCGTGGTCGATGTGCCGGACCTCGACCCCGGGGTACTTCTTCTGGAGTTCGAGAACGACCTTCTTCAGACTGCGCGCGTGCGCCCCCCACCACGCGAAGACGACCCCGCGGTCCTCCACGTCCGCGTCCTGCTTGGCCTTGAGTATCTCCTCGACGATCCGCTCGGCGACGGGCCGCCAGAACCGGGTGTGCCGGTCCGTGCCGATCGCCCCGTCGCCGCTGGCGGTCAGCGCCGCGTTCAGCAGCAGCACGCCCTGGGTGAGCATCGCCTGGAACCATTCCGGCGGCTGGACGGTCTCGTGCTTCTTCAACAGCGCGCGAATGTCGGCGATCGGCGTCTTCCTGGGTATGCCGTACTTCCACATCGCCGCCGCCTTGATGATGCAGCGGATGCTGACGACCCTGCCGAACTGGCTGTCCTTCCAGTCGTGGAAGGTGTTGTCGAACATCGCGATGCCGGTGGCGCTCTCGGGCCGCGGATACGGGTTCTGACCGAAGACCACCACCTTCCACTTGTGCGGAGCGTTGGGCTTCAGCGCCTGGAAGGTCAGTTCGCGGACGGGGACGACCTCCGGGCTGCGGCCCGGACCGATGAACGCGGCCGCGTCCGGCTGAGCCTCGATGACCGGCTTCAGCAGTGGAAGCCATGGTTCACCGCCGCCCTGGAACAGGTCCGCGAGGGCCAGCGGGTCGCTCGGGTCGGGCGGGGCGGGGGAGTGGGCATCGCTCATGCTGGAAGGACTCCGGTCGGGTTGAACTGCGCTGGTGAAAGGCCTGATTGGCGAAGTGCCCACGACGATAGGCGGGACCACTGACAGTCCTCCTCTGGTGCCCTCGGCACAAGCTGGGACGGCCGCGGTGTCAGTGGTGGGAAGTAGCGTCCCGATCAGTCGAGTGACCCTTCCCGATCGGAGTGAGCCAGTGACCGTGGACCGTGTGCAGCCGCCGCTGCGAGTGGTACTGACCGACATCAACACAGCGGTGGTCGAGGCGTGGCGCGCGGCCTTCGCCGACACCCCGGGCATCGAGATCCGCAAGGGCTCGATCCTCGACGAGGACGTCGATGCCTGGGTCAGTCCCACCAACTCTCGGGGCCGGATGGACGGCGGTCTCGACGCGGTCGTCAAGCGGCATCTCGGCGCGGGCATCCAACTGCGCGTACAGCGGGCGATCCGCGCCCGGTTCGCCGGAGCCCTCCCGGTCGGCAGCGCGGTGTGCGTTCCGTCCGGGGCGGTCACCCCGCGGTTCCTGATCTCGACGCCGACGATGGAGACGTCCTCGCAGAACGTCAGCGAGACGCTGAACGTGGCTCTGGCCTGCGCGGCCTCGTTCCAGGCGATCCACCGGCAGAACAGGGAGGCGCCGGGCAGCATCCGGTCGGTGGCGCTGGTCGGTATGGGCGCCCGGACCGGCGGGGTGCCGGCGAGGGTGTGCGCCAACCTGATGTGGACGGGCTACACCCTCTTCAACGAGCACTCCTTCGACGACTACGACGAGCTGCGCAGCACGATCGTCGCGCAACTCGACGACATCGACAGCGCGCCCGTGGAGAAGCGGGTGCGCATAGTGCCGCCCGCACGCGCCACCTCGCGCCGCCGCTGACGGCGGTATGGCGCGAGCGTCCGCGCGAGAGGGCTGCCGGGCACCGACGCTTCCCCGCCGCGTACGGAGGAGGCGAGCCGTCTCCGGCCCGGTGTCAGCGTCGGATGGGCCGCCGTGCGGATGCTCTTGCAGAAGTCGTCGCCGCAGTCGCACATCGCGACCAGACGAAGATCCGGTGCGCAGAGGGCCGGCTCGCGTTCGCCCTCCTCCCCCAAGAGGGTGATCAGCTCGGCAACGAGGTCGGGGAAGGCATCCCGAACGAACGGGTGCTCCTGCTGCATTCCGGCAGATTGGCCGGAGCAGTTGTGGAGCGACCCCCGTCCGCGGTTCGGCCGCTCCGGGTCCGGCCTTCGGGCGCCCCAAGCCAGTCCCCGGACGGGGACTCCGCACGGTCCGGGCTCATTCCGTCACGAGGACGACTTCCAGCGTCCGGGGCCCGTGGACTCCCTCGACCCGGTCCAGTTCGATGTCGCTCGTGGCCGACGGGCCGCTGATCCACGTCAGCGGACGGGACGGGTCCAGGCGCTCCAGGCCCTGCGGGACCGAGTCCACGACCTGTTCGGGGACCCGTACGACACAGATGTGGTGGTCCGGCACGAGCGTGATCCGGCGCCGGCCCTGCGCCGGACCGCCGTCCAGGACGATCGTTCCGGTCTCGGCGATGGCGACGGCGCAGCCGGTGACGACGCTGTCGACGGCGTCGAGCTCCTGAGGGGTGCTCGCCGCACGGTCGGTGATCCGGACGGGGCCTCGGACCGCGGCCATCCACTCCGGTGGCAGCCCGTCCGGCACGAGCACCGACGCGGAGCCGCGCTGCGCCAGCAGGCGGGCGATGAGCTCCGCCGGCTCGCCCGCGGAACAGCGGTGCACGAGCGCCCGGTAGTCCGCGAGGTTCGTGGCGAGCAGGTCCGCCGTCCGCTCCGGCGTACGCGCGCCGTGGACGCGCAGATAGTCGCGGGTGACCTGCACGTCCTCGGGCCGCTCGGTGCGGGGTACGTCCGCCAGGGCGCGGCGGATCCGGCCGAGTACCGTGTCCCTGCCGCTCACTTGGTGCTCTCCTCCCGGGTGCGCCGCCACCAGTCGCGGAACGGCTCGGCGGGCACCTCCGGGACCGCCCGTGTGTCCGACCAGGCCCGGCCGGGCCCCGGCAGCCGCCGCGGATGCAGGCGGCGGGTGCGGGAAGCGAGGCGCTGGGCCGTGCGCAGCGCGCCCGGATGGTCGAGCGTCCAGCGGGCGGCGCGCATCGCGGCACGCTCGGCGGCGTGCCCCTTCGCCGGGCGGATGGTGACCTTCGTACCGCCGCGAACCACCTCGCCCCCCTCGACGACCCGTTCACGCAAGTGCACCAGCACCTCCGGGATGTCGATGGCGACCGGGCACACCTCGTAGCAGGCGCCGCACAGCGACGAGGCGAACGGCAGCGAGGCGTCCAGCTCGCTGTCCGTGCCGCGCAGTTGAGGCATGAGGATGGCACCGATCGGTCCCGGATAGGCGGAACCGTACGCGTGCCCGCCCGCGCGCTCGTACACCGGGCAGACGTTGAGACAGGCCGAGCAGCGGATACAGCGCAGCGCCTGCCGGCCGACCGTGTCGGCGAGGGTGTCGGTGCGGCCGTTGTCGAGCAGGACGAGGTGGAAGTTCCGCGGACCGTCACCGTCGGTCGTGCCCGTCCACATGCTGGTGTACGGATTCATGCGTTCGGCCGTGGAGGAGCGGGGGAGGAGCTGGAGGAACACTTCCAGGTCCTGCCAGGTGGGCACGACCTTCTCGATGCCGACGACGGAGATCAGCGTCTCGGGGAGGGTGAGGCACATCCGGCCGTTGCCCTCCGACTCGACCACCACCAGGGTGCCGGACTCGGCGACGACGAAGTTGGCGCCCGACACGGCGACCTTGGCGCGCAGGAACTTCTCCCGCAGGTGCAGCCGGGCCGCCTCGGCCAGCTCGGCGGGCCGGTCCGTCAGCCCGTCCGGGGCCGGCCGGCCCCAATCCGCCATCCTCTCGCGGAAGATGTCGCGGATCTCGGAGCGGTTGCGGTGGATCGCCGGCACCAGGATGTGCGAGGGCAGGTCGTCGCCCAACTGCACGATCAGCTCGGCGAGATCGGTCTCGCAGGCGGTGATCCCGGCCCCGGCGAGCGCGTCGTTGAGCCCGATCTCCTGCGTGGCCATGGACTTGACCTTGACGACCTCCGTCTCTCCCGTGGCCCGTACGAGCTCGGTGACGATCCGGTTGGCCTCGGCGCCGTCGGCCGCCCAGTGGACCTGGCCGCCGGCCGCCGTCACCGCGGCTTCGGCCTGCCCCAGATAGTGGTCGAGATGGCGCAGTGTACGGGTCTTGATCGCGGCGCCGGCGGCGCGCAGTCGCTGCCAGTCGTCCAGTTCGGCGACGGCCCTGGCGCGCTTGTCGCGGATGGTGTGCGTGGCGCGGCGCAGATTGCCGCGCAGGGTGGCGTTCCGTGTGGACTGCGCCGCGGCCTCCGGGAAGGCGGGCAGGCCGAGATACGTACGTCCGCTCATCGGGCGACCTCCCGCGTACGCTCCGTGCTCGCCAGGATCTCGGCGATGTGGACCGGGCGGACCGTCGACCCGAGCCGGGTGAGCGTGCCGCCGATGTGCATCAGGCAGGAGTTGTCGACCGTGCACACCGCGTCCGCGCCGGTGGCGGTGATGCTGCGGGCCTTGTCCGCGCCCATCGCCGCTGAGACGGCGGCGTTCTTCAGGGCGAACGTGCCGCCGAAGCCGCAGCACTCCTCGGCGCCGGGCAACTCGCGCAGCTCCAGGCCCCGGACGTGTTCCAGCAACCGGCGCGGCCGGTCGCCGAGGCCCAGCAACCTCAGCCCGTGGCAGGTCGGGTGGTAGGTGACGGTGTGCGGGTAGTACGCGCCGACGTCCACCACCTCGAGCACGTCGACCAGGAACTCGGTGAGCTCGTACGTCTTCGGGACCGCGCGTGCCGCGGCCTCGGCGAGCTCCGCGCCGCGGCCCTCGGCGGCGGCCTTGGCGCCGATACGCGGATAGTTGTCGCGGACCATGGCGGCGCAGGAGCCGGAGGGCGTGACGACGAAGTCGTAGCCGTCGAACGCGGTGGCGTAGCGGCGCACCAGCGGTTCGGTCTCGTGGCGGTAGCCGGTGTTGAACTGCGGCTGGCCGCAACAGGTCTGCGCCTGGGGGAAGTCCACCTCCACACCGAGGCGCTCCAGGAGGGTGACGACCGCCCGGCCGGTCCGCGGGAAGAGCGTGTCGTTGACGCAGGTGACGAAGAGCGCTACCCGCACTGCTCTCCCTCCTCGTCGGCTACGGCAAGGGCACCGGCACTGGATCGGCACCGGGTCCTGCACCGGCAGCGGTGGTGGTGACAGGGGCCTCGGCCCGCGACCTGCCGTACGTCTCCTGGGTTCATGGTGCCGCAGCTCCCGAGTCTGGCACAGGAACCGCCGCAGCCCCGGCAGCTCTCGGCGCCTGCGTGGCCGGCCTCCGCCGCCAGGGTCCGGGCGCTGCGCCGGGCGGACGCGGCAGGGCCGCCGCCGGGCCGGCGGAGCATCCGCGTGCCGAGGTCCCTCGCCGCTGAGCGGTCCCCGCCGGCCGAGGCCCGAGGGGACCGAGGACTCAGCCCGGACCCGGACCGGAACGCGCCGCTCCTGCCGCCGGCCTCCGGGGATGCACGCGCGGCGTCAGGACCGGCTCGGCGCACTCGGCCCGGTCCTCTACGCCGTCTCGCCCCTATCGGCCCTGCCCGGCCGTCGGCGCTCCGTGGGAGAACCTGTACCCGGCGAAGTCGGCCGTGTGGACGTACCCGATGCGCTGGTAGAGGGCGTTGCTGGTGGGGTTGGCCGGGTCGGTGAACAGGACGACGTCCGTCGCGCCCGCGGCCAGAGCGGTCCTGCTCACCTCGACCGTCACGGCCCCCGCGTAGCCGCGGCCGCGGAGGTGGGCCGGGGTGTAGACCGGGTCCACCCGGACCATGCCGCCGACGATCGAGGTCGCGGCCGCCATCGAGACGGGGGCGCCCTCCGGGGTCTCCCAGAACGTGAAGTGCCTGTCGCCGAAACGTGAGTCGTCCCAGGAGCCGGCGTCGATCAGGTCGATGGAGGACTGCTCTCCGACGTCGACGCAGAACTCACGGCACCAGCGCACGACTTGCTCGCGGTCCGCACCGCCCGTGATGCGGCCCCGACCCTCCGGGTGCGGTTGCGGTGGGGTGAGCGTGCCGAGGCGGTAGAGATGCGTCCGCCAGAAGGGTACGGGGGCCGCGCGCGTGTGCCGCTGCCACGACTCGGCGAAGGCGCCGGCGGTGTCGCGGTCCGCGATGACGTTGGAGGGGGCGTGGCCGAGACCGGCCAGACGGGCAGCGAGGGTGTCGGTCTGCCGGGCGGAGAGGGGCGTGAGGCCCAGGCGGCCGCGCGGAGTGAGATAGCAGATCGCGCGAACCTCCCCTCCCGACTCCAGTCGGCCGAAGACGGCGGTTTCGGTGTCGTGCTCGGCCGTCCTGCGCATGCGCAGCTTCTCGAGGTCCGTCAGCGGCGTGGTGTGCAGGGCGGGGCGCGAGCGCAGGAAGTCCCCGACCCGGTCCAGGAAGCCGTCGATGTCTTGGGTGAGGTGCCAGTCGTCCGGGAGCATGCTCCATGGTCCCGGACGCCCCCGGCCCGGGACGCACCGGCTCGGGGCCCGTCGTCGCCAAGGTGGTCCAAACGCCACGCCGGCCGCATGACGTCATCGGGCTGCGACGACGCCCTCGTCGATTCGCTGGTCCACGGCAGTGGACCGCCCAGCGCGTGTGCCCTTCGCGGACGGCGCCCGAGTCGCCCCGGTCGTCGACGGCGGCTGCGCAGGCCCGGTGCGAAGCGGCTGTCCGGCGGCGCCGCAACCGGAACCCGCAAAGAGCAAATAGAATAAAAGTCGCATAATGGCCATTCAGTGCTGCAGCCGGACACGATGTGCGGCGTACCGCAGAGGAGGCCTCATGGGTCGGGACGAAGACTTCGAACTGGTATTCGCGGGCGGCGTCGCCTCGGCGACCGACGGTGAAGACTCCGTGGTGGTGCACCGCACCGACCGCAAGGGACCGGGCGGGCACCCGATCTACGCCGACGACACGGGCATCGTGCAGGCGGAGATCAGTGACCGCGGCGAGGTGCGGATGATCGCCAGCGGTGGGCACCAGCAGCCCGCGTCCGGCGTCGAGGCCAGGCCCGTGGTCCAGCCCTGACACCGGCTCCGCACGGCCCGGCGCGCCTGGTGGAGACGCCGGGCGGGGCGGGCCTGGACTTCCCCCGGATTCCCCCGGCCGATGGTGACGCTCTCACCCGGGCACACCCGGATCCTGTGTCGTCGCCGGTCCGGAACTCGTGGATGCGACGGGGGAGCGGTCCGGATCTCGGTCTCGACGGACCGCGGGGGCTCCGGAACACCGGGCGGTGCTCTCACCAGGCCGGTTCTTCGTCGAACGCCATCACCGGCTCCTCCGGCAGCTCCCCGCCCAGCACCAGCTCGGCCCAGATGATCTTGCCGGGGCTGACGTAGCGCGTCCCCCAGCGCTGCGAGAACTGCGCGACCAGGAACAGCCCCCGGCCGCCCTCGTCGGTGGCGGCGGCGCGCTTCAGGTGCGGGGAGGTGCTGCTACCGTCCGACACCTCGACGACGAGCGTCCGGCCGTACAGCAGTCGCACCCGCACCGGCTCCGTGCCGTACCGGAGGGCGTTGGTGAGCAGCTCGCTGAGGACCAGTTCGGTGACGAAGACGGAGCCCTCCAGGCCCCAGTCGGTGAGTTTCAGGCCCGCCTCGGCCCGTACGCGCGACACGGCCGAGAGGTCGAGCGGCACGTCCCACTGCGCCGTTCTGGACCGGTCGAGCAGCTGCGTGCGGGCGACGAGCAGCGCGATGTCGTCGGCCGGCTGATCGGGCAGGAGCGCGCTCATCACGGCGACACAGGTCTCCTCGGGTGTCAGCCCGGGCTGTGCGAGGGCATCGCGGAGCAGCCCCAGCCCTTCGTCGATGTCCCGTTGCCGGTCCTCGACCAGACCGTCCGTGAAGAGGACGAGCCGGCTGTCCTCGGCCAGGTCCAGCTCCGTCTCCTCGAACGGATGTCCCCCCACTCCGAGCGGGGGTGACACGGGCAGCTCCGGATAGACCACCCCGCCCTCGGGGTCGACGATCGCCGGGGCGAGATGGCCGGCGTGGGCGACGGTGCAGCGGCCTCCCACGGAGTCGTAGATCGCGTACAGACAGGTCGCCCCCGTCACCTGCGCGCGTTCGCCCTCGGCCCCCGGGGGCTGGTCGGCGTCGATGCGCAGCACCAGGTCGTCCAGGCGTGCCAGCAGATCGGCGGGCGGCAGGTCCAGGGACGAGAAGTTCAGCACGGCCGTGCGCAGCCGCCCCATCGTGGCCGCCGCGTGCATCCCGTGGCCGACCACGTCCCCGACGACCAGGGCGACCCGGAACCCCGGCAGCGGGATGACGTCGAACCAGTCGCCGCCGACGCCGGCCTGTGCGGGCAGATACCGCCAGGCCACGCGGAGCGCGTCCTGGTCCGGAAGCTCGCGCGGCAGCAGACTCCGCTGCAGCGTCACGGCCATGGCGTGCTCACGCGTGTACCGCCGGGCGTTGTCGATGGCCACGGCCGCGCGGGCCGCGAGCTCCTCCGCGAAGGAGGTGTCGTCCTCGTCGAACCGCGGCGCGTCGTCGGACCGCCAGTAGTTGACCAGCCCGAGCACGACTCCCCGCGCCTGCAACGGAACCGTGATCAGCGACCGGATGCCGTACGCGAGTGCCTGCCGCCGCCCTTCCGGATCCTCGCTGCCCCAGGTCGCCGACGCGGCGAGATCGGGCTCCAGCAGCGCCTGGCCATTGGCCAGCGCGGTGCTCATCGGGGTGATGTTGATCCGGATGGTGTCGCCGACCGGTTGCAGCGGATGGTCGTCGCGGATGCCGCTGAGCGCGGTGCGCCGCATCGCGCCGAGGCCGGCGGGCTCGTCGCCGCGCAGCACGGGATCGAGCAGTTCCACCGTGACGAAGTCCGCGAAGCGGGGGACGGCCACCTCCGCCAGCTCCCGCGCCGTACGGCGCACGTCCAGGGTGGTGCCGATCCGCACCCCGGCCTCGTACAGCAGCGTCAGCCGCTCCCTGGCCACTTCCGCCCGGCCCGACAGGGCGCGCAGTTCGGTGGTGTCGCGGAGGCTGGCGACCAGACCCGTCACTCCGCCGTACGGTGCAGTGGGCCGCGTGTTGACGGCCAGCAGCCGGTCCCCGGACAGGACCACCTCGTCGGAGACCTCCCTGCCCGACACCAGCAGACGGGTGATGCCCGGTCCGAGGTTCAGCTCCGGGACGGGGCGGCGGTCGGCGTCGGGGGGCAGGTCGAGCAGTCGCCGGGCCTCGTCGTTGGCGAGCAGCAGCCTGCCGTCCCCGCCGACGATCAGCACGCCCTCGCGCACCGCGTGGAGGACGGCGTCGTGGTGTTCGTACATCCGGGTCATCTCGGCGGGGCCGAGCCCATGGGTCTGGCGCCGCAGCCGGCGGCTGACCAGGGCTGCCCCCCCGGTGGCGAGGACGAGGGCGCCGGCCGCCGAGCCGAGCAGGACGGGCATCTGGCGGTCGAGCAGTTCGCCGACGTTCGCGACCTGGATGCCCGCGGTGACCAGGCCCACGACCCTCCGGCTGCCGTCCAGCACGGGGACGACGGCACGGACCGCGTCGTGCGGCTCGCCCTCGAAGGTCTCGGTGAACGCCTCGCCGGCGGCCGCCCGGGAGATGTCCCCCTCCACACGATCGCCGATCAACTGCGGTTCGGGATCGGCGTAGCGGACGCCGTCCGTGCTCAGTACGGAGATGAAGTCGACCCCGGCGCCCCGCGCGGCCTTGTCGGCGGCCGGCTGCAGGATGGCCGTCGGATCCGGGGACTTGAGCGCCGCGGCCGTGCCGGGGCCGTACGCGAACGCCTCGGCGGCGGCGAGCGAGCGGTTGCGGGCGTCCTCGTAGCTGTCGTAACGCGCCTGCAGGACCAGGGCGACCGCAGCGGCGACGACCAGCAGGATGATCACGACGGCCTGTAGCAGGAACACCTGGGTGGCCAGGCTGTGCACGCTGAGGAGGGACTGCAGACGTCGGCGCCACCCCGGACGTTCGCGCCGGCCGGGCGGTCGCGGGCGGCCGGACGGCATGACCGCCGTCCTCCAGGACCGGCGGGGACGTCCGATCATGTCCCCAGTTCTAGCACTGGGCCGCACCCCGGGGCGACCGGTCGGACCGGACGGCCCGGCCACGCGGGAACGCCGGCCCGGTGCGGGAGGCGATCCGGCCGGGTCGGCGGGGCACCCGTTCGGGGGCACGCCGGACTGCTCACGGCACTCCAGGGGGTAGCGACGCCACATGCCCTTCAGATTCGGCGAGCCGGACGACGGCCGGGCCGGCCACTGGTTCGCGCGGCTCCACCTGCGGGTGCGGACCTCGGTGGTCGGTCTCGCCTGGAACCGCGGACGCGAGATGGAGCTGCTGCACCGCGCCATGGGCTTCGCGGCGCTGTGCTTCCTGACGATCGTGCCGCTGCTGGTGGTCGTCGCGGCGGCCGACCCGGCGAGCGGGCAGGGCTTCGCCAGGTGGCTGGTCCAGGGCCTCGGGGTCTCGGAGGTTTCGCAGGAGGAGGTCGAGGAGCTCTTCGGCCGGCCGGGGGAGGCGCTGCAGCGGACCACGGCGCTCGGTCTGGCGGCGCTGGCGGCGTTCGGCGTGACGTTCGGCTCGGTGGTGCAGACGGGCTACGAACGGGTGTGGGACCTGCCGACCGCGCGATGGCACACGATGTGGCGGCACGTCGTCTGGCTGGCGGTGCTGGTCGCGGCGCTGCTTCTGTTCGTCAACACGCCCACCCCGCCCCGCGCGTCCATCGTGGTGCAGGCGCTGATCCCGGCGGCCGACCTGATCGGCACCTTCCTGTTCTTCTGGTGGTCGCAGCGGCTGCTGCTCTGCGGCCGGCTGCGCTGGCGGGCACTGGCCCCGGGGGCCGCCGCGACGGCGCTCGGACTGCTCGGGCTGCGGGTGTTCTCGCAGTTCGTGTTCTCACCGCTGATCGCCTCGAACGCCGTGACGTACGGGCCGATCGGCACGGTGCTGGTGGTGCAGTCCTGGCTGGTCGGCGTCGGGTTCGTGGTGTACGGAGGGGCGCTCGTCGGGCGGCTCTACCACGAGCGCCTGGTGCGTCGCAGAATGACGGCCCGGGAACCCGCGCCGCCGTGGCCCGGCTGACCGCGGGCCCGCACGCTTCGGCCCCCGGCCAGGGCCCCGGCCTCGCCGCGCCGGCCCTCAGCCCCGCCCGCGGCCGCCCCGGCCCCCTCCTCGCCTCCCTCGAACGACGCGAAGTACGAGGCCGCCATGTCGTCCTCGCCGCGTCCGCCGCGCTCGGCCCGTTCCAGACGTGCCGCTCCGGCCTCCGCGAGATCCAGCCGGAGCCCGGCGCGCCCGGCGGCCTCGACGATGAGGCGGGCGTCCTCGAGCGCGTTGGCGACCGTGAAACTGGGTGTGAAGTCGCCGTCGAGGATGGCCGCCGACTTGGCGCGCAGATAGCCGTTGTCCAGGGGCCCTCCTGACACGGCGTCGAGGAGGAGGCCCGGGTCGACGTCCAGTGCGCGGGCCAGGCCGATCGCCTCGCCCGTGGCGTGGTCGAGCTCGCCGACCCAGCTGTTCAGCACTCGCGGACGCAGAACACGCCCAGGCTGCCCGATTCACGGATCGGCTTGACGACGACCGGGAGCCCGTGCGCAGCGACGAACTCCCGCACGTCCAGGGCGGAACGGCCGACTGCGGAGGCCACCGGGCTGGTGCCCTTCGTGGCCAGGTGCCGGCGCATCCGCCACTTGTCCAGCAGCAGTTCCACGGTGGCGACGGACTCGCCCGCGAGGCCGAGCTCCTCGTTGATCCGCGCCGCCGGCAGCAGTCCCAGCTCGAACAGCGACACGGCGGCCCGGAACGGGTACGCCTCGTGCAACGCCCGGGCCAGCGGCAGGAGCCGGTCGATGACTGGGCGAGAACGACGTCCATGCCGAGCTCACGGGCCTTGCGTACGTGCTCCTGCCCGCCGCCGACGATCAGGACGCGAGGGGGTCCGGACACGACCGCCGAGGACCGGCGGCCGGTGGGCACGGCATCGATGGACACGGTGGCTCTCCTTCCCACGTCTCTCCTGGCGCGTACTCACGGCACTCCGTGGCGCGCCGAACACGACCGGGCGACCGACCGGCACTCGTCCACCGCGGTCTGCGTCCGCGGCGGACGGGAAGCCCCCGACGGGGGCGGCTTCGTGACGCGGCGGCCGCGCGCCGGCAGCCCGTCGAGCCGGGGTACCGACAGCGAAACGCCCCATCACCGCGGGGCTCCGATCGGATCGCGCATCACGCTACGGCGGGTTCCGGACAATCCACTTCCGGTTTCAGAGCGATCCCCAAGTCTGCCGGTGTGCCGACCGATCTCAGCCCCACCGCACGGGCTCTGCGCACGCTGGAAATCCTGCGGACCCGGCCCGGCGCGACCGCGGACGAGCTGGCCGCCTCGCTGGGTGTCACGGAGCGGGCCGCGCGCCGGTACGTGGGGATCCTCCGGGAGGCGGGCATCCCGGTGGAGTCGAGCCGAGGGCCGTACGGCGGGTACCGGCTGGGACGGGGGACGAGGCTGCCGCCGGTCGTCTTCACCGAAGAGGAGGCACTGGGTCTGGTCATGGCGGCGCTCGACGACGCCGACGAACTCGTGGCGAGTGCGCTGGGCAAGGTCGTCCGAGCACTGCCGGAGCGGATCGGCCGACAGGCGGCGACGCTGCGCGACCATGCGTCGGCTGCGCCCGACCCGCAGTCGGTTCGGCCTGATCCGGCCATCACCGGCGCACTGGTCGCGGCGTCCGCGGGCCGACGGAGCGTGCGGGTGGCGTACCGGAGCGAGTCGGGTGCCGAGTCGGAGGGCGAGGTGGACCCCTGGGCGGTGGTCCTCCGCCAGGGACGCTGGTACCTCCTGTGCCGTTCGCATCGTGCGGACGCGGTCCGTACGTACCGGGTCGACAGGATCGGTTCGGTCCACCAGACGACCCGCGCATTCGATCCGCCCGACGGCCTCGACCCGGTGGCGGCGCTGGAGGGGAGAATCTGGGTCTGGGCTGGGAGTACTCCACCCGCGTGAGGTTCGACGCCCCCCTGTCCGAGGTGGCGCGGTGGGTCAGACCCCCGATGGGACGGCTGGAGGCGTCGGGCGACGGGTGCGTGCTGGTCGGCACCACGAGCGCTCCGGCGATGTACGCGCAGGACTGGCTGGCGAGGATGCCCTTCGGCTTCCGCGTCGAGGGCGGGCCGGAGCTCCGTGCGGCGGTGGCTGCGGTGGCGGCGCGCTTCACGGCGGCGGTGGAGTCCTGAGGCGCCGGCCCTCGGCGATGCGGGCCGGCCCCGGGAGTCGGCGCGGTCCGCCCGGAAGGCGGGGCGGGACATCCCGGGGCGGGGCCGCTACGACGGTTCGGGGACGAGACCGTCGGCGACGAGGCCGGCGAGCACGGCCTCGCTCAGGGTCCGAAGGGCCGACTGCGGGCGGACCATCACCGTGAACTCCTTGATGCGGCCGGACTCGTCGAAGTGGAGCAGATCGATGCCGTGGATCTCCTTGCCGCCCACCGTCGCCCTGAAGAGCAGGATCTCCGAGGGCGCCTCGCTGCCGTCCGTGCTCGTCTCGGCGGTGCCGTCGAACCTGCCGACGTAACGGAAGTCCTCGAACGTGCGCAGCAGCACGCCGAACAGCCCCAGGACCATCGGCCGCCCTTCAAAGGGGGTGAACTTCACGGGGCTGTAGAAGCGGACGTCCTCCGTGAACAGGTCTTCCAGCGCGGTCAGGTCGCGCTTCTCCACGGCGGCGCGGAAACGGTCGGCGGTCTCCATGGGGGTATCCCTTCGTCGAGCAATCCTAGTCAACAATGTGAGTAGTCATCTTCTTGACGGAAGGGCTTTTCATCAAGCGGTCCGGTGATGCCGCACGTAATATGAACGACGGATTCCGTAGGAACAGATGCTCCGGAGAGGTCCATGACGCGGCGTCGACCTCCGCGATCGGCGAGTGCCGACGACCTCTTGGCGACGCTCGGGCTCCTCACCGCGAAGGCACGGCAGGGGGCGGAGCGTCAGCGCGCCCGTGTGGACCTGGCGGAAGCCCTCCAGCGCGAGATGCTGCCCGAAACCCTGCCGTCCCTGCCGGGGCTCCAGACCGCCGCGCGCTACACGCCGGCCCGTGACGGGCTCGACATCGGCGGCGACTGGTACGACGGCTTCGTGATGGCCGACGGCTCGCTCGGGTTCTCGATAGGAGACGTCCAGGGCCATGACGTCGAGGCCGCCGCCTTCATGGGGCAGATCCGGATAGGACTGCGGGCCGTCGCCCTGGCGGCCACCGATCCGGGCGAGGTCCTCGCCCGGGCGAACGACCTGCTGGTCTCCGTGGCCCGCGATCTGTTCGCCACCTGCACTTTCCTCCGCTTCGACCCCTTGGAGTGGGTGCTGGAGAGTGCCCGTGCCGGCCATGTCCCCGGGGTCCGGGCCACGGCGGACGGCCGCTGTGAGCCGATGCAGGACCCCGGGGGCCTCCCGCTGGGCATCGAACCGGGCGAGGTGTACCCGGTGACCCGGCGCAGCCTCACCGAGGGCGGGTCCGTCGTCCTGCTGACGGACGGAGTGATCGAGGGCCCCGCCGTGCCGATCGAGACCGGACTCGCGAGGGTGACCCGGGTCGTCGGGGCCGGCGCAGCGGCGGCGGTCAGTGCCGACGACATGGCAGCCGAGGTGATGAAGGCGGCCGAGTTCACCGGCCACACCGACGACGCCGCGGTGCTCGTGCTGCGCCACGACGCCGCGGCGAACAGACTGCGACCGGCCCCGCCGTCCGCCTGATCCGGCCGGCCCCGTCCGTCCGACACGACGGGCCCGTCGGCGCGTGTCACGGCACGCCCAGGCGCGGGCGGCGTTGTGTGATGGCTGACGTGGCCCGTAACCAGCTCCTCCGCCGTCTCGGCGCGGTAGTCCTCCTGATGCTCGGCGTCGCCGTCGCCTACTACGCGGCGGGCCTCATCGGACTCACGCTGCAGGTCGTCGTGGAAGGCGCGATCGTCACACCGCTCTGGCCGCCCACGGGCATCGCCCTGACCTGCCTGCTGTGGTTCGGTCTGCGGATCTGGCCGGGCATCGCCCTCGGCACCCTCCTCGTCATCCTGGCCATCAGCCCGTTCCGCGCACACTCCGTGGGCATCCTGGCGGGCAACAGTCTCGCTCCCGTCTGCGCCTATCTGATGCTGCGGCGGGTCGGGTTCCGTTCCGAGCTGGACCGCCTTCGGGACGGGCTGGCCCTGGTGTTCCTGGGCGCGCTGGCCGGCATGTTGATCAGTGCGACGGTGGGGGCCGGGGTGCTGCTGGTCTCCGGTCAGATCCCGGCCGAAGGGTTCTGGCCGATCTGGTCGGCGTGGTGGGCCGGCGACGCCATGGGCGTGCTGGTGATCACCCCGCTGCTGCTCGTCTGCCGGACGGTCCGGTGGCCCGGCGACATGTCCCCGGGGCGCTGGGCCGAGGCCGTGTGCCTGGTGGTGAGTGTCGCGGTCGTCGCGTACGCCGTCACCCGCACGCCCCTCTCGCTGCTGTTCCTCGTCTTCCCGCTGCTGATGTGGGCCGCGTTGCGGTTCCAGCTGTTCGGGGCCGCGCCGTGCGTGCTGATCGTGTCGGTCCTGGCCATCTCGGCCGCGACCGAAGGGCTCGGGCCCTTCGGCGGCCACGGGATGCTCGCCGTGATGAGCGTCCTCCAGGCCCTCAACGGATCGGCGGCGCTCACCGGTCTGCTCCTCTCCGCGGTCGTCAGCGAGCAGATCACGGTCCGCCGCAAGATCGAGCTGGCGTGCAGTGAACTCGCCGAGGTGGTGGACCGGTTGGTCCCGGGCAGCGGCGCGGCCCGCCGCTGGCCGCCACCGCAGGACACGGACGTCTGACGGCGTCCCGTGGCAGCCCACCGCGGCTCAGGCCCATGGAGCGAAGCCCACCGCCCGGCCCGTCTCGTCGCGCTGGATCTCCAACATGCCCTCGACCGCAGAGCGGTCGATCGGACCGTAGACGTGCGGGAACAGAGTGCCGGCGGCGACCCCGGGCGGCGGGACCGGGTCCGCGGGCTCGAGTCGGACCGGCGCGAGCAGCTTCGTCTCGTCGATGAGCAGGGCCATCAGCGGTCCGGGCACACCGCGGTAGAAGGCGTTCACGACCGCGAGCGTGGTGGCCTCGTCGGGCGAGCAGTGGACGAAGCCCTCCGAGGAGAGGGACGCGGGCGCGAACGGCCGTTCCGGGACGGCGAGCCAGTCGTCGAGCGGAGCCACATGCATGATCATGCGTCAGTTATAGCGCCGCAGGGCGCGGGCAACGGGCGATCGGGGGCCGGGCGGGGCTCACTGCCCGGACGAGGCGGGCGCCCGGACGGGCCTCGGGACGCGGTCGGCACTTGCTGCCCGTCCGGCCTCCGGGGACCGGACGCCGTCGGTGACCCGGGCCGGGGCTCAGGCCCGGACCACGGTCACCCCGGCCTCCGTGAACGCCGCGGCCGTCCCGTCGGACACGGCGGAGTCGGTGACCAGGGTGTCCACCTGTGCCGTCGCACAGATGCGGGCGAAGGCCCGCGTGCCCAGCTTGGTGGAGTCGGCCGCGACGACCACCCGCTGGGCCCGCTCGCACAGCAGCCGGTTGATGGCGGCCTCGTCCTCGTCGTGCGCCGCGGCGCCGTGCACCACGTCGAACGCGTTCACACCGAGGACCGCTACGTCCATGGTGATCTGGCCGAGCACCCCGTCGGCCAGGGGGCCGATCAGCTCGAACGACTGCGGACGGGCGACACCGCCCGTGACCACGATCTTGAACTGGGGCCTGATCGCCAGCTCGTTGGCGATGTTGAGGGCATTGGTGACGATCGTCAGCGCGGGTGTGCCCGTGGCGAGATCGGGCCGGGCGGCGAGGGCCCGGGCGACCTCCGTGGTCGTGGTGCCGCCGGTGAAGCCGACCACTTCGCCGGGCGAGATCAGCTCGGCGACGGCGGCGCTGATGCGCTGCTTCTCCGCCGCGTGCCGCGACGCCTTGTAGCGCAGCGGGAGTTCGTACGACACGCCGTGCACGACGGCGCCGCCGCGCGTGCGGACGAGCATCTGCTGCTCGGCCAGCTGGTCGAAATCGCGCCGGATCGTCGCGGCCGAGACGTCGAGTGCCGTCGCCGCCTCCTCGACGTCCAGCCGGCCCTGCTCCACCAGCAGTTCCAGCAGCGCCTTCCAGCGGGCGTCGCGCGACATCCACCGCTCCCTTCCTCGTCGTCCGTGGCGACCCTAGCGCACGTCGGCCCCGTCGAGATGCTTGAAGATGCTTGAAATCTCGCGCTATCTTGCAAAAACACGCACACACTCGAAGGGTGGAGCACGCATATGAGCCATGTCGCACAGGAGATGGCGAGCCAGCCGGAGTGCTGGAACCGGGCGGCGGAGCTCGCCCCGACGCAGGGCGGGGCGCTCCCGGCCCCCGGCGAGCGGGTGGCGTTCGTCGGCTGCGGAACCTCCCTGTTCATGAGCCAGGCGGCCGCGGCCCTGCGCGAGAACGCGGGGCAGGGGGAGTCGGACGCCTTCGCCGCCTCCGAGTTCCCCGCCGGCCGCACCTACGACCGGGTGGTCGCCCTCACCCGTTCGGGCACCACCACCGAGGTGCTCGAACTCCTCGCCTGGCTGCGCGGACGCACCCGTACCACCGCGATCACCGCCGACCCCGCCACGCCCGTCATGACCGCCGCCGACGAGACCGTCGTCCTCGACTTCGCCGACGAGAAGTCCGTGGTCCAGACGCGTTTCGCGACCACCGCCCTCACCCTGCTGCGGGCCGGCGCCGGACTGCACACGGACTCCGTCGTCGGCGACTGCAGGGACGCGCTCGCCGAACCGCTGCCCGAATGGCTCACGGGCTGTACGCAGTTCACCTTCCTCGGCCGCGGCTGGACCGTCGGCCTCGCCAACGAGGCCGCGCTCAAGGTGCGCGAGGCGTCGGCGTCCTGGGCCGAGGCGTACCCGGCCATGGAGTACCGGCACGGCCCCATCAGCGTCACCACCCGCGGCACCGCCACCTGGATGATCGGCGAGGCGCCCCCCGGGCTCGCCGACGAGGTCCACGCCACCGGTGGGATGTGGGTCGCCGGCGGCCTCGACCCGCTCGCCGAACTGGTCCGCGCCCAGCGGCTCGCGGTCGCCGTGGCCGAGTCACGGGGCCTGGACCCGGACAGCCCCCGCCACCTCACCCGTTCCGTCATCCTCTCCGGAGCCTGACCCATGCCGCTCGCCGAAACCGGAACGCTGGTCGCCGCGGCCGCCGCGGAAGGCCGCGCCGTCGCCGCTTTCAACATCATCACGCTGGAGCACGCCGAAGCCGTCATCGCCGGAGCGGAGAACGCCGGCTCCCCGGTCGTCCTCCAGATCAGCGAGAACGCGGTGAAGTACCGCTACGGCCGGGTCCGTCCGCTCGCCCGGGCCGCGGCGGAGGCGGCGGCGGAGGCCGGCGTGCCCGTCGCCCTCCACCTGGACCACGTCAAGAGCGACCAGCTGCTCCGCCAGGCCGCCGACGCGGGGTTCAGCTCCGTGATGTACGACGCCGCGCATCGGCCGTACGCGGAGAACCTCGCCGCGACCCGGTCCGCGGCCGAGTGGGCGCACGCCAACGGCCTCTGGATCGAGGCCGAGCTGGGGGAGGTCGGCGGCAAGGAGGGCGCCCCGCCGCTGGACGCCCACGCGCCGGGGGCCCGCACCGATCCCGAAGAGGCACGAGCGTTCGTCGAGGGGAGCGGTGTCGACGCGCTCGCCGTCGCCATCGGCAGCGCGCACGCCATGACCGCCCGCACCGCTTCGCTCGACCACGAACTCCTGGCCCGGCTCGCCGGGACCCTGGGGGTGCCGCTCGTGCTGCACGGCTCCTCCGGCGTACCGGACGGGGAACTGGCGGCAGCGGTCTCCGGCGGCATCGCCAAGGTCAACATCGGCACCGCCCTGAACCTCGCCATGACCTCCGCCATCCGGGACTACCTGGCCGCGAACGCCGACGCCGTGGACTCGCGGAAGTACCTGTCGGTCGGCCGCCGCGCGATGGCCGAGACCGTCACCGCGCTGATCGGCGTCCTGCGAGACGCGGGGGAACCGGTCCCCGTCGCATAGGGGATGCCCGGCCCCGAAGGCCGGTGTTCGCCCGCCCCTTCGCCGTCCGCCGCGCTTGGCGACGACGGACGGCGAAGGGGCGGTCCGGCGGCCGCCACCCGCGGCGGAGCCGTGTCCTGCCGTCCCCGACCCCGGCCGCGCACCGACGACAGTGCGCCCGACCGCAAGGAACACCTGCTGCGCGTCGTACGGCGGGTCCGGTGAAATCCGGTGCGCACGGCCACCGGAACGGCCCAACCGCGCCCGGACCCTCCCGGCTTCACGGAGTGATCCGGGACACACTTTCCTCGCCACCCGTCCTCCGCGGGCGGCGGAGTGGGCTTGATGGAACGGACGCCCGGCGCTACGGGAACCGCGGAGCCGCCCGCCGCCGAACCGAACCGACAGGATTCCCATGCCCCTCATCACACCTCCGGCCCTCCGGCGGGGTGCCGCGCTGGCGCTCGCCGGCGCCACGGCGGCCGCGCTGCTGACCGGCTGCACCTCCGGTGACAAGCAGGGCTCGTCCTCCCCGACCGGCAAACCGCTCGCCGGACCGGAGAAGGCGGGCGCCGGCATGGCCGTGCTCCGCGGCGACACGATCAGGAAGGCCCTCGTGACCGACTCCGAGCTGCGGTCCTACCAGGCTCAGGAGATCAGCCCGCCGAACGTGCGGCCCAAGTCCGACCGGGAGGAGTGCCGGCCCCTCGCGGACATGACCGCGTCGGGTACCGCCCGGACGCCGGAAGCCGTCGACTTCGCCGGCCGCTCCTTCGTCTCCACGGACACGCCCGGCCTCACCACGACGGTCAGCCTCTTCTCCTACGAGGGCGACGACGCGCGACGCACCTTCACGGACGTCCGCAAGGCCCTCGCCACCTGCGGCGCCGGCTTCACCACGGCGGGGAACAGCGGCGGTTCCACGGTGAAGTACGTGGCCGTGAAGGAGGAGAAGGCGCCCGAGGGCGGCGACGAGGCGGTGTCCTGGCGGATGACCGGCACCGCCCAGGGCTCCTCGATGCCCATGCTGGTCACGGCCGTCCGGCAGGGGCGCAACGTGGCGGTGTTCTTCACGCTCAACCTCCTCGACCCGAAGAAGACGGACCTGCCGGAGGACCTGCACGGCCGTCAGACCGCCAAGCTGGCGAAGGCGATCGAGTCGGCCGGCAGGTCCTGACCGGCGCGCGGCCGCTGTCCCGCCGGGGCCGGCGGGCCCCGTGTGCGGCTCCCCCCCCGTCCCAGGGACCGCCGGCCCGCCGGGCGGCGCACACCGCCCGGCGGGCCGTTCCGCCTCCGGGTCTGCGGGCCGAACCGCCTTTCCATGTCCGGCTCGGCCCGTCCGGGTCCCGATCGCCGTGCCGCGCCCGGGTCAGCCGGTCGGGACCGCCGTCTCGGCCGCCTTCCCCGTCAGACCCGGGCGCCGTTGTCGTGCTGAGCACGCCGGGACGACGAGGCGCGCGGGCGGCCCGCGGGGGAGGGCGCGGGACGCCGGGCCTCGAGGAGCAGCGCCACGGGGACGGCGGTGAGCACCGAGGAGTACGTCCCCACGCACACGCCGATGAGCAGGGCGATCGAGAAGTCCGCGAGGGAATCGCCGCCGAGCACGGCCAGGGCGGCGAGGATGAACAGCGCCCCCGCGCCCGTGTTGACCGTGCGCGGCACCGTCTGCAGGACGGCCGTGTCCGCGAGGGCCGTCAGCGCGCCGTGCGGATTCTTCCGCCACAGCTCCCTGACCCGGTCGAACACGACGACCGAGTCGTTGACCGAGTAGCCGATGACCGTGAGCAGCGCCGCGAGGAAGATGCCGTCCACCGGCCGCCCCAGCCAGGCGAACGCGCCGACCACGATCACGACGTCGTGCACGAGCGCCCCCACACAGCCCAGCGCGAACGTCCAGCGGAACCGCGCCGCCAGATAGACCAACTGCGCGACCACGGCGATGCCCAGGGCGATCAGCGCGTTGCGCCGCAGTTCCTCGCCCATGCTGGGACCGATCAGCTCGTCGCGGACCTTCGTCACGGTGTCCCCGCCGTGCTCGGTGAGGGCACCGCGGATGGCGGCGGCCCCCTCGTCGTCGATGCCCGCGCCCCGCACGGAGATGTCCTCGCCGTCGGCCGTGGTGACCTCGGCATCGGGGAAGCCCGCCTCGGCCACCGCCGACCTGGCCGTGTCGACGCTCACCGTCCGGCCCGTGGCGTACTCGACCAGCCGGCCGCCGGTGAACTCGACGCCCAGGTTCAGTCCGCGTACCAGGATGCCGGTGACGGCCACGGCGACCAGCACGGCCGACACCACGAGCCAGCGCCGGGGCGCACGCATCAGCCGCGGGCCGCGGCGGGTCAGGTACGTCCGGACCCGGCCCGGCCGGCCCACACCGCTGACGTTCCGGAAACCGTCGACGAACGGGAACCGCGCGGCGACGTCGGTCAGTGCCCGCGCGACGACCAGTGCCGAGAACATGGACACGACGACGCCGATCGCCAGCGTCACCCCGAAGCCCTTCACCGGACCCGAGCCGAGCAGGAACAGCAGTCCCGCCGCGAGCAGGGTCGTCGCGTTGGAATCGGCCACGGCCGTCCACGCCTTGCGGTAGGCCGCGGACATCGCGCCGCGCAGCGACCGGCGCGTCCGGCTCGCACACTCCTCCCTCGCCCGTTCGAAGACGAGCACGTTCGCGTCCACGGCCATTCCGATCGCGAGTACGAATCCGGCCAGTCCGGGAAGCGTCAGCGTGACGCCGAGCGCCACCAGCACGGCGTACGAGATCACTCCGTACGCGCCCAGCGCGACGGCGGCCAGCGCGCCGAAGAGCCGGTAGGCGAACGTGATGAACAGCGCCGTGAGGGACGCCCCGATCACGGAGGCCTGGGCGCTCGCGCTGATCGCCGCCGCACCGAGCGTCGGGCCCACGGTCCGCTGCTCGACGGTCTCGACCGGCACGGGCAGCGCGCCGCCCTTGATGAGCAGGGCGAGCTCCTTGGCCTCCGCCGCGTCGAACGCACCGGTGATCTGCGTGGACCCCGAGGCGATCCCGGAGCGGCAGCCGACCGCCGGGTCCACCTGCGGTGACGAGATCACCTTGTCGTCGAGCACGATCGCGACCCGGCGGCGGTCGTCCTGCACCGGATGGCAGGCGGCCCGCCCGGTCAATGCGGCCCAGTCGCGTGCCGCGCCCCCCTGGAAGTCCATGGCCACGTGCCAGCCCGAACCCTGCTGGGCGTCGAACCGGGCCACGGCGTCCTTCACCCCGGCTCCGGACAGGGCGGCGGCGCCGAGCGCCACCCGCCTGCCCTGTTCGTCGGGCAGCACGCGCCGCCCGCTCTCACCCTCTTCGGGCGGTGCCTCGACGGGGTGGAAGGTGAGTTGCGCCGTGCGGCCGAGGACCTCGGCCGCACGGCGCGGGTCCTGGACGTCCGGCAGCTCCACGACGATGCGGTTCTCGCCCGAGCGGGTCAGGGTCGGCTCCGCGACCCCCAGCGCGTCGATGCGCTGCCGCAGCACCTCGATGGTGCGGTCGGTGGTGTCGCCGTCCGCCTTCGCGGCGGGAGTGTCGCGGGCCTCCAGCACCATGCGGGTGCCGCCCTGGAGATCCAGACCGAGTCTGGGGGACTGGGTGAGAGCGATGAAAACGGATGCGAGCAGTACGAGCGCAGCCAGAACTGCCCGCACCACGGTGGTGCGAGTCATGGGTTTCCTCCGTGAGGGCGCCGGGCGCCCTCAGGAGGGACGCGCCGGCGGTGATGTGGGACGGGACCGGTGACCGGCCGTCCCCGGAGGGCCGCGCACATCGGGCAGCTCGGCACGGGCCGATGCCCGCACCGCTTCGCGTACACCGGCCGCCCGGACCGTGCCGTGGGCGGCGGGCCCCGACACGGGCGCGTCGGACAGGGGGGCGCCGGGCGTCGGAGGGAGCAGCAGCGGGCGCGCGCCGTGCGCGTCCTCGGCGGTCGTGCGCCGTGGTCCGTCGTGCCGGTTCCGTACGCCGTCGGAGCGCACGGCGCGCGCCTGGTGCCGGGACGCGGCGGCCGCGTCCGGTGCGGACGCGGATGTGGGCGCCGCGGCACCGGCGGCGATTGACGGCGCAGGCGTGGGCACACCGCCGAGGAGCCCGAGCAGGGTGAGGAGCGCGGCGACGAGGACGGCCGGTACACGCTGCGTACGCATGAACGGCCCCCTCCGACCCGCTTCCCCGCGCTCGCGGCGGCGAGGCGGGACCGAGCTCACACTATGCGACAAACCGCCACCGAAAGCCATCGAAACCCCCGCACCCGCGTTGGCGGAAAGTGACGGGAGTTGCACAACTGGCGTTCGAACATTGGCTGGTTGACCGTAGGATCTGGATGCCTCCGATCGACGGGGGAGCCCGTATGCGGTCTGGAAGGGACTCGTTCTGGCGTGGTCGCGTTATCCGGAAGCGTCGTGTCATGGTCGGGCTGCTGATCGCGGGGGGCGGCGGGGTCGCCGCCCTGGCGCTGCTGACGTGGGCGTTGTCCCTGCGCCGCAGGCTGCGGGAAGAGCAGCACGCGCGAGTGCGGGCGGAAGGCCTCGCGGCCGCGCGTGAGGCCGAGATCGTCCACCTGGCCGCCGTCCGAGCCCCGGCCATCGCGGAACGGACGCGGGGCGGCCGTCTCCTGGACGGCGTACCGGGCCCCGTCGGCTCGGACGTCGAGACGGGCGCCGATTTCGCCAGGGCCCTGGCGGCCGTCGTCACGGCTCTCGGCTCCGACGAGGCCGTGCGCAGGGAGCGGGCCCTGCGGGACTCCGTGCAGTCCGCCTTCGAATCCGTCGCCCGCACCGTGCACGCCATGGCGACCGTGCAGCAGCAGGTGCTGGACCACGTGGAACGCTCCATCGACGACCCCCGGCTGATGGCCGAGGTGATGAAGGCCGACCACGCGGCCGCCCAGATGACCCGCAAGGCGCAGACCCTGCTCGTGATGTGCGGCGTCTGGCCCGCGCGGCGGGAGAGCCGGCCCGTGTCCCTCTACGACTGCGTGCGCGGAGCCCAGTCGCGCATCGTGGAGTTCGGCAGGGTCGAGGTGCACGGCGGTCAGACCCTTCACGTCGTCCCGCCGGCCGTGGAGGGGCTGATGCACGCCATCGCCGAACTCCTCGAGAACGCGACGGTCTTCTCCCCGTCCGGCACCCAGGTCGTCGTCACCGTCCGGGAGGTGGCCGCGGGAGCGGTCGTCGAGATCGACGACGCCGGTCTCGGCATGCCGCCGGACGTCCTGACCCAGGCCACGGCCCAGCTCCGAGACGACCCGGACCTGGCCCGGCTCGGTGCGGTGCCGCGTCTCGGACTCGCCTGCGCCGGCCGCTGGGGCCGCGAGCTGGGGTTCAGCGTGGAGCTGACGTCCGCGTCCGCGTACGGCGGAACCCGCGCCGTGACGTTCGTACCCCACCGGCTGCTGACCGAGCCGCTGTCCCACCCCGCTTCGCCCCGCCACGAGCCGACGGTGGATCCGCGGGCCCCGGGGCACGAGCCGTCGCGGCCCGCCACCGGGGAGGGCGAGCCGCACCCCCTGCCGGACGACCCCGACCCGGCGGTCCGGGGGACGGCCGGCACCGGCCCCGCCTCCGGAATGACGGCGCCCGGCTCCGCAGTACCCGGCTCCACGGCACCCGGTGGCGCCGCCGGCGGCGACGCGCCCGCGCCCGGCACCCTCCCGCGCCGCCGCAGCCGGCGCGGCGGCCGCGAACCCGGCCCCGAACAGAGCCACGGCGCGCCCTCGCCTCCGGACCCGGGCGCCAGCTGGTCCCCGGAGGCGGCCCGTGCCTCGATCTCCGGCGTGGTCTCCGGAACACGCCGGGGCCGCGCCGCCCTCGGGAACGGCGCGCCGAACCCCGACGGGACCGACCACGAGGGAGGCCGACAGTGACCGGATCCGTGACCAGGTTGCCCGACCTCGGATGGATGCTGCGGCCGCTGACCGACGTCCCCGGAGTGCGGCACGCCGTCGTGGTCTCCGAGGACGGGTTCCGGCTGGGGCACGCGTCCGCCGAGGACCTCACCGGACCCGTCGCCCTGCTCGGCGTGCCGGAGGCCGAATCGCTCGCCGCGGCGTGCGCCGCGATGACGATGACCGGACGGTCCACGGCCGCGCTGCTGTTCGGCGGTGGCGCCGGAGTGCGCCAGCTGATGCTGGAGTCGGAACACGGCTTCGTGCTGTTCACCCACGCCGGAGCCGGCGCCCACCTCGCCGTCGCCACCGGCACCGACGCCGACGTCGGTCTCGTGGCCCAGCAGATGCAGGTCCTGGTGGCGAGGATCGGCACCCGTCTCAGCACCGGGCCGCGGGATCCGGCGGGTCCCTCCTCATGACGGACGACCCGGAGACGCGGACCACCACGCGTGCGGTGCGTCCGTACGTGATCACCGGCGGCCGCGCAGGTGCCGGTGGCGCGCCGCTGTCCTGGGAGACGCTGGTGACGGCCACGGGCACCGCCGCGCCGGAGACCCTCCAGCCCGAGTACCGCATGATCCTCACGCACTGCCGGGGGCTGCTGTCCGTCGCCGAGGTGGCGGCCCATCTGGGCCAGCCGCCGTCGGTGGTGCAGGTGCTGCTCGCCGACCTCCTCGACTGGGGGCTCATCCTGTCCCGTCCGCCCGTGCCCCGCGCCGAGCGCGCCGACGCGGCCACGCTGAGAAAGGTGCTCCATGGCCTCGAAAGCCGCCTCTGAGGCCCCGGCCGGGGGAGCCGCCGGGGCACCGGATCCGCGGCTGCCCGGGGAAACGGCGGCCGACCGTGCCCCGGAGCGGTACCCGGTGGCGGAGCCCGGAGGGAAGTACCTCGCACCGGGCGTCGCGGGGGCCGCCAAGATCCTCGTCGTCGGTCCGCTGGGAGTCGGGAAGACGACGCTCATCGGAACCGTGTCCGAGATCCGGCCGCTTTCCACCGAAGCGCTGATGACCCGCGCCGGGGCCCGCGTCGACACCCGGGGCGGACGCACCAAGACGACCACGACCGTCGCCCTCGACTTCGGCCGGATCACGCTCGACGGCGACCTGGTGCTCTATCTGTTCGGCACTCCGGGGCAGCAGCGGTTCCTCCCCGCCTGGCGGGATCTGGCCAAAGGCGCGCTCGGCGCTCTCGCCCTCGTCGACACCCGGGATCCGGCAGCCTCCTTCGACGCCCTCGGCAATCTCGAGGACCTCGACCTTCCGTTCGCCGTCGCCGTCAACGCGTTCCCCGGCAGCCCGGTGCACTCCGAGGACGATCTGCGCGTCGCGCTCGACCTGCTGCCCAGCACCCCGCTGGTCAGCTGCGACGCCCGCGACGCACGCTCCTCGGTGCTGGCCCTGATCGCCCTCGTACGCCATCTCGTCCACGCCGCCACGGAATCCTCGTGACCACTCGGTCCCCGGGGGCCCCACCGAGGCACCGGAACCAGGGATCCCCGTGACCACGGGGTCCCGATGACCAGGGAGTCCTCATGACCACCCCGCACGGCTACTCGCCGCCGCCGTCCGGCTTCGGCGGACGGCGCCCCACCGCGACCGCGCTGTACGGGCCGCACCTCGACGGCGACGCGATGCCCGCGCTGTACGAGGAACTCCGCAGGAACCACGGCCCCGTGGCCCCCGTCGCCGTCGCACCGGGCATCGAGGCCTGGCTCGTCCTCGGCCATCGCGAACTGCTCCGGCTCGCCCGCGACGAACAGGACTTCTCCCACGACCCGCGCCGCTGGAGCCTGCTGCGCGAGGGCAGGGTGCCGCCCGACTCTCCGATCCTGCCGTTCGTCGGCTGGCGGCCCGCGCTGCTGTTCGCCGACGGCCAGCAGCACCGCCGGATGAGGGCCGCGGTCTCCGACGCGCTCGCCGGGATCAACGGACACGAGCTGCGGCGAGGCGTACGGTCCGCGGCCGAGGAGCTGATCGCGTCGTTCGCCGAGCGCCGCAAGGCCGACCTCGTACTCCAGTACGCGCGCAGTCTCCCGCTGCAGGTCATCACCGGACTGCTCGGACTGGACGAACGGACCGGCGGGCGGCTCGTCCACGCGATCTCCGGCCTGGTCGCCACGACCGTGGACTCCGGGAGGGCGAGCAGACGGATCAACGCGATCCTCCTCGCACTGATCGAGGAGAAGCGGTCCCGCCCCGGCGACGACATCACCTCCGCACTGCTGCACCACCCGGCGCGCCTCACCGACGAGGAGGTGCTGCACAACCTGGTGGTGATGTTCGTCGCCGGCCACCAGACCACGGTCAACTGGATCGCCACGACCCTGCGCGTCCTGCTCTGCGACCCCGCGTTCCGCTCCTCGCTGACGGGTGGTCACCTCACCGTCGACGACGCACTCGACCTCGTGCTGTGGCGCTTTCCGCCCACGCAGAACTTCCCCGCCCGCTACGCCACCCGCGATCTGCGTTTCGGCGGCCAGTCCATCCGGGCCGGCGACATGCTGATCCTCGGGCTGGCCGCCGCCAACGCCGACCCGGCCGTGCTGCCCCCGGGCGGGCCCGTCACCGGCAACCGCTCCCACCTCGCGTTCGGCGCCGGGCCGCACACCTGCCCGGCCCAGGACCCGGCCCGGCTGATCACCCGTACCGCGGTGGACACCGTCCGGCACCGGCTGCCGGATCTGGAGCTGGCCGTCGAGGAGTCGGAGCTCACCTGGGTCTCGTCCCCCTGGAGCAAGGGGCTCGCCGCCCTCCCCGTCAGGTTCACCGACCCGCAGCTGCCCCGGGCCCCGGAACCGGGCGCGCCGGCCCGCACCACCCGTCCCGGCCACCCGGCCGCCCCGCAGACAGGAGAGGCCCGTTGAACACGTCACCGAGCGTCCCACACAGGATGGATCCGGCCGGCGGCTGCCCGCACGCCGACAATGCCCGGCTGCTGGCACGGGGCGCGGTGGCCCCGGTCGTCCTCCCCGGTGACGTGGCGGGCATGGCCGTCCTGGGGCACGACGCGCTCAGGGAGTTCCTGGCCCACCCCGATGTGGCCAAGGGCGCCGAGCACTTCACCGCGCTGCGGGAGGGCCGGATCGCCGACGGCTGGCCGCTGAAGACCTTCGCCACGGTACGGGGGATGACCACGGCCGACGGGGACGACCACCGCCGGCTCAGGGCGCTGGTCGGCAAGGCCTTCACCACACGCCGGGTCGCGGAACTGCGCCCCCGGGTCGAGGCGGTCACGGCCGGGCTGCTGGACGGCCTCGGCCGGGCAGCCGCGGAGAACGGCGGCGTCGCCGATCTGCGCCGGCACTTCGCCATGCCTTTGCCCATGGGGGTGATCTGCGAACTCCTCGGTGTGAACGCCGAGCACCAGGACCGGCTGCACCACCTCTCGAACCAGGTCGTCGCCACGGACATCGGCCCCGAGGAGGCGATGGCCGCGAACCGGGAGCTGGTGGACGTGCTCGGCGCCGTGGCCGCCACCCGGGCGAAGGAGCCCGGCGGCGATCTCACCAGCGCGCTGATCGCCGCCCGCGAGGAGGACGGCGACCGGCTCAGCGGCCACGAACTCATCGGCACCCTGCTGCTGATGATCATCGCGGGCCATGAGACGACGCTGAACCTGATCACCAACGCGGTCCGTGCGCTCTGTGCGCACCGCGACCAGCTGGAACTGGTCCGATCGGGCCACGCGACCTGGGCGGACGTCGTCGAGGAGACCCTGCGCTGGGACAGCCCCGTGAGCTACTTCCCGTTCCGCTACCCGACACGGGACCTCACCGTGGACGGCACGGTCATCCCGAAGGGCACCCCGGTCCTCGCCGGATACTCGGCCGCCGGGCGGGACCCGGCGGCGCACGGACCCGACGCGGACCGCTTCGACGTCACCCGGGTGTCCGGTTCCCGCCACCTCTCCCTCGGCCACGGGCCGCACTACTGCCTCGGGGCGCCGCTCGCCAGGATGGAGGCGACCACCGCCCTGGAGCGGCTGTTCGCCCGGTTCCCGGGACTGGACGTGGCCGTTGCGGAGCCTGAGCTGGCCCGGCATGCCAGTTTCGTGGGGAACAGCGTCCGGGACCTTCCGGTGCGGCCCTTTCCGTAGACGCGGACGGTTGTGGGTGACCCGGGAGCCGGGCCACCCGTACGGACCAGTCCGACCGCCCCCGTCACCCGTGTCCGGAGCAGGCTGGAGTGGTGCCGGGTACCGGAAGTGCTTCGGCGTCGACGGAGAGGGAGTCAGCATGGCCGGACGGTTCGAGGGGACGGCCGTGATCGAACGGCCGATCGAAGAGGTCTTCGCCTTCCTCGCGGACGGCGAGAACGACCGGAAGTTCAGCCCCCGGGTGCAGGAGATGACCAGGGTGACCGACGGTCCGACCCGAGTGGGCACGGTCTATCGCAGCAAGGTCAAGGACGCGGGCATGACCACCTCGCGCGAGTTCCGGATCAGCGAGTTCGACCCGCCGCGCCGAATCCGCTGGACGGAGGTCTCGAAGAACCTGGTGACGGCCCCCGAGGGCGGGTACGACCTGGAAGCCGTCGACGCCGGGCGGACGAGGCTCACGGTGTTCAACACCCTGGAGGGCCACGGTCTGGGCAAGCTGCTGGTCGGACTCGCGCTGGGTGCGGCGCGCAAGGACGCGGACGCCTTCGCCCGGCGCATCAAGGCGGCGGTCGAGGCGTCCTGAGAGCGCCGGCGCGCGCTCCGCGGCGCGGGGCCGTGGCGCTCCCCGGCCGGGCACGGGGCCCGTGCCCGGCCGTTTTCCCATCGGCCTCGGCCTCAGCCGGTCGTGGCGGGCGACGAATCGAGCCGCAGCCGCAACTGCTTCTCACCGTCGCCCGACACCGCGTGCTCGACCTCGACCGCGAAACCGGTGGTCATGGCCCGTGCCAGCCGGTCCACCGCCGCGTACGAGCCCGACAGCTCGGCCCCCACGGGCCCGTGGAGGGCCGTGGCCGCAACGGATCCGGCCGTGTCGGCGGGTGCCACGTCATAGGTCGCCGACCAGATCGTCGGGTGGCCGGTCCTTCCCTCCTGGTGGGGGTGCTCCTCGGCGTCCCGGTCACAGGGGTAGGCCGCGAGCAACGCGGCGAACACGGCGTCGGCGTCCTCGGGCGCGCCGGTCAGCTGTACCGATACTTCCTCGTGCCTGTCGATGACGGCCACGGTGATCCCCGTCCTCTCTCATGCTGGGACGTCCCACTCCAAGGTCGCACTTCCCGGCCGCGAGAGCACGCGGCCGGGGCGGGAGAACGCGCGGCCCGGGGGAGCGGGGTGGGCCCGGGTGGGCGGGGCGGCCGCTGAAGGGTCCACGGGCGGGGCGGTGCTCGGCCCGCAGCGTTCGCGGCCGTCCGGCCCTGGTGGACCACCGTCGGGCGGCGGCTGCCCGTCCCGCGCCGCTCAGCCGGTGTCAGGCAGCTCCCGGGTCCGCGTCCAGCGCAGCACCTCGTCCGCACCGCGGGTGTTGACCACCCACGAGTCGGGCACCCCGCACTCCTCGGCCCGGGCGCAGCCGTTGATCTGCCAGTCGAGCTGGCCCGGGGCGTGTGCGTCGGTGTCGATCGTGAAGAGCGCGCCCGCCTCCACCGCGCGCCGCAGCAGCCGGCGCGGTGGATCCAGCCGGTCCGGGCGGCAGTTGATCTCCACCGCCGTACCCGACTCGGCGCACGCGGCGAACACCTCGTCCGCGTCGAACTCCGACTCCGGCCGCCCCCGCCCTCCGTCACGCCCTCTGACCAGCCGTCCCGTGCAGTGCCCCAGGACATCGACGAGCGGATTGGTGACCGCGGCGACCATCCGCCGGGTCATCGGCCGCGACTCCATGCGGAGTTTGGAGTGCACGGACGCCACCACCACGTCCAGCCGGTCGAGCAGTTCCGGCTCCTGGTCGAGCGAGCCGTCCGGCAGGATGTCGCACTCGATGCCGGTGAGCAGCCGGAACGGTGCCCACGTCCGGTTGAGTTCGGCCACCACGTCCAGCTGCTCCCGAAGCCGCTCCGGGCTGAGCCCCCGTGCGACGGTGAGCCTGGGGGAGTGGTCCGTGAGCACGGCCCACTCGTGCCCGAGGGCGGCAGCGGCGCGCCCCATCGCCTCGATGGGGCTGCCGCCGTCCGACCAGTCCGAGTGGAGGTGGCAGTCCCCGCGGAGCGCCGCGCGCAGCCGTGCTCCCGGGGCGTCCTCGTCGGGCCGCCCGCCCGCCTCCTCCTCCAGCCGCCGCAGATACGCCGGCTGCTGTCCGTCCAGGGCCTCCCTGACCACCTGGGCGGTCTTGGGCCCGAGCCCTCGTACGGACTCCAGCGAGCCGGTCGCGGCCCGCTCGGCGACCTCGCGCTCGCCCAGCGCCGCGACAGCCGCCGCCGCCGTGCGGAAGGCGCGCACCCGGTACGTGGGGGCCCCGGACCGCTCCAGCAGGAAGGCGATCCGGTCCAGTGCCTCCTCGGGGTCCACGGCCGGACGTCCGCTAACGCGCGCCGCGGGACCGAGGCGCGGACGCCGGTCCGAGTGCGGAGAAGCCGTGTTCCGGGCGGGCGCTCGGAGTCCCGTGGTCCGTTGTCATCACTCCGCCCTTCCCCGCCGGTCCGTTCGCTCCATCGTCCGCCCGCGGCCACGCACGGGCGACCGACGACCTTCCGAACGGGTCACGAGCGACCGACGAACTTCCGCGCGAGCCTGTCACCCAGCGTCACGGCGGCCCGGTGCGACTCGATGGGGGTGACCTTGGAATCCCGGAACAGGATGTACGTCACGCCGGAGTTGACGCCTCCGACGGCCGGGTCGGGATCTATGCCCAGAGCACGGGCGGTGGCGTGCGAGGCCTCGCCGATGAGGTCGCTCGGTCCGGCGTCGCCGACCACGGCGTACACGACCCGGTCGCGGTAGATGACGGCTGCGACGGTCCCGCCGCGGATGCGCGAGTAGTTGTAGTCCCACAGCGGACTCACCGTCGGTACGACGATGAACGGCAGGTCCGCGGAGTCCAGCGGGTATCCCTCGGAGTCCCAGTAGGCGGTCTCCGGCTGCCAGTACTCGTCGGTGTCTGGGTTGCACTCCGGGCTGCTCAGGCCGTCGCAGTCGATGTCGAGATCGGACTTCCAAAAGACCACCGAACTGGTGCCGCACACGGGTATGGACTCCTCCTGGTCCGCGTCCGTACGGAACAGGCCGTCGGATATCTGTGTGCAACTCCTGACCTTGGCCAGGAGTTCGCGCGCGGTCACGGAGCCTTCCGAGGCGTGACGGGCGGTGGCGGTGGCGGGCAGAACGGCCGCGACGAGCAGTGCCGCGCCGCACGCGGCGACGGACTTGAAGCAAGGGGACACGGGGCGTTTCCTCCGGTTCGGGGGCGGCGGCCGCGGTCAGCGGCCGCCGCGTATGTGGTGGGCGAGCCGGTCCAGGAAGACCCGCTGGCCCGGGACGAGCAGCTCCGCCGCGCGGCCCAGGGGGTACCAGCCGACCCGGTCGACCTCCGGGAACTCCGCCGGTACGCCGGACCGAGGTGGCCACTCCATCGAGAAGGTGCCGGGCACCACCGAACGGGGATCGAGGTCGCCCTCGACCGCCCAGACGGTAACGGTCTTGCCGCCCGACTGGCGGCTCTCACCGAGCGCGATGCGCTCGCCGTCCGGGGCCGGCAGCCCGAGCTCCTCCTCGAACTCCCGCCGTGCTGCCGCCTCCGGCTCCTCCTCCGGGCCGTACTCGCCCTTGGGAATCGACCACGCGCCCTCGTCCTTGGCGGCCCAATAGGGGCCTCCCATGTGCCCGATCAGCACCTCGAGATCCGCCGCGGTGCCCCGGAACAGCAGGAGACCGGCGCTTCGCTTGCCCGACATGCCGCCGAGTCTGCGGGGGGCCGACGGCCGCCGCCATCGGACCCGAGAGGCGCCGGCCGCCGGGTGAACGGCCTCGGACGGGTTCACCCCTGGGAGTGGGCCGGTCCGGCCGGAGCAAGGGGGTCTAGCCCAGGAGAGTGGACAGGTCGACGCTCTCGCCGGCCGGGGGCGTCTCGGTCGGGACCGGCTCGTCGAAGTCCGAGAAGTCCACGGTCGCCTTCGCGGCGCCGGCGCTCGTGACCACCAGGCGCACCGGATACGGCTTGCCCTCGGTGGCGACGTACAGCGTGATCGTCCGGCCCGCCAGATTGCCCGACACCGGGATGGCGTCGACGCCGTCGACCTTCGTCTTCTTGCCCTTGGTGAGGTCGACGTCGCTGGTGGGGACGCCGGTGAGCCGGTCGACGAACGTGTCCAGATCGCAGACCTCGGTCATGCCCTTGAGCAGCCCGTTGTCCGTCGTGCCGCGCAGGTACCGGTCGCCGACCAGTTCCTTGACGGTGTCGCCGCCGCCCGGCACCTGGTTCTTCCAGAACGCCGCGTCCGGCTTCATCCACACGGTCTCACCGCGTTTGACGATCTCCACGGAGCCCTCGTCGCCCATGCTGACCGTGCCGGCGCAGTTGCCCGCGCGGTCGAGGGCGAGGTCCAGTTCGTTCGGCGAGCCCGGCTCGCGCAGGTCGCCCTTGCTGCTGATGTGCACCGACTGGGCGCCGACCAGAGCCTCACGCGCCTTTTCCGCGATCTGCCGGGCCGTGAGCGTCTCGATGTCGTCGCCCGCGTACGCCGTGCCGCCGGCCGCCAGGGCGATCGCGAGGAACGCCGCGGACGACGCCCGTGTCCAGGTCCTGCGGCGATGTGGGCTCACGTCGTCTCCCGGGAAACGCGACCGGCCGGGTGATCCGCCGTTCCCGAGACTACGCCGCGGGGGGCCCTGCTGCCCGTTCGGGTGAATCGCCGACCGGTGGTGACGGGAGGGAGCCGGGCCACGTGACGCCCGGCGGCGGCCGGGCGTCACGTTGCGCCGCCGCCCCGGGCACGGCAGGGTCGTAAGTGCGGCCGAAGGAGGACACAGCCATGGCCATCGCCAGTGTGAATCCCGCGACCGGCGAGACGCTCAAGACCTTCGAAGCCATCGGCCCCGAGGAGCTCGAGAACCGCCTGGCCGCCGCCCACGCGACCTTCCGTACGTACCGCACGAGCGCGTTCTCCGAGCGGTCCCGGCTCCTGAAGCGCGCGGCCTCGCTGCTGGAGGAGGACCAGGAGGACATCGCCCGCACCATGACGAGCGAGATGGGCAAACCGCTGGTGGCGGCCAGGGCCGAGGCGGCGAAGTGCGTGAAGGCGATGCGCTGGTACGCCGACCACGCCGAGGAGCTGCTGGCCGACGAGCACCCGTCCGACGCCGACGTGAAGGACTCGGGCGCCTCCGGTGTGACGGTCCGCTACCGGCCGCTCGGCGTGGTGCTGGCCGTGATGCCCTGGAACTTCCCGCTCTGGCAGGTCGTGCGGTTCGCGGCCCCCGCGCTGATGGCCGGCAACACCGGGCTGCTCAAGCACGCCTCGAACGTGCCGCAGACCGCGCTCTACCTGGGAGATCTCTTCCACCGGGCCGGCTTCCCCGACGGCTGCTTCCAGACCCTCCTCGTCGGCGCGGGGGCCATCGAGGGCGTGCTGCGCGATCCGCGGGTCGCCGCGGCGACGCTCACCGGCAGCGAGCCGGCCGGGCGCTCGGTCGCGGCGATCGCCGGTGACGAGGTCAAGAAGACCGTCCTCGAACTCGGCGGCAGCGATCCGTACGTGGTCATGCCGTCCGCCGACGTGGACCGGGCCGCGCGGGTCGCCGTCACCGCCCGGGTGCAGAACAACGGGCAGTCGTGCATCGCGGCCAAGCGCTTCATCATCCACGAGGACGTCCACGACACCTTCGCCGAGCGCTTCACCGCCCGGATGGAGGCGCTCTCCGTCGGCGATCCCATGGACGAGTCCACCGACGTCGGACCGCTGGCCACCGAGCAGGGCCGCGCCGACCTGGAGGAACTGGTCGACGACGCCGTACGGCGCGGCGCGCAGGTGCTGTGCGGCGCCGGCCGTTCCGGGGACCGGCCGGCCGGCTGGTACTACCTGCCGACGGTCCTCACGGGGATCACCCCGGAGATGCGGATCCACCACGAGGAGGCATTCGGCCCCGTCGCGACCGTCTACCGCGTCTCCGGGCTGGATGAGGCCGTGAGCGTCGCCAACGACTCTCCCTTCGGCCTGAGTTCGAACGTCTGGACCCGTGACGCCGGCGACATGGAGCGGTTCGTCCAGGACATGGAGGCAGGCGGGATCTTCTTCAACGGGATGACCGCCTCGCATCCGGCGATGCCCTTCGGCGGCGCGAAGCGGTCCGGCTACGGGCGCGAGCTGTCCGACCACGGGATCAAGGAGTTCTGCAACATCACGACCGTCTGGACCGCCGCCTGAGGCGAACGCCCCGAGCGGGATCACCGCCCGGGCCCCCGCCCGGCCCTCCACAGGAGCACCGGCCATGAATCCCGCGCGAAGTCACGGGCGCCGGGACCCGCGCGGGCCCCGCACCGGCATCCGCACCGTCACCGACTGCTGCCGCCCCGGGCTTCGTCGAGGCGGATGCGTACCGGGCCGCCCCCGCCGTCCACCCCGTCCGCCCAGCGCGCCCCCAGCGGTGCCGAGCGCTCCGGATCCGCCGGGCGCGGCAGACGCTCCCGGTGGAGCGTCCGCCCGTCCTGGGAGACGGTCACCATGGGCCGTACGACCCGCCGACCGGTGCGGAGCAGCAGCCGTAGGCCGGTGTCCCGCGGCACGATCAGGTTCGGCGCGGCCCACCGCAGGGCGCCTTCGGCTGCCACCGGCACCCTCGCTCCGGGCCACCGGCCGTCGGCGAGGAACCGCCGGACCGCGCCCGAGGCGCGGCTCCCCTCGAACGCCGCCGCGGCGGCCAGCTCGGCGCCGTGCAGGACGTTGCCCACCGCGAAGACGCCGGGCCGGGCGGTGCGGAAGTCCGCGTCGACCGCCGGTCCGCGGGTGCCCGCGTCGAGCGGGACGCCCGCGCTCCTGGCCAGTTCGTGCTCCGGGACGAAGTCGCCCGTGAACACGACCGTGTCACAGCGGACGACGGCGGCCCGGCCGTCGGCGCGGAGCAGAGCCACCCCGGTGAGCCGCCTCCGGCCGATCAGCTCCGTCACGACCGTGCCCGACAGCACCGGAACGGGCCGCCGCAGCGCCGGACGGAGACCCGGGCCGGAACCGTCGGTCACCAGGGCGACGGGTTCGGCGTCCGCGCTCCGCAGCGTGTGCACGGCGGCAAGGGCCACGGGTCCTGCCCCGACGATCAGCGCCCGGCCGCCGAGACGCAGCCCGTGCAGGTGCACGGCCTGCTGCAACTCGCCCGTCGTCCACACCCCTTCGGGCCGGCCGCCCGGCACCAGCCGGGCGCTCCTGGGCCGTTCACGTGCACCGGTGGCCAGGACCACCGCCCGCGCCGTCAGTTCCTCCAGCCCTTCCCGGCCCGTCGCCTCCACGGTCAGCGGCCCGGACCAGCCGGTGACCATGACACCGGTGCGCACGGCCGCCCCCGCCCGTACGGCCGCCCCGGTCCAGTGCCGGGCGTAGCCCGGACCCGTCATCGGCCGCCACAGATCGCGCAGCCCGAATCCGCCGCGGGCACAGTGGCGGGGCACTCCGCCCGCCTCGGCATCCCGCTCCAGCACCTCGACGGCTCCCGCTCCGGACGCTGCCAGCGCGGCCGCCGCGGAGAGGCCGGCCGGTCCCGCGCCCACGACCAGCACGTCCACCGTGCGCCGCTTCACCGTCCGGCCCCGAACAGCCGACGCACGGCCGCCCCGCAGGAGAACCCCTGGCAGCGGCCGCCGCGGGCAAGGGTGCGTCGCCGCAGACCGTCCAGCGTGGCGGGCGGGATGTCGCCGGCCAGCGCGTCCCGGATCTCCCCGCGGGTCACCCGCTCGCAGTGGCACACGATCGTCCCGTACTCGGGGTCGGCGGCGATCAGGCGGTCGTCCCGGTAGGGGCGCAGGGACGCCTCCCCGATGTTCGGCATGCGCACGGGAGCGAGCGTGCGCGGCGCGCCGAGTGCGAGCCCGGTGTCGGCCAGCAGGTCCACCACGTGCGCGGCGATGGCCATGGACGCCGTCAGCCCGGTCGAACGGATTCCGCCGGCCGTGACGTACCGCCGGTCCGGTCGGGCGTCGATGCGGTAGTCCTCCCGGCCGGTCGCGGCCCGCAGTCCCGCGTAGACGGCGGTGACCTCCTCGTCGAGCAGCTCCGGCACGATCCGGCGGCCCTCCTCCCTCAGCCGGGCGATGCCGTCCGCCGTCGTGCCGGTGGCGGTCTTGTCGTCGAGGTCCTCGGCCGTGGGCCCGAGCAGCACGTTCCCGTAGACCGTCGGCGACACGAGCACTCCCTTGCCGGCCGCGGTGGGCACCGGGAGGAGGATGTGCCGGACCAGGCCGCGCGCGAACTTGTCGAAGACGATCAGCTGACCGCGTCTCGGTGTGACGGTGAACGTCTCCGGGCCGAGCATCCGGTCGACGTCGTCCGCGTGGAGACCGGCGGCGTTCACCAGGAACCGGGTGCGCAGCGGGCCCCGGGCCGTGTCCACCAGGTGCAGCCCGTCCGCTGGACGCACCCCCGCCACACGGCAGTTCAGATGGAGCGCCACACCGGAACGCACGGCCTGGGTTGCGTAGGCCAGGGTGGTCGTCCAGGGGCAGACGATGCTCTCACCGGGGACGGCGAGGGCGCCGAGGGCTCCCGGCCCCAGGCGCGGCTCCCGGGCGCGCAGTTCGCCGGCACCGATGACTTCGGTGTCGTCGCAGCGGTTGCGCTTCGCCTTCCCGGCCAGCCCGGGGAGGGCCGCGAGCTGGTCCTCGTCCCACGCGACGAGGAGCGCGCCGGTCGGCTCCAGCGGGATGCCGGCCTCCTCCGCGTACGCGGTGAGCCGCCGTCGGCCGTCGTGGACCAGAGCGGACTCCAGCGAACCGGGCACGGCGTCGAAACCCGTGTGCAGGATCGCCGTGTTGGCCTTCGACGTGCCGTCGCCGACGTCCCCGGACGCCTCTACGAGGGCGGTCCGCAGCCGGTAGCGGGCCAGTTCCCGGGCGATCGCCGTGCCGACCACACCGGCACCGACCACCACGACGTCGAGGACGCCGTCGTCCACCGGCCCGGCCGTGGTGACCGTCATGACACGTCCGACACGCCCGGCACGCCGGCCGGGCTTCCGCCCGACGCGGGTGCCTGTGCCCGTGCCCGTGCCTGCGCCTGTGCTTGTCCGGGTGGGAGCGTGGCACCGGCGGCCGGACCTGCGGGTTGCGGGGCGGCCCGTGCGGTGAGGGCGTCCACCGCGGCGCGGAACGAGGCCAGCCGCTCCTGCGCCACGCCGGCAGGAACACGGGGCTCGTACACGGCCGCCGGTTTCCGGTCCGGCACGGCGTCCGGCACGCCGAGAGAGGGATCGACACCGAGCCGGGCCACCGCACCGACTCCCAGCGCCGTGGCATCGGACAGTGCCGAGACCTCGACCGGGCGCTGGAGCAGGTCCGCCTGTGTCTGCATCAGCAGGGCCGACCGCGTGAGCCCGCCGTCCACCCGCAGGGACGAGAGCGGCGCGCCCGTGTCCGCGGCCACGGCGTCGGCCAGCGCGACGACCTGGGCGGCGATGCCCTCGCACAGTGCGCGTACCAGATGCCCGGCGCCGGTCTCCAGCCCCAGGCCCGTGAGCGATCCGCGCAGATCGGCGCGCCACCAGGGCGCGGCGAGTCCGGCGAGCGCCGGGACGAAGGTGACACCGCCGGAGTCGGGGACGGACGAGCCCACCCGGTCCAGGTCCGCGGCCCCGGCGACGATGCCGAGATCCGTCAGCCAGCGGACCGCTGAGGCGGCCGTGTAGACCTGCCCGTCGAGGCAGTAACTGGTGCGTCCGCCGAGCCGCCACGCCACACAGCTGACCAGGCCCGAACTCCCGCGCCGCGGCCGGTCACCGGTCTGTGCGAGCAGGAACGCCCCTGTTCCGTACGTGCACTTGGCGGTGCCCGGCTCGGTCACTCGCTGGGCGAGCAGCGCCGCCTGCTGGTCCACGAGCAGTCCGGTGAGGGGCAGTTCGGGTCCGAACGCCGAGGTGGTGCCGACCGGGCCCGCGGCGTCCACGACGCGCGGCAGCCGCTCACCGTCCAGCCCGAAGATCTTCAGGGCCCTCGGTGACCACTCCACCCGGTCGAGGTCCAGCAGCTGGGTACGGCCGGCGGTGGCCGCGTCCGTGACGAAGGCACCGGTCAGCTGGTGCACCAGCCAGGCGTCGCTGGTGGTGACCACGCCCTCGCGGGTCGTCTCCCGGCGGATCCAGGCCATCTTCGGCGCCGCGAAGTACGGATCGAGCGGCAGCCCCGTGAGGTCGCGCAGCTCCTGCGCCTCGTCCTCGCCCAGTGACTCGCAGACGGAGGCCGCCCGCCGGTCCTGCCACACGATCGCGTCGGTGAGCGGCGTGCCGGTGACGGGGTCCCAGGCGAGCACCGTCTCACCCTGGTTGGCCAGACCGACGGCGGCGACCGGCTCACCCGCCTCGGCGAGCGCCTGCCGCCCCGCGTCGACCACCGACGCCAGCAGCCGGGCCGGGTCCACCTCGACCGTCCCTCCCGGGCCGTAGCGCGGGCGGACGTCCGCCGATCCGGAGCCGATCACCCCCCGCTCGGGGCAGACGACGAGCGCCTTGGTGCCCGAGGTGCCCTGGTCGACGGCGAGCACGGGGGCGGTGGTGCGGGGCTCGGCAGACACCATGTCCTGTCTCTTCGGTAGGTACGGCCCGGTCACGGCCGGCGGCGGCCGTGACCGGGTCGGCGGCCGTGGGTGTGGACCGGTCAAGTGATCACCGAAGGCCAGCCTGACCCCGGGCCGCGGTCCCCGTCAAGGCCCGCAAACCGTTCGGCGAGAACTACTGACGCTCAGTCAGTTTCCTTGCCGGAGCGAATAGTTGCGCAAGATCCGAAAACCTGTGCCCACGGAGTGCTACCGCGCCTACACTGATCGTCGATCAACAGCAGGACGCCCCGGCGGTCACCCGCCGTCAACGCCCCCACCGTCCTGGAGGACCCATGACGACGCACGACGACTCCGGATTACGCAGGGAACGCAGCCACATGACGGTGGCCGGCGACCCCGCCGGGGAGAGGTGATGGTCCATGACCACTTCCGCCCCCTCTACCACCCCGCAGGCCACGACGACGCCCTGCGCGCGGCGCTCCAGGACCTGCGGACGGGGCGCTGGGTGGCGATGCGGGACCTCCTCGCCGACACCCGCGACCCGTCGCTGTGGACCCAGCGCACCCAGGTCCTGGCGGCCGTCGCGGCCGGCTCCGACGTGGTCCGCGCCTGGCAGGCGGAGGAGCCGCACAGCGTCGCCGCTTCCGTGATGCACACCAGGGTCGCGGTCGAACGGGCCGTCCGCGCACACCGGGAGGGCCACCGCCGGACCCGCGATCTGTGGCACGAGGCGTGGGACGCCTGCGGCGCCACCGCCCGTACGGCGCCCGACGACCCCGTTCCCTGGGTGTGCCTGCTCGCCCTCGCCCAGCTCGACGACCGGCAGCAGATGGAGGAGCACCGGATGGCTCCGCCCGGCCCGATGCTGCCACCGGGCCCCTGGGGGCTGCTGGCCGAGGCCGACAAGCGCGACCCCGGCAACCGCGAGGCGTACCACCGCATGCTGCAGTTCCTCTACACCCGCCGGGCCGGTGCGCTGTCGGAGGCGGTGAACTTCGTGCAGTGGGCCGCCTCCACCGCGGCCCCGGGCTCGCCGCTGCACGTCCTGCCGCTGTACGCCCGGGTCGAGCGCTACCGGAGGGAGCAGGGCCACCGCCGGGCCCTCGATCTCCACTGGGTCGCGGAGGACTCCATCCGCGACTCCGTACGGGCCCTGCACGGCTGGTTCGACCACGCGGCGTCCGCGACCAGCTCGCTCCTCGACCTCAGCCACCTCGCCCACGCGCTGTGGGGTGCCCTGCACTTCGAGGAGGCCGGTCGCGTCTTCCGTGCGCTCGGGCCGTACTACACCACGTTGCCGTGGTCGCTGCGCACGGAGGAGCCGGGCGACCCGGTACTCACCGAGGAGCTCTATGTGAGGGCGCGCAGCCGCTGTCTCGCGGCGGCGCGCGACGCCCCAGTCGACTGATCCCTGCCCGCCGGATCCGGGATCGATCCCGTATCCCGTATCTCATATTCCGCATCTCGCATCTCGCGTCCCGTATCCCGGACGCCGAGGCGGCCATCCCCGGTCCCGGGTCGGCCCGGCGACCGGCCGCGTCCCGGCCCGGAACGCCCGCGGCCCCTCCCCGTCCGCTTCCCGTCCCGTCCTGGTCCCCGTCCCGAAGAGTCCGACCTGTCTCCCGGAGGTTCGTTCATGTCCCGTACCGCATGGTCCGCCCAGGACCAGGCCCCGCCCAGGGACGAGGAGGAGCGGCTGCGCGAACTCGGCTACCAGCCCGTCCTCGCCCGCCGGATGGGAGGCTTCGGCAACTTCGCCATCAGCTTCTCCGTCATATCCATCCTGTCCGGCTGCATGACCCTCTACGGCTTCGGGCTGAGCACCGGCGGCCCGGCGGTGATGATGTGGGGCTGGGCGGGCGTCGGGCTGTTCGTCCTCTGCGTCGGTCTCGCCCTCGCGGAGGTCACCAGCGCGTACCCCACCTCCGGTGCGCTGTACTACATGGCCGACAAGCTCGGCGGACGCCGCTGGGGCTGGTACACCGGCTGGCTCAACCTCCTCGGACTGCTGGGCGCCATCGCGGGGATCGACTACGGCGCCGCCCTGTTCACCGGCGCGTTCCTGAACCTGCGGTTCGGCTTCGACCCCACCCCGGGATCGACGTTCGTCATCTTCCTGTGCATCCTGCTGCTGCACGCCACGCTCAACCTCTTCGGGGTACGCCTCGTCAGCGTGCTCAACTCGATCAGCGTCTGGTGGCACCTCGCCGGTGTCGCCGTGATCGTGGGCGCCCTCGCGATCGTGCCCGACCACCACCAGTCGCCCTCCTTCGTGTTCACCGAGTTCGTCAACGACACCGGCTGGGCCAACCCGTTCTACGTGGCGGCGATCGGGCTGCTGCTAGCCCAGTACACGTTCTCCGGCTACGACGCGTCCGCCCATCTGTCCGAGGAGACCTCCAACGCGTCCGTGACCGCCGCGCGCGGCATCGTCCGCGCCATCTGGGTCTCCTGGCTCGCGGGATTCGTGCTGCTCGCCGGGCTCACCTTCGCCATCCAGGACTACGCCGGCGTCCAGCAGAGCGCGACGGGCGTGCCGCCCGCCCAGATCCTCCTGGACGCGCTCGGCACGGCAGGTGCCTCCGCGCTGCTCCTCGTCGTGATCGTCGCCCAGCTGTTCTGCGGAAACGCCGAGGTGGCCGCCGCCAGCCGGATGGTGTTCGCGTTCAGTCGCGACAACGCGCTGCCCGGATCGGCACTGTGGCGAAGGGTCAGCAGCCGTACTCAGACGCCCGTTCCGGCCGTGTGGCTCTCCGTCGCCGTCGCCGCGCTGCTGGCGCTGCCGTCGCTGTACTCCGCCACGGCGTACGGGGCCGTCACCGCCATCAACGTCATCGGCATCACTCCCGCCTACGCGATTCCCATCTATCTGCGGTTGCGCGCGGGCAAGCGGTTCCAGCCGGGACCGTGGCAACTCGGGCACTGGAGCAGGCCGATCGGCTGGACCGCCGTGTGCTGGGTCGCCTTCGTTACGGTGCTGTTCTGCCTCCCGCAGTCCTCGCCGGTCAACGTCGGCTCCATGAACTACGCCTCCGTCGCCCTGGTCGTCGTCCTCGTGCTGGCCAGCGTCTGGTGGTACGTCGCGCGCCGGTCGTACAGCACCCCGGCCGCGTACGGCAACGCGCGCGAACAGGCGGAGATCGCCGAGGGCATCGTCTGAACGGGCCCTCCGGCCCCGTACCGCACCCACCCTCCGACGGCCGGCCCGGGCCCGCACCGGGCGCCCCGACCGGCCGTTCGCCGCGTGCGATCCGTGGGCAGTAAGAGGGTCAGCGAGTCGCAGGCGAGGGGCAGGGAGCACTCGATCATGGACCGGCAGACCGACTGGCAATTCCTCGACGACCGGGGCCATCTGGCCACGACCGACCGGCGGCCCGAACGGGTCGTCACCTACATCCAGGCCGGAGCGACCCTCTGGGAGCACGGCATACGCCCGGCCGGACTGTTCGGCTCGAACCACGACGGCGACGGGCCCGACCCGGTCAAAGCCGGGTCCCTGCCGCTCGACGGCACGGACTATCTCGGCTCGGGCGCCGCGCTCGACGCCGACGCGCTGCTGCGCGGCGACCCCGATCTGGTCGTCGCCGTCACCTACGGCGGAGGACAGGTCTACGGACTCGATCCGGACACGGCGAAACACGTAGAGGAGCGGGTGCCCCTCGTCGTGCTCGACGTCGGCCAGGGACAGTCGCTCGGCGACGTGCGCGCCCGGTTCGCCGCCCTCGCCAGAGCTCTGGGGGCCGCCCAGGACACGGCGGGTGCCATAGCCCTGGCCCGCGCCACCGCCCGGCTGCGGGCGCTCGCACACGACAGCGCCGCCCGCCCGGCACTACTGGCCCTTTCGCCGGCCTCCGCCGACAGCGCCTACCTGGCAAAGCCGCAGTCCTGGCCCGACCTGAGGGAACTCACCGCATTCGGCCTCGACCTGGTGTCACCGCAGGGCGGCCCCGGCACCAACTGGTTCACCGCGGACTGGCCGTACGTCGCAGACCTCGCCGCACGGGTCCTCCTCGTAGACGCCCGCGTCAACGCGTACTCGCTGGACGCCCTGGGCGACAACGCCGCCTGGCGCGAGGCCGCTTCCGGCGCCCGGGTCGTCGCGTGGAACCCCGAAGCGCCGTGCAGCGACGGCGCACACGCGCGCTTCTTCGACCGGGTGGCCGAGGCGGTGGAGGCGGCGGGGCGTAGCGGCGAGGCCGGTCGTCCCGCCGGCCGTACGGGCGTACGGAGCGGGAGTGGTACGGCGGCGATCGACCCGCCCAGCCCTCGGCCCGGCGACGCAGCGCGCCGGGCGGCCCGTGCGCGGGGCCGTGAGCAAGGAACCGGACGATGGCGGCCGCACGGGACGTGATGTCCCGGGGCGCCGCCCGGGAAGCCTCAGCGGCGGTCGGCGAATCGGTCGAGCGCGGCCAGCACCTCCGCGTCCGCCGCGTCGCTGCCCAGGTGCCCCGCGTCGCGGATCGTCACCAGCCGCGCGTCCGGCCAGGCGCGGCACAGCTCCCACGCGGTGTCGGGGGGGCTGGAGAGATCGAGCCCGCCGTGCACCAGCACCCCGGGGATTCCGGTGAGCCGTGCCGCGTTCCGCAGCAGGGCGCCCTCCTCCAGCCACGCCCCGTGCACGAAGTAGTGCGAGGCGATCCGGACGAGGGCGATCCGGGCCGCCGGTGCGCGGCCGGAGTAGACGCCTGACGGACCGTTGGGCTCCATCGAGACGACCGCGTCCTCCCAGGCGCACCAGTCGTCCGCGGCCTTCTCCCGCACCTCGGGGTCCGGGTCGTTCATCCTGCGCGCGTACGCGGCGACCGGGTCCCCCTCCCGTCCGGCCTCGGGGACCCCTGCCACGAACCGGTCCCACGCCTCGGGGAAGAACCGCGCCACGCCACGGTAGAGCCAGTCGATCTCCGAACGCCGGGTCGTCGTCACCCCGTTGACGACGATCTCCGACACCCGCTCCGGATGACGCTGGGCGTACGCGAGCAGCAGCGTCGACCCCCAGGACCCCCCGTACAGCAGCCAGCGGTCGACGCCCAGCAGTTCCCGCAGTCGCTCCATGTCGGTCAGCAGATGCTCGGTCGTGTTGGCCGTCAGGTCGGCGCCGGGGTCGCTCGCGTGCGGGGTGCTGCGGCCGCAGCCGCGCTGGTCGAACAGGACGACCCGGTAGCGGTCCGGATCGAACCGGCGTCGGGAGCCCGGCCCGCAACCCGACCCCGGTCCGCCGTGCACCACGAGGGCGGGCTTGCCGTCGGGATTGCCGCAGACCTCCCAGTACACATGGTGGCCGTCACCGGTGTCGAGCACGCCCTGCTCGTACGGTTCGATCGGCGGATAGAGCAGGGGCATGACGGCTCCTCAGGCGGTGTGGGACGGCGGGGCCCCGACCGGTCGCGCGGGCGGGCCGGGGCGCGAACGGCGCCGGCGGGCGGCGGAACGGATGCGCTCCCGGACGAACCGGTCACGGTAGCGCCTCGGTACGGCCGCGTCCCACCGTGTTTCAGCCGCGGCCCGGGGTCGGAGTGGGGAGCGCCGAGCGGGTCGCGCCGTGTCGATCGGCCGCGGTGCCCTCGGTGCCGAGGAGGACGACCGTGGTGCCGGGACCCGCCGCCAGCACCGCGCGGCGCCCCGCCGCACCGACTCCTCCGCCTTCTCGGGCTCGTTCGCCTCGGGGGCGCTTGGGTGTGCGTCGGCGGTCGGTCGTGCTCCGTCCCTCGTGCCTCGGGGCCTCCGCGCGTTCTCCCTTTCGACGCCCATGCGCCCCGCAGGGACCAGCGGACACCCCGTGGGCGGCCAGGTCGCGCGCGGCACGGGCCGCGTCCTCGGCCCCGATGGCCGCCACGGCGCCGGGGTGCACCCCCTCAGCGGCGAAGACCCGTGCCCGTACACCGCGCCGGCGGGCGGTACGCGCCACCGCCCGTCCGTGGTTGCCGTCGGTCGCCGTGACGAGCCACGACGGCGCCCCGGCCGCGGGCGGTTCGCGGTAGGGGCCGGGTGGTTCGCGGTGGGCCCGCGGCCGGTCACGATCTCCGCCGCCGCGCTCGGGGAGCAGCAGGTGGACTGCCCAGGAGACGCCGAGAGCCTTGAAGGCGGCCAGCCCGAACCGTGCCGACTCGTCCTTGACGAACACCCGCCGAGCCCCAATTCCTCTACCGACGAGTGGAGTTCCACCAGCGGCGTAGGCCGGTAGCCGACAGCCCGGCGTGGAATGCGGGAATGCCGTCGGGAGCCGGGTGCAGCGCCAGGCCCGGGCCGCGGGGCCGGGCGTACCAGGCCGGCGAGCAGGTGGTGGTCTCGGTCACCCGACCGCAGTGATCCCGCCCGTCCCCTTTCGTTCAGGGGTAGTAGCGGGCCATGCAACGGGGACGGGACCCCGACGGGGGTCGGGAACCCGACCGGGATGGGGGACGCGACCGTGAAGGGGGACGCGAACGCGACCGGGGAACCGCGGGGCCGCCTGCCGGTGTTCCGCCTCCCGGATCGGCCCTTGCCATCCCGCCCGGGGGCCGTGCGAGTGGCGCCCGAAGGAGTGCTTGTGGCGGCCGGGTCTACCGTATGTGACCTGCGAGAACGTTCAGCGGGCGATTTTCGGCCCCACTGCGTGGCGGAGCGGGCTGGGCGAGAGTGTGACCTTCTGTGAGGGACAACTGCGCGCCTCACTCAGGAGACAGCCGAGCCATGTTCGAGCTCCGTCCGTTCGACGACGACCGGCCGACGACACCTCCGAACGGGAGCCCCGCCCGGCGGGGCGCCAGTGCGCGGTCACTGCCCGCGATCGTCGTCCTCGTCATCGTGGGGCTGTTCGTCTGGTCCACCTCCACAACGGCCGCCGCGCCGGGACCACTGGGTCGGGCCGTGGAAGCGACGAACTCGACGAACTCGACGACGTCACACACCTGGGACGACTCGACGTGTGAGGACGCCCGGCCTACCAAAGTGGGCACCGAGAAGAACGACGTCATCGTCGGAACCCCCGGCAACGACGTGATCTTCGCACGCGGGGGCAACGACACGGTCTACGGACTCGGGGGCAACGACCTCCTCTGCGGCGGACCGGGCAACGACACCCTCAACGGTGACAGGGACAACGACCAGCTTTCCGGGGGACCGGGCGACGACCAGCTCTTCGGTGGTTTCGGCAACGACGACCTCCGAGGGGACTCGGGGAACGACGAGCTTCGCGGTGAGACTGGCAACGACGAGCTTTCCGGGGGCTCGGGCAACGACAGGCTCTCCGGTTTCCTGGGCAACGACGCCCTCTACGGCGGCGAGGGCAACGATCTGCTCCGCGGCGGGAGGGACAACGACGACCTCTACGGCGGCAGGGACAACGACCAGCTCTTCGGGGAGGCGGGCGACGACTCACTGGACGGCGGACCGGGCCGCAACACCAACAACGGCGGATCCGGACTCAACACGTGCGTCGACCCGAGTGACGGCCCCGGCTGCAACGACTGAACCCGGGCGTGCCCGGGCCGGGTCCGCCGGCGGCCACTGCGGCCCGGAGGCGCCGGCAACGTGCGCCACGGCGACGCCGTCGCGATGCTTCGGAGCCTCCGGGACCGGCAGGCGAAGCGCCCGCGCGCCCCGTGCATCAGCCGTCCGTGGTCTCCGCTCGCATCGGTGGCGCCGAGGGCGTCCCGGCCACGGGCCCGAACAGCACCGCCCGTGCCACTCTCGGAGCGAACAGCGCGGTCAGGGGCCTGGTGAGCGTCAGCACGGAGCGGAACACCGGGCCCACGAGCACCGGATCGCCCACGTACCGCTGCTGGACCCGGTCCAGGTACCAGCCGACCGGGCGGTCCACGGCCCGGGAGGCGACGGCGTTCCCCACCGCGCCGGGCATGGCCCGGTCGGCACCCGCGGAGATGTCCCAGGCCTGGCGCGAGGCGTCGAAGAGCGCACGCTGGACCCGTAGGGTCGTCGGCCTCCGACGCGGGTCGGCGAGCGCGTCGCGCAGCGCCACGGCGCTCATCGCGGCGACCGACATGCCCTGACCGTAGATCGGGTTGAAGGTGCACAGCGCGTCCCCGGTGGCGAGGAACCCCGCGGGGCGCCGGCCCCGACGGTCGTACCTGCGGCGCAGGTTGGCCGTCGACCGGAAGCCGTACGCCGGCGTCTGCGGCTCGGCGGTGAGCAGCCACTCGTGGAGGAACGGGTGGGGGAGACGCGCCGCGAAAGCGGTGAACCCGGCGTCGTCCGTGGGCGGTTCCTGACCGCGGAGGCCCGCGAGCGCCACGAGGTGATTGCCGTCCTCCAGGGGCAGCACCCCGCCCGCGTACGTCTGCGACGGGTTCGGGTAGAACCAGTACGCCAGCGCCTCCGTGCCCAGATGGGCGCTGGTGTTGCGGTAGATGCGCGAGGCGTACGCCTGCCCGGTGTCGATGGTCTCCTCCTGCGGCGGCTCGGCCCCGATGGCCGCCAGCCACCGCGAGGCGCGCGAGCTCCGTCCGGAGGCGTCCACCACCAGGTCGGCCGCGAGCGTGCGCGGCTGCCGCGGTGGCGCGCCGTCCGCGGTCCCGTCGGTGCCGCCTCGCTCCCGCAACAGCACGCCCCGGACCCGGGAGGCATCGCCGGCCAGCCCGACGGCCTCCGCGGACTCGACGGTCGTGATCACCGGATTGGCCAGCACACGCCTGCGCACCAGCTGCTCGACCTGGGCGCGGGAGCCGGTGTGGATGTGGGACGTCGGGGCCGTCCGCCGGAACCAGGTGCCGCTCCACGCCACCATGTCCTCGGGCATGCCCACGCGGGGCGCCCCGGCCGCCCGCAACTCGGCGGTGAAGCCCGGCAGCAGGGAGTCCAGTGCCAGCTGCCCGCTCTCCAGGAGCACATGGGCGTGCCTGCTCTGCGGCACACCGGAGCGCGGTTCCGGGCCCTCCGGGAGGCGGTCGCGCTCCACGACGGTGACCCGGTCGGCGTGACCGGCGAGCACGTGCGCCGCGAGCAGCCCCGCGAGGCTCCCCCCGATGACGACGGCGTGGCGCCCCTTCGAGTGCCGGCCCCAACTGGTCTCTTCGCGCCCGTGGTTCACCCTGTCCGCCCCTCGTGGTCAGCGAGTCCGCCTACGTTTGACCAGTATCCCCGGCGGCGACGGGGAGATCACGGGCGCCGAGCCGCAGATGCTCGATGTGGTACACGGCCTCGTCCAGGAGCTGGGCGACATGGTTGTCGTAGAGGCTGTACTCGATCCGGCGACCCTGTCGCGTGCCGGTGACGAGCCCCAGCGCGCGGAGCAGCCGCAGTTGGTGGGAGACGGCGGACTGCTCCATCGCGACCGCCTCGGCCAGCTCCGTCACACCGCAGGGGCCCTGCCTCAGCCGGGTGAGGATCATCAGGCGGGAGGGGGTGGCCAGCGCCTGGAGTGTGGCGGCGATGGTGGCGGCGGAGTCCGCGTCCAGATTGGCCGCCGGGGTGGCCCGGCCGTCGGCTCCATGTCCCATGGGCCACATCGTAACCGGATGGTCCAAACGTATGAATGAAGACCTCTTCATGTGTTCCGCTATGGTGGCGTGGTCCGCCGGTGCGGGCGGTCCGTGCGGCCCTGCCCGGCCGGGACGACACGGGCCCATCCGCACGGCGCGGCCCGAGACGGCCCCAGGCGATCACGAGACGAAGAGGTGTGCGCCCCGATGCCTTCCCCGGCGCTCGACAGGCGGTCCTCCACCGCGCCCTCCACGGCACCCCCGCGCCCGGCGAGACGCGCCACGCGTCTGCCGGAACTGCCCGAGGTGCGCTGGGCGGCCCTCTCCGCCGTCGCGTTCCTGTGCGCCTTCCCCCTCGATCTGGCCGGTGGCCCCGTGTGGATCTGGGGCCCGCTGTACGCCCTCTGCTACGCGGCAGGCGGATGGGAGCCCGGGTGGGCGGGACTGCGCGCGCTGCGCGAGAGGACCCTCGACGTGGACCTGCTGATGGTGATCGCCGCGATCGGCGCCGCCGCCATCGGGCACTACCTCGACGGCGGGCTCCTCGTCGTGATCTTCGCGGTGTCCGGCGCGCTGGAGGCCCTGGCGACGCGGCGCACCGCGGACTCCGTGCGCGGACTCCTCGATCTGGCGCCCGCCCGGGCCGTACGGGTCACGGGCGCCGGCGAGGAGACGGTGGACGTCAGCCGGCTGGCCGTCGGCGACACCGTTCTCGTGCGGCCCGGGGAGCGGCTCCCCGCAGACGGCACCGTGCTGCAGGGCGCGAGCGACGTCGACCAGGCCACCATCACGGGCGAACCCCTGCCCGTCGCCAAGTCGCCGGGGGACCAGGTCTTCGCCGGCACGCTCAACGGCAGGGGCGCGCTGCGCGTCCGGGTCGAGGCCGACGCCGCCGGCTCCGTCATCGCGCGGATCGTCGCCATGGTCGAGGAGGCGGGAGGGACGAAGGCGCCCACGCAGCGGTTCATCGAGAAGATCGAGCAGCGCTACTCGGCCGGCGTCGTGGCCGCCACGCTCGCACTGCTCGCCGTGCCGCTCGCGTTCGGCGCGGACTTCACCCAGACGCTGCTGCGCGCCATGACCTTCATGATCGTCGCTTCGCCGTGCGCGGTGGTCCTGGCGACGATGCCCCCGCTGCTCTCCGCGATCGCCAACGCCGGACGCCACGGTGTCCTCGTCAAGTCGGCCGTGGTCATGGAGCGCCTCGGGGAGGTGAACCGGGTCGCGCTCGACAAGACCGGCACCCTCACGGAGGGCGCGCCCCGGGTGACGGGCGTGCACGGACTGGCGCTGGAAGGGACCGAGGTGCTCGCGCTGGCCGCCGCGGCCGAGCACCCCAGCGAGCATCCGCTCGCCCGCGCCGTGGTCGCCGCGGCCCGGGAGAGAGGCCTGGAGCCCGGCCCTGCCGAGGCGTTCGTGTCGGAGCCGGGTCGTGGAGTGCGCGCGATGGTGCGGGGCCGGGAGGTCCGCGTCGGGAGCCCGGCGTCGCTGCTGACCGCCGCGTGCCCGGCGGTCGACGAGGCCGAGCGCAGCGGTCACACGGCCGTGGTCGTCCTCGTCGACGGCGAAACCGCCGGAGTCCTCGCCGTCACCGACCGGCTGCGGGCCGGTGCCCCCGCGGCCGTCGCCGCCCTTCGGGGGCTCACCGGCACCGCGCCGGTGCTGCTGACCGGAGACAACGAGCCGGCTGCGCGGCAGATCGCGGCGGAGAGCGGCATCTCCGAGGTGCTGGCCGGACTCCTGCCCGAGGACAAGGCGGCGGCGGTACGGGCCTGGGAACAGGCGGGAGAGCGCGTCCTCGTCGTGGGCGACGGTGTCAACGACGCGCCGGCGCTGGCCGCGGCGCACTCCTCGATGGCCATGGGCCGGGCGGGGTCCGACCTGGCGCTGGAGACGGCCGACGCCGTGGTCGTACGTGACGAACTCACCACCGTGCCCGCCGTGGTGGCCCTGTCCCGCCGCGCCCGCCGCATCGTCGTGCAGAACCTCGTCATCGCCGGCGCCTGCATCGCGGTGCTGGTCGTCTGGGACCTCGCCGGCCGGCTCCCACTGCCCCTGGGCGTGGCGGGGCACGAGGGCTCCACCGTCCTGGTCGGCCTCAACGGCCTTCGTCTGCTGCGGGAGTCGGCGTGGCGCAGGGCCGCCGCGCCGCCCGCGCCGGACCGGTCCTCCCGGGGATCGGTCCCCGGCGCCCCGGACGAGTGCGCCGGCCCGGATCGGCACTCGGGCAGGTCGGCCCCGGGCGCTCCGGACGGGTCCGCCGGCCCGGCGGCCCCGAGCACGCCGGAACAGCCCGCCGGCCTGGCAAACCCGGACCCCCCGGCGGCGTCCTCACGGTCGTGATCGACGACTTCGGCCCCGCCCCGTACGACGGCGCCGACGAGGAGGTCAGGCCCGGGCCGCTCCGGCGCCACGCCGTGTGGGTGCCGGCCGTCACCGCCGCCGGTGTGGCACTCGGCTGGTGGTCCGGCCTCTTCCGCATCGGCCCCGAGGAGTACGGCCTGCCCGGTGTCGTCCCGGCCCGGTGCTGCCCTACCTCGCCGCCTGGACGGCGATCGGTCTGGTGGCGGCCGCCGTGCCGCGGGCCGCGGCAGCCCGCGTGCCCGTGCGGGCCACGCTCCGTCCGGGTACGGCTCGCGCCGACCCGGCGGTCAGGCCGCGGGGCCGCCGAGCAGGTCGGACATCTGTCGGAAAGGCCCGCCGAGGTCGGCGGGGGCTGCCGACGGGCCCGGCCGGCAGACGAATCCGAGCACGGTGAGGGCCCGGATGACTTCGCCCGGAGTGAAATCACGGCGGTCCTGACGGGTGATGACCGCGCCCGCCTGCATGACGGGGTACCGGCGGCGCCCGATCACCACCGACGCTCCGGTGACGGGTTCGGGGCGCACCCCCTTCATCCTTTCCAGCACGACGCCCTTCGTCAGTTCGAACGGGAAGCGGGCGATGACACAGCGCATGTGGCCTCACAGGGGGAGCGGAGCAGCGGGTGGCGCGGAGAGGTGGAGTGGCGAGAGCGGCGCTTCAGTGCAGCGGGACCGCGGAGGTGCCCGGCTCGCCGGGCGTGTACGGCGCTGCGAACAGAACGGTGCGGTGCGCCTGCTCGGCCGACGGGGCCACGGCCGGGGAGAACGCTCCGTGGTCGCCGAGGACGTCGCCCAGGCGCACCCGATCGGTGTACGCGGCGCTGCCGCGGACGGTGGCGAGCTGCGCCGAGGTGATGAGGGTGGTGCACCGGCCGTCGTCGTCGCAGAGGAGCAGGTGGCCGACGCGAGCGCTGGCCATGACCGAGAGGGCCACCTCGACCGTCATCTCGCCCCAGACCTGCGGTGCGGCCTCGTCCGCCGCCCCGGCCACTGCCGTGCTCGCCGATGTGGTCCCCGTGGGGCGGGCCTGCGCGTGAATCGGTGTCACAAATGCCTCCTGCAGTGATGGGGGAACAACGGCCTTGCGAACGATGGGCCTACGCGGCCGCGTCGGCGGTGGACCGCCGACGGGTGGTACGGCGCGTCGCGCGCATGGGCCGGTTGCGCCGGCCGCGGGAGGCGGTGTCGCGCTCGGGGCGCTCGGACGCCGGGGCGGTGATCACGACGGGGGTGCCCGAGGGAGTCTGCGCGCCGGTGATGCGGTGCAGTTCGGCCTCGCCGGAGCGGACTTCCGTGATGCGCGGGCTGATGCCCGCATGCGACATGAGGCGCAGCATGCCACCGCGCTGGTTCGGCGTGACGAGGGTGACGACGCTGCCGGACCGCCCCGCACGGGCGGTACGGCCACCGCGGTGCAGGTAGTCCTTGGGGTCGGTCGGCGGGTCGACGTTGACGACGAGATCGAGGTCGTCGACGTGGATGCCGCGAGCGGCGACATTCGTGGCGACCAGGACGGTGACGTGCCCGGTCCTGAAACGCGCCAGTGTACGGGTCCGCTGGGGCTGCGACTTGCCGCCGTGCAGCGCGGCGGCCCGCACGCCACTGCCCAGCAGGTCCCGGGTGAGCCGGTCGACGGCGTGCTTGGTGTCCAGGAACATGATCACACGGCCGTCCCGCGCGGCGATCTCCGTGGTGGCGGCGTGCTTGTCGGTGCCGCGGACCTGGAGTACGTGGTGTTCCATCGTGGTGACCGCGCCGGCCGAGGGGTCCACCGAGTGCACCACGGGGTCGTTGAGATAGCGGCGGACGAGCAGGTCGACGTTGCGGTCCAGGGTGGCCGAGAACAGCATGCGTTGCCCCCCGGGACGCACCTGGTCGAGCAGCGCGGTGACCTGGGGCAGGAAACCCATGTCCGCCATCTGGTCGGCCTCGTCCAGCACGGTGACGGCCACCTGGTCCAGCCTGCAGTCGCCGCGGTCGATGAGGTCCTTCAGCCTGCCCGGCGTCGCGACGACGACCTCGGCACCGCTTCGCAGCGCGCGTGCCTGCCTGCCGATCGACACACCGCCCACGACCGTGGTCAGCCGTAGGCTCAGCGACCGTGCGTACGGCGCGAGCGCGTCGGTCACCTGCTGCGCCAACTCGCGAGTGGGGACGAGGACCAGGGCGAGCGGCTGCAGGGGCTCGGCGCGCCGGCCGGCGGTACGGGCCAGCAGCGCGAGCCCGAAGGCGAGTGTCTTGCCGGAGCCCGTGCGACCGCGGCCGAGGGCGTCGCGGCCGGCGAGAGTGTTCGGCAGGGTCGCGCCCTGGATCGGGAAGGGTACGGTCACACCCTCCGCCACGAGAGCCGCGAGCAGTTGCCTGGGCATCCCGAGATCGGCGAACGACTCGGCGGGGGGCAGCGCGGGGGTGATCGTTCCCGGGAGTGCGAACTCGCCCTGGACCGCGGCAGGACGGCGGGTGTGGCCGCCCGAGCGGCGCGGCGAGCCGGTGCGGCTGCCGCCGGCGGAGCCGGCGGCGCGGTCACGCTTGCGGGAGGAGCGGTGGTCGGTTCGTGAAAGTCGGGTCATACGGAGCCTTTCGGTGCGGCGCGCGGCAGGAAATTCCCACAGCGGATGAGCGGCGCGTGGAATCACCGGAAACAGATCGAACCCAATGGAATGCGGAATGGGCTTGGCCTGCGGAAAATCGCGCAGGAGTACGGGCGCCCGAACGGATGACGCGATGGTGAATCGTGACAGTCCGGGGCGGCTTCCGCGCCGCAGTCCCGAGGGCGTCCGAGCGGCGGAGGTGCACGCGGCGCTGAAATGTGGCACGCGGCGCGAAACCGCCGCGTGCAATGCGTGCAGCTGGGGCCCGCACCCCGGAGGATGCGGGCCCCAGCTACGTTCTACGCGTCAGTCTCAGGCGGGAACGATGTTCTCTGCCGTCGGGCCCTTCTGACCCTGCGCGATGTCGAAGCTGACCTTCTGGCCTTCGAGCAGCTCACGGAATCCCTGAGCGGCGATGTTCGAGTAGTGGGCGAACACGTCGGCGCCGCCGCCGTCCTGCTCGATGAAGCCGAAGCCCTTTTCCGCGTTGAACCACTTCACGGTTCCAGTAGCCATGTCATTCTCCTTTGGGGCACACCGGGATCCGCACCGTGCGGACACCATGTCGCCGCGATGATTACCCCGCCGGAAATGACCGGAAATGCAAAGGCGCTTCCAGCGGCAAGGTGCCGGCCGAAGCGCACTTGAAGTCTGGGAACCACAACTGCAACTGATATCGACAGTAGCACGTCGGGGCGTCCGGTGCGTGCGGTCGGAATTTTCGCCCGCTGTGCTGGGAAAAAACTGGCCGCGCGGCCTCTCACATTCTCACTTCGCGGGAACAGATATTCCCCGGCGGGTGACGTTTCCCGGCGGAAGCGGGTCCGGGACACGTACCGGGGTCCGCGACGGCCTCTTCCGCCCCCGCGCGTACCCGGCCGGCCCCACGCGCACACCCGCCCCGGCCCTGCCGCACCAAGCCGTCCCGGTGCGCTCGCATCCGTCCCCCTCGCGCACCGTCCCGCCCTCGCGCCGGCTATCGAGGCGCCGGGGGAAGCCTCTCCAGCTCCCCCAGCGCCTCGGTGAGCCAGCCGATCCAGAACCGCTCCAGCTCGATCCCGCCACGCAGCACCACGTGCCGGAGCCGGTCCTCGGCCGCGTCCCGCTCCGGCGGAAAGTGGCGCTTCTCGATGTCCTCGTACTCCGCCAACTGCCGCCGGTGCAGGTCGAGGTGGCGGCGCAGCTCCGCGTCCAGACCTTCCGTGCCCACCACCGCCGCCGCCCGCATGCGCAGCAGCAGGGCGTCCCGGATGGGTTTGGGGTCCTCCGTCCTGCCCACCCAGCCGGCGAGCTCCGAGCGCCCCGCGGGCAGCACCTCGTACTCCTTGCGCCTGCCCCTGGCCGGCTGGGACGAGGGCAGGGCGCGGATCAGCCTCGCCTCCTCCAGCTTTCCCAGCTCGCGGTAGATCTGCTGGTGCGTCGCCGACCAGAAGTAGCCGATGGACCGGTCGAAGCGACGGGTCAGCTCCAGGCCCGAGGACGGCTTTTCCAGCAGGGCGGTGAGGATCGCGTGCGGGAGTGACATGACCCGCATCCTAAGGAGGCGGCGTCAGATGGCCGCCGCCAGCCGGGTTCCCTGGTCGATGGCGCGCTTGGCGTCCAGCTCGGCGGCCACGTCGGCGCCGCCGATGAGGTGCACGGTACGCCCCGCCGCGGCCAGCTCCTCGTACAGGTCGCGCCTGGGCTCCTGGCCCGTGCAGAGCACCACGGTGTCCACGGGGATGGTCCTCGCCGTGCCGTCGACGGTGATGTGCAGGCCCTCGTCGTCGATCCGGTCGTAGGCCGCCCCCGCGACCATCGTGACGCCGCGGTGCTTGAGCTCGGTGCGGTGGATCCAGCCCGTCGTCTTGCCGAGGCCCGCGCCGACCTTGGAGGTCTTGCGCTGGAGCAGATGCACCGTGCGCGGGGGCCGCGGCCGCTCCGGGGCCCGCAGCCCACCCGGCTCCGCGTACCCGGTGTCCACACCCCACTGCCGGAAGTACGTCTCCGGGTCCAGGCTCGCGCCCTCGCCGCCGTCCGTGAGGAACTCGGCGACGTCGAAGCCGATCCCTCCCGCGCCGACGACGGCCACGCGCTCACCGACCTCCGCGCCGTCGCGCAGCACGTCGAGGTAGCTCACGACGCTGGGGTGGTCGACGCCCTCGATCACCGGTGTACGAGGTGTGACCCCGGTCGCGACCACGATCTCGTCGTACCCGGTGAGCAGGTCCGGCGTGACGAAGGTCCCGAGCCGGACCTCCACCCCGCGCAGCTCCAGCTGGGTGCGGAAGTAGCGCAGCGTCTCCTCGAACTCCTCCTTGCCGGGGATGCGCTTGGCGATGTTCAGTTGCCCGCCGATCTCGTCGGCGGCGTCGAAGAGCGTGACCTCGTGGCCGCGTTCGGCCGCCGAGACCGCGAACGCCAGGCCCGCCGGGCCGGCGCCGACGACCGCCAGACGCTTGCGCAGCCGGGTGGGGGAGAGGACCAGCTCGGTCTCGTGGCACGCCCGCGGGTTGACCAGGCAGGAGGTGATCCTGCCGCTGAAGGTGTGGTCCAGGCATGCCTGGTTGCAGCCGATGCAGGTGTTGATCGTCTCGGCCCGGTCCGCGCGGGCCTTGGCGACGAACTCCGGGTCGGCCAGGAAGGGTCGTGCCATGGACACCATGTCCGCGCGGCCCTCGGCGAGCAACTGCTCCGCGACCTCGGGCGTGTTGATGCGGTTGCTGGTGACCAGCGGCACCGACACCGAGCCCATGAGCTTCCGCGTCACCCAGGTGTACGCGCCGCGCGGCACCGAGGTCGCGATGGTCGGGATCCGGGCCTCGTGCCAGCCGATGCCGGTGTTGATGATGGTCGCACCGGCCGCCTCGATCTCCTTGGCGAGCGCGACGACCTCCTCGAGCGAGGAGCCGCCGGGCACGAGGTCGAGCATCGAGAGCCGGTAGACGATGATGAAGTCGTCGCCGACCCGCTCGCGGGTGCGGCGGACGATCTCGCGGGGGAAGCGGGTGCGGTTCTCGTACGAGCCGCCCCAGCGGTCGTCCCGGTGGTTGGTGGCGCTCGCGATGAACTCGTTGATGAGGTAGCCCTCGGAGCCCATGATCTCGACGCCGTCGTACCCCGCCGACTTCGCCAGTTCGGCGGCGCGGACGTAGTCCTCGACGGTCTGCTCGACCTCCTCGTCGGTGAGGGCGTGGGGGACGAACGGGCTGATGGGGGCCTGCAGGGCGCTCGGCGCGACGAGCTGCGGGTGGTACGCGTAGCGGCCGAAGTGCAGGATCTGCATGGCGATCCGGCCACCCGCCGCGTGAACCGCGTCGGTGACCGTGCGGTGCTGCGCGGCCTCCTCCTCGGTGGTGAGCCTGGCGCCGCCGTCGTACGGGCGTCCCGCGTCGTTCGGGGAGATGCCGCCGGTCACGATCAGCCCGATACCCCCGCGCGCACGCTCGGCGTAGAAGGCGGCCATGCGCTGGAAGCCGTTCTCCGCCTCCTCCAGGCCGATGTGCATCGAGCCCATGAGCACCCGGTTGGGGAGCGTGGTGAACCCGAGGTCGAGCGGGCTGAGCAGATGCGGGTACGGGGTGGGGGTCATCGGGGCGCCTCCTCGCGCAATGAGCGTCGCCCCCTTTTGTAGACGCCGGAGCCCCCGTTATGCAACAAGTTGCACAACGGGGGACGGGTGAGATGCGCTACGCCGGCACGGCCCAGCGGTCCAGTTCCTCCGGGGTCCGCGGACCGGGACTGTCCGCCTCCAGCAGTCCGTGGGCGCGCAGCACCTCGGCCGCGGCCATCGCCCAGGGCCGGCGCAGCCTGGCCGCGTCCAGCAGCTCGCGGTCCGCCAGCAGCTCCGCGACCGGTCCCGTTCGCAGCCCGGCCGGCGACAGCACCGCCGCGTCGTCCGCCCAGCGCAGCGCCAGGTCCACGTCGTGCGTGGCCATCACCACGGTCGTACCGCTCTCCCGGAGCCGCCCCAGCACCGCCAGCAGCCGCTCCTGCCCGTGCGGATCGAGGCCCGCCGTCGGCTCGTCCAGGACCAGCACCCGCGGGCGCATCGCCACCGCGCCCGCGATCGCGGCGCGCTTGCGCTGCCCGTACGACAGCAGATGCGTCGGCCGGTCCTCCAGCGCCGTGATGTCCAGGGCGTCGAGCGCCTCGGCGACCCGCGCCCGGACCTCCGGCTCCGGCAGGCCCAGGTTCATCGGTCCGAACGAAACGTCCTGGCCCACGGACGCGGCGAACAGCTGGTCGTCGGGATCCTGCACGACCAGCTGCACGGTCGTCCGCAGACGGGTCAGTCCCGCGCGGTCGTACGCGATCGGCTCGCCGTCCAGCAGCAGCCGGCCCTCGCCGCACCGCAGCCCGCCGCTGAGCAGCCGCATCAGGGTCGTCTTGCCGCTCCCGTTGCGGCCCAGCAGCGCCAGCGACCGGCCCCCGGCCACGGTGAAGTCGACACCGCGCAGCACCGGCGGGCCGTCCGGGTAGGAGAATCCCGCGCCGGCCAGTTCCACCACGGGAGCCCGTCCCCCGCGTGTGGTCGAGTCCTCGGACGTGCTCACAGCAGGGACCTTTCCAGTACGAAGGTGAGGGCGACGATCCCCGCGAGCAGCCCCGCGGTCGCCGCCAGAAAGCGCGCGGACACCGTCGCGGGCGGCACCAGAACGCGCAGCGTCCCGTCGTAGCCGCGCCCGGCGAGCCCGATCTGCAGTCGCTGGGCCCGGTCGAAGGCGCGCACGAAAGCGGTCGCGGCGAGCCCGGCGAGGGACCGCCAGGTCGCCGCGCGGGTGGTGAGACCGAGCCGGGCAGCCTGTGCCTGACGGATCCGGTGCACCGCGTCGAGCAGCAGAAAGCCGATCCGGTACATCACGAGGGCGACGTCCACGACGGGCCCCGGCACCCCGGCCCGGACCAGCCGCGGCAGCACGTCCGACACCGGTGTGGTGAACGCGAACAGCAGCACCCCGAGCGAGGCGGCGGACGTCCGCAGCAGCAGCCGGACCGCGTGCAGCGGGCCGTCGGGCGCGAGCGCCACGAATCCGTCCGGGCCGCCCACCGCGAACAGCAGCGGTATCGCACCCGTGACGCAGAACCCCAGCGGAATGCGCCACGCCCGCCACAGCTGCCGCGGCGCCACCCCGGCGGGTCCGAGCAGTACGGCGACGGCCGCCGCGGCGACCAGGACGGCACCCGGCCACGGCGGCAGCGAGACCGCGCAGACCGTCAGCCCGAACCCGAGCGCCGCCTTCTCGCACGGATGACGGCGGCGCCAGCGACTGCCGTGCGCCGCCGCATCGATCGGCAGCATCGGGGACTACGCGCCCGAGCCGACGGAATCCGCGGCCGGCGCTTCCGCGTCCCCGGCGCCCGCCGCCCGCGCCTCACCCTGCCGGCGGCCCTTGCGCAGCCCGAAGTAGTACGCCAGGACACCGGCACCCAGCGCCGCCTGGAGGGCGAACAGGGCCGACTCGACCTCCCCGGACGGAGGCTCGTACAGCGGAGCGAACCAGGGCTCGTAGTCCGGTGCGATCTCCGTGATCGCGGTCTCCGCCTGTGCGTCGGCGCCCGTGAAGGGCTCCTCCTTGTGGTCGCCGAGGCCCAGGGCGAGCGGCAGGACCGCCAGCGCCGCCACGATCGCCAGCAGCAGTGTGTTGATCTTCGCGTTACGGCTCATCGGACCGCGGCCTCCTTCTTGTTCCCGCCCTGGAGGAGCACTCCGAGACGGGTCAGCTCACCCTTGCTGGACTGCAGGAGCAGCCGCATCACCAGCACGGTGAGCAGGCCCTCGCTGACCGCCAGCGGGATCTGGGTGACCGCGAAGATGCCGCCGAACTTGGCGAGGGCGCCGGCGATGCCGCTGCCCGGGTCGGGGAAGGCCAGCGCCAGCTGCACGCTGGTGACGCAGTACGTGGACAGGTCCGCCACGAACGCCCCGAAGAACACGCTCACCATCAGCGGCGCCCCGGACCGCCGCAGCAGGGCGTACACCGCGAACCCGGCCCACGGGCCGACGATCGCCAGCGAGAAGACGTTCGCGCCGAGCGTGGTCAGACCGCCGTGCGCCAGCAGCAGCGACTGGAACAGCAGGGTGATCGTGCCGAGGACCGCCATGATCGGCGGTCTGAACAGGATCGCGCCCAGACCCGTGCCGGTCGGGTGCGAGCAACTTCCGGTCACGGAAGGGATCTTGAGCGCCGACAGGACGAACGTGAACGCCCCGGAGGCACCGAGCAGCAGTGTCGACTCCGGATTCGCCCTGACCTCACGGGTGAGCGCCCGTACGCCGTGGATCACGAAGGGGGCGGACGCGACGCCCCAGGCGGCCGCGTGCACAGGGGGCAGAAACCCCTCGGCTATATGCATGGTTGGGAGACCCTCTCCAGCACCTCGTGGATGGACAACGCGCCCTGGCCGGTCTCCTGGCTGACGGGTCCTGCCGCCCGGGCTCCGCCTTCCCGGACACCGCGGTCTCCCGAGGTGGTCCAGTGGCTTCCTTGCGGAGAGAGCCGGACTTCCCGATCACAGTGGCGAGGGCCGCACCGGTACTCCACCGGTTTCCCGTTCACCAAGGCCCTGCGACATTAGTGCGTTGACCAGGTGCATCACAAGCCGCGCACGGATGCGTACGGTCACACCTTCCGGTAGTCGTACGCCTCCGCGGCCGCCGCCTCCACCGCGTCCAGATCGGCCCCGGCGGCCGCGGTGACCACCGCGGCGACGGCGCCCTCCACGAACGGCGCGTCCACGAGCCTGGTCCCGTCCGGGAGTTCGTCGCCCTCGGCCAGCAGCGTCTTCACCGTCAGCACGGCGCTGCCGATGTCGACCAGCACGGCGACCCCGGCGCCCCGGTCGACTTCGTGCGCGGCGCGGGCGACCAACTCGGAACTGGTGCCGAGGTCGCCGTCCGCGGTGCCGCCCGCCGCAGCGACCGGCACGGCGTCGCCCGCGCCCGCCAGCCCCCGGGCGAGGTCGGTGACCGACGCGGCGACCTGCGCGCTGTGCGACACGAGGACGATCCCCACCACACCGGTCATCGCGCGGCCTCCTCGAGGGCCCCGATCAGCAGGGCGGAGGACGTCGCCCCCGGATCCTGGTGCCCGATGCTCCGCTCGCCGAGATAGCTTGCCCGGCCCTTGCGTGCCAGCATCGGCACGGTCGCCGCCGCGCCCTCCTCGGCCGCCTCCCTCGCGGCAGTGAAGGACTCGTCCAGCGCCGCGGCGGCAGGCTCCAGCGCGTCGAGCATCGTCTTGTCCCCGGGCTTCGCGCCGCCGAGCTGCGCCACCGCCGCGATTCCCGCCCGCAGCGCCTCGGCGAGCTGCTCCCGCGACACCTCCGCCTCGTCGCCGAGCGCCTTGCCGGCCCGCCGCAGCAGCGTCCCGTAGAGCGGTCCCGACGCTCCGCCGACCGTCGAGATCAACTGCCGTCCGGTCAGCATCAGTACGGCACCGGGGGTGTCCGGCGCGTCCTTCTCCAGCGCGGCCTTCGCCGCCGTGAAACCCCGCTGCAGATTGGTCCCGTGGTCGGCGTCGCCGATCGCGGCGTCGAGCTCGGTGAGCCGGCCGGCCTCACGGTTCACCGCCTCGGTGAGGGCGTTCATCCAGCGGAGGAAGAAATCCGCGTCCAGCACAGCGTCTCCTTCTCGTGGCACGTCGGCTTGGCTGCGGGCGTCGTCGCGGCCCGCGGGCGCGGCTCCGTCGTCGGCCGGGCCGGGCATGGCTCAGCGGCCCCAGCGCAGCGCGGGCGTCTCCACGGGCGCGTCCCACAGCCGCAGGATCTCCTCGTCCGCCTCGCACAGCGTCACCGAGCAGCCGGCCATGTCGAGCGAGGTGACGTAGTTCCCGACCAGGGTCCTGGCCACCGGCACGCCCCGCTCGGCCAGCACCCGGTGGACCTCCGCGTTGAACCCGTACAGCTCCAGCAGCGGTGTCGCGCCCATGCCGTTGACCAGTGCCAGCACCGGACTGGACGGCTGCAGGTCCTCCAGCACCGCGTCCACCGCGAAGTCCGCGATCTCCCGCGACGTCATCATCGGCCGCCGCTCACGGCCCGGCTCGCCGTGGATGCCGATCCCCAACTCCAGCTCGCCGGAGGGCAGATCGAAGGTCGGACTGCCCTTGGCCGGGGTCGTGACCGCGCTGAGCGCGACACCGAAGCTGCGGGACCGCTCGTTCACCCGCCGGGCGATGGCCTCGACCCGCTCCAGCGGCGCACCCTCCTCCGCAGCCGCGCCGGCGATCTTCTCCACGAACAGCGTCGCGCCCGTACCACGCCGGCCCGCCGTGTACAGGCTGTCCTGGACGGCCACGTCGTCGTTGACGAGCACCTTCGCCACCTGGACGCCCTCGTCCTGGGCGAGCTCCTGCGCCATGTCGAAGTTGAGCACGTCGCCGGTGTAGTTCTTCACCACGAAGAGCACGCCCGCCCCGCTGTCCACCGCCGCGGCGGCCCGCGCCATCTGGTCGGGCACCGGGGACGTGAAGACCTCGCCGGGGCACGCCGCCGAGAGCATCCCGAACCCCACGAACCCGCCGTGCAGGGGCTCGTGTCCCGACCCGCCGCCGGACACCACGCCCACCTTGCCGGCGACCGGGGCGTCCCCGCGCACCACGACCCTGTTCTCCACGTCGACGTTCAGGTCGGGATGCGCGGCGGCCAGACCGCGCAGGCCGTCCGCGACGACCGTCTCGGGGACGTTGATGAGCATCCTCATGGGAACCTCCTGTGACTGGCGACGATCACTGCGGACGGTGTCCTCTCAGGCGGGGCCGTGGCGGTACGCGCCGCACACCCTCTGCCAGTATCGGCGCAAACGGCCCGCGGGGCACCGCGCCCCCGCGAACCCGCCGGCACCGTCCGCCGGAGCGGCGTGAGGTTCCCTGACGGCGGCGGTGGCGGCCGTCCGTCGGCGGCCCGTCAGTAGCGCAGCGCGCTCGCGATGCCGCCCATGCCCGCGAGGGTCCCGTCCGGGACGAATCGCACCTGTGCCCCCGTGTCCAGGGACTTCTCGACGATCTCGTCCACGATGTCGACCAGTGCGTCCAGGTCTCCGCTCTCCGCGGGCAGGAGGTGTCCGCCGGTGTCGCGCACGGTCTCCCGGTAGTTCTCCTCCACGGCGAGCAGCGCGACCCGGCCCGTCTCGACGTTCTGGCGGATCTCGTCGACCCCGGCGGCGAAGGCACGTCTGCCCTTGGCCCGGTCCAGCTCCTCGAGGACGCCGGAGACCTCCTGCTCGGCGTGGGCCTCGACGAACGGGCGCACCGCCTGCCAGACCGCGTCGGCGGAGCCACCCGCCACGCCGCCCCGCGGAGCGTGGACCGCCTGGCCCTTGGCGGCCGTGCCCACGTCGTCGAGGAGGGCGAGCGCCGCGGGCTCACCGGTGACGTACAGCGGCCGCGGGTCGGCCTTCAGCACCGAGGCGAGCGCCGTGTCCGCCTCCCGCAGGAAGTGCCGGGTGTCCTCGTCCCGGAAGGTGCTCGGCACGTCGCCGATCCGCTCCTGGCGCTCGGCGTCGAAGTTCTCCCCGGCGCGGGACATCGGGAAGGGCCCGACGCGCTCCTCGGAGAGCCGGTCCGCCGTGCCGCTCCAGAGGGAGGCGCGGTCGGACGCGACGGCCAGGACCCAGAAGGGCCGCTCGGCGGCCTGTGCCGACACGAGGTTGCGGGTCAGAAACGTGTCGGAGAGCACCACGCGCTCCGGCACGGGACGGCCCAGCGTCCACACCTCGTGCTCGCCCGGCGCCGCGTAGACCACGAGCCCGTCCTCCGCGTGCACCAGGTCGATCTCCGCCAGCGCCCGGTCGAGCTGGTCGGAGACGTCGATCCGGGTGTCACGGGTGACGGCTGGATCGGCCTTGAGCTGCTCCTTGGCCTCGGCCATCAGATTGCGCAGCCGGACCGGGTCCTGCGCGTTGTCCGGCTCGCGGCGGTGCGTCGGCATGAGCACCGAGACCGCGGGATAGGGGCGCTGCCGGCGGAGCCGGACCAGGTCGTCGGAGTTGAGGGCTGGGTGCATCGGGACCACCCTTTCCGAGCACGTGTGCACTGGAGGGCCGGGCTGGTCTACACCGAAGTGCGACGAGCTGAAACCGACTCTATGCACCATAAGTCGGATTGCCTGCGCGGGCACCAGGACCGGTGCGGGGCACGGCGGGCGGCCCGCCGTGCCGGCGTGCGGGCGCCCCGTGTCACACCATGCCCACGAGCCGGTCGGCGACGGTCTTCGCCCGCGGGCCCATGAGGATCGTGTAGTGGTTGCAGTCCGCGACCGCCTCGGCCGTCAGCCGCGGCGCCCGCGCCGTCCACTCTGCGATCAGCGCGTCGGACAGCATGCCCGGCTCCGCCCCCGTCAGCCCGCGGGGCGCGTGCAGCAGCCTGGCGGGCACCGCGAGCCCCACGAGATCCTCGCCGAAGACGCGTCCCGAGGTGATCAGCTCACGGCCGTCCCGGCGGACCGGACCCTCCTGGGCGCGGGAGCGACGGGCGCTGGCGGGCCCCGTGATGTCGTAGCGGACGTACGCCTCGATGTCGTCGTTCCACTCGGGACCGAGGGCGGGGTGCGCGCGGAACACGTCCACGTACGCCTCGTCGTCCTCGAACGTCCGGGTCAGCCGGGCCAGGATCGGCCCCATCGACGCGTCGAGCAGGGCGTCGGGATCGGCGCCCTCCTCCAGCGGCATCGGCAGACCGCCGTCGATCAGCAGCAGCCGGTCGAAGAGCTCCGGGCGGCGCGCCGCCGCCCGCAGTGCCGCGCACGCCCCCATCGACTGGCCGGTCACCGCGACGGGCGCGCCGCCGCCCCAGCGCTCGGCCGCCGCGCAGAGATCGGCGGCATGGGCGTCGAAGCCGTACGGTCCCGGGGTGTCCGCGCTGCCGCCCCGGCCCCGGAGGTCGAGGGCGAACAGCGACCAGTCCGGGGGCAGATGGCGGGCGAGCGCGCGGAACGACATCCCGGACGCGGTGATGCCGTGCGCCGCGACCGCCGTGCGCGGCCCCCCGCCGAACCGCAGCACGCGCAGCGTCCCGCCGTCGACGGGGAGTTCGAGCTCGATCGGGTCGGTCATGCGATGCCCTTCTGATAGGTCGTCATATCGCTGCGGCGGAAGCCGTGTCGTTCCTCCGGGCGCAGCGGCCGGACCGGGGCGGCGAACCGGGTCGGCGCGGGTGCGGCCGACGCCGCCGCGAACGGCTCAGGCCCCCGGTCCGGCGCGTTCACGCAGCGGGGGGCAGGGATCCGTGCGCCCTTGCGGAGACCGGCGGCAGAGACCGGCACACGTCCGCGGCGAAGCGGTCGAACGTCTGTCGGGCGGCTTCATCCGTCACCGCGCCATCCTCCACGCCCCGGCTGTCAGCCGCCCGGCGGTGTGGATCAACGGCCGGTTCGCGCAGCCCCATTGACTTCAGTGGTGAGACATTGGTTCAGTGGCTCATCCACTGAGCCACTGGGAGGAACGGCGTGGAGGCACTGCCCCGCGAGACGATCGTCGACGTCCTGGAGGGCCGGCTGAGAGAGGACATCCTCACCGGCCGCCATCCGGCGGGCAGTTATCTGCCGCCGGAACGCAGACTGGCCGACGGGTACGGCGTCACCCGTACGACCCTCAAGCACGCCTTCGGCCGCCTCGTCCAGGCCGGACTGCTGGAGACCCGGCACGGAGTGGGCACCCGGGTCCGCGACTTCGCCCGGTTCGGCGGAGCGGACCTGCTGCCGATGCTCGTGCGCCACGACGCGGCGTGGATCCGCGAGATCTTCGAAGTCCGGCGCAGCATCGGCGCGTTGATCGCCGAGCGGGCGGCCGTGCGGGCCACCGCCGAGCAGCGGGCCGACCTGGCCGCGCTGCTGGCGGCCGTGCGGGCCGCCGAGGGCGGCGACGCCGTGCAGCTCGCGGACATCGAGGTCCACCGGGCGCTCGCCCGCGCCACCGGCAACCGCGTCTACGGCCTGCTGACCAACACGCTCTTCAACGCCTATCTGCCCGTACGCGCCGCGCTCGTCGGCCCGTTCACCGACGCGGCGGCCGCGCACGCGCGGCTGGAAGCCGTGGTGGCCGCGGTGGACGCCGGCGACGCGGGCGCCGCGCGCCGGGCGGCGGAGGCCTATCTGACCGAGACCGAACGGATCATGCTGGAGGGCCTCGTATGAGCACGAGCGGGAGCGACGCGGGCACCGGCCCGGGCGCGAACCGGGGGGTGAGCAGCTCCGGCCCGGCCGGGAGCGCGGCCACGGACCGGTTCGCGGGCTCGGGCACGCATCCGGACGCCGACACCGTGGAGGCGGACACGACGGGGGCTGCCGCCGTCGGCGCCGCACCCTCGGCCACCGCCCGGAGCGCGCCCGGTGGCGCGGGCCGGCGCGGCACCGTGTTCGACGAGACCATGCTCGGCACCGTCCGGCTCGACGGTGAGGACCACGCCCGCCGGGTCCGCCTCGACCTGCGGGTGACGACGGACCGCGTCCTGCGTCCGCTCGGTACCACCGCGGCCCGGGCGAGCGGCCGGATCCGCGTCGCCGGATGGGCCGACGACGCGGACGCCGCAGGCGAGTTGGAGATATCGCCGCTCGCCCGGCGCCGCATCCGCTACCGGATCTCGTTCACCGCCGACGGCCGCCGGTTCACGCTCGACGGCTGGAAGTCCGTCACTCCGCGCAGGCCGGTCGCCTCCATGACGGTCCTGCCCTTCACCCTCTACGAGAACGGCGAGCGGGCCGGGCGGGGCACGTTGCGATTCCCGGTGGCCACGGGACTCGCGCCCTTCCTCGCGAGCTTCCGCTTCCCCCGCGCCGCCGAGGGCGCCGAGACGCTGATGACGCCCCGGTGGAAGGGCGAGCCGGGACGCACCGAGGTCTGGTACACGACGCTCACCGACCCGGAGAGCGGCACCGGACTGTGGCTGCACCACGAACTCACCGCGCCCGCCGACGGATCCGAGCCGTACGCCCACGGCTGGGCCGCGGTGTTCCCCAAGGACGGACCGGTGCGCCACGCCCGCTTCGGCCCGGCCGAGTGGACGCCCGGCAGGACGGGCTTCACGGCCGAAGGCGTCGAGGCCGTCCCCGGCCGCCTGACCGGTTCGGCCGGCGCACTGCGCTGGGACCTCACCGAACAGGGCGTGGACGCACCGCTGTTCACCTTCCCCCGATGGTCCTGGCGCAGGCCCCTGCTCCCCGCCGCACAGATCCTCCCCGCCGCGCGTGCCTCGTACGGCGGGACGTTCTCGTACGACGACACCACCCTCACGCCGACCGCCGCACCCGGCGCCTCCGCCCGGATCTACGGGCACGGCAACGCCCGCCGATGGGCCTGGCTGCACGCGGACCTGGGCGACGGGGACGTACTGGAGATCGTCGCCGCGGTCTCCATGCGGCCCGGGCTGCGCGGACTTCCACCCCTGGTCTTCCTGCGGCTGCGCCGGGGGACGCGCGACTGGCCCCGGCGCGCGGAGCGATCGGCCGTCGGCTGGGCCGGGCTGGGGCGGTTCCGCGCCGCCGTCGGGCTGCCCGTCTGGACCGTCAGCGGGCGGGCGGGGCTGCACCGGATCCGGGTCGAGGTCACCCAGCCCGAGGACCGCACCCTCGCGCTCGACTACACCGATCCGGACGGCTCTCCCGCCGTCTGCCGCAACAGCGAACGCGCCGACGCCCACGTCCTGCTGGAGCGCTGGTGGTTCGGCGGCTGGCGCACCGAGGCCGAGTGGACCCTGGACGGCACCGCCCACGCGGAAGTGGGCACCCGATGAACCTCACCGGCTTCGTCGCCTCCCTCATCGCCGACGACGGCACCGCCGGCTGGCCGTCCCGGGTCCCCGCACGGCTGGACGCCGTGCTCGACTCGATGCCCCTGCCCGCGCGCGCCGGAGTGCGCTCCGCCGCCCGGGCCCTCGACGCCTACGCGGTCGTGCGCACCGGCCGCGGCCTCGCCGCCCTCACCACCGGTGAACGGGAGTCCGTCCTGGCCTCGCTCGCCGCTCGCCCCGCGCTCCTGCCCCTGCTCGACGTGCTCAAGGTGCCCGTCCTGCTCGCCGCCGGCACGGAACACATGCTCCAGCGGCCGCGGCGGGCCCCGCGGCCCGTACGGACGGACCCGCCGCTCGACTGCACCCCCGCCGGGGAGTGGCCCGACCGCTCCACCGCCGACGCCGTGGTCGTGGGCTCCGGCGCCGGTGGTGCGATGGCCGGGCGGACGCTCGCCCGCGCCGGGCTCGACGTCGTCGTCCTGGAGGAGGGCCGGCACCACTCCACCGCCTCCTTCGCCGGGCGCGCCCCGCTCGAACGGTTCGCCGAGCTCTACCGCGACGGGGGCGCCACCGTGGCCCTCGGCCGGCCGCCGCTGCTGCTGCCGGTCGGCCGGGCCGTCGGCGGCACCACGGTCGTCAACTCGGGAACCTGCTACCGCACCCCGGACCACGTCGTCGAACGCTGGACCAAGGACTTCGGCTTCGTCCTCGCCGAACGCCTCGGCCCGTACCTCGACGAGACCGAGCGCACCCTGAACGTCGCGGCCCAGCCGCTCGACGTCCTCGGCCGCAACGGCCGGATCGCCCTCGCGGGTGCCGAGCACCTCGGCTGGCGGGCCGCGCCGCTGCGGCGCAACGCGCCCGGCTGCCTGGGTTCCTGCCAGTGCGTCGTCGGCTGCCCGACCGGGGCCAAGCAGAGCGTGCAGCTCGCGGTACTGCCCGACGCCTGCGCCGCCGGGGCGCGCATCGTCACCGGGGCGCGGGTGCGGCGCATCCTCGTGGACCCGGACCGCCCCGGCGGGCCCGTCGCCGCCGGAGTCCGGGTGCGCCGCGAGGGCGGCGGCGAGTTCGAGATCCTCGCCCCGCTGGTCGTCGTCGCCGCCGGCGCCCTCCAGTCGCCGCCCCTGCTGCGGCGGTCCGGCCTCGGCGGACATCCTCGGCTCGGCCGCAACCTCAGCGTCCATCCCGCCACCAGCGTCGCCGGGCGCTTCGACGAGCCCGTGACGGCATGGGAGGGCGTGCTGCAGAGCGTCGGCGTGGAGGAACACCACGACGGCGGGGTGCTCATCGAGGCGACCGCGACCCCGCCCGGCATGGGGTCCTTCGTACTGCCGGGACTCGGCGCCGAGCTGCGCCGCGAACTGGAGGACGCCGACCGGCTCGCCACCCTGGGCGCGATGATCGCCGACCGGCCCTCGGGCCGGGTGCAGGGCCGTGACCGCACCCTGCTGCGCTACGACCTGGACCGCAGGGACGGCGACCGGCTGATGCGCGCGGCAAGAGCCATGGGGGAGATCCTGTTCGCGGCGGGTGCCCGTGAGGTACTCACCGGCATCCCCACCGCGCCGCGCGCCCGCGACCTCGGCGAACTGGACGCCGTCCTCGCCGCCGCGGGGCCCCGGAAGCTGCACCTGTCCGCTTACCACCCCACCGGCACGGTCGCGGCGGGATCCGATCCGGAACGCTCCCCGGCCGACGCCACCGGACGGCTGCGGGGCGTCGCGGGCGTGCTCGTGGCCGACGCATCCGTGCTGCCCGGCTGCCCCGAGGTGAACCCGCAGCTGAGCATCATGGCCGCCGCGCTGGCCGTCACCGAGGCGCATCTGGAGCGGTGAGCCCGCGCCCGCCGGGTGAGAATGGGCCGGTGAGGTGAGTGTCATGGCTCCATGGCGGGTCAGGGACCTGGAGGACGGCGATCTCGACCAGGTGGTGCGCATCTGGGAGGAAGCACGGGACACGCCCTCCGACCCTGCCGTGACGCTGGCCGAGGTGGTGAGCGCCATACGGACGGACGCCCCCGCCGTGGTCGCCGCGGTGGGGGACCGGATCGTGGGCGCTGCGGTGTCCTCGACGGCCCAGGAGCGGGCCTGGGTCCTCCGGCTGGCCATCGCCCGCGAGTGGCGACGGCACGGCATCGGCTCAGCGCTGCTCGCCGGCCTGGAGGAGCGCCTCTCCCAGGCGGGTGTGCGGCGCATCGGGGCCCTGCTGCCCGAGGGGGAGGTCGGCGAGCGTGCCTTCCTCAACTCCGGCTACACCCAGCGGCCCGACCTGAGCTACTTCGAGAAGGTGCTGTCCGCCGACTCGGCCGAGGCGACCATCCTCGATCAGCTGGGCGGTTCCGTCCCGGAGTCGGGGCTGTGGCACCACATCGCGGGCATGGACGCGGAGAAGACGCTGATCGAGCGGAGACTGGTGCTGCCGCTGGAGCACCCGGACGCCGCGGAGCGCTTCCAGCTGGTGCCGCCGCGCGCCGTCGTCCTGTTCGGCCCGCCGGGCACGGGCAAGACCACCTTCGCGCGCGCGGTGGCCTCGCGGCTGCGGTGGGCCTTCATCGAGGTGTTCCCGTACCAGCTCGCCACCGATCCGCACGGCGTGGCGGCCGGCCTGCGCCAGCTGTTCTCCCGGGTGGCCCATCTCGACCGGGTGGTCCTGTTCTTCGACGAGGCGGAGGAGATCGCCTCCGAGCGCCGCGACCCCGCCACGCTCGCCCACCGGGTGACCAACGAGCTCCTCAAGCTCATCCCGCAGTTCCGGCGCGGCGAGCGCAGGCTCCTCATCTGCGCCACCAACGCGGTCCGCAGCCTGGACCCCGCCTTCCTGCGGCCCGGACGGTTCGACTACCTGATTCCGGTCGGACCGCCCGACGCCGACGCCCGGCGGGCCATATGGACGCGCTACATCGGCCCCGACAGGCTGCCCGGCGTCGACATCGAGGCGCTGGTCGCCGTGAGCGACCGGTTCACCCCGGCCGACATCGAGTACGCGGCGCGCACCGCCGCCCAGAGCGCCTTCGAGCGGCATCTCGCCGACGGCTCGCCGTCCGGCGGGGCGCGGGGCGGGCTCACCGACGACTACCTGCGGGCGGTGGCGCAGACCCGCACCACGCTCACGGAGGACGACATCCGGGCCTTCGACCACGATCTGAGGGCGGCGGCCCGGGTGTGAGCCGCCCCCCGGTCGCGCGCACCACCCGCCCGGGCGCCCGGCTGTTCGACACCTGCCCGGCCCAAACCCTTCCGTACGGCACGACTATTCGGCCGCGAGCGGGAAGGTGTTCCGAGTGGCCGCTCGACGCGGGGCGCGAGGGCGCCCCTCCGGAGGCCGGTCCCCGACCGACAAGCGACGACGTTTCGGAGGTTTCCATGCTCAAGGGCAAGCGTCACGGCCGGACGGCGCTGAGCCGGGAGGAACTCGCCGACCTGGACGCGCACTGGCGGGCGGCGAACTACCTCTCGGCGGGCCAGATCTACCTGATGAGCAACGCGATGCTGCGGGAGCCCCTGCGCCCGGAACACATCAAGCCCCGGCTGCTGGGCCACTGGGGCACCTGTCCGGGACTCAACCTCGTCCACACCCACCTCAACCGGGTGATCAAGGCCCGCGACCTGTCGGCCCTGGCGATCTGGGGCCCCGGTCACGGCGGGCCCGCCGTGCTCGCCAACTCCTGGCTCGAGGGCAGCTACAGCGAGACCTATCCGGACGTGAGCCGCGACGAGGAGGGCATGGACCGGTTCTTCCGCCAGTTCTCCTTCCCCGGCGGCGTCCCCAGCCATGTCGCCCCCGAGACACCAGGGTCCATCCACGAGGGCGGCGAGCTGGGCTACTCCCTCAGCCACGCTTACGGAGCCGCCCTCGACAACCCCGGTCTCGTCGTCGCCTGCGTCATCGGCGACGGCGAGGCGGAGACCGGCCCCCTCGCCGCCTCCTGGCACTCCAACAAGCTCCTCGACCCGGTCCACGACGGCGCCGTGCTGCCCATCCTCCACCTCAACGGCTACAAGATCGCCAATCCGACGATCCCGGCCCGGCTCCCGGAAGAGGAACTCGACGCGCTGCTGCGCGGCTACGGACACGAACCCCTCCACGTGACCGGCGACAAGCCCATGGAGGTGCACCGGGCCATGGCCGCCGCCATGGACGAGGCCCTGGACCGGATCGCCGCCTTCCAGCACGAGGCCCGGGACGCCGGCAGGACCGACCGGCCCCGCTGGCCCGTGATCGTCCTGCGTACCCCCAAGGGCTGGACGGGCCCCGCCGAAGTCGACGGCCACCCCGTCGAAGGCACATGGCGCGCCCATCAGGTGCCACTCCCCGGCGTCCGTGACGACCCCCGCCACCTGCGGCAACTGGAAAAGTGGCTGCGCTCGTACCGTCCCGGCGAGCTCTTCGACGAGCAGGGCAGGCCGCGCGCCCGGGTCCTCGCCTGCGTCCCCGAGGGCGACCGCAGGCTGGGCGCCACCCCGCACGCGAACGGCGGGCTCCTGCTGCGCGAACTGCCCATCGCCCCGCTCGAGCGCTTCGCGGTCCCCGTCGACAAGCCGGGCTCGACCATGCACGAGCCCACCCGGGTACTCGGGCAACTGCTCGCGCAGATCATGAAGGACACCGGGAACCGCCGAGACTTCCGTCTGGTCGGCCCGGACGAGACCGCGTCCAACCGGCTCGACGCGGTGTTCGACGCCAGCGGCAAGGCATGGCAGGCCGAAATCCTGCCCACCGACGAACACCTGGCGCGCGACGGCCGCGTCATGGAGATCCTCTCCGAGCACTGTTGCCAGGGCTGGCTGGAGGGCTATCTCCTCACCGGCCGCCACGGGCTGTTCTCCTGCTACGAGGCCTTCGTCCACATCGTCGACTCGATGGTCAACCAGCACATCAAATGGCTCAGGACCTCCCGGCGACTGCACTGGCGCGCCCCGGTCGCCTCCCTCAACTACCTGCTGACCTCGCACGTCTGGCGCCAGGACCACAACGGCTTCTCGCACCAGGACCCGGGATTCGTCGACCACGTACTCAACAAGAGCCCCGAGGTCGTCCGCGTCTACCTGCCGCCGGACACGAACACCCTCCTCGCCGTCGCCGACCACGCGCTGCGCAGCCGTGACTACGTGAACGTCGTCGTCGCCGGCAAGCAGCCCTGCTTCGACTGGCTCGGCATCGACGAGGCGCGCGCCCACTGCGCCCGCGGTGTCGGGGTGTGGGAGTGGGCCGGTACGGAGACGGGGGAATGCGAGCCGCACGCGGTGCTGGCCTGCGCCGGGGACGTCCCCACCCAGGAGGCCCTCGCCGCCGCCGAGCTGCTGCGCAGCAACCTGCCCGAGCTCGTCCTCAGGGTCGTCAACGTCGTCGACATGACGCGCCTGATGCCGAAGGAGGAGCACCCCCACGGAATGCCCGACTTCGAGTACGACGCCGTCTTCACCCGGGACAAGCCCGTGATCTTCGCCTACCACGGCTATCCGTGGCTGGTGCACCGGCTCGCCTACCGCCGGGCCGGCCACGCGAACCTGCACGTCCGCGGATACAAGGAGTTCGGCACCACCACGACACCGTTCGACATGGTCGTCAGCAACGACCTCGACCGCTATCGGCTGGTCATGGACGTCATCGACCGGGTGCCCGGGCTCGGGGCCCGTGCGGTCGCCGTACGCCAGTCCATGGCCGACGCCCGCACCCGCCACCACGCCTGGATCCGGGGACACGGCGTCGACATGCCGGAGGTCGCCGAGTGGGCCTGGAGCGGCTGAGCGCCGGGGAACCCTCGTGCGGCGGCGCTCGCGTGGCGGAACCCCGCGGGGTCGCGCAGCGTGGATGACGGGGTCTGCGAGAAAGGTGGAACGGCATGAGCACGAGCGATCCGGCTCCCCGAGTGGTCGTGGGCGTCGACGGCTCGCCCTCGTCGTACGCCGCGCTGCGCTGGGCCGTCCGGCATGCCGGCCTGATCGGGGCGACGGTGGACGCGGTGGCCGCGTACGAACTGCCGGGCGCGCACGGCTGGTCGGCCCCCGCGGTCGACACGGAGTTCGACGCCGAGGAGGCCAAGCGCGGCCTCGTGGAGGAAGTGCGGAAGGTCCTCGGCGAGACCGGTGAGACCCAGGTCCACGAGCGCCTGGTGCACGGCAATCCGGCCGAGGCCCTGCTGATCGCCGCCGAGGGGGCCGAACTCCTGGTGGTGGGCTCCCGGGGCCGCGGCGGGTTCGCCCGTATGCTCCTCGGCTCGGTGAGCCAGCAGGTCAGCCAGCACGCGCCGTGCCCCGTGGTGATCGTCCGTCCGGACGTGAAGGTGGGCGGCACCGGGTCCGGTACGACCTGACGGCACGGAGGCCGGCGTCCGCGGCGACCGCTCGCCGGCCTCCCAGCGAGCGACGGGCGCGGTCGTGGCCGGCGGACCGCCGGGCAGCCCGCCCGCCCCGGCACCCGGGTTCTCCTCCCGGTGTCCCGTCGCCGCACACCGGCCGGGCGCGCGGTGGCTCTACGCCGAGGTCGGGACACCGCCGCGGTTGCCTCCCTCCGCCTCTCCCCCCTGGTCGCCGTCTCCGTCCCCGCCGTTCCGCTGCCGGCCCGGCCGGCCGCCCGGCAGTCGGCGGGTGAACGGGTACGCCGCGAGCGTCACCCCGGCCGCGGTCAGGATCGCCGCCTTGAGGCTGCCGAGCTGCGCGTCGGCGTAGGAGGACACGAGGGCCTCCACCTCGGCGGGCGGCAGCCCGGCCTGCAGGGCCGCGGCCCGCACCTGCTCGGTTCCGACGAAGCTCACGCCTGCTTCGATGGCGATGCCGGTCTGCTCCCGGGCGGCGCCCGAGACGCGCGGGTCGTCCTCGATCTGCGTCGTGAACACGCCCACCAGCGCGCCGATCAGGATGGAACCCATGAGCGCGGTCCCCAGGGAGGACCCGAGATTCTGGGCCGTGTACTGCAGACCGCCGGCCTCGCTCCGGTCCGCCTCCCCGACTCCGGACTGCACCACGTTGCCGAGCTGTGAGGCGAGCAGCCCCATGGCCAGTCCCAGCAGGGCCATCGACGCCGCGAACTGCACGTCGTCGATCTGCGGCTCGATCCCGGCGAGCAGCCACAGCACCGCCGCGAACAGCACGAGCAGGCCGATCCGCACCACCGTTCTCGGGCCGGCGATCCGGCCGAGGAACGGCCCGCTCAGCGAGGCGACGAGCATGGTGACCGACACGGGCAGCAGCCTCAGGCCCGTCTGGAAGGCGTCGAAGCCGAGGACGACCTGCAGGTAGAGCGGAATGACGAAGAACAGGCCGAGCAGCACGAGGTTCTGGCACAGCAGCAGGGCCAGCCCCGCGCGCAGCGGGGGGATGCCGAAGAGGGAGAACCGCACGAGCGGGTCCCGGTCCCGGGCCTCCCGCCGGCGCTCCCAGGCCCGGAACAGCGCGAGCACCACCGCGCCCGCGGCGATCACGGCGAGTGTCGGCGAGAAGCCGAACACCGTGAACGGGGCGTTGCGCGGCTGCACCCACCCCCAGGAACTGCTCTGCAGCACTCCCAGGACCACCAGCCCGAGGCCGACGGCCGACAGCGCGGCGCCGAGCCCGTCGATCCGTACGCGGGGACCTGTGGCGGGGCGGTCGTCGATCCAGCGGATGCAGCACAGCAGCGCCAGGACCACGAGGACCTCACCGGCGAAGACCACCCGCCACGTCAGATAGGTCGTCACCCACCCTCCGAGGAGCGGTCCCACCGCGATGCCGGCACCCGCGAGCCCGCCGATGACGCCGTACGCGATGGCACGGTCGCGACCGCTGTAGGCGCCCGCCACGAGAGCGGCGAGCGCGGGCAGGACCAGCGCGGCGCCGAGCCCCTCGACGACCGACCAGCCGGCCGCCAGCACCCACAGCGCCGGGGCCACCGCCGTGATCGCGGAGCCCGCCCCGTAGACGGCCAGGCCCACGGCGAACGTCCGGCGCCGCCCGAACGCGTCCCCCAGCCGCCCTCCCGTGATCATGAAGGCTGCCATGACCAGGGTGTAGAGAGTGATCACGGCCTGGATCGCCGTGACCTCCGTGTCGAAGTCCTCGACCAGACGGCTGATCGACACGTTCATCACCGAGGTGTCCAGCACCATGAGGAACTGGGCCGTCCCGAGGACGAAAAGAGCCCGCCACCGCCGCATGGCCACACCTCCGGCAGTGATCGACGACATGGAGCGTCCGGTCTCAGCGTCCCAGCCGCGGTGACGGCGGGCGACCCAGGTGCCGTCGGCCGCCACGAAGTCCACCCCGGTGCCGCCCCGTCCGCCCCTCCTGCACGGTCGCGCGGGCACACGTGCACGGGGGATCCTGGAGCCAGGGCGGTACCGCGGCGCGGAGGTGCCGGTGCCGGCGGTGCGGCCCGTACGCGGGCGAGGAGGTACGCCATGGCACGGACGCTGGAATGGAAGGTCCGCATGTACCTGTCCGAGGAGGACGGCACGACCAGGGCCAGGATGGACCTGGACACCGGCACGGCGACGCTCACCGGCCGCGGGACCGCGCGGTGCAATCCGCAGGACCTGGACATCCCCGAGATCGGCGACGAACTGGCGGCGAGCCGCGCCATGAGCGACCTCGCCCGGCAGCTGATGCGGGTGGCGGACCAGGACCTGGAGGCGGTGGGCGCCGGGCCCGGGAACACGGTCCCGGCCCCCTACGGCTGGCCTTCGGCCTGACGGCCCCGGGCTCTCGGCGGCACCGCCGCCGGTCGGACCGCGCCGGCGGCGGGGACCCGGGACCTGTGGGCCCTGGCGGTACCCGTCGGGCGGTGATTCCATGGAAGTGACGGAAAGGGCTCCTACAGAGGACGCGGAGAAGCGGTCGGAACGCTCACCGCGCAATCAGGATCCACGAGAAGTGGATGGGCCCTTTCCGCCTTCCGTGCGCGCTGGGCCGGCAGGCAGTTGCCAGGCGGTGCCGCGCTCCCGCCCGCACACCCTCCCGCCGGCCGCGCACCTCCATCGCCGCCGGGCTACCGTGAGAACTGCGCGTAGCGCGCCATGACCGTTCGACACCGGCGGAGGTGTCATGGGCGGGGACGTCCGGAGCGAAGAGGGCCGGAGCGAGGGCCGGATCCCGCGGCTGAGGTTCGACGATCTGCTCGAAGAACTCCAGGTGCGCATCGACGAGGTGCGCGGCACCAGGGACAGGCTCAACGGCCTGCTGGAGGCCGTCCTCTCGGTGGGCCGGGGCCTGGACCTGCCGCAGGTGCTCCGCGAGATCGTCGAGGCGGCCGTCGTCCTCGTCGACGCCGAGTACGGGGCCCTCGGCGTGATCGGGGGCGACAAGCGCCTGTCGCAGTTCCTGCCCGTCGGCATCAGCGACCGGCTGCGTCGCCGGATCGGGGACCTGCCCTCCGGACACGGCCTCCTCGGCGAGCTCATCCGGCATCCCGCGCCACTCCGGCTCGCCGAGCTCGCGGACCACGAGGCGTCCTCCGGCTTCCCCGAGCACCACCCCCCGATGCACTCGTTCCTCGGTGTGCCCATCAGGGTGCGCGACGAGGTGTTCGGCAACCTCTACCTGACCGAGAAGCGCGGCGGGGCGGCCTTCGACGACGAGGACGAAGCGGTCCTGTCGACGCTCGCCGTCGCGGCCGGGATAGCCATCGAGAACGCCCGGCTGTTCGAGGAGACCCGCTCCCGTGAGCAGTGGCTCTCCGCGAGCGCCGAATGCACCAGCGCCCTGCTGTCCGGTGCCTCGGAGTCCGAGGTGCTGGAGATGATGCTCGACCGGGCCCGCCGGATATCCTCCGCCGACCTCGGGCTCGTCTACCTCACCGAACGTGACGGGAACCTGCGCTGCGCCCTCGCGCACGGCGAGGGCGCCGAGCGCCACCTCGGCGTGGTGCTGCCGCGCGGCGAGGGCACGCTCGCCAGGGCGGCCCTGCTCAGCGAGGACGGCATGATCACCACGCCCGACGCGCCCGGCGACCTCCGTGTCACGTTCCGGCCGGAACGCTGGCGGGACTTCGGGGCGGCGATGGCGGTGCTGGTGGGCGACCCGAAGAGGCTGCGCGGCGTGCTGATGCTGGCCCGAAGCAGGGGCCGCGCCGCGTTCGGCGAGACGGAGACCGCCCCGCTGTCCGGGTTCGCCGGCCAGGCGGCCCTCGCCATGGAACTGGCCGACCGCCGCCGGGACGCCGAACAGGTGAGCCTGCTGGCCGACCGCGACCGGATCGCCAGGGACCTGCACGATCTCGCCATCCAGCGGCTCTTCGCGACCGGGATGACGCTCCAGAGCGCCCAGCGCTTCGTGGACCATCCGGTGGCGGCGGAGCGGCTGGAGCGCGCCATCGACGACCTCGACTCCACGATCAAGATCATTCGTTCGACCATCTTCGGACTGCGCGAGCACGAGGCCGCCGGTGTGCTGCCGGGCCTCAGAGCGCGCGCCGTACGGGCCGTTGAGGAAGCCACCCCGGCCCTCGGTTTCGCGCCCGCACTGCGCATGGAGGGCCTCATCGACACCGAGGTGCCGCGCCGGGTCGCCGACGAGGCCGTCGCCGTGCTCGCCGAGGCCCTGGCGAACGTCGCCCGCCACGCCCGGGCGTCCAGGGCCGAGGTCACCATCGCCGCGCGCGCGGACCGGATGTCCGTCACCGTGACGGACGACGGCGTCGGCATCACCCCGCACGGCCGCCGCAGCGGACTGCGCAACATGGCCGAGCGCGCCGAGAAGTTGTCCGGTGAACTCGTCGTGACCCGCGGCATCGCCGGTGGCACCCGGCTGGTGTGGGCCGTACCCCTGCGCGAGAACGGCTGAGGGACACGGGCCGCGCCGCCCCGGGGCGCGGCCCGACGGCCGGGCCCGAGCTCAGGTACGGGGTTCGTCGTGTTCGTGGGCCTGTGCCGCGATGACGGCGGCCTGGACGCGGCGCTCCACGCCGAGCTTCGACAGCAGCCGCGAGATGTGGTTCTTGACGGTCTTCTCCGAGAGGTAGAGCCGCTTTCCGATCTGGCGGTTCGTCAGCCCCTCGCCGATCAGGTCGAGCACGTCGCGTTCCCGCTCCGACAGCGCCCCGAGGCGTTCGTCCTCGGCAGGCTGCGCGGTCTCCGGCGCCCGCAGCGAGTGCATCAGCCGCGCCGTCGTGGAGGGGTCGAGCATCGACTTCCCCGTGGCCACCGTCCGCACGGCGGAGATCAGGTCGGACCCCTTGATCTGCTTGAGCACATAACCCGCGGCGCCCGCCATGATCGCGTCGAGCAGCGCGTCCTCGTCGTCGAAAGACGTCAGCATCAGACACGCGAGCCCCGGCATGCGGGAGCGCAGTTCGCGGCACACGGTGACGCCGTCGCCGTCGGGCAGCCGGACGTCCAGGACCGCGACATGAGGGCGCAGCGCGGGCCCGCGGGCCAGGGCCTGCTCGGCGCTCGCCGCCTCGCCGACCACGTCCATGTCGGGTTCGGCGTCGAGCATGTCGTGCAGGCCGCGACGGACGACCTCGTGGTCGTCCAGGAGGAACACCCTGATGGGCGACTCCTCGGAGAAGACCGGTGCCTCGGACATCTGAGCCCTCCAGGTGTGTCGTCCCACCTGATCACGCGGGCACGCGGGAACGCGGCAACGGCGCCGGACCGTTCACCGGCGGCCTCCCTTCCCCCGCGTACACCGTCTCGTCCGCCGGCGCCCCGGCCCGCCGTCCCGGCAGCCGGGCCCTCGGCTCCTCGGTTGCCCGGCTCACGAGTGGCACGGCCGAACGGCCGCCACCGGTGTCCACTCGCGGACGAGTTCCTGCTCCACACAGTCGGCGAGGCGGTCCACCATGGCCGCGAGCGTCGGCGACAGCCCGGTGCCGAGCGACGAATCGGCTCCCTGCACCGCGTACACCACCAGCCGGTGCGGCAGCCGCCCGAGCAGCCGGGAGAGCTCCACGGCCTCGCTCAGCACACGGCTGTGCGGCTCTCCGCGCATGGGCAGGGCGAAATCTTCCGCGTCGAACTCCCGGCGGACGACCCTGCCGGGCTCGCAGGGATACGCGTGCGCACACGTCACGACCACCGCCAGGTCCGCGTCGTGCCACAGACCCACCAGCCGCGCGGGCTCCCCGTTGCAGGTCTCGAGGCCGACCTCCGGGGGGAGGCGCCGCTCGAAGGCGCGGGCGCGGAGTGCTTCCACGACGGCCCGGCCCACACCGTCGTCACGCCGGGAGTCGCTTCCCAGCCCGATGAGCGCGATACGTGTACGGAGGTCCATGGCGTGGCTCCTGTCGTGCTTCCACCACGCTGGCCCGCCGGCCGTCGGCGCGCATGGGCCGAACGGCCCCATTGACGGGACCACCCCGCCCGGGCCGGGGCGGGGACCCACCGGCACGGGGCGGCTGCCCCGCGCCACTGCGCGCGGGGCCGCCGGAGCGACGCCTATCCCGGAGGCGGCGCCGCTGGTCTCCCTGCCTGCCCGGCGCCCGCGGGCGCCGTCGGCTCGTGCACTCGGCACGTCCGGCCGTGTCCGTCTCAGTTGGCCAGCAGCGACTCCAGGATCGCTTCGTCCGGCGGCTTGATCCCCGCCCGGTTCATGGAGACGCAGTCCGGGTCGAGCCGGAGCCGCGCCAGCTCCCGCCCGGAGACTCCCCAGGCGTGCCACGACCAGCGCTCCCAGGCCAGCTGCGGCGGGTTGTACCAGCCGTCGCCGAGACCGGAGAGAACCGGCTGGGCCTCGTCGACGTCGGGCCCGATCCGGTACACCAGCCCGCCGAACACCGAGGCGAACACCTCTCCGCGCTGCACGGTCAGCTCCCCGTAGCTCGGCAGCCTGCCCGACCGCAGCACCGTACGCGTCTCCAGGTCCATGGCGAACCAGGTGCCCGCCAGCCGTTTGTAGACCCCGTACAGCACTCCGTCCAGCACCTCGATGTGCTGCAGGCTCGCGTACCCCTCGAAGGGCGCGATCTCCCACAGCACCTTGCGGCGCCACAGGTCGAAGGCGACGATCGTCGCGCTCGGCCGGGCCGGGGTCACGCTCCCGCCACCCCAGGTGTCACCGGCGAGATACGCGATCCGGCTGCCCAGCCTGTCGTCCAGGGCCAGGGACATCACGCTCTGGTCCGTGATCACGTCGTGGTACACCGTCAGCCGCCGTCTCACCCGGTCCGCCAGCGTCAGCGCGCCCTTGAGCCGGCCGGCCGGCGGGGCGGACGCGATCAGGAACTGGTCGATCGCCCGCGCGTAGACCATGTCCGTCGGCCGCTGCTGGTCGTTGTCGATGAACCCGAGCGACCGGATCCTGCCGCGGTCCGGGTCGAGTTCCAGCACCTCCGTACTCGGATAGAGCGCCGCGTACACGCGGTCGCCGGCCGTGCGCAGCTGCTTCGGCTCGCCGGACACCGGGATCCGCCGGCTCGTGCCCTGCGCCGGCCGGTGGGTCGTGATGGAGAAGTGCCCTCCGACGTGCACCGCTCCGCGCGTGCCCATGGTCATGGACTGCACGGGATCCGGGCCGGCCATGGCCGTGTCGATCAGTTCCACCGTGGTCGACCCGCCGCCCTTCAGGTCCAGCCACCACAGCCGGCCGCTGCCCGCACCGCCCAGGAGTCTCCCGTCCGGGAGCGGGAAGAGGGCGCGGTGCTCGTCCAGCGGTGTGGGCGCGGCGACCGGCACGAGGGCGTCGCCGTCGCGGCGGTAGACCGTGCCCGTCGGCCGTCCGACGCAGTACACCGTGCCGTCGGCGGTGGACGTGATCGCGTCGACGAGACGCTCCGCGGCCGGTATCGGGATGACCCGCGCGTCGCTCCCGTCGGGCGCCAGGTCCACGACGGACCTGCCGAACCCGCCGATCACCCGTCCACCCCGGGCGAGCAGGCACGCGGCCCCACCGTACGGCGTCGGCGTGATGGACCTCTTCGCGCCGGTGGCGCGGTCGTACGCGACGATGTGGCCGAGCGGGAGCGTGCCCGCGTAGACGTGGCGGTCGTCGGCGGCGATCGCCCGCACGTACTGTTCGCCGGGCATCGCGACGCCCAGGTTGCGCAGCACACCGGTCGCCGGCGAGTACTCCCAGACCTCGCCGCGCGGATAGGTGCCCGCGTACACCGTCCCGTCCGGCGCCGTCGTCAGGCACCAGACGAATCCGCCCGACGGCCCTATCGTGCCGAGCTGGGTGACCGACCCGGTCGCCGGGTCGAAGCGGTAGAGGTCCGGGACCGGGTACGTGCCCACGTACACCTGCCCGCCGGAGACCGTCGCCGCCCAGCCCCCCTCGCCGCGCGAGAGCCGCACCGTCCTCGTGAGCTTCCGCGACGCCAGGTCGATCTCGCCCAGCAGCGGTGGGTTCTGGCCACGCGCCACCACGTAGGCGTGACCGCCCAGGACGGTCATGCCGACGATCGCGGCCGTGTACGTCGCTATGCCGTACGTCGAGACCGCCGGACCCGAACAGTGCCCGGCCGTGCCGGCCGAAGCCGCTCTGCTCTCTGGGCCCGGGGCGCCCGGCGCACCCGTGCCGTCGGCCGTGCGGGCGTGAGCCGCGGCCGGGGCGAGCACGGGCCCCACCACGGACGCCGCGACGAGCCCGGCTCCGGCATGCAGTAACCGCCTGCGTTCCATGCGAGCCTCCCAGGGGATGCGGACCGTTCCCTAGAGGATGACCAGCGGCTTCTGCGGAAACACCTTGCCACGAGAGGTTTTTGATGCAGTTTCAGCCACTCGCCGGAAAGCGGGGCGGATGGGGCGTGCTGTCGGTAATGGGCCGGGGGGTGGACGAGGGGCGAGAACGAGCCCCGCCCGGCGCTCCCCGCATGGCCTGTTCGTCGCCGTACGCCATGAGTCGTCACCCTGTGTGAGGATCCGGGCGGGGCGCCCGGGGAGGTGACGGCCGAGGAGGCGTGCTGCGGCCACTCGGACCAACCGGCCGGCCGCGGGCGGCACGGTTCGCTGACGGCGGTTCGGCCCGGCGGCCGGCCCGGCTGAACCGCGCCGGTGCACCCGGCCGGAGCGCACCGCGCCGGGGCGGTCGGGCTTCGGGGCTCCTCCGGCGGCGGAACCCGTCACACCGGCCCGCCGGGTGTCCGCGGCGCGTGCACGGTGCATCCGGCCCGCGCGCGTGTCTTCCGGATTCCTGCAACGCGTTCTAGTCTGTGCCGCCGCAGGGAGCACGCCGGCACGAGACGCCTGGAGGGACCCGTGCACCTGGAATACACGCCGGGACAGCAGCGGCTGCGCGCCGAGCTGCGTGACTACTTCGACGGACTCGTCCCCGACAACGCCTACGCCCGCTACGGGGACCCCGCCGCGCAGAAGCGCTTCTACCGGGAGACGATCCGCCGCCTCGGCGCCGACGGCCGGCTCGGCGTCGGCTGGCCGGAGGAGTACGGCGGGCGCGGGATGACGCCGATGGAGCAGTTCATCTTCTTCGACGAGGCGGCGCAGGCGGGTGTGCCGCTCCCGCTCATGGCCCTGAACACCGTCGGCCCGACGATCATGCAGTACGGCACCGACGAGCAGAAGGCGTACTTCCTGCCCCGGATCCTCTCCGGTGAGATCGACTTCGCGATCGGCTACAGCGAGCCGGCCGCCGGCACCGACCTCGCCGCGCTCAGGACGCGTGCCGTACGCGAGGGCGACACGTACGTCGTCAACGGCCAGAAGATCTGGACCACCAACGGCGACACGGCCGACTGGGTGTGGCTCGCCGTCCGCACCGACCCGGACGCCCCGCCGCACAAGGGCATCACCATGCTGCTCGTGCCGACCTCCGACCCGGGGTACTCCTGCACCGTCATCAACACCCTCGCCTCGCACGACACCACCGCCAGCTACTACGAGGACGTCCGTGTGCCCGTCTCCCGCCGCGTGGGCGAGGAGAACAAGGGCTGGCGGCTGATCACCAACCAGCTCAACCACGAACGCGTCACCCTCGCCGCCCACGGCACCATGGCCATCCGCGCCCTCCACGACGTCCAGCGCTGGGCGGCGGAGACCAAGCTGGCCGACGGCCGGCGCGTCATCGACCTCGGTTGGGTACGGGGGCGGCTGGCCCGCACGCACACCCGGCTGGATGCGATGAAGCTGCTCAACTGGCAGATGGTCGGCGCGGTCCAGAACGGCACGCTCACCCCGCAGGACGCCTCGGCCGTGAAGGTGTACGGATCCGAGGCCCGCCGTGACGCGTACGCCTGGCTGATGGAGGTCGTCGGGGCCGCGGGCCCGCTCAAAGAGGGCTCGGCCGGGGCAGTCCTCCACGGCGAGCTGGAGCGCGGCTACCGGTCCGCCGTGATCTTCACCTTCGGCGGCGGCAACAACGAGATCCAGCGCGAGATCATCTCCTGGATCGGACTCGGCATGCCGCGCGTGCGGCGCTGACACCCCGCAGCGGAGGCGGCGGCCGGTCCGAAGGGCCGACCGCCGTCTCCGGGGCCACCCGTGGCGGCGGTCGTCGTGGTCGCCGCGAGTCGGTGCCCGGCGGTGACGGGAGCCGATGGCCCCGGCGCTCACTGCCCCCTGCGGATCTCGTCGAGCTTCTTCCCGAGCGCCTCCGTCTCCGCGATCAGCCGGTCGCGTGACCTCTGCTGCGCACGGTCTCCCTCTTCCCTGTACGCCTTGCTGAAATGCGGTTCGAGCTGGGTCCACCAGCCGTGGTCCAGCATCGCCCACGCCTGGGGGCACAGCGGGGCGCGGGACTTCGGGAGGTATCCCGCGCCGACCAGGGGTGCGTCGAACTTCTTCGGGTCGCTCCCCTCGAGGTGGCAGAGGAAGTTGAAGACGCGCTGCTGGGTGACGGGGTGATCGCTCGAGAGCCCCTCCAGCGTCAGTTCTCCTTCCTCGCGGGCGAGTTCGTCGAAAAGAACCGCGGTGGCCAACGACGGGCCCGGACCGACCTCGTTGACGGTGTAGAAGGACGCGAAGCCGTCGGCGGCGTCCTCCTCGAGGCCGAGGTTCGCGAGCAGCAGCTGACGCTGCAGGGCGTGGCCCATCTCGTGGCCGAAGACGAACTGGGTCGACAGTGCGGTCAGGTCGTCGGCGTTCCATTCGGTGCCGGGGATCACGGCGGGGCGCTCGACCGTCTTCACCACCTTGGCGAGAACCCCTTCGATCCGGGTCAGAAAGGCGGGCGGTACGTAGACGGTCCTGCCGTCGGGCTGGGTGACCGCGTCCGTGACCCCCGGCGGGACCCTGTCGGTGACTTTCACGACCATGTCGTGGGGGAGGGCGAGCGACTCGCCGACCCAGTCGGCGACCTCCTCGAGCACGCGGGACTCCCGGACCACCGTCACGGCGTGCCGGTCCTTCGCCTTGATCGCGCCGTCCTCGTAGAGGATCGTGACCTTGCCGCTCGCGTCGGCCTTGGCACCGTCGCCGCCGCACGAGGCGACGGCGAAGCCGGCGACGAGCAGCACGCCCGCGACGACCGTCCGGGACACGGCCGGGTAGCTGCCGCCGGCCGGACGCCCGGCAGGCTCCCCCGCACGGCCGGTGCGCCGGAGCGGCCCTTTGGGCCGTCGTGTTCTCCGGATCAGGTCCCGATGCCGCAGCAGCGATGCGAACACGGCGAGAGGGAACGGCGAGCGGTGACGCCGGTCCGCCCGTGACGACGGTCGGGTGCCGGAGGCGGAACTGGAAGCTGACATGCGCAACATGATCGACGGCCCCGAGGGGGCAATCGGCTATTTGCAGCGGGTTTCGCCGCTTTGCTGAGAGTGGCAGTGCCTGCGCCACGCCGTGTGCCGCCTCCCGCCCCCGTCTACCGCTCCGACTTCCCCTGGTCACGCGCCCAGGACCGGTACGCCTCCACGGCGGTCGGCAGCGTGGGGAAGATCCGGTCCTCGCCGACCGACGCGGTCAGGCCGTAGGCGTCCAGTTCCGCGCGCAGGTCCTGCTTGACGCGTGCCAGGGCGAAGACGATGCCGCGACCGGTCAGTTCCTCGCGCACGGCGTCGACGGAGTCGAGCGCGGTGATGTCGACCTCCACGTTCGCCTCGGTGTTCAGCACGAACCACCGCACCGGGCTCTCCTGTTCGTCCACGGCCGCCAGGACGCGGCGGCGGAAGTCCTCCGCGTTGGCGAAGAACAGGGGTGAGTCGTAGCGGTAGACCAGCAGCCCGGGGACGACCCGCGCCTCGGGGTAGTCGTCCACGTCGTGCATCCCCGCCATGCCCGGTACCAGGCCCTGGACGGCGTCGTGCGGGCGCGCGACCCGGGTCAGCAGCTCTGCCACCGACAGGGCCACGGCCAGCAACACTCCGTACAGGATGTCCACGACGAGCACCCCGAACAGGCAGCCGAGGGCGAGCAGCAGCTCCCGGCGGCGGAAGGACGCCAGACGCCGGTACCCGGCCAGGTCGATCATCCGTACCGCCGCGTAGACGACCAGTGCCCCCAGCACGGCCGTCGGTGTGCTGCGCAGCAGCGGACCGAGGAACAGCAGCACCGCGACCACGAGGGCGCCGGCGACGAGCCCGTAGACCTGCGTGTGCGCGCCCGCCGACCGGGCGAGCGCCGTCCGACTCGCGCTGCTGCTCACCGGGAAGCCCCGCAGCACACCTGCGCCGAGGTTCGCCGCGCCCAGGGCCAGCAGCTCCCGGTTGGGGTCCAGCCGCGGTCCGCCGTCCTCCGCGACGAAGGCGCGCGCCGTGAGAATGAAGTCGGTGTAACCGACCAGCAGAACCCCGACGGCCGGCAGCAGCAGCCCGGGGATTTCGGCGAGGTCCGGCAGGGCGAAGCCGGGCAGACCGGCCGGGACCTCTCCCACCACCGCGATGCCGCGGGCCTGGAGATCGAACACCGCCACGGCGGCCGTCCCGAGCGCCACCACCAGCAGCGGACCGGGAAACGCGCGGGGGAGACCCAGCGCCCCGAAGAGCAGGACCAGGGACAGGGCGCTGAGGACGACCGTTCCCGCATGCGCCTCCGACAGATGCGACAGGAAGGACGCGAGCTGAGGGAGGAAGCCCGAACCCTCCGTCGGTACGCCCGTCAGTTCGGTCAGCTGATCGACCATCATGATCAGCGCCACGCCGGTGAGATAACCCACCAGCACGGGCCGCGACAGCAGATCGGCGACGAACCCGAGCCGGGCCGCCCACGCCACGAGGCACATGAGGCCGACGGCGACGGCCAGAGCGGAGGCCAGGACGGCGTAGCGCACGGGGTCGCCCCCGGCGAGAGGCGCGACGACGGCCGCGGTCATCAGCGCGGTCGTCGACTCGGGACCGACCGACAGCAGCCGTGACGTGCCAAGCAGCGCATACATGGCGAGGCCAGGCAGGATCGCCCACAGGCCCACCACCGGCGGCAGTCCGGCGACCGTCGCGTACGCCATGACCTGCGGCACGAGGTAGGCGGCGACGGCGAAACCGGCCGGCAGGTCACCGCGCAGCCAGTCCCGCCGGTACGCACCGAGCACCGCGAGGCCGGGAACGGCCCGGTGGAGGCCGCCCCCCGGTACCGGGGTCCGGTCAGTCATCGATCCGCTTCTCGCGTTCCCTCTTCGCCCCGGTCCCCGCCCCGCGCTTCGCCCCTGGACCCGACGCGGACCCGGGCCCCGGCGCCGGAAGCGGCCCGGGCGCCGATACCGGCCCCGGCTCGGGCACGGCCCTCGCCCCCGGCCGTGAGCTGCGGGCCGGGAACTTGCCGAGCTCCCACAGGAGCAGGAGCGCGACGGCGGACAGCGGCGCCCGACCGAACTGGCGCGGATCGAACTCGGTGGTGCCGAGGATGCCGCGGAAACCGTCCGTCTGGGTCACCAGCACCACGAGGGCGAGCTGCGCCGGCGCCACCCGGTTCATCCGCCTGCCGTCGAACGTGCTCGTCAGTGCGCCCGCCCGGGCCGAGGAGAGGCCTGCCGCCGGCTCCACGCCGAGTGCGGACGCGCCGTCGTGCGGGGAGCGGGCGTACCAGGGGACGGGCGTCCCGGGATCCCCCGCCGGCCGGTTCGGCTGCGTTGTCATCTTCGGCCTCCGGTCCGGACCGATCCGCCCGGCCCCGGGCGCCCCGCCAGACCCGCCCGGTGGTGTCCACGGGACACCCTCAGGTCCGCTTGCGCCGTTTCGCCGGAGGCGCCCCGGCCGGCGAGTCCTTCGCCCCGGCACCACGGTCGCCTCGGCTCCGCCCGCCGCGGCCACGGGCCCCGGGGTGCGCTGCCGCATAGGGATCGGCGGGGGCGCCTTCGGGAGCCTCGGCCTCCAGTTCGCGCCGGGCCGCGCGGAGGTCCAGCCGGGCCGCCTTGCCGACGACCGGGTACCGGGGATCGATGTCCATCAGCGTGTGGGCGAGCACCGCCGCGGTGCAGATGCGCGCGAACCACTTCCGGTCCGCGGGCACGACGTACCACGGTGCCCACTCGGTGCTGGTCGCCGACAGCATCTCGGAGAACGCCCGCTGGTAGTCGTCCCACCGCCGGCGCTCCAGGGCGTCCGAGGCGGAGAACTTCCAGTTCTTCTCCGGCAGATCGATCCGCTTCAGGAAACGGACCCGCTGCTCCTCCTTGGACAGGTTCAGGAAGACCTTCACCACCTTGAACCCGTTGTCCGTCAGATACCGCTCCCAGCCGTTGATCTCCCGGTACCGGCGGTCCCAGATCTCCGGGCCCCGTGCGTCCCGCGGCAGCCGCTGCCGGTCCAGGTTCTCCGGATGCACCCGTACGACCAGGACCTCCTCGTAGTGCGAGCGGTTGAAGATGGCGATGTCGCCGCGAGCGGGCAGCCTGCGCGCATAGCGCCACAGGTAGTCGTGGTCGAGCTCCTCGGCGGACGGCACCTTGAAGCTGCTGACCTTCACGCCCTGCGGGTTCACCCCGCTCATCACGTGCCGGATCGTGCCGTCCTTGCCCCCGGCGTCCAGCGCCTGGAGGCAGAGCAGCACACCGAACGTGTCCTGGGCCGCCAGCCGGTCCTGGTACTCGGCGAGCAGCGAGACACCCGCCCTCAGCAGCTCGACGCCGGTCTCCTTCTTGAGGCCGGCCTGGTAACGGGGGTCGAAGTCCTTGCGCAGGTTCACCCGCGAACCCGGCTTCACCCGCAGTGGTTCGATCAGCCGCGCGATGCGCTCGGCCCTCTTGTCCACCATCGACGGCCCGCCTCCTCACTGTCGTCGGACTCCGAGGAGCGACGGGGCGCACGAGAGGCACGGGGAGGAGTGCACCCCCTCCAGAATCGCCCCGGGCACCATGCCGCGCCAGCGCGTCCCGCCCGCCGCGGCGGCACCGGCCGGGGGGAGGGAACATCGGTGCCCACCGTCGGGGTGCTCTTCGGCGGTGGACCGCAGGGCCGTTCCCGGCCGCCCCGCGGTGACCGCGCGACGGCCTCACGGCGGGGGAACGACGATGACCGGGCAGCTCGCACGGTGCAGCAACCCGTGCACCACCCGGCCCAGTCCGATGCCGGTGCCGAGATGGCGGTGCGACCGGCCGACGACGACCGCGAGCGCCGTCGAGGAAGCCCCCACAAGTTCCTCCACCGGGTCGCCGACGAGCACCTCTTGGGCCACTGCCACGCCGGGGTGCCTGCCCGACCAGCCGGCGACGGCCTCCGCGAGCAGCCCGCGCTGCCGCTCCCTCGCGCGCTCCCGGTGCGTGAACGGCAGTAAGGGCGGCTCCCTCACGGAGACCGCGCTCAGCGCGACGCCACGCACGGCCGCCTCGGCAAAGGCGAACCCGATGGCGGCGGTGGAGGGGGAGTCCGCGTCGACACCCACGACCAGGTGCGGCGGGCCGGCACGCGCGGACAGCGGTTCGCGCACCACGACGACCGGGCAGCGGGCCCGGGCGGTGAGGGGCGCGACGACCGAACCGGCGCTGAGCAGCTCCTTGAGGCGGTTGAGGCCGTGTGAGCCGACCACGACCGACTGCGCGTGCCGGGAACCGGCGGTCAGACCGGCGACGGGGCTTCCGTCGTACACCTCCATGATCAGTTCCGGCGGCGGGTTGTCGCCCCCGGCCCATCCAGCGGCCGACTCCAGCACCTGCGTGGCCTGCGCGCGCAATGACGGGCGCTGCGGTTCGTCGTCGCGGTGCCGGGTGCCCCCGAGCCACGGCACGGCAACCACCAGTCTCAGGGGCAGGCGCCTGAGCCGGGCCTCCTCGGCCGCCCACGAGACCGCCGCACGCGATGGGTACCGAGGGTCCAGACCGACGATCACCTCGCGTTCCGCGGTGACGCCGTCGATGGCAGGGCCCCCCATGGCCGTCTCGTCCGCGGCTCCCTCGTCCATGGATTCGTTGTTCACGGCTGCCTCGGCTTCGTCGTTCACGGCTGCCTCGTCCATGACTCCCTCCCCGCCCCAGGGGCGACGCTCCACCGGCGATGGCACGGTTCGGGCCGGTGATGGCGCGGCCGGGGACCGCCTTCGGGGTCCGGCACCGTCGCGGCCCGTGGGGGCCGGCTCGCGCCGGGAGCCGCTGCCCGCCCGGCGGCTCAGGCCGGGACGGAAGGGGCCGCGCCGCTCGTCAGGCTCCCGGGCGGCCGGACCACCGCGGTTCGACGACGGCCCATTCCGTTTCCCATGTCTCCAGTGTCCGCCGCTCCAGCCGGCGCGCACGGAGGTGGAAGAGGCCCAGGGACGCGGCCGAGAGGACGGCGAACACCGACACGCCGGCGAGCGCCGATGCCATGATCACATCCGAGTCGGTACGGGGACTCGTCGTGACCCCTCCGTCCTCGTCGACCCAGATCCGGACCGGGCTTCCGGCCGGAGTGCCGACCGGTACCTCCACGAGGCCCTTGTGCCGGAGTATCCCGGGGCCCTTCCACGTCGCTTCGGCGAGAGCCTCGTTGGAGAAGCCGGACCCGCTGTCGCCCGCCCTCCCCTCCGCTGGCGCCAGGGTCGTGGCGACGACCTGCTGCCTCTGCCGTTGGTCGTTCAGGGCGCGCCGGTGCTCGGCGCTCCACGTCCCCCAGGCGGCTGCTACGGCCAGCGCGAGTGCCACCACCACGGCGAGCGCGCATGCCGTCACCAGCCGGCTGTGCACGCGGTCGGCCGGGCGGACGAGCGGCCCCGTGTCCCGGCCGGCGGCGCGGAGCAGATGCCGCCACAAGGTGTTCCGCGCCGTTCCCTGCTGCTGGGGCTCGGAGAGATCATGCGGCATGACGGGCCTCCCTGCTGAAACCGCCCGTGGCTCGCGAGTCCGGCGTGATGGTCGCGCTCACCCCGCGTGCTCACCCCACTCTGCGTCCTTCGCCGGGGCGGCTCGTAGGGGCGACCGTCCCCCGCCGTGGGCCGGTCGGCCCTTCCGGGGGCCGTTCGGACTCTGCCTCCGCCGCTCCCGCGCGGGGAGGCTGAAGTCCGGGCAGGCCGTCGGCGCCCGCCGCCGCGTCGACCCGAGCCCCGCCGTCCCCGTCGCTCCCCCTGCGGGCCCCTCGAGTCCCGCCGTCACCGCCACCGCCGGTCCCGTGGTCGCGTGGTCGCGTGGTCGCGTGGTCGCGTGGTCCCGTGGTCCCGTGGTCCCGTGGTCCCGTGGTCCCGTGGTCCCGTGGTCCCGTGGTCCCGCCGTTCGTTCCCCAGGAGGTCGTCGTCATGCCGCATGTGACCGTCGGTGTGGACGGATCAGCCGAGAGTGCCGCCGCGGCCGAGTGGGCGGCCCGCGAAGCCGTACTGCGGAAGGTCGCCCTGCGCCTCGTACTCGTGGCGGACTCGCCGGATCCGCCCCGTGGCGGCGCGGACGAGGGGGGCTCGGGCGACGACGTGCTGTCCGGCACCGCGCAAGCCCTGCGCGCCGGGTGCCCCGGACTCGAGGTCCGCGTGGACCGGCTGTCCGGCAGGCCCCCGCCCGTCCTGGCCCGCGAAGCGGCCGAGGCCGAGCTCGTGGTGCTCGGCTCCCGCGGCCTGGGGAGCGTCAGGGGATTCCTCCTCGGGTCCGTGGCGATGGCGACGATCATCGAGACCGACCGGCCGGTCGTCCTCGTGCGGCCCGACCGCCGGCCGCGTCCGGAGGGCGAGGCGTACGCGGAGCCGCTCTCGGCGGACCGGCCGCGTTCCGGTCGGAGCCGGGAGGCCGCCGACGATTCCGGCCCGGTGGTCGTCGGTGTGGACGTCCGCGAGGCATGCGAACCGGTCCTGGACTTCGCGTTCGGCGAGGCGGCCCTGCGCGGTTGCCGCCTCGGCGCGGTGCACAGCTGGTCGCTTCCGCCCTTCGGACGGGACGCGCTGGCACTCGAAATGGCCCTGCGGGAGATGCGGCCGGATGTGGTCGCAGAGCTCGGGAAGGTCCTCGCGCCCTGGCGGCAGCGGTACCCTTCGGTCGGCGTCGACGAACTCGTGCCGGTCGGCGGCGCATCCGAGCGGTTGGTGCACGCAGCCGAGGGTGCCGCTCTCGTGGTCGTGGGCCGGCGGGTCCGCACCTCGCGCGTCGGTGCACACGTCGGGCCCGTGACCCATGCGGTGATCCACCACTGCGAATCTCCGGTGGCCGTCGTGGCCCACGACTGAGCGCATGACCCGGCCCGGCGCCGTACGCCCGGTGCGTGCGTCCCGGGTGGGCCCAGAGGGACCACCGCGGGGCCGTCCGGCCCAAGCGGCCCGGACGCGGTGCCGGACACGCTGAACGGGTCTCCGCTGCCGACCGGATGTGACGAGAGGTGAACGACGATGCCGAGCGCATCCCCCGACGCACCGGGTACCCCGAACGGACCGGGTACCCCGAACGGACCGGGCGCCGGATCTCCCGAGGGACCGGGTACCGGGACCTCGTGGCGACCGGGCAGCGACATCGGCCGCAGGCTGGCGGCCCGTCGCCGGCAACTCGGGCTCACCCGGGAGGACGTGGCGGCGCGCAGCGGCGCGGCCACCACCTACATCCAGTACCTGGAGGAGTGGCCGGCCGCACCGGAGGCGGCCACGTTGCAGCAGATCGCCGCCGCCCTGGAGACGACGGTGGCCGAACTGTCCGGCGGGACGGCGGACGAGCCGCCGGGGCTGGGCGTCGCCCTGCGAACCGCCCGGCTGGCCGAACTCGACGAGACGGAGTGCCGGGCCCTGATGGCGGCGCACGGAGTCGGACGGATCGGGGTGCTGACACCCGAGGGACCGGCCGTCGTGCCGGTGAACTACCTCGTCGACGGGACCGACATCGCCTTCCGCACCGCGCTCGGCAAGGTGCCCGCCTTCGCCGCCGGCAGCGAGGTCGCCTTCGAGGTGGACCGCGTGGACGAGGCCTTCAGCAGCGGGTGGAGCGTGCTGGCGGTGGGAACGGCGCGCGCCGTCACCGATGAGGACGCGGTCCGGCGCCTCGCGGAACTGGCCCCGACGACACCCTGGGCGGGAGGGCCGCGCGACCTGTGGATCGTGCTCTCGCCCACCCGCCTCACCGGGCGCAGGATCGTCGCCGCGGCGCACTGAGGCACGGTCTCCTGCGGTCTCCGGCACGAACTCCGGCACGTCCTACGCGAACTCCAGCACGTCCTCCACCGGGCGGCGAGGGGTCTCCGGGCCCTCGGGGCCGTACCCGAGGCGGATCACCATCTGCACATGCCCCATCGGAGAGCTGGGATCCCTCAGTGCCCAGCGGAGTTCCGGCCATTCCAGGGCCTGGGACGTCAGGGACGTGACGAGACCGTCCGAGGTGGCCTGGAGGAGGACGCGTTCCAGCGCCTGCCCGGCCGTGAGCCAGTCGAGGACGTTGTCGTGGGGGGTTCCCAGCAGGGCGAGTTGGGGCCGCTTCTCGAACGTGGCGCTGCCGCGGCCGGCCACCGCCCGTCCGGCGGCGAAGTCCCGTACCGGGGCTGTGACATCGTGCTGCCGGGGTCCGAAGGCGTGTGCCGGGATACCGTCCCCGGACGATGTCGCGCCGCCCGGTGCGCCGGTCCAGCGCAGCAGTTCCTCCCGTGCCTCCGGGTCGAGCGACTCGCGGCTCTCGGCGTCGTGCAGCAGGTCCAGCACCTCCTGTACGTGCCAGGCACCGGGCATGTGGAGCCGCGCACCCTCCATCCGTGCGGCGGCGCGCAGCCCGTCCAGAATGCCGCTGGGGACGTCCTCGTCGGTGAACGGGAAGCGACTGGTGTGACGCCGGTGAATCGCGGGGTGGAGGGCGGCCAGGTCGTCGTCGGGCCGTACCGGACGGTCCGTGTCGACCTCCGCCAGGAGCCACGGCTCGGCCGGATCGGGGAGCAGTGCGGTGTCCGGCTCCCTCCCCGCGTGGGCGACCGCGACCCTCAGGTTGAACAGTGCCGCGCCGCAGCCGAGATGCAGGGCGCGCTGCTCGGGGTCGGCCCTCGTCATGGCCCGCCCGGGATCCCCGAAGAGCCGGATCGCACCGCGGTCGGCGAGGTACCGGAACCGCCACGGCTGGGCGTTGTGCATGGACGGGGCCGCCGTGGCGTCCCGTACGAGGGTGGTGACGACGGTCGCGTCGAGGGGCTCTGCGGTCATGTCGCGCTCCTGGGCCGGTGGGTCAGTCGTGGGCTATGACGGCCACCGGAGCGGTGGCGTGGTGCAGCACGGCGTGGGCGACGTGCCCGAGGTGCCCGCCGACCGGAGCCCGCCGGATCCGGCGGCCGACGACGACGAGTTCCGCGTCGGCGGCCTCGTACAGCACCTGCTCGGCGGGCGCGCCGACGGGCACCCGCTCCTCCGCCTTGACCGAGGGGTACAGTCCCCGCCACGGCCGCAGCCGCTCGCCGAGAGCAGCGGCGATGCCGTCGGCCACTTCTTGACGTACACCGGGATCGAGCCGGGGCGCGTAGCTGAACGCGAACGGCAGCGACCACCCGTGCACGGCGCGCACGCCGCAGCCCCGCCGCGCCGCCTCGTCGAAGGCGAAGGCGAGCACCGCGTCGGCGTTCTCGTGGATGTCCACTCCCACCACGACGTCCCTGCCCACCACGGCGTCCCCGGGCGCACGGGTCGGTGGGGCCTCGGGCGGGGAAGCGCCCGGAGGACGTACGAGCACGACCGGTGTGTCCGTGAGCCCGACGGTGGCCGTGCCGACCGAGCCGACGAGGAAGCCCTCGACGGCGCCCCGACCGCGCGACCCGAGGACCAGCATCTGGGAGTCGGCGGCCTCGACGGCCAGGACGGCGGCCGCACGGCCGGTCACCCGTCGTGCGGAGACCGCCAGTTCCGGGTACCGCCTGCGCAGTTCGCCCGAGGCCTCTTCGAGTACGGTGTCGGCGGCCCGCTGGTGCTCCTCCCGGTCGACCGGAGGCATGGCGGGGATGCGCGGCCACTCGTCCGCGTGCACCACGCGCAGGGGGGATTCCCGCAGCAGGGCCTCTCTCGCGGCCCAGTCCGCGGCCGCCCGGCTCTCCGGGAACCCGTCCACTCCGACGGTCACAGGGCGAGTCATGTGCGTGTGCCTCCTTCTGGGCAGGTCCGGCGGCTATGACCCAGCATGGCCGCGACGGCGACCGGGAGGGCAGGGCCGGGGAGCCCGTTCACCGGGGCCGAAGGACCCCGTCGGTCCTGAGTGCCGGGGCTGAAGGGCCTCGTCCGTCCGGCGGACCGGCCGCGGGGACGTGGACCTCACGCCACCGTGCCGTGGCCGGAGCCACGGCCGCCGTGGTCAGCCCTGCTGGGCGGGACGGCCGAAACGGCGGAGGGTCTCCGCGCGCCTCCGGTATTCCTCGTCGTCGATATCGCCGTGGGCGAATCTCTCGGCAAGGATCTCCTCGGCCCTGGTGGGAGAGCGCGTCTCGTCCGCCCGGGGCCGCTCGGCGCCTGCGGGCGGCGTCCCGACCGCGCCGGTCCGGCGCGCCAGGAGGAAGACCGCGAACAGCAGAATGATCCAGGCCGTCGCTCCGACGGCCATGAGTGCGATGAACCAGCCTCCCGGGCCATGGCCGTACCAGTACATGACCGGTCCTCCTCGCCCTGTCGTGGACGCCCTCCTCGTACCTCCACGATCCTTCGACCACGACGGCGGAGGCGAGGGCCGAACGGTCCCGCTCGGCAAGCCGGCCGTCCCCCGCGAGCGGACCGCGGGGACCACTGGGCCCCACCGAGCGGTCTGTTCGGCCCCTGTGAGCTCCGGACCGCCGCGGTTGAACGGCCGTGGGCGCACGCGGGGACGGCGCGGCGGCCACCCGGTGCTGTGGCCCTCGGTCGTCCGGGCCCTGTGGGCGCCGGCTCGACAGGAGTGGCGAACATGAAGCACAGCGAGGTCGGAAGCGTGAGGTGGGGGCGGTCGTCTCGGTCGTGCCGTCGACCCCGTTCCAGGAGGTCGCCGAACAGCTCGCCGAGCACGACATCAGCGGGCTCCCGGTCCTCGACGAGGACGACCGGGTGGTCGGCGTCGTCTCCGCCGACCGATCTTCCGGTGCGCCGCGCCCAAGGCGCGGGCGGCCACGGACCGGGCCCTTGGTGAGGGGGGTCCATGAGCCGGACGCACCGTGCCCGTGGGGCGAGCGGGGGAACAGCCGGGGCAGCGTCGGCGGAGCGGCCGCCAGCCGAATGAGGCGCTCTCTTTCTGCGACGACCGCCGACGACGGGGCCTCGTCCTGTGTCCCCCCAGCCAGGCGGCCAAGGGCGGAGGTTGGGCCCTCGGATCGCCAACTCGCCCTGAGCTGGGCTTGTTCGAACGCGTGCGGCGCGCGGGCCGGAAACGCCAAGGGTGTCCTAGGGCGCTCTCAGCACCGCTGGAGCACCGGCACCGGCCTCCAAGCCCGTGTCCAGCCGTTCCCGTGCCGAGGCCTCGGTGCCCGGTCGCGCGGGCGCGTGCGTGCCGGCCGGAGGCACGGGGCACAGTCGACATATGAGTGACGAAGCCGACGACCGGGACCCGGGCCTGTTCGGCCCCGCGTCGGTCACCTGGCAGATGCACGGCGACCCCATGATGTGGATCGCCGGTGTCCGTGCGCTCTACCTCCAGGCACTGCATCCCCGTGCCGTCCGCGGAGTCATGATCAACAGTGACTTTCGCAAGGACGCCTGGGGCCGGCTGCTCCGCACGGCGAACTTCGTCGGCACCATCTCCTACGGCACCGCCGAGGCCGCCGAACGGGCCGGTGCGCGCGTCCGCAGGATCCACCGCCTCCTCGGCGTGGACGACCCCGCACTGCTGCTCTGGGTGCACTGCGCCGAAGTGGACTCGTATCTGGAGGTTCTGCGTCGTTCCGGGTTCCCCCTCACCGACGCCCAGGCCGACCGGTACATCGACGAGCACCGTACAAGCGCCCGCCTCGTCGGACTCGACCCGGCCGCCGTCCCCGCCACGAGAGCGGCCCTCGCCGGCTACTTCGCCGCCGTGCGTCCCGAGCTGGAAGCCGGCGCGGACGCGCGCGTCGTCGACGACTTCCTTCGCCGCCCGCCCGTCCACCCCGTGCTCGTCCCGGCGCGTGAACTGGTCTGGCGGCGCGTGGCGGCGCTCGCGTACGACGCGCTGCCCCCGTACGCCCACGAGCTCTACGGCCGGCCCGCGCCGCCGCCGGCCCGCGTCACCCGGCGCCTCGCCGCCACGGGGACCGCCCTGCGCTGCGTCCCCTCACGCCTGCGCTGGCAGCTGCCGCCAGGTCACATCTTGAAGGCGATGGCGCGACTCGGGCCCGCGAGCAGGCCCGCACCGTACAAACTGCGCAGACAGGCGGCCATACTGGACGGGCCGGGGAGGGCGTAGCGAAGCGACGGGGGCGACAGCACGCGATGGCGGACACCAGGCTGATCCAAGGCCGGTACCGGCTGCTTGAACTGATCGGTCGGGGCGGTATGGGCGAGGTGTGGCAGGCCCGCGACGAGTCACTGGGCAGGCGGGTCGCGGTCAAATGCCTCAAACCGCTCGGGCCGCAGCACGACCAGACGTTCATACGGGTACTGCGGGAGCGCTTCCGCCGGGAGGCCCGGGTCGCCGCCGCGCTCCAGCACCGCGGGGTGACGGTCGTCCACGACTTCGGCGAGCACGAGGGCGTCCTTTACCTGGTCATGGAACTGCTCGAGGGCCGCAACCTGAGCCAGCTGATGGAGGACAACAAGCAGCATCCGCTGCCGGTGTCCGACATCGTCGACATCGCGGACCAGGTCGCCGACGCCCTCGCCTACACCCACGAGCAGAACATCGTCCACCGGGACCTGAAGCCCGCCAACATCATGCGGCTCACCGACGGCACGGTGAAGATCTGCGACTTCGGCATCGCCCGGCTCGGCCACGACATCGGATTCACCTCCCGGCTCACCGGGACGGGTGTCGCCATGGGCACCCCCCACTACATGTCCCCCGAGCAGATCGGCGGAGGCCATGTCGACCACCGCAGCGATCTCTACTCCCTGGGGTGCGTGCTGTACGAGATCGCCACCGGCGCGCCGCCCTTCGACCTGGGCGACTCCTGGTCCATCCTCGTCGGCCACCGGGACACGGCGCCCCGGCCGCTGCGCGGACACCGGCCGGAACTCCCCGACTTCATCGAGGAGATCGTCCTCGACCTGCTCGCCAAGACCCCCGAGGAGCGGCCCTCCGACGCCAAGGACCTGCGCCGCAGGATCGGCGCCGGGCGCGCGACGGCGACGCCCGTCGCCGGTACCGCGCCGCCGCCCCCGCATCCGCCGGGCGGAGGGGAACCGGGGCTGCCGTCCTGGACCCGCGGCATGACGACCGGCCACAAGGCGGTCACCGTCTCCACCCTGCGGACCCTGCCGCCCGACTTCACGGTGGGCCTGACCGGCGACTGGACCACCGCCGTTGATCTGCGCGGTCCCGCGCCCGTGCGGCTGCCCCGGCCCGAGCGGCCGACCCCGTCGCCCGAACTGCTGGCCGTGCTGACCAGCCGGCACAACGCCGGTCTCAGCCTCGGCCGGCTCGGACGCTGGGAGGAGGCGGGCGAGGTGCACCGCGCGGTCGCCACCGAGCGCGAGCACGCCCTCGGCCCCGACCACCCTGACACCCTCGCCAGCCGCTACGAGGTCGGCTTCACCCTGAGCAGGACCGGGCGGGCGGCCGACGCGCTCCGGGAGTTCGGCCGTGTCGCCGAGGGCCGTGAACGCGCCCTGGGACCGGACCACCCGGAGACCCTGGCCGCCCGTCAGGAGATGGCGTACGTCCTCGGCCGGCTCGGCCGGCACTTCGAGGCGCACCAGGCCTACACGTCGGTGCTCGCCTCCCGGGAGCGGACCGTCGGGCCGGACCACCCAGACACCCTCCGCTGCCGCCACAACCTCGCCTTCAACCTGAGCCGCCTCGGCAGGCTCGAGGACTCCTACCGCATGGCGGAAGAGGTCGCCGAGGCGCGCACCAGGGTGCTGGGAGCCGGGCATCCGGACACGCTCGTGACCCGTTACGAGGTCGCCTACGCCCTCGGCCAGCTGGGGCGCTGGACCGAAGCCCTGCAGACCTACCGGGACGTGGCGGCGGCCCGTGCGCAGGCGCTCGGCCCCGACCACCCGGACACCCTCGCCGCACGCTACGAGATCGGGATCAGCCTCGGCCGGCTCGGGCGGAGCGCCGAGGCGCTGGAGCAGTACCGGGAGCTGGTGGCGGACCGCACCCGGGTGCACGGCGCCGCCGACCCGGAGACCCTGCGCGCGCGCCACGGGCTCGGAGTGAACCTGGGCCGGCTCGCCCGCTGGGAGGAGGCCATGGCCGAGGCCCGTGACGTGTGCGCCATCCGCGAGCAGGTTCTGGGGGCCGACCATCCGGACACGCTCGTCAGCCGCCGGGAGGTCGCGGTCGGCCTGGGCTGGCTCGGCCGCTGGAGCGAGGCGCTCGCCGTCTACCAGCAGGTCGCCGAGTCCCGCGAACGCGTTCTCGGCGCCGATCACCCGGACGCCCTGGCCAGCCGCAACGACCAGGCCCACTGCCTGGAGCAACTGGGCCGCGGCGCGGAGGCGGTCGAGCTCTACCGCCGGGTCGCGGCGCTCCGCCGCCAGGGCGGAGGAGGCTGATCCGGGCCCACGCGGGTCACCGGGGGTGCCGGCCACGGGGCCCCGGCGTCCGGTCCGGGCCGGACGGGCCGGCAGAGCCGGGCACCCGGGTTCACCGGAGTCCGGGCCGACGGGCCCTCGGGGAGCCGGCCACACGATCCTCGGGGATGCGGCGTCCGCGTCGGCACCCCGCGTCGCGTCGGACCGGCCGCGACCGCACACTGTGACCATGACGGACCTGGCCGAGGAGCGGGAGCGCGGCCGCGCCGTGCGCAAGGAGGTGCCGCGGTCCTCACACGGGCGCTGGATACCGGCCGCCGACCGGCCGGATCCGCTCGCGGTGCTGGCCGACCAGGCGAGGACCCGTGAGCCGGACCTGGTGCCCGTGCGGTACGGGCGGATGGCCGTCTCCCCGTTCACCTACCTGCGCGGTGCCCCGGCCGTCATGGCGGCCGACCTCGCCGTCCAGCGGAACACCGGACTCCGTGTCCAGCTCTGCGGGGACGCCCACCTCCTCAACTTCGGCGTCTTCGCCTCGCCGGAACGCACCCTGCTCTTCGATCTCAACGACTTCGACGAGACCCTGCCCGGCCCCTTCGAATGGGACGTGAAACGGCTCGTCGCCAGCGTCGCGGTCGCCGCCAGGGACAACGGCCTGCCGGACGCCAGGGCCCGCCTGGCAGCGCGGGCGGCGGCCGAGTCGTACCGGCTGTCCGTGCGGCGTCTCGCCGGGCTCGGTGAGCTCGACGTCTGGTACGAGCGGATCGCCGCCGCGGACCTGGTGCCCCTCGTGCGCGACCTGGAGCGGGCTCGCGTCGAGGCCCAGCTCGCCAAGGCGCGGCGCCGGACGAGTCTCCAGGCCCTGGAGAGGCTGACCGAGGTCGTCGGGGGACGGCGCAGGATCGTGCAGGATCCCCCGCTGCTCGAGGCCGTTGCGGGGCTGGACGCCGCGTCGGTGCGGAAGATCCTCAGCGACTACCGCAGCACTCTGCCGGAGGACCGCAGGGTTCTGCTTGACCGGTACCGGTTCGTCGAGGCGGCCCGCAAGGTCGTCGGCGTCGGCAGTGTCGGAACGCGCTGCTTCGTCGCGCTGATGACGGGCCGCGACACGCAGGACCCGCTGTTCCTGCAGATCAAGGAGGCCCAGCGGTCCGTGCTGGAGCCCTACCTGGCGAAGTCCGCCTATCGGCACCAGGGCCAGCGGGTCGTCGCCGGCCAGCGGCTGCTTCAGGCAGCGAGCGACATCTTCCTGGGCTGGGTCAGCGGTCCGGGCGGCCGCCACTTCTACTGGCGCCAGCTGCGCGACATGAAGGGGTCGGCGGACGTCGCCTCGATGTCGCCGACGCTGCTGCGCGACTACGCCGCGCTCTGCGGCAGGGCGCTGGCCCGGGCCCACGCCCGGTCCGGGGAGCGCATCGCGATCGCCGCGTACCTGGGCGCGTCCGACACCTTCGACCGGGCCATGGGCGACTTCGCCCTGGCCTACGCGGAACGGACCGTCGAGGACCACCGCACCCTGCTGGCCGCGATCGAGTCCGGGGCGATCGAGGCCACACCCGGAGTCTGAAGCCCGCCCGTGCCGCAGGCGGGCTCCTCCGGGGCCCGAATGCCGTCTGCCCCCGGCACGCGTGTGACGGGGTGCGGGGCCGCCCGCGGCCGAGGCGCCCGTGTCCGGGGCCCATCTCCGTGTCCGGAGCCGCGCCTGCGGTCCGGAGCCGCAAACACGGGGCCGCTCTCTGGCCCGCGCGATCATCGCGTGTTACCAAGAGGCATGCGAGCAGCCTCCTCCGAATCGTTCAGCCGGTCCGTGTACGACGCCGTCATCGTGGGCGGCGGACACAACGGACTGGTCGCCGCCGCCTATCTGGCCCGAGCGGGGCGTTCCGTCCTGGTGCTCGAACGCCTCGGGAACACCGGGGGAGCGGCCGTCTCCACCCGCCCGTTCGCCGGGGTCGACGCTCGGCTGTCCCGCTACTCGTACCTCGTCTCCCTGCTGCCCGGCAGCATCGTGCGCGACCTGGGGCTGTCCTTCTCCGTACGCAAGCGCACCGTCTCCTCGTACACCCCGGTCGTCCGCGACGGCCGGGCGACCGGACTGCTCGTCGGCGGCGACCGTACGCGCGAGTCGTTCGCGGCCCTCACCGGCTCCGACCGCGAGTTCACGGCGTGGGAGGCGTTCTACGACAGGACCAGGCAGGTTGCCGAGCGGGTCTTCCCCACGCTGACGGAGCCGCTGCCGACCCGGCAGGACCTCCGGGAGAGGGTCGCTGACGAGACGGCGTGGCGGATGCTGTTCGAGGAGCCCATCGGCGCCGCGATCGAGGAGAGCTTCGCCGACGACCTCGTACGCGGCGTCGTCCTGACCGACGGCCTCATCGGCACGTTCGCGGACGCGCACGACCCGTCGCTGGTGCAGAACCGCTGTTTCCTCTACCACGTCATCGGCGGCGGGACCGGCGACTGGGACGTGCCCGTCGGGGGCATGGGCGCGCTCACGGACGCCCTCGCCGAGGCCGCACGGAGCGCCGGTGCGGAGATCGTCACCGGCCACGAGGCGATCCGGATCGAGACGGACGGGACGGCCGCCGAGGTCGCCTTCCGCACGGACGACGGCGAGGGCACGGTCGCCGCCCGCAATGTGCTGGTCAACGCCTCACCGCAGGCCCTCTCCGCCCTGCTCGGCGAGCCCGCCCCGCCCCCCGCCGAGGGTGCCCAGCTCAAGGTCAACATGCTGCTGCGCCGGCTGCCCCGGCTGCGGGACCGCTCCGTCGACCCGCGGCAGGCGTTCTCCGGCACCTTCCACATCTCCGAGGGCTACGGCCAGCTGGCGGCGGCGTACGCCCAGGCCGCGGCCGGACGGCTGCCGGAGGCGCCGCCGTCGGAGATCTACTGCCACTCGTTGACCGACCCGTCCATCCTGGGCCCCGAACTGGCAGCCCAGGGCTACCAGACCCTGACCCTCTTCGGGCTCCACACGCCGGCCCGGCTGTTCACCGAGGCGCCGGACGCGACCCGCGACGCGCTGCTCAAGGCGACGCTCGCCGAACTCGACGCGCATCTGGACGAGCCGATCAGCGACTGCCTCGCGCTGGACGAAGCAGGCCGTCCCTGCATCGAGGCGAAGACCCCGCTGGACCTGGAACACGACCTCCGGCTGCCGGGCGGGCACATCTTCCACCGGGACCTGGCCTTCCCCTGGGCGGAGGCCTCGACCGGTCGCTGGGGGGTGGAGACCGCCCACGCCAATGTGCTGCTGTGCGGGGCGGGAGCGGTGCGCGGCGGCGGCGTGAGCGGTATCCCGGGCCACAACGCGGCGATGGCGGCGCTGGGCCGCTGACCGTCCCCGTCCCGCGGCGGAGGGCACACACTTGTCGCCGTCTGCCGTCTGCCGTCCGCGCCGGCCCGTCCGAGGAATGCCCGGTCCGGGCCCTGCCGCACGTCCGCCCGCCGTGTACCGCGCCTCGCTCAGACTCCGGCCGTGGCACGGCCTGCGGTGGCGGCCGAGGTGTGGGTGGCCGAGGTGTGGGCGGCCGAGGTGTGGAAGGTGCGCCGGTAGGCGGCGGGGGAGACGCCCACGAGCTCGCGCATGTGCTGCCGCAGCGAGTTGGCGCTGCCGAATCCGGCCCGGTCGGCCACCAGGTCGATCGACAGGTCGCTGGTCTCCAGCAGTTGCTTGGCCACCTCGACCCGCTGTGCGGTGAGCCACTGACCGGGGGTGACGCCCGCCTCGTCGCGGAACCGCCGGGTGAAGGTCCGTACGCTCATCCGCGCGTGCGCGGCGAGTTCGCCCAGCGTCAGCGGCCGGTCGAGCCGTTCGAGCGCCCAGGCCCGGGTGGGCGCGGTCGTGGCCGTCGTGGGCTCGGGCACGGGCCGCTCGATGTACTGGGCCTGGCCGCCGTCCCGCCACGGCGGCACGATGCAGCGGCGTGCCACCTGGTTGGCGAGCGCGCTGCCGTGGTCACGCCGCACCAGGTGCAGGCACACGTCGACGCCCGCCGCCGCACCGGCCGAACTCAGCAGGTCGCCGTCGTCGACGAAGAGGACGTCCGCGTCGAACCGCACCCGCGGGAACAGCCGGCGGAAGTGCTCGGCCTCCGCCCAGTGGGTCGTGGCGGGCCGGCCGTCGAGCAGTCCGGCCGCGGCCAGGACGAAGGCGCCCGTGCAGATCGACACCGTGCGGGCGCCGGGCCGGATCCGTGCGAGGGCCTGCGCCAGCGGCGCCGGCAGCACGCCCTCCTCGGCGATGCCCCCCAGCCGGTGGGTCGGGGCGACGATCACGGTGTCGGCGCTCTCCAGCGCCTCCGGGCCGTGTGCCACCTCGATGGAGAAGCCCGCCTCGGTGCGGACGGGCCCGCCGTCCGGGGTACAGACGACCACCTCGTACAGCGCCGTCCCGTCCGAGGACCGGGCGCTGCCGAAGATCCGTGCCGGGATGCCGAGTTCGAAGGTCATGACCCCGTCGAGGGCCAGAACCACCACGCGGTGGGGATCCGGCCCGGGCGGTACGACGCAGCCGTCGTACACGTCCCACTCGCCGCTCGCGTTCCGCTGCTCGCCGGCGCCATCCGAAGCACGTCCCGAAACACCCATGGCCAAATTCTGTCACATCATGGCCATCCGGCCAGTTCTGGGCGGGCCCGTGAGCCGTGATCGTGGAGGCGTACCGAGAACGGAAAGGAAGCACACATGCACGACACCGATGCCGGCACCACGATGCGCGCGATCAGCCCGGCCGCCTGGGGCGGCCCCGAGGTGCTGCGCGAGGTGACCCTCGCCCGGCCCGCCCCCGGCCCCACCGAGATCCTGGTGCGGGTGCACGCGGCCGGAGTGAACCCCATCGACTGGAAGACGCGCGCCACCGGAGGCTTCGGGATGCACGGCGAGCCGCCGGTGCTCGGATACGACGTCTCCGGCGTCGTCGAGGCCGCCGGGCCGGGCGTCACCCTCCACCGGCCGGGCGACGAGGTGTTCGGCATGCCGGAGTTCCCGCGCCAGGCCGGCGGCTACGCCGAGTACGTCACCGGCCCGGCCCGGCACTTCGTCCCGAAGCCCGCGGCCCTGAGCCACGTGGAGGCGGCCGCCCTGCCGCTCGCCGGCCTCACCGCCTGGCAGTCCCTCGTGGAGACCGCGGGGCTCGCCGCCGGCCAGCGGGTGCTCGTCCACGCGGCGGCGGGCGGCGTCGGCCATCTGGCCGTCCAGATCGCGGCGGCCCGCGGCGCCCACGTCATCGGCACCGCCCGCGAGGAGAAGCACGCGCTGCTGAGGGAGCTCGGCGCGGGCGAACTCATCGACTACACCCGGCAGGACTTCACGGACGTGCTCGGGAACCAGGACGTCGACGTCGTACTCGACTCGATCGGCGGGGACTACGGACACCGGTCCCTGCGGGTGCTCCGCGACGGCGGCACGCTCCTCACGCTGCCCTCGCCGGACGAGGTGCCGGCCCCGGACGGGAGCGCGCCGAGGGGCATCCGCACCGGTTTCACGCTCGTGGAGCCGGACTCCACCGGGATGCGCGCCCTCGCCTCCCTCGCGGCGGAGGGAAGGCTGCGACCCGTCGTCGAGACCGTGCTGCCGCTGGAGCGCGCCGCCGACGCCCACCGGCTGGGCGAGACCGGGCGCACCCGCGGGAAGATCGTGCTCACGGTCGTGGGGGCCTGATCCGGCGCCGCGGCCGGGGGACGTGCCCGGTCGCGCCCCGCGCCCGGGCCGGCCCGCAGCCTCCCGAGGTCTGCCGCGGGCGCGTCGGGGCGCGTCGGGGGCAGGACTTCGGCCACGGCTCCCGGGGGTCCGCCGCGTGGCGCGCCGGGGCGCGTCGGGGGCAGGACTTCGACTTCGGCCACGGCTCCGCGGGGGCGCTCCGGGGCAGACCCCGGGGGAGCCTCAGTCTGCGGACGGGCTCCAGCCGGCCGCCTCGATCCGCGCCGCGTCGCCGGGCCGGGACTCGTCGAAGAGCGTCCTGCCGCCGTCGTCGACCCGCAGGCCGTCCACGTAGGCGCCGCGCCCGACGTACAGCTGGTCCGTCGTGTACCGCCAGCGCAGCCTGAGCGGCCGCCCGCGCCACGCCGACAGATCGGACTCGACGCCGTGCCAGGCCCGGCCCGACCAGCCGCTCACCCAGCCTTCGGGGCGCGGCACCGCGCCCTCCCCGCGGCGCCGGGTCTCGAAGGGCACCGCCTGCCAGGTCGTCCCGCCGTCGGCCGACGCCTCCAGGAACACCTTGTCGGCGCCGGGTTCGGTGTCCCACCACAGGGAGCAGTGCAGCAGGGCGCGCCTTGTGGCCGGGGTCACCTCGGGCAGCGCCAGCGTGGCCGTGCCGGCCGAGGCCATCCCGGAGAACCAGGCGGTGCGGCCGTGAACGGGCCGTACGGGTACGGCGCGGGCGAGGTTGTTCGCGGCGGCGACGCGCGGTGCGCTGCCGGAGCGCCAGGTGCGCACCGGATGCACGGAGTTGCCGAGGACGATCAGGAAGGAGTCCGTCGACGGGTCGAGTACGAGACTGGTGCCGGTGAAGCCCGTGTGCCCGGCGGTGCGGGGCGTGGCCATCGCGCCCATGTACCAGTGCTGGTACAGCTCGAAGCCCAGTCCGTGCTCGTCGCCGGGGAAGGCGGTGTTGAAGTCGGTGAACAGCAGCTCCACGGACTCGGGGGCGAGGATGCGGGCCCGTCCGTACGCACCTCCGTTCAGCAGGGTGCGGGCGAGCACCGCCAGGTCCCAGGCGCGGGAGAACACTCCGGCGTGCCCCGCGACCCCGCCGAACGCGTAGGCGTTCTCGTCGTGCACCTCGCCCCACACGAGTCCGCGGTCCAGTCCCGACCACGGCAGCCGGGCGTCCTCGGTCGCCGCGATCCCCGGCCGCCAGGAGGCGGGCGGGTTGAACCGGGTGCGGTCCATGCCGAGCGGCGCCGTGATGTCCTCGCGCAGCAGGTCGTCCAGGCCCCGGCCGGTGATCTGCTCCAGGACCAGCTGGAGAGTGATCAGATTGAGGTCGGAGTAGAGGTACTTGGTGCCCGGCGGGCTGGTGGGCGCCTCGTTCCACAGCAGCCGGAGCCGGCCCTCGCGTGTGGGCTCCTTGAAGAGGGGGATCCACGACCGGAACCCCGAGGTGTGGGTGAGCAGTTGGCGTACGGTCACGTCGTGCTTGCCCGCCGCCCCGAACTCCGGCAGGTACGCGGCGACCTTCTGCTCCAGCTCCAGCGTGCCCCGTTCGATCTGCTGCACGGCGAGGATCGACGTGAACAGCTTTGACACCGACGCCAGGTCGAACACGGTGTCCTCGGTCATGGGGATCTGCTGCTCCTGCGGCAACTCCACGCCGGTGTCGGTCTTCTCGTCGTAGGCCGAGTAGCGCACGGCCCTGCCGATCGCGTGGTGCAGGGCGACGGTGCCGCCCCGGCCCGCGAGCAGGACCGCCCCGGCGTACCAGGGGCGCCGGGGGGAGGGGGAGAGGAAGGCTTCGGCGTCCGCGACCAGCCGGTCGAGATGCCCGGCGGTGAGCCCGGCCCGTGCCGGAGTACCGCGCCGCAGCGTCGTCCGCGGGTGCCCGCCGCCTCCGCCTGCGGCCGGCACCGCCGCTGCTGCTCCCGGGACGGGTCCGATCACCTGGGGGTACCTCCCATGCGAAGCTCTGGGGGGAGCTCCTCCCAGTGCCAGCAGCCCGCCGGCGAACCGGCGGCGGCTGATCCCTCCGCCTGCAGAGGCCTCCGTCATACCTCACCCTCCCTGAAAGGATCCTTCGGGCGACCGTGCAACACGTGAAACTTTCTTGCCGAGGTGAGGGGGCGTCAAGGCCGGGCAAGAATCTGACACGGCATCAGAAAATCTCTTCCCTCGGTCGCTCCGCTGCGGCATCCTGCGCCCATGGAGACGGAGCTGAGCAAGAGACTGGGAGTCGAGCACGCCATCTTCGGCTTCACCCCGTTCCCCGCGGTCGCCGCCGCGATCAGCCGGGCCGGCGGCTTCGGCGTCCTCGGCGCGGTCCGCTACACGGCACCCGGCGACCTCGCCCGGGACCTCGACTGGATGCAGGAGCACACCGGCGGCAGACCGTACGGCCTCGACGTCGTGATGCCGGCCCGAAAGGTCGAGGGCGTCACCGAGGCCGAGGTCGAGGCCATGATCCCCGAGGCGCACCGCCGCTTCGTCCAGGATCTCCTCGACAAGCACGGCGTCCCCCCGCTACCCGAGGGAGAGGCGTCCGGCTGGCGGATCACCGGCTGGATGGAACACGTCGCCCGGAGCCAACTCGACGTCGCCTTCGACTATCCGATCAAGCTCCTCGCCAACGCCCTCGGCTCGCCGCCCCCCGACGTCGTCGGCCGCGCCCACGATCACGGGGTGCTCGTCGCCGCCCTCGCCGGCAGTGCCGCACACGCCCGCCGCCATGCCGAGGCCGGCATCGACATCGTCGTCGCCCAGGGCTACGAGGCGGGCGGCCACACGGGTGAGATCGCCTCGATGGTGCTCACCCCCGAGGTCGTCGACGCCGTCGGCCCGCTGCCCGTCCTCGCCGCCGGCGGCATCGGCAGCGGCGAGCAGATCGCCGCCGGACTGGCCCTGGGAGCCCAGGGCGTCTGGCTCGGCTCGATCTGGCTCACCACCACCGAGGCCGACCTGCACTCCCGCGCCCTCACCGCGAAACTGCTCGCCGCGGGCTCCGGGGACACCGTCCGCTCCCGCGCGCTCACCGGCAAACCCGCCCGCCAGTTGCGCACCGAGTGGACCGACGCCTGGGACGACCCCGACGGACCCGGCACCCTGCCCATGCCCCTCCAGGGCCTCCTCGTCGCCGAAGCCGTCTCCCGCATCCAGAAGCACGGGACCGAACCGCTGCTCGGTACTCCGGTCGGCCAGATCGTCGGCCGGATGACCTCGGAGCGGAGCGTCCAGCAGGTGTTCGACGAGCTCACCCGCGGTTTCGAACGCGCCGTGGACCGCATCCAGCGCATCGCCGGAAGGAGCGCATCATGAGCGAGCGGCCGTCGGGAACCCCGCGGACGGAATCCCCGGGAGGCTTCTGGGCCCAGGCCGGCGCCGATCCGGAACGGACCGTGCTGATCGCCCCCGACGGCGAGGAGTGGACCGCGGGGCGCCTGCACGCCGACGTCAACCGGCTCGTGCACGGGCTGCGTGCGGCGGGCATGGAGCGGGGCGACGCCTTCGCCGTCGTACTGCCGAACGGCGTCGAGTTCTTCACCGCGTACCTCGCCGCCTCCCAGGCCGGCTTCTACCTCGTCCCCGTCAACCACCATCTCGTCGGCCCGGAGATCGCCTGGATCGTCGCGGACTCGGGAGCCAAGGTCCTCATCGCGCACGAGCGATTCGCCGCCGCCGCGACCGCCGCCGCGGACGAGGCGGGCCTGCCCGGCGCCCGGCGCTACTCCGTCGGCGACGTGGACGGCTTCCGCCCGTATGCCGAACTGCTCGACGGACAGCCGGCGGCACCGCCCGCCGACCGCACCCTCGGCTGGGTCATGAACTACACGTCCGGCACCACCGGCCGGCCCCGGGGCATCCGCCGCCCGCTTCCCGGCAGACCGCCGGAGGAGACCCATCTCGGCGGATTCCTGGGCATCTTCGGCATCAGGCCCTTCGACGGCAACGTCCACCTCGTCTGCTCGCCGCTCTACCACACCGCCGTGCTCCAGTTCGCCGGAGCCTCGCTGCACATCGGCCACCGGCTGGTGCTGATGGACAAGTGGACGCCCGAGGAGATGCTGCGGCTCATCGACACCCATGCGTGCACCCACACCCATATGGTCCCGACCCAGTTCCACCGGCTGCTCGCGCTGCCCGAGGAGGTCCGCGGCCGCTACGACGTCGGCTCCATGCGGCACGCCATCCACGGAGCCGCACCCTGCCCCGACCACGTGAAGCGGGCGATGATCGACTGGTGGGGGCACTGCGTCGAGGAGTACTACGCGGCGAGCGAGGGCGGCGGTGCCTTCGCCACCGCCGAGGACTGGTTGAAGAAGCCCGGCACGGTCGGCCGGGCCTGGCCCATCAGCGAACTCGCCGTCTTCGACGACGACGGCAACCGGCTGCCGCCCGGTGAACTCGGGACCGTCTACATGAAGATGTCCACCGGAGGCTTCAGCTACCACAAGGACGAGGCCAAGACCCGCAAGAACCGCATCGGCGACTTCTTCACGGTCGGCGACCTCGGACTCCTCGACGAGGACGGCTATCTCTTCCTGCGTGACCGCAAGATCGACATGATCATCTCGGGCGGCGTCAACATCTACCCCGCCGAGATCGAGTCCGTGCTCCTCGGCCACCCCGCCGTCGCCGACGCGGCAGCCTTCGGCATCCCGCACGCCGACTGGGGCGAGGAGGTCAGGGCCGTGGTCGAGCCCGCCGAAGGCCACACGCCCGGCCCCGAACTCGCGGCCGCGATCCTCGCCCACTGCGAGCAGCGCCTCGCGGGCTACAAACGGCCCAGGAGCGTCGACTTCATCGGCGCCATGCCCCGCGACCCCAACGGCAAGCTCTACAAGCGCCGGCTGCGGGAACCGTACTGGGAGGGACACGACCGGCCGGTGTGATGCCGCACGGGCGCCCGTCGCCGCCGTCCGGTCGCGGTCCGCACGGCGCGGCCCGCTGCCGGTCCGTACCCGTACGCGCGCGGGTCCGGCCCGTGCTCCCGCACGGGCCGGACCCGCGTGGTCCCGTTGGCCCACCAGCCCGCGCGACCCGCCCGGCATCCTGGCAGCCTGGCGCGCATGAAGACCGGCACGAAGGCGCTGAGCGCGCAGTGGACCACATGGGTGCCGGTCGCCGCCGCGTTGGCGCTCGTCGTCGGCTGGGGCAGACACCTCCCGGGCTTCGCCGTGACCGTGGTGGGACTGTGCCTCGTCGGCGCGGTGCTGGCCGCGGTGCACCACGCCGAGGTCGTCGCCCACCGGGTCGGCGAGCCCTTCGGCTCGATCGTCCTCGCCGTCGCCGTCACCGTCATCGAGGTCGGACTCATCGTCACCCTCATGGCGGGCGGCGGTGCGAAGGCCTCGACCTACGCCAGGGACACGGTCTTCGCCGCCGTGATGATCACCTGCAACGGGATCGTCGGGCTGTCCCTGCTCGTCACCGCCCTGCGCAAACGGGTCGCCGTCTTCCACGCCGAGGGCTCCGGCGGTGCGCTGGCCACGGTGTGCACCCTCGCGACCATGACGCTGGTGCTGCCGACCTTCACCACCGGCCGCCCGGGCCGTGAGTTCACCACGGGGCAGCTGGCGTTCGCCGCGATCGCCTCGCTCTGCCTCTACGCCATCTTCATCGCCGTGCAGACCGTCCGGCACCGCGACTACTTCCTGCCCGTCGAGCGCGACGGGCACATGAGCGACCCCGACGAGCACGCCCCGCCGCCCGGGACGCGCCAGACCTGGTGGAGCGTCGCACTGCTGTTCGTGGCGCTCGTCGCCGTCGTCGGGGACGCCAAACTCGTCTCGCCGACCATCGAGGGCGGAGTGGAGTCGGCGGGACTGCCCAACTCCGTCGTCGGCGTCGTCATCGCCCTGATGGTGCTGATGCCCGAGACCCTCGCCGCCGTACGGGCCGCGCGCCGGGACCGGATGCAGACCAGCCTGAACCTCGCCTACGGCTCCGCCATCGCCAGCATCGGGCTGACCGTCCCGGCGATCGCGCTCGCCTCGATCTGGCTGCCCGGCGCGCTGATCCTGGGCATCGACGCCACCCACATGGTGCTGCTCACGCTCACCGCCGTGGTCAGCGCACTGACCGTGGTCCCCGGCCGGGCCACCCTGCTCCAGGGCTTCGTCCACCTCGTGCTGTTCGCCGCCTTCGTCCTGCTGTCCTTCAGCCCCTGACGGCCTGTGGGGCGACGGGCCGCACCCGGGCGGACCGGACCGGCCGCGTCCTTGACCCGGTCCGGATCGGCGCCCAGGATCCAGCCATGGCAGCCATGGAGCACCTCCTCAGCAGCACGGTCGACGGCATCCTGCGCGGCAGCGCCCTGCGCACCCCCGACCGGACCGCCGTCCGGTACGCCGACCGGAGCCGGACGTACGCGGAGCTCGACCAGGCGGTCAGCACCGCGGCAGCCGTTCTGGCCGGCCACGGGCTCGGCCCCGGGGACCGGGTCGCCGCCTACGGACACAACTCCGACGCCTACCTCATCGTCTTCCTGGCCTGCGCCCGCGCCGGCCTCGTCCACGTGCCCGTGAACCACAATCTGACCGGCGACGACCTCGTCTACGTCCTGCGCCAGTCGGGCAGTTCGCTCGTCCTCGCCGACCCGGCGCTCAGGGACCGCGTCCCCGGCGACTTCGCCGTACGCGACCTGCGCGATTCCGCCGACTCGCTGTCGGCCGCGCTCGCCGACCCGCAGGAGTTCGAAGCCGACCGGAGCCCCGGCGACCTCGTACAGCTGCTCTACACCTCGGGCACCACCGCGCTGCCGAAGGGCGCGATGATGACGCACCGTGCCCTGGTGCACGAGTACGTCAGCGCCATCACCGCCCTGGACCTGGACGAGGACGACAAGCCGGTCCACTCGCTGCCGCTGTACCACTCCGCCCAGATGCACGTGTTCCTGCTCCCGTACCTGGCGGTCGGCGCGGAGAACACCATCCTCGACGCGCCGGATGCCGCACGGATCTTCGAACTGGTGGAGCAGGGACGGGCCGACAGCCTGTTCGCGCCGCCCACCGTCTGGATCGGCCTCTCGAACCACCCGGAATTCGCCACCCGCGATCTGAGCACCCTGCGGAAGGCGTACTACGGGGCGTCGATCATGCCCGTGCCCGTCCTGGAGGGACTGCGCGGCAGGCTGCCGGGGCTCGCCTTCTACAACTGCTTCGGTCAGAGCGAGATCGGGCCGCTCGCGACCGTGCTCGGGCCCAAGGAGCACGAGGGGCGGATGGACTCCTGCGGCAGGCCGGTGCGCTTCGTCGAGGCGAAGGTCGTCGACGAGGACGGCACGGACGTGCCGGACGGGACGCCCGGCGAGATCGTCTACCGCTCGCCCCAGCTGTGCGAAGGCTACTGGGACAAGCCGGAGGAGACCGCCGAGGCCTTCAGGGACGGCTGGTTCCGCTCCGGCGATCTCGCGGTCCGCGATCAGGAGGGCTACTACACGATCGTCGACCGCGTGAAGGACGTCATCAACTCCGGGGGGTGCTCGTGGCGTCCCGTCAGGTCGAGGACGTGCTCTACACACATCCCTCGGTCGCCGAGGCCGCCGTCGTGGGTCTTCCCGACGAGCGCTGGATCGAGGCGGTCACGGCCGTCGTGGTGCCGCGGGACGCCGTGACGCAGGAGGAACTGGTCGCCCACGCCCGCCGGGTCCTGCCGGGGTTCAAGGTGCCGAAGCGGGTGCTGTTCGTCGACGAACTGCCGCGCAACGCCAGCGGCAAGATCCTCAAGCGGGAACTGCGCGACCGGTTCGCCTGAGGGCCGGCGCCCGCGGCGAGGGCCGAGGGGCCGCTCTCACCGGCCGGCCCCGGCCCCACGGCGGCGGGTCCGGGGTGCTACGGCCCGGGCGGGAACGGCTGGGCCTGCTGCGGGTACATGCCGGCCGGGGCGACGCCCAGCCGGATCACCTGCTCCAGGCCGCGCAGGGTCTGCTCGGCCTCCCGGCGCACCTGAGCGGGCACGTCACCGCGTTCGGTGACGAGCCGGTCGTAGATCGGCGCCTCCTGCCACACAGCCAACCAGCCCTTTCCGCAGACGAGTTCCACCCCCGGTACCGGAGGCGGCTGCCGAGCTTAGCCGGTCACCGCTCCGGGCCCGAAACCGGCCCGTCGGAGCTGCCGGAGGACCGGCCCCACGGCTGCTCCGCCGGTCCGGGGCCTCCCCTCGGGCAACCGGCGCCGCCCCGGCCCCGGTCAGCGGCTCCGGGCCGCGAACGCCGCGGTCGAGGTGTCGTCCAGATCCACGCAGCAGCCGTAGCCCCAGTAGACGTAGTAGTGCGGGGTGGCGAGCCGGCGGCGGCACTCGACGCACTGCACCTGCTGGTGCGGGTTGGCGCGGATCACGGCGGTGTCCTTGAGCGCGAACACCGCCCGGGTCGCTTCGAGGCCGTGTTCCTCGATCCCCTGCTTGACGAATTCGAACGCCCCGTAGACGTGGCCCGACGGGCACTTGATCCGGTTCGAGTAGGCCGAACCGCACGCCTCGGCCCCGAGTTCCGCCGTGATCCGGGACATCTCCTCGTCGGACACGGGCTCCAGACCGAGCTGCTTCATCCGGCTGGGGGTCCAGTACCACGCATTGACCGCGTCGAACTGGGACCGGGTCAGATAGAAGGTCGCCGTGCGGCCGCTGCGCACGGTCTCCTTCACCGCATCCACGACAGCGGTGTCGTCGGCCGCCACGACCGCTCTGCCGCCCTTGACGACCGACTCGATCCCGGCGAGTGAGGATGTGTCCACGGTGTATCCCTCCGCAGGAAGGACAGGCCCGGGCGGCCTGTGGCACGAGGCTTCCGCAGCGATGCTCCGTCCGGTGGCGGCGCCCCGCAAAGCGTGGCGACCGTTCGGGTGCACGGCGCACGGGTGAACGGCGACCGCTCCCGCGCCGCGCCCGCCGCGGCGCCCCGCGGCCCCGGCTTCAGCGCAGGTCGACGATGCGCTTGATCTTGCCGACGGACCGCTCCAGCGTCTCCGGATCGACCACCTCCACCGTGACGGACACCCCGATCCCGTCCTTGACCGCCGCCGCGATCCCCAGGGCCGCCGCCTGCCGCTGCTCCGGCGACACGCCCTCGCGCGCCTCGGCCCGGACCGTGAGCGCGTCCATCCGGCCCTCCCGTGTCAGGCGGAGCTGGAAGTGCGGGGCGACCCCGGGCGTGCGGAGCACGATCTCCTCGATCTGTGTCGGGAAGAGGTTCACACCCCGCAGGATGATCATGTCGTCGCTGCGCCCGGTGACCTTCTCCATGCGCCGGAAGACCCGCGCCGTCCCCGGCAGCAGCCGCGTCAGGTCCCGTGTCCGGTACCGGATCACCGGCATGGCCTCCTTGGTGAGCGAGGTGAAGACCAGCTCGCCCTCCTCGCCGTCCGGCAGCACCTCGCCGGTAAAGGGGTCCACGACCTCCGGGTAGAAGTGGTCCTCCCAGATGTGCAGACCGTCCTTGGTCTCCAGGCACTCCTGGGCCACACCCGGCCCCATCACCTCGGACAGCCCGTAGATGTCGACCGCGTCGATCGCGAACCTCTCCTCGATCTCCCGCCGCATCTCCTCGGTCCAGGGCTCCGCGCCGAATATCCCCACCTTCAGCGAGGTGGACCGCGGATCGACGCCCTGCCGCTCGAACTCGTCCAGCAGCGTCAGCATGTACGAGGGCGTCACCATGATGATCTCGGGCCGGAAGTCCTGGATCAGCTGCACCTGCCGGGCCGTCATCCCGCCGGACGCCGGGACGACCGTGCAGCCGAGTCGCTCGGCGCCGTAGTGCGCGCCGAGACCGCCGGTGAACAGCCCGTACCCGTACGCCACATGGACCTTGTGCCCCGGCCTGCCGCCGGCCGCGCGGATGGAGCGGGCCACCACGTCCGCCCAGGTGTCCAGGTCCCGGTCGGTGTAGCCGACCACCGTGGGCCGGCCGGTCGTGCCGCTGGAGGCGTGGATGCGGCGCACCCGCGACTGGTCGACGGCGAACATCCCGAACGGGTAGTTGTCGCGCAGATCCGCCTTGGCGGTGAAGGGGAAGCGGGCCAGGTCCTCCAGGGACCGGCAGTCCTCGGGGCGCAGTCCGGCCTTGTCGAAAGACTCCCGGTAGAAGCCGACGTTGTCGTACGCGTGGCGCAGCGTCGTCAGCAGCCGCTCGAGTTGCAGGGCCCTCAGCTCGTCGCGGCCGAGGCGCTCTCCGGCGTCCAGCAGGTCCGCCGACTCCGCCGACTCCTTCGGTTCCGTCCGATCCGTCATTCGGATGACTCCCGTGTCACTCGCAAACCGGGCGACCGATCATTCGGTCGAGCTGTCCGTGATCAGTAATCCAGTCACCCGGCCGGGCGTCAAGGCATCGGACCGTCCGGTCGCCGCCGCGGTCGCGCTGCGCTCCCGCGACCGTCCGATCCGTTGGCGGGATCGCCGCGGGCCGGAGAGGATCACGGTATGCCGACCTTCCGTGCGCACGACGGTACGGTGCTCGCCCATCACACCGAGGGCGAGGGCGAACCGCTGGTGTGTCTGCCCGGCGGCCCCATGCGCGCCTCCGCGTACCTCGGCGATCTCGGCGGCCTCACCGCGCACCGCGCTCTCGTCCGGCTCGACCTGAGGGGCACCGGCGACTCCGCGCTCCCCGACGACGACACGACGTACCGCTGCGACCGGCTCGCCGGCGACGTCGAGGCGCTCCTCGACCGGCTGGGACTCGACCGCGCCGATCTCCTCGCCCATTCGGCGGGCGGCAACCTCGCCCTGCTGTACGCGGCGGCGCACCCGGGCCGGGTGCGCTCCCTGATCCTCGTCACCCCCGGCACCCGTGCCCTCGGCATCGAGGCCACGGAGGACGACTGGCGCGGCGCGATCGCGCTGCGCCGGGGCGAGCCCTGGTACGAGGCGGGCAGCGCCGCCTGGGAGGCGTTCCTCGGCGGGGCCGAGCTCGACGACCTCTGGCCGGACATCGTCCCGTTCATGTACGGCCGCTGGGACGCCGCCGCCCGGGAGCACGCGGCGGACGACGCGCACCAGACGAATCCCCGGGCCCGGGGTTCCTACTACGCCGAAGGCGCGTTCGACCCGGCCGCGACACGGAAGGCGCTCGCCGCGCTCGAGGCGCCCGTCCTGGTGCTCGCCGGCGAGTACGACGGAGGCCCCACCCCGGCCCGGGCGCGCGAGATCGCCGCGCTCTTCCCGCACGGCACGGCCGCCGTGCTGGCCGGGGCCGGCCACTATCCGTGGCTGGACGACCCGGACGCCTTCCGCCGTACCGTCGCCGCCTTCCTGGAGGCGGACGGACGCCCGCCGTGAAGTTCTGCTGTCGGCCCGCTTAAGAAGATCTCGATGGACTGAACGCCCGAGGCTCGGCAGATTGGTGCGCGTCACCGCCGGCCGGGTCGTCATGCCTGGTCAACCCTCTCGCCATGCCTGGAGCCGCACTCATGAAGGCACTCGTCAAGCAGCACGCCGAGCCCGGGCTGTGGCTCATGGACGTCCCCGAGCCCGAGTACGGCCCCGGCGACGTGCTGATCAAGGTCCTGCGCACCGGCATCTGCGGGACCGACCTCCACATCCGCTCCTGGGACGGCTGGGCGCAGCAGACGATCTCCACGCCGCTCGTCGCGGGACACGAGTTCGTCGGCGAGGTCGCCGCGGTGGGCTCGGACGTCGAGGACGTGGCCGTCGGCGACCTGGTGAGCGGTGAGGGGCATCTGGTCTGCGGGAAGTGCCGCAACTGCCTGGCCGGCCGCCGCCATCTCTGCCGCAGCACGGTCGGGCTCGGTGTCGGCCGTGACGGGGCGTTCGCCGAGTACGTCTCCCTGCCCGCGTCGAACGTCTGGGTGCACCGGACCCAGGTCGACCTCGACGTCGCCGCGATCTTCGACCCCTTCGGCAACGCGGTGCACACCGCGCTCTCCTTCCCGCTCGTCGGAGAGGACGTCCTGATCACCGGCGCCGGCCCGATCGGCGTCATGGCGGCGGCCGTCGCCCGCCACGCGGGCGCCCGCAACGTCGTGGTCACCGACGTCAGCGAGCCCCGGCTGGAGCTGGCCCGCAAGGTCGGCGCCACCCTGGCCGTCAACGTCGCCGAGTCCGACATCGCCCAGGCGCAGCGCACGCTCGGGCTCAAGGAGGGTTTCGACATCGGTCTGGAGATGTCCGGCCGTCCCGAGGCCGTTCGCGACATGATCGACAACATGACGCACGGCGGCCGGATCGCGATGCTGGGCCTGCCCGCGCAGGAGTTCGCCGTCGACTGGTCGAAGATCGTCACCTCGATGATCACGATCAAGGGCATCTACGGCCGCGAGATGTTCGAGACCTGGTACGCGATGACCGTCCTGCTGGAGGGCGGGCTCGACCTCGGCCCCGTGATCACCGGCAGCTACGCCTACCAGGACTTCGACGCCGCCTTCGACGAGGCCGCCACCGCCCGCAGCGGCAAGATCATCCTGGACTGGACCGCCTGATCCCCGGCCCGGCCGACGCGCCGGGCCCCGCAGCGCCCCCCCGCCATCCGCCCGCAGCAACACCCCAAGGGAGCACCCCGCATGTACGCCTCCGTGCGCGACGACCTCCGCGCCACCCTCGACGAGATCCGCGCCGCCGGCCTCCACAAGCCGGAGCGGGTCATCGGCACCCCGCAGTCGGCCTCGGTGGCCGTCACCGCCGGTGGCGCCCCCGGCGAGGTGCTGAACTTCTGCGCCAACAACTACCTCGGTCTCGCCGACCACCCGGAGGTCGTCGCCGCCGGCAAGGAAGCGCTCGACCGCTGGGGCTACGGCATGGCCTCGGTCCGCTTCATCTGCGGCACGCAGGAGGTCCACAAGGAGCTGGAGCGGCGCCTGTCCGCGTTCCTCGGCCAGGAGGACACGATCCTCTACTCCTCCTGCTTCGACGCCAACGGCGGCGTCTTCGAGACCCTCCTCGGCCCCGAGGACGCCGTGATCTCCGACGCCCTCAACCACGCCAGCATCATCGACGGCATCCGCCTGTCGAAGGCGGCCCGCTTCCGCTACGCCAACCGCGACATGGCCGAGCTGGAGGCCCGCCTCAAGGAGGCGAGCGACAGCGGCGCCCGCCGCAAGCTCATCGTCACCGACGGCGTGTTCTCCATGGACGGCTACGTCGCGCCGCTGACGGAGATCTGCGACCTGGCCGACCGGTACGACGCCATGGTCATGGTCGACGACTCGCACGCCGTCGGCTTCGTCGGCCCCGGCGGCCGCGGCACCCCGGAACTGCACGGCGTGATGGACCGCGTCGACATCATCACCGGCACCCTCGGCAAGGCCCTCGGCGGGGCCTCCGGCGGCTACGTCGCGGCCCGCGCCGAGATCGTCGAGCTGCTGCGCCAGCGCAGCCGCCCGTACCTGTTCTCCAACTCCCTCGCCCCGGTCATCGCAGCCGCCTCCCTCAAGGTCCTCGATCTGCTGGAGTCCGCCGGCGACCTGCGCGAGAAGCTCACCGCGAACACCGCGCTCTTCCGCCGCCGGATGACCGAGGAGGGCTTCGAGATCCTCCCCGGCGACCACGCGATCGCCCCCGTCATGATCGGCGACGCGGCCGAGGCGGGCCGCATGGCCGAGCTGCTGCTGGAGCGGGGCGTGTACGTGATCGGCTTCTCGTACCCGGTCGTCCCGATGGGCCAGGCCCGCATCCGGGTCCAGCTCTCCGCCGCGCACTCCACGGAGGACGTGGAGCGGGCGGTGGCGGCCTTCGTCGACGCCCGGGCGACAATGGCGGGGTGATCGACCCTCGCAGGCTCCGCATTCTGCGCGCCGTGGCGGACCACCGTACGGTGACCGCCGCGGCCGCGGCGCTGTACCTGACCCCGTCGGCCGTCTCCCAGCAGCTCGCGGCGCTGGAGCAGGAGACCGGCCACGCCCTGCTCGTCCGCAGCGGCCGGGGCGTACGGCTGACGGCGGCCGGCGAGATCCTCCTCGGCCACGCCCACGCCGTGCTCTCCCAGCTGGAACGGGCGGAGGCGGAGCTGGCCGCATACGCGGGCGGCGCGGCCGGCGAGGTCACCGTCGCCTCCTTCGCCACCGGCATCGCCGAGGTCCTCGCCCCGGCCATCGGGCGGCTCGCCCGGGACCACCCCGGAATCCGGGTGCGCGTACGGGACGCCGAGGGAGACGAGAGCCTCCCGATGGTCCTCGACGGGGACGCCGATCTGGCCCTGGCCGTGGAGTACCGGGGCGCACCGCGCGAGGACGACCGCCGCCTCGCCCGCGTCCCGCTCTACGCAGAGCCCTTCGACGCGGTGCTGCACTGCGACCACCCGCTCGCCGACAGCGGCCAGGTGGAACTCGCCGCCCTCGCCGACAGCGACTGGATCGGCCAGTACCCCGGCAACCCCTGCCATGACGTCATGCTGCTGGCCTGCGAACTCGCCGGATTCCAACCGCGTCTCGCCCATTCCTCCGACGACTTCAGGGCGGTGGTGGCCCTGGCGGGGGCCGGCGCGGGAGTGGCCCTCGTACCCCGGTCGGCCCTGCGCGGGATGGAGCTGAAGGACACCGTGGTCCTCCCCGTCGCCGGTCCCGCCGCCACCCGGCGCGTCTTTGCGGCGGTGCGGCGCGGCGCCGAGGGCCATCCGCTGCTCAGCCCCGTCCTGGAGGCGCTGGCCCGGGCGGCGGCGGGTCTCTCCACCGGCTGACGGACCACGAGGGGCCCGTCACCGCGGGTCAGCGGTCCGTGGGGGGCGCCGGCGGCCGGTACAGGAACGGCGTCGTGGTGGTCAGTGCGGTGAACCCGAGCCGTTCGAGGATCGGCCGGCTCGACGGCAGCGCGTCCACCTGGAGGAAGCGGTGGCCCCGCTCGGCCGCCAGGCGCGCGCGGAAGGCCACCGAGGCCCGGTACAGGCCGCGGCCGCGCCACTCCGGCACCGTGCCCCCGCTCCACAGGCCCGCGAAGTCCCGGCCCGGGGCCGACTCCAGCCGCGAGGAGCCCACCGGCTCCCCGTCGGCGGTCGCCACCACGGCCACCACCGTCCGTTCCGGCGACGACAGCTGCGTCAGCAGGTGCTCCCGCAGCCAGGAGGCGTCGGTGTCGAACGCACGCTCGGACGCCCGCACCGCGAGCTCCACCCCGGCCGCGTCGGTCACCTCGCGCAGCTCCACACCCGCGGGGAGTTCCACGACGAGGTCCCGGAGAGCGCCGACCGCGGCGACCATCAGCGTCTCGGTGGGCTCCCGTACGAATCCGGCGGCCGGCAGCCGGTCCGCCAGCTCCGCCGGCCGGTCGTGCCCGTACAGCTTCCACTCGAACTCCCGCCCGAGGGCCGCGAAGTGGCGCACCTGCTCGGCGACTGCCCCGTCCACCGTGGCCTCGTCGAGGTCCGACCAGAGGACCCCGTTCCAGCCGCCGTGCTGCCCGGCGGTCTGCCGGACGACCCCGCCCACGTGCTCGACCCGTGCCCCCGGCCCGTCGGGCACCGCGCCCCGTCTCATCTGCCGGTCGTACAGCGCCAGTACCTCGTGTTGATCCATCCGGCCAGTCCAGCACCGCGGGAGCCGTCGCGGCAACGGAGTTGCGCCGGGGTGCGGTGCGGCGGCGGGCCTGCGGGCCCGAGTCAGGCCCCCTGCACCAGCCGGTCGACCGCCGCCGTGCCGGAGGCGTACGGCAGTGCGTGGGCCGGTGCGGGCTGGGCGGCGGGCATGGGCATGGGCCCGGGGTGCCGGCCGGCGGGTACCAGGGCCTGGCCGGGCATCGCGGTATGGCCGGACGGGTGGGGCATCCCGTACAGCGTCCGCTCCAGCCCGGCCACCAGCCGCTGGACGTCCGGCTGGGGCCGCACCACGAGCCGCAGATACCTGCTGGAGCTGCCGATCTTGTTGCCGCACTCCCGTACCAGCACCCCGTGCTCCTCCAGCAGCCGGTCCCGGAGCAGCGCGCCGTCCGCCCCCTCCGGGAGCCGCACGTACACGAAGTTGCCCTGCGACGGGTACACGGTGAGCCCGGGCAGCCGACTCAGCTGCCAGATCATCTCCTGGCGGTCGCGCTGCACCAGCCGCAGACTGTGCGCGTACTCCAGCCGGTGCTCCTTCAGCATGAACACCACGGTCTCCGCGAAGGAGTTGAGGTTCCACTTGGGCAGCGCGGCCCGCACCCGGCCCGCGAGCCCCGGGTTGGCGACGAGATAGCCGAATCGCACCCCGTGCAGCCCGAAGTTCTTGCCCAGGCTCCTCAGCACGATGGTGTTGGGCCGCAGCACCGCGTCGCCGACGACACTGGAGTCCGCCTCGGCGTCGGCGAACTCCAGGAACGACTCGTCCACGACGACCAGGTCCAGATCCTGGAGCTGGTCGAGCAGCGCGAGGACGCCGTGCCGCGGCAGCAGCCCGCCGTCCGGATTGTTCGGATTGCAGATGACGGCGGTACGGGAGCCCCGGGAGCGGACGAAGTCGACGAACGACGCCGGATCGAGCGCGAATCCCTGCGACTCGGGCAGCGGGAACATGTCCACCCGCTTGCCCGTCTCCATCGGCTGGTCGGTCCAGCGGCCGAAGGTCGGGACCGGCACCGCCAGCGACTCGCGCACCAGCAGATGGTCGATCCAGGTGATCAGCTCGGTGGAGCCGTTGCCCATCGCCACGGTCTGCGGGTTGAGGCCCAGCACGGAGCACAGCTCCGCTGTGATGGCGTCCGCGCTGCTGGGGTAGTAGGTGAGGATCTCCCGCAGCCGGTCGCCCAGTTCGTCGAACATCTCGGGTGTCGGGAAGTACGGATTGCAGGGGATGCAGAAGTCGGTGATCGGCTGCCGCTCACCGCTCGCCCGGCTCAGCGCCGCGTACGACGGGCTGTGCGCCGTGGACGTGCGGAAGAGCTCGGTGACGTTGCTGCCGGCTTCGGGCATGGGGGTCCTCCGGAGGTGGCTCGCTGCTCCCTGCCGGGGAATACGTACGCCCGCACGACCGTGCTCAACGCGAGTGACGCATGCGGCGCCCGGGACGCGCGCGACGGGCGCGCCGGCCCGCGACCCGGGGCGGTTCACCATCGCCCTGCGTGCCGGTGTCCTGGCGTGCGGGTGTCGTGGCGTGCGGGTGTCGTGGCGTGCCCGGCGCCCGGTGGCGTCCGGACGGGCTCACTCGGTCCCCGTCTCGCCGGCAGCCGCGGCGACCGCACGCGCCCACCGGTAGTCCGCCTTGCCGCTCGGCGAGCGCTGGATGGCCGGTGCGAGGACCAGCTGCCGCGGAATCTTGTAGCCCGCCAGCCGGCTGCGGCAGTGCGCCTGCACCGACTCCAGGTCCAGCGCGGGCGCTCCCCGGCGCAGCTGCACGACAGCGGCGACGTGGTTGCCCCACTTCGGGTCGGGCACGCCGGCCACCAGCGCGTCGTAGACGTCCGGATGGGCCTTCAGCGCCTGCTCGACCTCCTCCGGATAGACCTTCTCCCCGCCGGTGTTGATGCACTGGGAGCCGCGTCCGAGCACGGTGACCACGCCCTCCTCGTCCACCGTGGCCATGTCGCCCAGCAGCACCCAGCGCTCGTCGCCCCTGCGGAAGAACGTCTCGGCGGTCTTGCCCGGGTCGTTGTAGTAGCCGAGCGGCACATGGCCGCGCTGGGCTATCCGGCCCGGCTCGCCCACCGGGACCGGCTCGTACGTGACCGGATCCACCACCTGCGTACGGTGGTTGACCCGCAGCCGGAACCCTTTCTCCGGGCCCGAGTCGTCCGTGGCGGTGCCGTTGAAGCCGGACTCCGACGAGCCGAAGTTGTCCAGGAGCATCACGTGCGGTGCCAGCGCCTTGAACTGCTCGCGCACGGTCTCGGACATGATGGCACCGGACGACGACACACTGAACAGCGACGACAGGTCCGTGCCCTTGAGCGGGCCGTTCAGCGCGTCCACGAGCGGTCGCAGCATCGCGTCGCCCACCAGCGACACCGACGTCACCCGCTCGCGCTCGATCGTGCGCAGTACCTCCTCCGGAGCGTACTTGCGGTGGAGCACCACCCGCTGGCCGAATCCGAACCCGATGAACGAGGTGAGCGTCGACGTGCCGTGCATCAGCGGGGGAGTGGGGAAGAAGGTGATGCCGTCGCCGCCCGCCGCGACCCGCTCGGCCAGTTCCTCGGGCCGCCGCACCGGCTCACCGGTCGGCGCGCCGCCGCCGAGCCCGGCGAAGAAGAGGTCCTCCTGGCGCCACATCACGCCCTTGGGCATCCCGGTCGTGCCGCCCGTGTAGATGATGAACTGGTCGTCCGCCGAGCGCGCACCGAAGCCGCGCTCCGGCGAGGCGGTCGCTTCGGCGTCCGTGAAAGCCGTGCAGTCGAGGGCCGGCGCGTCCCGCTCCGGGACGCCGACGCGTACGAGGTGCCGCAGCTTCTCCGTGCGCGGCAGCGCGGCCGCCACCCGGTCGGTGAACTCGGCGTCGAAGACCAGGGCCGCGAGGTCCGCGTCGCGGTAGAGGTAGACCAGCTCCTCTTCCACATAGCGGTAGTTCACGTTGACGGGGACGATGCGCGCCTTCAGGCAGCCCAGGACCGTCTGCAGGTACTCGACGCCGTTGTACAGGTGCAGACCGAGGTGTTCGCCGGGCTTCAGTCCCGCTCCGGCGAGGTGGTGGGCGATCCGGTTCGCCGCCGCGTCGAGCTGGGCGTAGGTCAGCCTGCGCTCCGCGCCCGTACCGGGATGGTCGAGGTAGAGGAGCGCCTCGCGGTCCGGCACCACGTCGACGACCGACTCGAACAGGTCGGCAAGGTTGTACTCCACCGTTCCTCCTGACCCCGGCCCGTACGGCGCATCCGCTTCGGAGCGGTCATTAGAGCGCCGCCGCCCACAACTGGGAAGGGGTACCGCAGAAGAAATCTGACTGACTGTCAGAAAACTATTGAACTGCTTCCCGGGCTCCTGCAACCTGTTCTAGGTCTTGAGACGGGAGGACGGTCATGACGGGTACGGAACACCTCGCCGTGCAGCGCGAGGGCGCGACGCTGGTGCTCACGCTGAACAGGCCGGAGGCCAGGAACGCGCTGTCGCTGCCGATGCTCGTGGGGCTGTACGACGCATGGCTGGAGGCCGACGCGGACGACGGCGTCCGCTCTGTCGTCCTGACCGGCGCGGGCGGCTCGTTCTGCGCCGGGATGGACCTCAAGGCCCTCGCCGGGAAGGGCATGGAGGGGGAGGCGTACCGGGACCGGCTCAAGGCCGATCCGGACCTCCATTGGAAGGCGATGCTCCGCCACCACCGGCCCCGCAAGCCGGTCGTCGCCGCGGTCGAGGGGCCCTGCGTGGCCGGCGGCACCGAGATCCTCCAGGGGACGGACATCCGGGTCGCCGGGGAGAGCGCCGTGTTCGGGCTGTTCGAGGTCCGCAGGGGACTGTTCCCGATCGGCGGCTCGACCGTGCGGCTCCAGCGCCAGATCCCGCGCACCCACGCGCTCGAGATGCTGCTCACCGGCCGTCCCTACACGGCCGCCGAGGCGGAGCGCATCGGGCTCGTCGGGAGCGTCGTACCCGACGGCACGGCGCTGGAGCGGGCCCTCGAAATCGCGGAGAGGATCAACGCCTGCGGGCCGCTCGCCGTGGAGGCGGTCAAGGCGTCCGTCTACGAGACGGCCGAGATGACGGAGACCGAAGGGCTCGCGGCCGAACTGAAGCGCGGCTGGCCGATCTTCGACACCGCCGACGCGAAGGAGGGCGCCCGCGCGTTCGCGGAGAAGCGCGACCCCGTGTACCGCCGGGCCTGACCGTCCGACCGCCACCCGACCACCCGGCCGCCTGATCGCCCGTCCGTGCGGCCGCCGGACCCGCCCCGACCGTCCGGCTCGCCGCTCCGCCGCCTCACCGCCCGAGCGCCTCACCGGGCCGAAGCCGCGGGCCGGAGCACCACGGCACTCCGGGGACCCGCAGGGCCCTCCGTACGCAACCGGCAGAAGGAGTCCCATGTCCGCCACCCCCGCATCCGAGGTGAACCCGGCACCGGAAGTGCTGCGCGCCCCGCTCGTCGTCGAGTTCCCCTTCACCCGCTCCCTCGGCCCCGTCCAGTCCGCCTTCCTCACCGGTCTGCGCGAACGCACCGTGCTCGGCGTCAGGACCACCGGCGGCCGGGTCCTCGTCCCTCCCGTCGAGTACGACCCCGAGACCGCCGAGGAGATACGCGACCTCGTCGAGGTCGGCGCCGCCGGCACCGTCACCACCTGGGCCTGGAACCCGGAACCGCGCCGGGGCCAGCCGCTGGCCACGCCCTTCGCCTGGGTGCTGGTACGACTCGACGGCACCGACACCCCCCTGCTCCACGCCCTCGACGCCCCCGGCCCCGACGCGGTGCGCACAGGGATGCGCGTCCGAGTCCGCTGGGCAGCCGAACGCGCCGGAGCCATCACGGACATCGCCTGCTTCGAGCCGTACGAGGACCACGACGAGGGGGACCCGGCCCCGGCGGCACCCGGGACCGAGGAGCGCATCGCGACCGGACCGCGTTCGCACAGCGGGGAGTTCGAGGATCCCGTCGCCGGAATCGTGGCCCCCGCACGGCTCGACTACACCTACACGCCCGGCCGTGCCCAGGCCCGCTTCATCGACGCCCTCGCGGAGCGCCGGACCACCGGAGAGCGCTGCCCTTCGTGCCGCAAGGTGTACGTACCGCCCAGGGGCGCCTGTCCGACGTGCGGCATCGCCACCTCCGAACAGGTCGAGGTCGGTCCCCGCGGCACCGTCACCACCTTCTGCATCGTCAACATCAAGGCGAAGAACCTCGACATCGAAGTGCCGTACGTGTACGCGCACATCGCCCTCGACGGCGCCGGACTGGCGCTCCACGGCCGCATCGGGGGCATCCCGTACGACCAGGTGCGCATGGGCCTGCGCGTCGAACCGGTGTGGACCGAGGGCGGGCGCCACCCCGACCACTACCGCCCCAGCGGCGAGCCCGACGCGGACTACGACACCTACAAGGAGCTGCTGTAGCCATGCGAGACGTCGCGATCGTCGCCTTCGCCCAGACCGACCACGTACGCAGCAGCGAAGCGCTCTCCGAGGTGGAGATGCTCATGCCCGTGCTCCACGACGTCCTCGGACGGACCGGGCTGCGCACCGGCGACATCGGCTTCACCTGCTCCGGCTCCTCCGACTACCTCGCCGGCCGGGCGTTCTCCTTCACGATGGCCCTCGACGGGGTGGGCGCCTGGCCGCCCATCGCGGAGTCGCACGTGGAGATGGACGGCGCCTGGGCGCTGTACGAGGCATGGGTCGAACTCCTCACCGGCGAGGCGGACACGGCCCTCGTCTACTCCTACGGCAAGTCCTCGCCCGGCTCCGTCCGCGACGTGCTCACCCGCCAGCTCGACCCCTACTACCTCGCGCCCCTGTGGCCCGACTCGGTCGCCCTGGCCGCCCTCCAGGCCCAGGCGCTCATCGACGCGGGGGAGACGGACGAACAGGCCCTGGCCGCGATCGCGGCGCGCAGCAGGACCGACGCCGAGGACAACCCCCACGCCCAGCTCCGCGGGCCCCGCCCCCAGGGCGACTACGTGGTACGGCCCCTGCGCACCGGCGACTGCCCGCCCGTCGGCGACGGCGCCGCGGCGGTCGTCCTCGCCGCCGGCGACAGGGCCCGGGAACTGTGCGAGCGCCCCGCCTGGATCCGGGGCATGGACCACCGCATCGAACCGCACGCCCTCGGCGTACGCGATCTCACCGACTCCCCCTCGGCCCGGCTCGCCGCCGAACGCGCCGGAGCCTTCGAGCGGCCCGTGGACACGGCCGAACTGCACGCCCCCTTCACCTCGCAGGAGGTCGTGCTCCGCAGGGCACTGCGTCTCGGCGACTCCGTGCGCGTCAACGCCTCGGGCGGCGCCCTCGCCGCCAATCCCGTCATGGCCGCGGGCCTGGTACGCATCGGCGAGGCCGCCGCCGCCGTCCACCGCGGCGCCTCCCACCGCGCCCTCGCCCACGCCACCTCCGGCCCCTGCCTGCAGCAGAACCTGGTCGCCGTCCTCGAAGGAGAGCCACATGTCCGCTAGGGAGCCCGTGGCCGTCGTCGGCGTCGGCCAGACCAAGCACGTCGCGGCCCGCCGCGACGTGTCGATCGCGGGGCTCGTCCGTGAGGCAGCGCGGCGGGCCCTCGACGACGCCGGCCTCGGCTGGGCCGACGTCGACGCCGTCGTCATCGGCAAGGCGCCCGACTTCTTCGAGGGCGTGATGATGCCGGAGCTGTACCTGGCCGACGCCCTCGGCGCCGTCGGCAAGCCGATGCTGCGCGTGCACACGGCCGGCTCGGTCGGCGGCTCGACGGCCCTGGTCGCCGCCAACCTCGTGGCGGCCCGTGTCCACCGGACCGTCCTCACCCTCGCCTTCGAAAAACAGTCCGAATCGAACGCGATGTGGGGACTCTCGCTGCCCATCCCGTTCCAGCAGCCGCTGCTCGCGGGCGCCGGCGGGTTCTTCGCCCCGCACGTGCGCGCCTACATGCGCCGCAGCGGCGCCCCCGACACCGTCGGCTCCCTCGTCGCGTACAAGGACCGCCGCAACGCGCTGAAGAACCCGTACGCGCATCTCCACGAGCACGACATCACCCTGGAGAAGGTGCAGTCGTCACCGATGCTGTGGGATCCGATCCGTTACTCGGAGACCTGCCCGTCCTCGGACGGCGCCTGCGCGATGGTCCTCACCGACCGCGCCGGAGCCTCCCGCGCGCCGCACCCCCCGGCCTGGGTGCACGGCGGCGCGATGCGCAGCGAACCCACGCTGTTCGCCGGAAAGGACTTCGTGTCGCCGCAGGCCGGCAAGGACTGCGCCGCGGACGTCTACCGCCGGGCCGGCATAGCGGACCCGCGCCGTGAGATCGACGCCGTCGAGATGTACGTCCCCTTCTCCTGGTACGAGCCGATGTGGCTGGAGAACCTGGGCTTCGCCGCGGAGGGCGAGGGCTGGAAGCTCACCGAGTCCGGTGTCACGGAACTGGACGGCGACCTGCCCGTGAACCCGTCCGGCGGGGTCCTCTCCACGAATCCCATCGGGGCCTCGGGGATGATCCGCTTCGCCGAGGCCGCCCTCCAGGTGCGGGGACTGGCCGGCGCGCACCAGGTCGACGGGGCGCGGAAGGCACTCGGCCACGCCTACGGCGGCGGGTCGCAGTTCTTCTCCATGTGGCTGGTCGGCAGTGAGCCCCCGGCGACCTGAGCGCCCGGCGCGGAGCGCGGCGAGGAGGCCCGGCGCGCGGCCCCGCCGGCCCTTCCGGCGGGCGGCGGCGAGTCCTCCCGCGGCGGCCTGTCCGCGACCGGCCCCGATCGCTACGCTGACCCCGACGACGAACCGGGAGGAGTAGGGACGTGGCCGAGACCATCACCACGGAGCAGCCGCTTTCGGGTTGGGACAAGCCGGAGCTCGACCTCAGCCAGGCCGACTGGCAGTCGGGGAGCCACGGGGCGGGCGACGTCGAGATCGCCTTCGTCGAGGGCTTCATCGCGATGAGGAACGGCGGCCGTCCGGGGAGCCCGTCACTGATCTTCAGCCCGGCGGAGTGGCGCGCCTTCGTCATGAACGCCCGGCACGGGGAGTTCGACCTCACCTGACCGCACGCCCGGAAGGCGGCCCGTGCGTGATGCGCGATGGGCCGCCACTCCGGGCACACTCCTTCGATTCGAAGGGCGACCCGCCAGAGTCGCCTTGCATCCTCGCCTGCAGTGGTGGCGGCAAGAGGTCGTGTCGGCCGAGTGCGGGACCACTCCGCACGCGGCCTAAGCTGCGGATCATGACCCCAGAACGCGACCTCGGCCGGCTGCTGACCGGCATGCGGCCCGAACTCAACCCCGGCCGCTACGTCTTCACCACCGTCACCGGGGCGCCGCCGTCCGGCCTCGCACCCGTGGTCACCGTCGCCGAGGACGAGGGCCTGACCCTCGTCCTGCGCCGGGAGGAGGCCGACGCCGCGGGACTGGGCTACGACTACGTCGCCGGCTGGATCACCTTGCGAGTGCACTCCGCGCTCGACGCCGTCGGGCTCACCGCCGCGGTCGCCACCGCCCTGGCGGACGCGGGCATCAGCTGCAACGTCGTCGCAGGCCACCACCACGACCATCTGTTCGTTCCGCACGAACGGGCCGACCAGGCCGTCACCCTCCTGCAGGAGCTGACACGGCGCACGGGCTGACGCCACCGGCCCGGGCGCGACCTGCCGGACGGCCCGCTCCGGCGTGTCGCGGGCACCTGCGCCCGGTCGGCGGCACCGGCCACCGGGCACGTACCATGTCGGCATGTCCTTCCTCCGCCGCCGCAGCGCCTCAACCCCCGCGGGCCCGGACTTCGACGTCCTGGCCATGGACCCGGGGGACTGGCCCGGCAATCTGGGCGCCGGGCTGCTGCCCGCGCCCGACGGCAGCTGCCAGGGCGTCTTCCTGCGCTACGACCTGTTCGGCGGCCGGGGACCCGCGATGATCATCGGCAATCTGCCGGAGGGCTCGCCCGCCCGCGAGGTCGCCGAGGGCCAGGCCCCCTTCGAGGTGGCCCAGCTGCTCGCGGCGCTGGACAACGACGAGGAGGTCACGGTCGTCGGAGCCGAGGACGTCCCCGTCATGCAGGGCGACAACCTGCTGATCGTGCGCAGGATCAAGCTCTCCGAGGGCCGGATCTCCTGCGTGCAGTTCGACCGCAGCGACAACGTCCTCGTCACCATCGCCAGCTGGGACCGGCCGATCACCGACGATCTGTACGCCCTGCTGAAGCCACTGCCCGCGGAACTCTTCCAGCAGGGCTGAGCCGGCACCCCCCGGCCGGGCGGCGGGCCGGAAGAGCGGGGCGAGCAGGACGAACCCCGCCGGGGCCGCCCCGCCCGCCCGTGTACCCGCAGGTCAACCTCCCGGGCCCGGCTTCGTACCCCCGCCGCGGCCCGCGCCCGGTCCTCGGGTCCGGTCCTCGCGCCCCGGTTGACCGGCCGGGACCTCTCCTCCGCGAGGGGCCCGACCGCCCGGAGGGCCGTACGGACCCGGGACCCGGTCCCGCCCGGCCGACCAGCGACCCGGCCGCTCCGCACACGAAGGAGCCGCGCGCACGTGACCTCCGGACGTCCGGTCAGAGCCGCACGGCCCCCGCCGCCCTCGTGCCGGAGCCGGATCCCACGACCGCTCCCGCCGCCGATCCGGCGCCCGGCCACGGCTCCCCGGCGCCCGTGGCCGCACCCGGCCGGAGCAGACCGACGACTCTCGCCGCCGACATCCCCAGCGCCAGGGGCCCGTCGACGCGCAGCGCCGAGCCGGCGCCGGACCGCACGTCCTCCGCGCCGTAACGGCGCACCTCCCGATGCCAGTTGAGGATGCCCGCGATCCAGTCCTCCAGTTCCCGCACATAGCTGTCGAGTGCCGCCCTGCCCCGCGAGTCCAGGGCGAACTGCTCGTGCAGCAGCGGGAGTTCATGCTCCTTGACATGGAGGAACTGGCCCAGCCGAGACCGCATCAGGTCGTCGACGATCGCGACGGCGGCCTGGTATCCGCAGCCGAAGAAGTTCTGCACCACCAGCACACCGTTGTGCAGCTCGCCCTCGACCTCGATCTCCTTCTGGTACGAGAAGAGGTCGTTGATCAGACAGGCGTAGTCCGACGCGGAGTTCTCCAGGCTCCGCATGGTCCCCGAACCGTAGATCTCCGGAGGCAGCTCCCCCTCGTGCCGCAGCCGGCACAGCATCATCGTGAGGTCGCAACCGAAGGTGCGGCGCCGCATCTCCATGTAGTCCACGGGGTCGGGCACCCGGTGCTGCGCCTGGTTGTGGAGCTCCCACAGCCAGCTCTCCAGCATCACGTCCAGCGCGCGCCGCAGCCCCGCCCGTGCCTCGGGACCCATCGGACCGGCCGTACGCGCCCACAGGTCCGCGAGCGAGCGCTCCATGGGACTCACCGCGACCACCTCGCCCGACTCCGGATCGTCGAGCGGCATGCAGGCCGTCAGCCGGTCAGTGCAGGCCTTCGCGCCGAGGAGGTCGCCGGTGCGGCCGAACACCAGCGGGTAGTAGTCGTCCCCGTACGTGCCCCACGTCAGCCACTCCGCGCTCAGCTCCAGCTCCTCGGGCGTGGCGTCCGGGTCGAGCCCCGCCGAGCAGAGCGCGAAGTCGAAGCCGGTGAGCATCGCCTCGTCCCAGATGTCCCCGAGCAGCCCCATCCGCTTCGCCCAGGCGACCGACCTGCTGCGCGCCTCCTCGTGGTGCGGACTGAGCGTCAGCGGGAACGGGCAGTCGAAATCGGGCAGCAGCGACGGCCCCGTCGACCGGTGCGGCACATGCGTCAGTCCGCGCAGCCGCGCCGCTGCCGGCCTGCCGAACAGCGTCCTGACGTCCAGGGCCGACGTCCCGAGCACCCCGTCGAACAGCGAAGGCCCCGTCACCGCGCCCTTGTTCATGTAGCGGCTGGACCGCAGATGCCATTCATGGCCGCCGGACTGCCAGTCCTGCAGGCCCTTCGTGTACGCGGCGACCGCCGCGCACTCCGCCGGGTCCAGCCCGTTCTCCACGCAGAGCGCCGGAACCTCGGTGAGCGCGGTGTTCTCGAACTGCTGCAGCCGCGAGGTCAGCAGGTCGTTGACCGCGTCCGCCGCCTCCTGGGTGGAGCAGCCGAGGAACTTCTCCAGCACGAGGACGCCATTGCTGTTCTCGCCCTCCTCACCGACCTCGCGCTCGTACGAGAACAGGTCGTTGCGCAGGTGCACCGCGTCGGAGAACGCGTCCCGCAGCACCTGCATAGGCCGGGAGCCGGCCACCCGCTCGGGGACCTCCGCGCCCGCCGCGTACTCGACGAGCCCGGCCGACCACGGCGCACCACCGACCTTGCGGCGCATCTCGACGTACTCGACCGGGTTGGCGATCCGGCCCTGGTTGATGTTGTGCAGCTCCCACAGCGACTCGTTGAGCAGATGCTCCGTCGCCTCGGCGAACCGGGCCCGCCAGGCCGCGGACATGCTCGGCACCGTCCGCGCCCACAGGTCGGCGAGTCCCGCCTCGACCTGGTTGGTGGGCTCCGGGAAGCCCTGCCCCGGGTCCGACGGCATGAACGCGGGCAGCCGGTCCAGATAGGCCTTGCCGCCCGCCGTGTCACCCGTGCGCTTGTAGACCTCCAGGAAGTGGTCGTCGAAGAAGAACACCCACACGTACCAGTCCGTGACCAGCGAGAGCGCCTCCGCCGAACAGTCCGGATGCGTGTAGGCGCACAACAGGGCGTAGTCGTGCGCCTCGAGGTCCTCGAGCTCCCAGACCCCCGACCCCTCCAGCATGCCCATGCGGCGCGCCCACTCGCGGGTGTGCCGGCGCGCCGCGTCGACATGGGGGTTGAGTCGGGCCGGATGAGGGACGTAGAAGTCCGGCAGTCGGAAGGGCTGTGCCATACGTGCCCGGCCTTTCGGTGTGCGTCCGCGCGCGAGCCGCGCGGACCGGTCGGCGTACGGGCGAGCCCTACCCGTCGCCTTTCCGGACCACGCGGCCCCGATGATCACCCGTCCGGATGAACCGGTCGCGCGCCGCCGGCCCTACCGGCGCACGACCCGCACGTCGGAGGCCTTCACGAAGGCGACCCGGTGACCGAACTGGATCTCGTAGTACCGCTCCTTGCCGCGCACCACCGTGTGCTTGGACGCGTCGAACGTCGTCGCCCAGTAGTACTCGCCCGGGGTGCTGCCACCCGTCACGTACCGCTGTCCCGAGAGCAGCTTGTACGGCAGCGGCGTCACCGCCTGCACCGGCACTCCCGCCGGGTACGCCGACGCCTCCGGATAGGCGCGCCCGTACACCGGGATCTGAGCCAGGCCCTCGCGCGGGGTGACGAGCGCGGCCCGCGCGCCCACCGCGGTCGGCTCGGTGCGCGGATTGTGGAACCAGGCCTTCTGGCCCAGGTACCAGATGGCCGTCCAGTCCCCGCGGCGCTCCGCCACGGCGTACTGCTGCCCCGTCGTGGCCCGGGCGCCGGTGTCGTTGACACCCGTCGTCGAGTCGCCGCCGTTCGGCCGCAGCCCGATGTCCTTGACCAGCGGTGCCGAGGCGTCCGGTGCGGTGTGCAGCCGGACCGCGCCCGAACCGTGCGGTGCACACGTGTCGCCGGCCTTCTCGCAGCCCGTGTACACCGGCTGGTGCCGGTCGTAGTCGGGACGGATGGTCACCGCCGAGGCGCCCGGTCCCGCGGTCGGCACGAAGGGCCGTCCCAGCAGGGTGAAGTAGTGCGCCCAGTCCCAGAACGGTCCCGGGTCGGTGTGCATGCCGGCGATGGTCGACGGCAGCGTGCCCGGCACGTTGTCGTGGCCGATGATGTGCTGCCGGTCCAGCGGGATGTCGTACCGCTTGGCGAGATACCGCACCAACCGCGCAGAGCTCCGGTACATCGCCTCCGTGTACCAGGCGTCCGGGCTGACGAGGAAGCCCTCGTGCTCCAGTCCGATCGACTTGGCGTTGACGTACCAGTTGCCGGCGTGCCAGCCGACGTCCTGCAGCCGCAGATGCTGGGCGACATGACCGTCCGAGGACCGCAGCGAGTACTGCCACGACACGTACTCCGGGTCCTGGACCAGCTGGAGGGTGGTGTCCCAGGTCGCCTCGGTGTCGTGGACGACGATGTACTCCACCGACTGCGACGCGGGCCGGTTCGCCTTGTCGTGGTTGCCGTAGTCGCCCTCGCCGAAAGGCTCGTACGGCGCGGGGATCCACTCGCAGGCCACGGTCACCGGACACACGGTGAGCGCCCGGTCCGCGGTGCGCAGCCCGAGGCGGGCCACGGCCGAGGTGTCGGGACGCAGCCCCTCCTGGGCCCTCAGGGACACCCGCTGGCCGCTGTCCGTGGTCCGGTCCTGACCGGTGCGGATGACGTCGAACACGTCGTCGGCGTACGTCGTCGCGGTGGCCGTGTCGTCGGCACCGGAGAAGCGTGCGACCGCCCCGTACCAGTCCGCCGCGGAGCCACCGGGCGCCCGTCCGAGCTTCCGCTGGGCGTCGGCGAGCAGCGCGGCTCCGCCCCGGATGTTCGCCGCCGTGTTCGTGCGCAGCTGCTCGGCCGGGATTCCGGTGAGGTCCGCGGCCCGCTCCAGCGTCTTCAGGCGGGCCGGCAGTGCGGCGCGTTCCAGGACGGGTGTCCCGTCACTCGTCCGCGGCGCACGGGCCGCGTCGCCACGGGCGTCCTCCGCGCCGTGCGAATGGTGCGGAGCCTCCGCCAGGGCCGTTGCGGCGTCCGTCAGGTGCATCGGCCCGTATCCGCCGGTCACGCTCGGGGCGCCGCCGTGTCCGTCCCAGCGCGACTGGAGGTACGAGACACCGAGCAGCACGCTCTGCGGCACCCGGTACTCGGCGGCCGCGTCGGCGAAGGCACGTTGGAGTTCGTCGGAGGGCGCTGTCTGCTCCGCGGTGGCGGACGGAGCGGCCGAGGCCAGCGTCAGCAGCAGCGCCGCGACCACCGCCCCCCGCCTGCGAGCACGTCTCGGTCGTACGAGGGCGGATGCCTGCAATGCAGCCTCCAGTGACGGATGGTGCGCGAGGGACCCGTACAGGGGTAGCGGCTCCCGGACGATCCGTCAATGAGGCTCAGCGGCCCGGAAGTCCACGTCAGGGACGGGCGGGGCGCGGCCTGCGGCGCGTCAGAGGAATGGACCAATGATCTTTGTTGAGGGGCCGTCAGGGCACCGGCCGGCCGGGCCGTGGCCCGGCTGCGGGAACACGGCCGCGCGGCCGGTCGGCGCGACGGCGCGACGGCGCGACGGCGCGACGGCGCGACGGCGCGCCGACCGTGCCGCCGGGCCCGGGCCCGGGCCCGGTCACGGCCGACGGTCGGGGCGTCCGGGGCCGCGTTCCCGGCCGCGGACAACGCCGGGATCAGCCCGGCGGCACGACCGCCACGGGGCAGGGTGCGTGGTGCAGCGCGGCATGGGCGACGGAGCCGATCCGCGTGCCGATGGGGGAGCGCCGCGCACGACGGCCGACGACCAGCAGCAGAGCACGGGCCGTGGCGGACAGCAGTACCTGTCCCGCACTGCCGATCTCGACGTGTTCCGTCACCGGCACCTCGGGGTAGCGCTCGCGCCAGGGCTTCAGCGCCTCCGCCAGCGCCTTCTTCTCGAAAGGCTCCAGGCCACCCGCCTCGTCGGCGAGGCGCATCGACCCGGGGCTGTACGTGTAGAGGGTCGGCAGGCTCCACGCGCGCACCGCACGCACCCCCACTCCGTGTGCGGCAGCGGTCTCGAAAGCGAATCCGAGGACCGCGTCGCAGTCGTCCGGTGTGCCGTGCTGGCCCACCACGACCTCGTCGCCCTCGCGGGGTTCGGGGATCGCGCCCCGGTCCTGGTCCTCGGCTGCCGGCGCACGAACGGCGACGACGGGCGAGGCGGCGGAAGCGATCACCTGCTGGCCGTAGGAGCCGACGATGAAGCCGACGATCGCTCCGTGACCCCGGGAGCCGAGCACCAGCATCGACGTGCGCTCTGACTCGTCGAGCAGCGCCGCCACCGCCGTGTCCGGCACCACCTCGGCGGACACCTGCAGTTCGGGGTACCGGCGGGTGATCTCCGACTCCGCCTCACGCAACAGGCTCTCGGCCGACCGTGCCTGTGCCTCGCGGTCCTGGACGATCGGAACGTCGAGGGGCTGCCACAGCCATGCGTGCGCCAGACGGAGGGGAAGCCCGCGGAGCGCCGCTTCGCGGGCAGCCCAGTGCACCGCGGCCCGGCTCTCCGGCGATCCGTCCACTCCTGCAGTGATGGGTCGGGCCATGGGGTTGTGCCTCCTGTCCGGGGTCCGGGCTCGACCGCGCGGGCCGCCCTCGGCATGTCGGTAGCGCCGGGCCGGCACCGCGCGCGGGCGGATCGGCCGGCCCTCGACCTCGGACCCGTCCCGCCGTGCCGCCCGGACCGGCTGCGACCGGTAACGAGTTCCCCCGCGTAGGACTCGCTACACCTGGCATAACGGCCCGTCCTTCTGTGGCGGGCAGCCGGTCCGCCGGGCAGGTGACCTCGGGCCGCGGCCCCGCCCGGGTGTGAGCGGACCCCGGCGCACCCGTCAACCCGGGCGCGGCATGACGTCGGCCCACGACAGAGCGCTGTGCGTCCAGTGTGTCGGCACTGGGCGCACAGCGCTCTTCCCCCTCGTCGCGGTCAGCGTGTGCCGACCGCCGCGCGCACGGCCCGCCGTGCCAGCGCGCAGTCATCGTGCAGCCGCCGCAACAGCAGCCGCTGCTCCTCTCCGGAGGAGATCCCGGCGTGCGGTGACGGGACCGAGCCGGCCGGAGGTGCCTCCCGCATCGTCCGCTGCACCGCCGTCTCGTAGGTCCTGATCTCCCGGGTCAGCACCAGCATCAGATTCACCAGGAAGGCGTCACGTGCCGCAGGGCCCGACTGCTGCGCCAGCTGGCTGATCTGCCGTCGCGCCACCGGCGCGTCGCCGAGCACCGCCCAGAGCGTCGCCAGGTCGTACCCCGGCAGGTACCAGCCGGCGTGCTCCCAGTCGACGAGCACCGGACCCGTCGGCGCGAGAAGGATGTTCGACAGCAGGGCGTCGCCGTGACAGAACTGGCCCAGCCCGCCCTGTCGTCCTCCGGAGTGCGCCAGGCCGTGCAGCAGCTTCTGCAGGTCTCCCAGATCACGGTCCGTGAACAGCCCGAGCTCGTGGTACCGGGCGATCCGCGACGCGTAGTCCAGCGGAGCGTCGAACATCCCGGCCGGCGGCCGCCATGAGTTCAGCCGGGCGATGGCCCCGAGCGCGGCGCGGACGTCCGCGCGCGGCGGTGCCTCGGAGGGATGCCGGGCGAGCGCGGCCGGACGGCCGGGCATCCGCTCGATGACCAGTGTGCAGTTGTCCGGGTCCGCGGCGATGAGCCGGGGCGCACGCACCGGCGGCCGGTGCCGGACGAACGCACGGTATGCCGCTATCTCGTGCCGGAACCGCTCCGCCCACGCCGGCGACTGGTCCAGTAAGCATTTGGCGACGGCCGTGGTCCGCCCCGTCGTGCCGACGAGCAGCACCGAGCGACCGCTCCTGCGCAGCACCTGCACCGGGTTGAACTCCGGGCAGATGCGGTGCACCGAGGCGATCGCCATGCGCAACTGGGCGCCCTGGGGGCCGGACAAGTCGATCCTCCCGCTGAGCGGCTGGCCGACCGCCCCCGGCCACCGCCGGGACCTGCCGGTCGTGGAGGGCTCGAGCAACGGCCCGCCGCCTGCCTGCAGGGAGCGCGGGCGGGGCGGGGCGGACACGGAGGACGATGCTGTGTACATGGGCGATACAGATCCCTTCGTGTGCCGACAAGTCGCGTGCGCGGCCCTGCCCCGGAAGCCTTCGGCACCCTGGGGAATGCGGTCTCGCTCCCGGGGCGGGGTGGCGCTTTCCTACCTGACACCCGGCCGCGGGTGGCACACCATCTGGCGGACCCTGGCGAACCCTGGCGAATAGTCGCGGCGCATCTGACAGGGGGTTACTGTCAACTCAGCCGAGAACCTGGGGGCTTGACGTGACCGGAGAACCCAACACCCGTCTCGCGGACCTGTTCGGCCTCGCCGGCTGGTCCAAGGGCGAGCTCGCGCGGCTCGTGAACCGGCAGGCGGCGGCCATGGGCCATCCGCAGCTGGCGACCGACACCTCGCGGGTGAGGCGCTGGATCGACATGGGGGAGTCCCCCCGCGATCCCGTGCCGAAGGTGCTGGCGGCTCTGTTCACCGAGCGACTCGGCCGTGTCGTGACCATCGAGGACCTCGGGTTCGTACGGCACGGGCGCACGCGCAAACGAAGGGAGGCCGGCGGTGCCGGCCATCCCGACGGCCTGCCCTGGGCACCCGAACGTACGGCGGCGGTCCTCACCGAATTCACGGGAATGGACCTCATGCTCAACCGACGCGGCTTGGTGGGCGCGGGCGCCGCGCTCGCCGCAGGCTCCGCACTCAGCAGCGCCATGTACGACTGGCTGCACACCGACCCCGCTCTCGCCACCCACGCTCCTCGCGTCCACGACCCCCTGCACGCCGACCCCGCTGGGTTCGACCGCTACGAGGCCGCCCCCATCGGGTCGCAGGAGATCGACGCACTGGAGCGCTCCGTCGAGGTGTTCCGCGCCTGGGACGCGTCCCGGGGCGGCGGACTCCAGCGCAAGGCCGTGGTGGGCCAGCTCAACGAGGTGGGCGGCATGCTCGCCTACCACCACCCCGACCATCTCCAGCGGCGCCTGTGGGGCGTCGCCGCCAACCTCGCCGTACTCGCCGGCTGGATGTCCCACGACGTCGGCCTCGAACCCACCGCCCAGAAGTACTTCGTCATCGCCGCCCACGCGGCACGCGAGGGCGGCGACCGCCCCCGCGCCGGCGAGGCCCTCTCCCGGGCCGCGCGCCAGATGGTGCACCTGGGCAGGCCGGACGACGCCCTCGACCTGATGAAGCTGGCCAAGTCCGGTTCCGGCGAGGAGACCCTGCCCCGCACGCGGGCGATGCTGCACACCATCGAGGCCTGGGCGCAGGCCTCCATGGGGCGGGCCCAGGCCATGCGCCGGACCCTGGGCGAAGCCGAGGAGCTGTTCGTCTCCGACAAGGGTGACGTACCGCCGCCGAGTTGGATGCAGATGTTCGACGAGGCGGACATGCACGGTATGCAGGCGCTCGCCTACCGCACCCTCGCCGAGCACGACCCGGCCGCCGCGGGCATCGCCCAGCGCCATGCCAAGCAGGCGCTGGAGCTCAGGGAGGGCGGCCGTCAGCGGTCCAAGATCTTCGACTACATCTCCATGGCGTCGGCGTGCTTCATCGCCGACGACCCGGAACAGGCCGACAGGTACGCCCGGCTGGCGTTGGTGTCGATGGGGGAGACCTCGTCGCACCGCACCTGGGACCGGCTCCGGGAGATGTACCGCCTCACCGGTCAGTTCTCCGGTTACGCGAAGATCGAGGACCTCCGTGAGGAGATCCAGCACGCGATGCCCAACAGCCCGGCCAAGAGCACGCGGAGCGCCAGGATCTGACGGCCGGGATCTGAGGACGTCGCTGTCCGAGGACGTTGGGATCCGGGCGAGGCCAGGACCGGGACGTCGCCGGGATTGGGGCATTGTGAGGATCCGGGCGGGAGGGTCCGCGGACCTGTCGGAGTCCGGCCGCCTTCCGCTCAGGGTGGGGCCGCAGGCGTGGCGGTGGTGCCGGACGGACGGTGTCACGGAGGAGACGGAAGCAGCGAAGTCACAGTCACCGTTCCCGTGCGAGAGGTACGGGAGGCACGCGAAGCGCATGCACCCTTCGACTACGGCCGGATGCCGCCTCGGCCGCGCACCCGACACCGCGCCTATCGACCGACCCTGACCACCATCACACAGGCGTCGTCCTGACGCTCGCTCTCGCCGAACTCCTCGACGATCAGGCGCGCGCACTCCTGGACGCTCCGGGCGACGGCGATCTCCGGGGCGAGGGCGAGCAGACGGTCGCGTCCCGAGCTGTCATGGGCGGTGCCCGTGCCCCTCGTCAGCCCGTCGGTGTGCAGAACCAGCACATCACCGGGCAGCAGGCCGACCTCGGCCTGCTCGTACGCTCCGCCGGGCGTCGCGCCCAACAGGACGCCGTCCGGCTGAGGCAGGGCGCGCCCCGTCCCGCCGCGGAACAGCAGCGGGGCAGGGTGTCCACCCTGCGCCCAGGACAGCAGCCGGGTCTCCGGGTCGTAGTGACAGCACACCGCGCTGCCGAGCGCGGGTTGCGCCGAGGCGTCCAGCAGCCCGTTGAGATGGCCCATCAGCGGGCCGGGGCGGATGCCCGCCAAGGCCAGAGCACGCAGGGCGCCCAGCAGCATCGCCATGGTGGACGTCGCGGCGATCCCCTGACCGGTCAGATCGCCCACGCTCAACAGCGCTCGTCCGCCGGGCAGTTCCTGGGCGTCGAACCACTGGCCGCCGTGGAACGTGCCCTGTGCGGACGGGAGCTGATGGCCTGCAAGCTCAAGTGTCGTCGGACCGCTCGCGGGGAGGCTGAGTGCTCCGCGCCACGGCGGGAGGACCGCCTCGTGCATGTCCGCCGCGACACGGCGCTCGGTCCGGTCGACGTGCTGTCGCCGGGCGAGCGAGCCCTGGGATTCGCGCACCGCGCGCTGGGACCGTCGCAGCTCGCTGACGTCCCGGAGGACGGCCCACATCGAGGCGGTGCAGCCGTCGGCGTCGAGGACGGGCTCGCCCATCATGTGGAGCGTACGGACCCGTCCGTCGGTGCGGACGATGCGGAACTCCCCGTCGATCGGCTTTCCGTCGACCAGGCAGTCCGTCACCATTTCCGTGAGCAATCCCTGGTCCTCGGCGAACACCATCGAGGGCAGCTCGTCCAGGGTCATCGGGTCGCTGCCGGCGGGCCGCCCGAAGATCTGGTGCAGTTCCTCGGACCAACTCACCTCGTCCGTCAGTAGATTCCACTCGGCGCTGCCGACCCGGCTCAGCAGGGAGCCCTGGCGCGGTGGCAGGTCGTCGTGGGGGGCGTCCTGCGGATCGAGGAACTCCTCGGGCTCCGGCAGGACAGGGAGCCCTTCCTTGAGCTGGCCCAAGTGCGCCCCGAGATCGTCGAGCTGATGCACGGCCAGGTCACAGAGGGCCCGCTGCCAGCGTCCCTGGGGATCGTCCTCGTCCACCACCGCGTCGCGCCGCACCGCGTCCACGTCTCCGCGCAGCCGTCGGGTCTGCGAGATCAGCTCGTCCACCGAGCCGCGCCGTGGAGGCTGCGGGGCAGGACGATCCGCGAACAGATGGGACGGCATGTCGTACTCCGATGCAGGCGCGGCATGGCCAGGTCTCGGCAATTGGACCGGTTACGACTGTTGCACAGGTAACGGGGGCGCGTAAGGGATTTGGCAACACTCGATACGGTGGTGCACCTGGCATATGTCAATGGCTCGCAGTGCTCCGACCAGGAACGACCTCGCCCCGTGTTACTCCTGAGCCCTCGTGAGGCGTGGCTCTGAAATGTCCTGTTCGACGTTCCGCAGCGTCGCCGGCATCGGCGAACCCGGCTGAAGCGTCAGTCCCGTACGCGGCGCCACTTCGCCTGGATCGAGATCGACATGGAACCGCTGCGCCAGGGTCGCCAGCACCAGCACCGCCTCCACCATCGCGAACCGTGCCCCCAGACAGGCCCGCGCACCCCCACCGAACGGGAACCACGCGTGGTCCGGCACCGAGGGCTCGGCGCCGGCGTCCCACCGCTCGGGCCGGAACGCCCCGGGGTCCGGGAACCAGCGCGGATCCCGGTGCGCGCTCCACTGGCTGGACCAGACGACCGTCCCCTCGGACAGCGGCAGTCCGCCCAGGGTCGAGCCCTCCTTCGCGATGCCCGTCATCAGCCACACCGGCGGGTACAGCCGCAGGGTCTCCTTCGCCACCTGCTCGGTGTACGGCAGCAGGCGCAGGTCGTCGAGCCGGGGCGTACGGCCGCCCAGGACCTCCGCCAGCTCCCGGCCGAGCCGGGCCCGCGCCCCGGGATTGCGCGAGAGGAGGTACCAGGCCCAGGTCAGCGTCGTGCCGGTCGTCTCGTGCCCGCCGATGTAGAGCGTCACCGCCTCGTCACGGAGCTCCTTGTCCGACAGCGGGCGGCCCTCCTCGTCCCGTGCCGCCAGCAGCCGGCCGAGGAGGTCGTCCCGCTCCTCGCCGGTGCGCCGCCGCTCCTCGGTCACCCGGCCCACCTCGGCGTCGATCACCTCGACGGCCCTGCGCAGCCTGCGCCTGCCGGGCGTCGGAACCCACGGCGGCAGGAACAGCGTCAGTCCCCGGAACTCGGCGCCTATCGCCCGCTGGGCGACGTCCATGGCCGAGCCGATCACCTCTTCCAGGCCCGCCGTCTCGGCGCCGAACAGCGTGCGCACGGCGATCCGCTGGGTGAGCGCCAGCATCTCGCGACGTACGTCGATCCGCTGTCCCGGCCGCCAGGCGTCCGCCAGCGCGGCTGCGCAGTCCGCCATCGTCCCGGCGTACGACCGCACCTGCCGAGGACGGACCGCCGGCTGGACCAGCGCCCGTTTGCGGCGCCAGACCGGCCCCTCGGAGGTCACCACTCCGTCCCCGAGGACGAGCTTGAACGCCCAGCCGAGCTCCGGGTGGCGGAAGACCGTCTCGACGCCCTTCAGCAGCTCGCCGATGTGCTCGGGACGTGACACGAACAGTGCCCGCTGCGGCCCGAGTCGCCACTCCACGAGATCGCCGCGGTCGCGCAGTCGTACGAAGAAGGCGAGCGGATCGCGGGCGAACGCCGGGAGATTGCCGAGGCCCGGCAGCCGCCGGGGGCCGGGCACGACCGGATCCGGTCCGGGCAGTGCGGTTTCCGCCGTCATCCCTGGTGCCTCCCCGGGGGCCGAACCGCCGGGCGTCCGGCGGGGTTTCTGTCTGCACGGCATGTGCACGACCACTCTGCCAGGATCGCCCCGCGCGAGGGCACGGCGATCCGGCCGGAACGCGGCGCACACGTCCGGAAGTCGCTGCCGGCAGCGGGACGGGGAGACGCGCCACGGCTCCGCTGAGCCGCCCAGGCGTCCAGATGGGCCTGGACCGCGGCCTGCGGCCCGGGTCGTGGTGGCCGAGGAGCCGACGGCGGGCCGGGCGGTCACTCGGCCGACCACGCCGACTGCGGAAGCCCACCGGCGCGCGCCGCGACCCGGGTCGTGGTGGCCGGCCGGCACGGTGAACGGCTCATTCACGCCTCGAATTCAGCCGGTTTCCCTGCCGGAGCCGGAGCCGGACTCCTTGCCGGAGCCGGACGAGGCGTGCCCGTTCCCGGCGGCGGTGGAGCCCGGGTCCTCCGCCGCCGCGGGGTCCAGGATGCGATTGAGGAAGTTCCTCGTCCGCTCGTGCCGCGGCGAGCCCACCACCTGTTCCGCCGGGCCCTGCTCGACGATCGCTCCCTCGTCCATGAACACGACCCGGTCGGCGACCTCCCGGGCGAAGCTCATCTCATGGGTGACCACCATCATGGTCATGCCCTCGGCGGCGAGCATCCGCATGACCGCGAGCACTTCTCCGACGAGCTCCGGGTCCAGCGCCGACGTCGGCTCGTCGAAGAGCATCACCTCCGGGTTCATCGCCAGCGCCCGCGCGATCGCCACACGCTGCTGCTGCCCGCCGGAGAGCTGCGCGGGGTAGGCGCCCGCCTTGTCCGCCAGCCCCACCCGCTCCAGGTTCTCCCGGGCCACCGAGGCGGCCCCGGCCCTGCCGCGCTTCAGCACCCGCCGCTGCGGCAGGGTGAGGTTCTCCGTCACGGTCACGTGCGGGAAGAGGTTGAACTGCTGGAAGACCATGCCGATCCGGCGCCGTACCGCGTCGATGTCGACATCGAGGTCCGTCACCTCCGTACCGCCCACGAAGATCCGGCCCGCGCTCGGCTCCTCCAGCAGGTTCACACACCGCAGCAGGGTCGACTTGCCCGAGCCCGACGGGCCGATGACGCACACCACCTCGCCGCGCGCCACGTCCAGGTCGATTCCGCGCAGCACCTCGTTCTCGCCGAAGGACTTGCGCAGTCCGCGGATCTCGATCTCGTTCTCCGCCATTGCGTGATCACCTGGCCTTCTCGGTACGGGCTTCCAGCCGGCGCACGACGAGACTCAGCGGAATCGTCACCAGCAGGTAGCAGAGACCGGCGACGAGGATCGGTGTGGAGTTGGCGGTCTGGCTGGCCAGGTCCCGGCCGAACTTGGTCAGTTCACGCTCGCTCAGCGTCACACCGAGGAACAGCACCAGCGACGAGTCCTTGAACAGCAGGACCAACTCGTTGGTCAGCGGCGGGATCACGATCCGGAAGGCCTGCGGGATGATCACCGAGACCATCGCGCGCGCATGGGAGAACCCGAGCGAACGCGCCGCCTCCATCTGGCCCTTGGGCACGGCCTGGATCCCGGCCCTGATCGTCTCGGCCATGTACGCGGCGGCCACGAGCCCGAGCCCCAGCGCGACCTTGCCGTACACCCCGCCCGGAATCTCCGTCCCAGGGAAGGCAAGCGGCACCGCCACCCCCACGAAGATGAAGATCAGCAGTGCGGGCAGACCGCGGAACAGCTCGATGTAGACGCTCGCCACCCAGCGGTACGGCGCCACCGACGACAGCCGCATCAGCGCCACGACCATGCCCAGCACCAGACCGAACGCGAAGCCCGACAGCGTGTACACGACCGTGTTGCGCAGGGCGATCGTGATGATGTCGGGGAACAGCTCGCTCGCGAGGTCCTTCTGCGCGAACTGGTTCTGCAGCCGGTCCCAGTCGGCGAGCGCGGCGATCAGGACCACCGCGGCGACGAACACGGCGTACTGGATCCCCTGCGACACCCTGCGGCGCTGCCGCCTGGTCAGCCGCGATGTCACGACCGGCCCTCGGGCAGCGGCCCGATCCACTGCTGGTACAGCTTGTCGTAGGTGCCGTCGGCCTTGGCGTCCGTGATCGCCTTGTCGATGGCCGCGCGGAGCTTGTCGTTGCCCTTCTTCACCGAGAAGCCGTACTGCTCGCCGGTCTCGATGTTCTGCCCGAGTGCGAAGGCGTCGGCGTTGGCCTTGTCCTTGAGCCAGCCCTGGACCACCGGGTAGTCGATGACCACCGCGTCGACCTGCCCCGTGCGCAGCCCGTTGAGCACCGCGTCCGAACTCTCGAACGCCACCGGGTCGAAGCCCTGCGACTTCGCGTAGCTCTCGCCGGTCGTCTCCGCCTGCGCGCCCAGCTTCGCGCCCTTGGCCTTGACGTCGGCCAGCGAGGTGACGCCGCTCTTCTTCGTGGCGAGCAGCGCCTGGGTGGCGTCGAAGTACGGGACGGAGAAGTCGACGTTCTTCTTTCGCTCGTCGGTGATCGTCATACCGGCGGCGGCGAGGTCGCACTCGCCCGAATTCAGGAACGCGCCGGTCTTGAAGTTCTCGAAGGGCGTGTCGAGGATCTTCTGTTCGACCTTGAGGTTCTTCGCCACCAGGTCGACGAGGGCCACGTCGAAGCCGACGACCTTGCCGTCCTGCTCGAACTGGAAGGGCGGATAGGGAAGGTGTGTACAGGTGGTCAGCTTCCCCTTCTCCACCACCGGCACTCCGCCCGCGGCCTCGCCGGGCCCCTCGTCCTTGGAGGAGCAGCCCGCGGTGAGCGACAGGCCCGCCGCCGCGGCGCAGAGCAGGGCGAGAAACCGCATCGGGTGGGCACGGCCGCCGGCAGTCCTGGACATGGTGACCTCCATGGGCACAGGGAAACGTGTATGGCACCGCCACCCATGAGCGTAGGCCACCCGGACCGCCCCGGCCCGGAAGATCGTGGACCTCACCGGTCGGGGCGGTCTTTCCGCTGGTGAGGGACGCGGATACGGTGAGGCGATGACCAAGCCGCACGCCCCCGTGCACCTCTCGGCCTCGACCTGGCAGCAACCGTGCCCGGCCCCTGCGTCCCCCGAGCGCGAGGCCCTCGTGGCGCGGATCGCTGAACGGGTCCTCGCGATCGGCGACGGCCGGCTGCTCGTCGGCATCGACGGCTTCACGGCCTCCGGCAAGACGGGCTTCGGCCATGAACTGGGCGCCCGGATCGGTGCGGCGGGCCGCCCGGTGCTCCGCGCCACCCTGGACGACTTCAAGCGGCCCTGGAAGGACCGCAACCTCTACGACCGGGAGTCGGGCGAGGGCTATTACCGCAACGCGTACGACTACGACGCGGCCCGCCGGCTGCTGCTCGACCCCTGCCGCACCGAGGGCGCCGAGTCCTGCGCGCTGTGCGGCATCGACCCGCTGACCCAGAAGGACCACTCGGCGACGAAGACACCGCTGACCGACGACACCGTGCTGATCGTGGACGGGGTCTTCGCGTTCCGCCCCGTGATCGACGCGTACTGGGACTTCCGCATCTGGCTCGACATCGACGCCGGTCTGTCGGTCGCCCGCGGCGCCGCCCGGGACGGGAACTGGGCCGGTTCCGAGGCCGAGGCGATCCACCGCGACCGCTACCTGGCCGCCATGCGCCTCCATGTCGAGGAGGCCGACCCGCTGCCCAGGATGGACGCGATCATCGACAACACGGACTTCGCCCGCCCCCGGCTCCTCGGACCGGACGGCCGCCCTCAGCGTCCGGCGCCTTCGGAGTGACGGGCCCGGCCACCGGCGGTCCGGGGATCCCGCGGACCGGCACCGGCCGGCGCGGCCGCTCACCACCGCGTTCACCGCACTCGCCGCCGGCGTTGACCCGGATGACCGTGGTCCCACCCCGAAGCCGCCGCCCTCGACTCGCTGTCGGTCGCCGACTGGCTCCGCTCCGAAGGCGCGAGCCCGGCCGTCGTCCGCCTGTGGGAGATCGGGCAGCTCGCCCTCGCGAGCGGCTCCCACGAACGGACCTCGCTGCTGTCGGCCCTGCGCAAGCACGCCGCCGTCCCCGGCGGCGACGACCGCGAACACTACGACTACGAGGACTGGGAAGGGCTGAGGGTGGCCGAGGGCTCGGCCACCGTCGCCCACCGCATGGCGCGCGAACTCGGCCCCGCGTCCGTACCGGCACCCCCGTGGAGCGGCTCGCCGTGCGCCCCGGCCGCTGCGCCGTCCGGGTCGCCGGCGGGGAGACCCTCACCGCGAGCGCCGTCGTCAGCGCCCTCCCCGTCGGCCCGTTGCGCGCCGTCACCGTCAGCGGCGTCTCGGACGAACGACTCGCCTCGCTGCACCGCCAACGCCAGGCCGTCGCCGCCAAGTTCACCGCCGCCTACGACAAACCGTTCTGGCGCGACAGCGGACTCAACGGGCTCTCCGAATGCGAAGGCGTCCTGGGCTCCACATGGCCGCAGAACGAGGGCGTCCTCTCCGCCCTCGTACCGCCCGAACGGTACGGAGTGCTCCTCGGTATGCCCGACGCGCTGCGCACCCGGGAACTGCTCGCCGACATCGCCCGCCTCTACGGCGAAGAGGCCCGCACCCCGCTGGGCAGCCATGTCCGCATGTGGGGCACCGACCCCTGGACCCAGGGATACGTCACCCAGTGGGCCCCCGGCGACGTGACGGCCGTCGGCCCACGGCACGGCACCCACGAACCGCCCTTCTACGTCTGCGGTTCCGACCAGTGGGTCGCCGGCTACATGGAAGGCGCGGTCCGTACCGGACGTGCCGCCGCGAAGGAGGCACTGCGCCATGGCTGACGCACCCGGGACCGTCCTCAACCACATCGGGGGAGCCGACCTCCCCGCCGCGTCCGGCGCGACGATGCCGCTCGTCGACCCCACCGGCGGGCCGGCCCGCGGCACCGCGCCGCTGTCCGGCGCGACCGACACCGACACCGACGCCGCCTGCGCCGCGGCGGCGGCCGCCTACGAGCACTGGTCACGGACTACCCCCGCCGAACGGCAGCGCGCCCTGCTGCGCATCGCCGACGCCATGGAGGACCATGCCGACGCGCTCGCGGCCGCCGAAGCCGGCGACACCGGCAAGCCCGCGGCCCTCTTCCGCGCCGACGAACTGCCCGCCGCAGTCGACACCCTGCGCTACTTCGCGGGCGCGGCCAGGAACCTTCCGGGGGCCGCCGCCGGTGAGTACACCGAGGGGCGCACCTCCCTGCTCCGGTGCGAACCGGTCGGCGTGTGCGCCCAGATCACACCGTGGAACTACCCGCTGATGATGGCCGTGTGGAAGATCGCCCCGGCGATCGCCGCCGGGAACACCACCGTCCTCAAACCCGCGGACACCACCCCCTCGTCGACCGCCCTGCTCGCCCGCCTCGCCGCCGAGCACCTGCCGCCCGGCGTCCTCAACGTGGTCTGCGGCGACCGCCACACCGGCCGCGCCCTCGTCCAGCAGCCCGTCGTGCGGCTCGTCGCCGTCACCGGGAGCGTCCGCGCCGGCCGGGAGATCGCCGCCGCGGCGGCGGCCGACCTCAAACGCGTCCACCTGGAGCTGGGCGGCAACGCCCCCGTCATCGTCCACGACGACGCCGACATCGAGACCACCGCCGCGGAACTCGCCGCCGTCGCCTACTACAACGCCGGCAGGACTGCACCGCCCCCACGCGCATCCTGGTGCACACCGCCCTCCACGACGACTTCCTCGCCGCGTTCGCGGCGCAGGCGGAGAAGCAGCGTCCCGCGGCCGACTTCGGCCCCCTCAACAGCGCACGCAGCCCAACTCGCCGCGGTCGACGGGCTGCTCGAACGACTCCGTCCCGCGCGCAGATCGTGGCCGGCGGCTCCCGCTCGCTGCGCCCCGGCTTCTACCACGAGGCCACCGTCGTCACCGGCGTGCACCAGGACGACGAGATCGTCCAGGAGGAGGTGTTCGGCCCGGTCGTCACGGTGCAGCGCTTCACCGACGAGGCAGAGGCGTTCCGGCTCGCCAACGGGGTACGGCTCGGGCTCGCCGCCGGCGTCTGGACCACCGACCACGACCGGGCCATGCGGGCGACCCGCGCCCTCCACACGGGCATCGTCTGGGTCAGCACCCACGGCACCACCGTCTCGGAGATGCCGCACGGAGGCGTCAGGCACTCCGGCTACGGCAGCGATCTGTCCCTCGCCGGCCTGCTCGACTACACACAGGTCAAGCACGTGATGCTGTGACCATGTCACGGTGTGTGGGCCGGTTGGCCCCGTGTGCGGCGCGCCTCGGCCGGACGGCCGGGACGGCGGGGAGGATCGCTCCGGCGGTGGTCCGGGACGGGGCCGCCGCCGGAGTCGCCCCCGCAGGATGGAGAGGCCACGCCATGCCCGTGCCCGACACCGCGGCCTGCGCCGTACGCCCGTGACACCCCCCGAGGACGGCGCCGCCACCCGCGGCACACCCGACGACGGCCGCTACGGCCAGGACGTCTTCCCTCCCGGACGGACGGGCGAGGACGACAGGATCGACCTCGGCGCCCTGACCTACGACGAGGCGACACTCGCGCGCCTGACGGACCTCGGCGCCGGGCCGGGCTGGCGCTGCCTCGACCTCGGCGCGGGCACGGGCACCGTGGCGCGCGGTCTGCTGCACCGTGCCGGAGTGCGCTCGGTGCTCGCCGTGGACCGGGACGTCCGGTTCCTCGCCGCCCGGCCGACGCCCGGACTCACCGCACTCGAAGCCGACGTCACCGACCAGGCGTTCGCCCCGGGCCGGTTCGACCTGGTCCACGCGCGGTTCGTTCTGATGCACCTGCCCGGCCACGAGGAGCTCATCCGCAGACTCAGCGGCCTGCTCACCCCCGGAGGGGTCCTCGTGCTCGGTGACGCCATCGACCTCACGACGGCGACGGCGCCCCCGAACCCGTACACCCGGGTGATGCGGGCGATGTGGCAGGGGCTGCGGGACACCATCGGCACCGACGTCTCATGGGTGCCGCACTATCCGGAACTGCTGCGCGGCGCGGGCCTCGTGTCCGTGGGCGCCGAGATCCATGTCCCGCCGTTGCTGCCCGGCAGCCCCATCAGCCGGTTCTGGGCCGAGACCTGGGACCGGGCGCGCGAGGCGATCCTGGCCACCGGGGAGGTGGACGCCGGGACGATCGACGAGGCCAAGGCCTATCTGGACTCGCCCGGTTGCGCAGCCCTCTCGGCCGGGATGATCACGGCGTGGGGCCGTGACCCCCAAGTGCCGCCCCCGGCCGTCGGGCGGCCGGGGGAGGCAGAGGTGCACGAGTGAAAGCGGGCGTCTACCAGTAGATGACGACGTATCCCGCGCCGCCGTCCTGACCGGACTCGCCGGGACGGGCGAAGAACGCGTCGTCCTCGCCGTTGCCGCCGACACCGCCGCTGCCACCGACAGCGGCATTGGCGGGCAGGGCGACGATGCCGTCGGCGACCGTTCCGCCCCCGTCTCCGGAGGAGCCGTCGGATCCGGGCCGGTTCACACCGCCGGTGGTGCAGGAGCTGTCCCCGCCGTCCCCGCCGGCACCGGGCGCACCGGCGTCGGTGTCGTCGGACGTACCGCCCTCACCTCCGCCACCGCCCTCGGCGGTGAGGAGTTCGGTGCCGTTGGGGGAGTGGAAGGAGGTCGGGCCGCCGGACGACCCTTCCCGGCCGTCTCGGCCGGGGCCGCCGCCGGATCCGTTGTCACCGGCGGTTCCGATGTCCACCAGGTAGTTCTTGCCCGGCTTGACCGGGACCAGGCACCAGGTGAACCCGCCCCCGCCGCCGCCACCGCCGTCACCGCCGTCGGCCTCCGGCGTGCTGCCACCGCCCCCGCCGCCGGCTCCACCGCCGCCACCGCCCCAGGCCTGGACGAACACCGAATTGACGCCCGCCGGAGGGGTGAAGGTGTCGTCTTCGCTGAACTGCTCGATCCCGTGCAGGACTTCGGGGCGCTTCGGCCTGTTCTTGCCGTGGTCCCAGCCGAACTCCTTGCCGTGGTTCTTCTTGGCCTCGCCACGGCTGCCGTTCTGCTCCTCGCGGCCGCCGTTCTGGGCTTCGCCGCGGTTCGCGTCCTCGTCCTCGTCTGCTTCTTCGTCTGCTTCTTCGTCTTCGTCTTCGTCTTCGTCTTCGTCGTGCCGGTCCTCCCCGCGGTCTTCGCCGCGGTTTCCGCTTTGCTCCTTGCCCTGTTCCTCCTGGCGGTTTCCGCTTTGCTCCTTGCCCTGTTCCTCCTCGCGGCTGCCGCTCTGCTCCTGACCGCGGTCCTCGTCCTGCCCCTCTGCCTGGTCCTCGCGGCGGTCATCGGACGGACGCGCGTCGGCCGACTGGGGCCGGTGGTCGCCGCGCGGCTCCGGGTCGGCCGCGTGAGTGGCAGGAGCCGCTACCAGAAGTTGGCCGGTCACAGCGACCACGCCGGCTATTGAGGCAAGCAGGACCCGAGCGCGTCGCGCCCGGGGCAGTCCCATCGGTGTACGAGTGTTCATGTCTTGGATTCCTTCCCCGCGGTCACGAGGGACTGCGCGGGAGAGCCGGGGCACAACGCACGGACCGACGGCCCGTACGTGGTCATCCCAGCCGTCGGCACCGGGGCTCGCGCGTCGCCCGCACACCGTAGTGATCCGGTCAGGTGATCGTTCTACCTGACTGGAGTCAGGCCAGGTCGGCGGAGGCAGCCTCGGCTTCCGGAGCCGAGGAGGTACGTTGCCCGCGTCCGACCGGAACGCCCGTGAAGGGGGGGCGACGGGCGGGAAACAGGGAGCTGCGGGGCGGGTCATGGCCCGCAAGGACGGCAGGAAGCGGCCCCGCGGCGGTGCGCGCGTCACGGCCTGGGGTGCCGGTGTGGTCACGGCCTGGGAGTCCGCCTCCAACCGGCCGGTGTGGTCACGGCCTGGGAGTCCGCCTCCAACCGGCCGAAGAGGCCACCGCCTAGGAGCCCGCCTTGAACCGGTCGGCGAGGTCGGCGGCCGTACGGGCCCGTCGGCGTGCCTGCCTGGCCGCCCGTCTCGCATCGGTGACCCGCTCGCGGGCCGTTTCCAGAGCCGCGCGGGCGGGATCCACCCCGGCCTCGGCCTCGTCCAGCCGTTCGCGGAGGGTACGCAGCCGCTCCTGCGCTTCTGCGACCTCCGTGGCCACGGCGGCCGCCGCTTCCTTCGCCTGCTTCAGCCGCGTTCCGGCATCCTCGCGCTCCGATTCGGCCCGCCGGAGTTCGTCCTCCAGCTCGTGCGCCAGGCGGTCGGCCGCCTCCGCTTCCCGGCGCGCACGAGCGTGTTCCCGCAGGTGCTCGTCGCCGCGGCCCTTCCGGGCCGTGCGTTCCCGCTGCTCCTTCCCCGGCCGCTCCCTCCGCGGTTCGGCCGCCGCCCGGCCCCCGCGCGGCTCCTTCGGCGCCCGTTTCGCGGGTTCCGCGAGCAGCGTGCCCCCGTCGCCGTCCCGACCGGCTGCCGAGCCCGCCCCGTCGTCGGGGCCGGCGGCCGGGGCCGGACGGCGCGCGGCTCCGGCGACGGCGGCGCCGGTGAAGCCGACCGGTGGTGTGAGGGGCCTCGCCAGACGGCCCGCCGCCCACTGCTCGGCCGCATCGGAATCGGCGAGGACCGCCTGCAACGTCGACTCGATCTCGCGCAGCGTGGTCTCGCCGAGCGGTCGGCCCGCCGCGCCCGACAGTTCCCCGACGTGCCGGGACAGCGCCCCGACGAGACGGTTGCGCCGCGCGCCGAGCTCCCGCATCCGGTCGCGGTCCAGCTCCTGGACCGCCTGGCGCAGGCTCTCGCCGAGCCGGAGCAGCTCCGCCGCCCGGTCCGGCTCGGAACGGACCAGGAGATTGCTCGCCCACGCCGACAGCGTCGGGCGCCGCAACGCGGTGATCCGCCCGGCGAGCGCCCGGTCGCCCGCCTTCCGCGCGGCGGCGGCCTGTCTGCCGCGGGCCTCGACGAACCGCTCCGGCGGCAGCCGGTACAACTCGTCGGCGACGCTGTCCAGATCCACTGCCCACCCGGCCCTTTCGTCCGCTGACCTTCATCCTGCCCGCTTTCGCCCGCTGTTCCCTGTCGAGGGGGCCGTGGCAGGGCCTCCGGAGCCCGGCCGTACAGTGACGCCCCATGGCGAGAACGGATCTGGTCCCCTTCGATGTGACTCACGCGGCCGCGGTCGCGGGCTGGCCCGTGTCGTCGGGCGAGGTGGCGATGTGGTGCGGACGGCACGACTTCCCTCTCGCGGCGCAGGTGGTCGCCCAATGGCAGGACGCGGACGACGTGCGCGCCCATGCGCTCCTGCGGGACGGGGAACTCGTCGCCTACGGGGAACTGTGGTTCGACGCCGAGGAGGACGAGGTCGAACTCGCCCGGCTCATCGTGTCGCCCGCCGTCCGTGCCCGCGGCATCGGCCGGGAACTCGTGGCCCGGCTCACCGCAGCGGCGGGCGAGGCAGGTTACGAGGACGTCTTCATGCGGGTCCACCCCCACAACGAGCCCGCGCTGCGGTGCTACCGGCACGCGTCCTTCCTGCCCGTCGACCCGCATCTGGCCGCCGCCTGGAACGCCGCCCAGCCGGTCGACTACGTCTGGCTGCGCCACACCGGAGGGGCCGAGCCCGCATAGGTCCGAGGGCGCTCCGCAACTCGCCGGGGTTCGGGAGGGCCACGTCCGCGCCACTCCGGCGGCCCGCTGCCGGGTGCCGTCCCCGTTCCGGCGCGGGACAGTGGTCCGGGTGGGCACCCTCAGGGAACTGACGCCGCAGCAGCGCTCCGCCATGATCGCCACCGTCACCGCGAGCGTGCTGCTGTTCTCCAGCCTGACGAGCGTCATCGTCGCTCTGCCCCGGATCCAGCGGGACTTCGGACTGGACAGTTCCGCCCTCCACTGGGTGGTCGTCGCCGCCCTGCTGCCGCTGTGCGCCGTCGCCGTGGTCAGCGGCCGGCTCGGTGATGTGCTGGGGCGGCGCCGGGTGTTCCTGCTGGGCATGGTCTGCTTCGGGATCGGCTCGGCCCTCTGCGCGGCCGCGCCCGACGGGCTCGTCCTGGTGGTGGCCCGCGGTGTGCAGGGGCTCGGCATCGCCCTGGCCGTACCGCTCGCTCTCGCCAACCTGACCGCCGCGCTGCCCGAGCGGCGCCACGGCTGGGCCATCGGGGTGCAGACGGCCTTCACCAGCTTCTTCGGCGTGGCCGTCCCTCTGGGTATCGCGCTGCTGGTGGAGTTCGGCAGCTGGCGCTGGGCGTTCGCCGCCTGCGTCCCCCTCAGCGCGCTGGTCGTGCTCATGGCCCGCAGACACCTCGTGGAGAGCCGGGCGCCCACCGGGACGTCCATGGACGTCCCGGGCGCGGTGCTGATCGCCGCCGGCCTCACCCTCGTCGTCCTCGCCTGCGAGCGCTCCTCCGACCTGGGCTTCGCGGATCCCGGCACCCTGCTGCCGCTCGTCGCGGGCGCGGCGCTGCTCGCCCTTTTCGCCGCCGTGGAACTGCGGACGGCCGAACCCCTGCTGGACCTGCGTCCGCTGCGGTCCTCGGCGGTGTCCGTGCCGATGGTCGCGCTGGCGCTCGTCCAGTGCACCTCACTCGCCGTCGCCGTCTATGTGACCCTCTATCTGCAGCACGTACTGGACCTCGGGGCACTGCGCACGGGTCTGCTGCTCGCGGCGTCCAGCGTGGGCACGGTGGTGCTGTCGCCGTTCGTCGGGCGGCTCACCGATCAGGGGTACGGCCCGCGGCTCATCCTCGCGGGACTGGCGGTGCTGGGCTGCTGCCTGCTGTGGCTGACCTACGGGGTGACGAGCCGCCACGGCACCCTGCTCGTCCCGGCCCTGCTGGTGTTCGGGCTCGCACCGCCCCTGGTGTATCCCGCGGCGACTGCAATGATCATGGATTCCGCGCCCGGCTCCGCGCGGGGCGTCGCAGCGAGCCTGTCCGTCCAGAGCCGGCAGATCGGCGCGACCCTCGGACTGGCCTTGCTGAACGCGCTGTTCACCACGGCCGAGTGGGACGAGCGCAACGACCTGCTGGCCTCGGCCGCCGGGGAAGGCGACGAATTCACCCCGCGGGAGCAGCGCGCTCTCGACACCGTCCTCTCGCGCGAGGAGGAGCGGGAGGAGCTGCTCGCCAGGCTTCCAGGTGCCGCGCACGAGCGGGTCGGGGCGGCCGCCGACAGCGCGTTCGTGACCGCGCTCGAGGCCAGCCTGCTGACCCTGGCCGGTCTGATGCTGGTCAGTGCGGTCCTGCTCGTCATGGTGGGCGGCCTCGGCCGAGGCGCCGCGCCTCCGGCCGGGCGGGCGCGGGCTGCTCGCTCTTCCAGGCGAGCGGGCCCCGCCAGCCGTAGCGCAGGGCCAGCAGCCGGAGAACGAAGGTGGCCAGCATGGCGGCGGCGCTGCTGATCGGTCCGAGCAGGCCGAACTGCAGCAGGACTGCCACCGTGCCCGCCCCGAGTACGGAGGGGAGCGCGTACATCTCGCGGTCGCGTCGCAGCAGCGAGGGGATCTCCATGGCGAGCAGGTCCCTCAGCACCCCGCCACCCACGGCCGTCGCGACGCCGATGGCGGCGGCGTGGAACGGCTCGATGCCCCACACCGCGGCCTTCACCGTGCCCGAGACGCTGAACAGCGCGAGCCCGGCGGCGTCGACGACCTGGACCGCTCCGCCGATCCGGTTGATCGCGGGATGCAGGAAGAACACCAGCGTCCCCGCGATGATCGGGGTGACGAAGTAGCCCATGTCCCGGAAGGCCGCGGGCGGGACGTCACCGATCACGAGATCCCGGAAGATCCCGCCGCCCAGCGCCGTGATCTCGGCGAGCGCCATGATGCCGAAGATGTCGAACCGCATGCGCACGGCCACCAGCGCACCGGTGACCGCGAAGATGAAGATGCCCGAGAGGTCCGCCACGAGGTGCACCGAGTGATCGAGGATCTCGTAGGTCTGCGCCACCCCGGATCTCTTCCTGGCGCGGTGGGCCGCGAGGCTCCGCCATTGGAGCGGCCGGTGCGGGGCGGAGCCCGGGCAGATCGCCGGTGCCGTCGGGCGCGGCGGAGCTGCGCCGGGCCGCCTCACCCTCCACGAGTCGCTCGCGACGTCGACGACGGGCGTTCCGCAACCGTGACCGGCTTCCGGTCCCGGTGCGGCGGAGGGCCTGGGCTCGTCCCGGCCGGCCCACCACAGGGGTATGGCGCTTGTCACACGAGTGGAACCGCACTTAGGGTTCGGTAATGCCGAACAACGGTCGGATGAAGTGGCCCATCGGTCGGGTTCGGGTCGGGCAGAACCGAATACGTGCAGCGGCCGACGCAGCGTGGCGCCCCGCCGGCCGTAGCAGAGCGAGCCGTCAGGGCCGCGCCGGGCAACCGCCGGGCGGCCATCGAGCTGACAACCGGGAACCGCCATGGGAACCATGTCCACCAGCCCGTTCACGACGTGCCACGGCGCCGCCGTGCCCGGCGACCCGGCCTCGTGCCGGCCGCCGGGCAGAGCGGTGTTCGTCCATGCCTTCGGTCTGCCCGCGGTACCCGCGGCCGTGCCCGGGGCGCGCCGGAGGGCGGCACGCGTGCTGCGGGACTGGGGGCTGTGCGAGGACGGTCTGCACACCGCCTCGCTCGTGATCTCCGAACTCGTCGGCAACGCCGCCCGGCACGCCGTCCCGTAACGCCGGCAGGGCCACGGTGAAGCTCACCCGTACCGGCGCGACGCTGACCCTCGCCGTCCGTGACGAGCACCCGGCACTCCCGGAGCCCCGGATCACCGCCGACCTCGAACAGGACGGAGGCCGTGGCCTGATGATCGTCGACTGCCTCACCCGCGAGGCGGGCGGCGCCCTGCGGATCCGCCGTATGCCGAGCCGCGGCAAGGAGGTGCGCGCGGCCTTCCGCTCCGCGGACCGCGCCCACGGTCCCCACGCGACGGCCTGCCCGCCCGGCCGGTGTCCGTACATGCACTTCGACACGGCGCGCCGGTCCGGCTGAGAGCCGTCCGGTCCGCAGACGGGCGGCGAGGCCGGTACGCCGCGCCGGCCGTGCGGCCGGCCGGCCGCGGTCGGTACGGGGCGGCCTCCGGGGCGAGCCGGTGTCGGCCGTACACCTGTACGCCTGCACCCCCGGCGGCGATGGCCGAGCAGGGCGGCCCTGGGCTGAGGGCGGCGATGGCCGAGGCGGCGCGGCTCTGGCGTACGGCAGCGATGGGCGGAGCCGTGCGGCCTTGGGGCCCAGGGCGACGGGTGCGCGGACGTGCGGCGCCTCGTCGGCTTCCGGCCGGAGACCGCGAGGCGCCGCACGCCGGGGTCGTCCGTCAGGCGCCGCTCGCGCGGAGCATCCCCTCGCGGTCCACGATCTTCACCCGCTCGCGGCCCTCCGGCTCACCCAGCGCGCGCTCGGCCTCGTCCAGCCGGTACCAGCCGTCCCACGTGGTGTAGCGGACGTTCCGGTCCCCGAGGAAGGCGACGACCGCCTCGGGGTCCGGTGCCGACGGCGTGTGCAGCCGGTCGTTGGCGTGGTCGTCGAGGAGGCTCGCGACGGTCTCGTTGGCGTCGCCCTTGGTGTGGCCGATGAGGCCGACGGGACCGCGCTTGATCCAGCCGGTGACGTAGGTCGACTGCAGATGCGCCCCGGCCTCGATGACACGGCCCGCCTCGTGCGGCACGGTGCCGCTGTCGAGGTCGAAAGGCAGCTTGGCGACCTCCTCGGAGAGGTAGCCGACCGCGCGGTACACCGCCTGTACGTCCCAGTCGTGGAACTCGCCGGTGCCGGTGACGTTCCCGCTCCCGTCGAGGACCGTCCGCTCGGTGCGCAGCCCCGTCACCCGGCCGTCCTCGCCGACGACCTCGACGGGGGACTCGAAGAAGTGGAGGAACAGCTTGTGCGGCCGGTCGCCGACGTCCCGGATCGCCCAGTTCTCCAGCGTCTTCGCGACCATGTCCGCCTGCTTGTTGGCGCGGCGCGTGGCGATGGAGCCCTCGTCGTAGTCGATGTCCTCCGGGTTGACGATGACCTCGATGCTGGGGGAGTGGTCGAGCTCGCGCAGCTCCATGGGGCTGAACTTCGCCTGCGCGGGGCCGCGGCGCCCGAACACGTGCACCTCGCGCGCCTTGTTCAGGGCCAGCCCGTCGTACACGTTCGGCGGGATCTCGGTGGGCAGCAGTTCGTCGGCGGTCTTGGCGAGGATGCGCGCCACGTCGAGCGCGACGTTGCCGACGCCGAGCACCGCCACCTTCTCCGCCTCCAGCGGCCAGGTGCGGGCCACGTCCGGGTGGCCGTCGTACCAGGACACGAAGTCGGCCGCGCCGTACGAGCCGTCGAGGCCGATGCCGGGTATGTCGAGCGCCCGGTCGGCGTTGGCGCCCGTGGAGAAGACGACCGCGTCGTAGAAGGCGCGCAGGTCGTCGATGCCGATGTCGCCGGGGTAGTCGACGTTGCCGAACACCCGGATCTGAGGCTTGTCGAGCACCTGGTGGAGTGCGGTGATGATGCCCTTGATCCGCGGGTGGTCGGGAGCAACGCCGTACCTGATCAGCCCGAAGGGAGCCGGCAGCCGCTCGAACAGGTCGATGGACACGCCGGGGTCGGCGGCGGCCTCGGACTTCAGCAGGGCGTCGGCGGCGTAGATCCCCGCGGGTCCGGCTCCGACGACAGCTACCCGCAGGGGGCGAGGCATGACAGTTTCCCTTCGAACGGCAACGGCGATCTCACCGATCACTCTCTCACCCGGATGACCTGCTCAGGTAAGGGGGCCCTAATTTATGACCTCATAAGTCTGGCTTATGGGTTCCCAAGGCGAAGGTGATGGTCGGGTGTCTCCGTGGTCCGGGTGTCGTGACCACGGCCCTGCTCCGGCCGAGATCTTGACTGCACACCGTCATAATGACCGCGTGACTTCCGACGCCACCCCCACCCCGTCGCCGGCCGCCCCCGCGACGCACCGCACCCGTGTCGTCGTCGTGGGAGCCGGACCCGCCGGGCTGACCGTCGCCAACATCCTCCGGGCCGCCTCCGTCGACTGCGTCGTGCTGGAGACCGAGAGCCGCGCCTTCATCGAGCAGCGGCCGCGCGCCGGATTCCTCGAGGAGTGGGCGGTCCACGCGCTGGAGCGGCGAGGACTCGCCGACGGTCTGCTGGAACGGGCCCAGGTGCACCACGAGTTCGAGTTCCGGTTCGCCGGCGAACGCCACCGCTTCCCGTACGGCGAACTGGCGGGTCGCCGTCACTTCGTGTACCCCCAGCCCCTGTTGGTGACCGACCTCGTGCGCAGATACGCGGACGACACGGGCGGCGACATCCGGTTCGGCGTCCGGGACGTGGAGTTGCACGGCATCGACACGGAGCGGCCCTCGGTGTCGTACACCGATCCGGACACGGGCCGGCGGGAGCGCATCGACTGCGACACCGTCGCCGGCTGCGACGGCGCACGCGGTGTGTGCCGGGAGAGCCTGCCGCAGGGACACTCCACGATCGCCCGGCACGACTACGGCATCGGCTGGCTCGCCCTTCTGGCCGAGGCCCCGCCGTCCAGCGACTGCGTCGTCTTCGGCGCCCATCCCCGAGGCTTCGCCGCACACATGGCCCGCAGCCCCCAGGTCACCCGCTACTACCTCGAGTGCCCACCCGGCGACGACCCCGGGAACTGGCCGCACGAGCGGGTGTGGTCCGAACTGCGCCTCCGGCTGGCGGCCGACGGCGCCATGCCGCTCACCGAGGGCCGGCTCATCGAGAAACGCGTTCTCGACATGCACAACTACGTGGTGGAGCCCATGTCGTACGGCCGGCTCCACCTCGCCGGCGACGCCGCCCACCTCGCCGCGCCGATCGCCGCGAAGGGCATGAACCTGGCCCTCCACGACGCCCTGCTGCTCGGCGACGCGCTCGTCGCCCACTGCGCCCGGGGCGACAGCGGCGGGCTGCGGGACTACTCGGCGGCGTCGCTGCGGCGAGTGTGGCAGTACCAGGAGTTCTCGCAGTGGCTCTCGGAGGTCATGCACGGTGCCTCGTCGGGCGATCCGTTCCGCGCGGGCGTCGCGACGGCCCGCCTCAGGCGCGTCTTCGGCTCGCCCGCCGCCGCTGCCGCGTTCGCCGAGCTGTACATCGGCAAGGACATCGACCCCTGAGCCGGTCTCGCCCGACCTGACGCGTCCCGAGCGGACGCCGCGTCCCGACGCCCGAGCGGACGCAGCCGTACGGGATCGGCCGCGGCCCGACCGGCCGCGGCCCGACCGGCCGCGGCCCGACCGGCCGGCCGGGCGATGGCAATGAGCCGCGGGCCTGCGCCGGCGTCGAGGCCCTCAGGCGACGAGCGGCCGGTCCCAAGGGGCGATCGGCGACGGCAGCACGGTCGACCCGGTGAGATAGCGGTCCGCCGCAGCCGCGGCCGCCCGGCCCTCGGCGATGGCCCACACCACCAGGGACTGTCCCCGTCCGGCGTCGCCGGCGACGAACACCCCGTCCGCCCGTGCGCGCCCGGCGGCCGCGCCCCGTGCCGCCGAAGGTGCCGCCGAGGCGTCCTCACCGCCCGCGGAGTCCCGCCGGCCGGGGGCGCCCCGGCCGGCCGGCCGTGCCCGAAGTGCGGCGAAGTCCCCGCCCCGGGCGAAGTTCCCCCGGCCGTCCACGGTCAGCCCCAGCTGCTCCATCAGGCCCGAGCCCTGTTCCGGCCCGGAGAAGCCGAGGGCGATCAGCACCAGCTCCGCCGGCAGCACCCTCTCGGTCCCCGGCAGTGGACTCCTCGCGGTCGGCTCCACCTCCGTCAGACACAGCGCCCGTACATTCCCCTCCGCGTCACCTTCGAAGTGAAGGGTTGCCGAGGCGAACAGCCTGGGATCGATCCCCTCACGGCCGCGTGCCTCCGCATGGGCATGGGATATCCGGTACACCTTCGGATGCGTCACGGGCCACGGCTGGGCCTCCGGCCTGGCCTCTCCGGGCTCGGGGTTGATGTCCAACTGCACGGCGGACAGCGCACCCTGGCGCAGCACGGTGCCGAGACAGTCGGAGCCGGTGTCCCCGCCTCCGACGATCACGGCGTGCTTGCCCTCGGCGCTCACCGGGGAAGCGGCGTAGTCGCCCTCCTGGACGCGGTTCGCGTACGTCAGATAGTCCATGGCCTGGTGGATGCCGTACAGCTCGCGGCCCGGCACGGGCAGCTCGCGCCGCTCGGTCGCGCCCACCGCGACGATCAGCGCGTCATGGCGCCGTCGGAGCTCGGCGGCGTCCAGCTCGCCACCGACGTCCACACCGGTGCGGAATTTGGTCCCCTCCTCCCGCATCTGCTGGATACGGCGGTCGAGATGGCTCTTCTCCAGCTTGAACTCGGGAATGCCGTAGCGGAGCAGCCCGCCCAGCCGGTCGTCCCGCTCGTAGACGACCACGGTGTGGCCCGTGCGCGTCAGTTGCTGCGCCGCGGCCAGTCCCGCCGGGCCGGATCCGATGACGGCGACGGTCTTGCCGCTCAGCCGCTGCGGTGGCTGCGGCGGCGCGTACCCGCGCTTCCACGCCTCCTCGGCGATGGTCTCCTCGACGTTCTTGATCGTCACCGGGTCCGTGTTGATCGCCAGGACGCAGGCGTCCTCGCAGGGCGCCGGGCACAGCTTCCCGGTGAACTCGGGGAAGTTGTTGGTCGCGTGCAGCCGCTCCGCCGCGGCCGACCAGTCGCCGTGCGCGGCGTACGCGTTCCACTCCGGGATGAGGTTGCCCAGGGGGCAGCCGCTGTGGCAGAACGGGATGCCGCAGTCCATGCAGCGCATCGCCTGCTCGGACACCAGCGGGAGCAGCGCCTGCCCCGCGTAGACCTCCCGCCAGTCGTCCAGGCGCTCCTCCACGGGGCGTGGCGGGACGGGCCGCCGGGGGATCCTGAGGAAGCCGCGTGGGTCGGTCATGCGCCGCCTCCGTCGTCCTCTCGCACTGCATTGCGACGTTCCGACCAGCGTACGCCTGGTTCGTCCCGTCTTGTCATGGCCCGGGAGCCGCCCCGGAGTCGTGCCTCACCGGCCCGTGCGCCCCTGCCGCATCGAGGCGGCCGGTGTGTCCCGCCGCCCCCACTCACCCCGCCCCACGCAGACTCGGCCGTGGTGCGGCCCGCCTACGTGACTCGCCGGTAGCGGTGCGAGGCCGAAACCGGTCCCGGGGTTCCCGTTCCGCGGCGTGCTGTCCTTCACAGTGCCGCCAGGCAACGCCGGGGCGGCACGCACCGTATTGCTCGGTGAGATCCGCGTGCCGCGGGGGCGTGCGCGCGGGGCCCGACCGAGGAGCAGCCGCACATGAGCGAAGAACCCCAGCCGTCCCGCTCGCGCCTCCGGCGGAGCGTGCCGCGCCGCCGGATCGACTACCCGCGCCGGGGCAGACAGGGTTTCCGCCGCTGGCTCCCTTCGTGGAAGCTGCTCCTCGGAGCCTTCTCCGCCGTCGTCGTCGGGCTCCTGGCGCTCTTCGCCGCCGTCTACGCCTACGTCGACATCCCGAGCGAGAACGCGGCGGCGCGCCAGGAAGCCAACGTCTACTACTGGGCCGACGGCAGCCAGATGGTGAGCGTCGGCGCGGTGAACCGGCAGAACGTCCCGCTGTCGCGGATCCCGGTGTCCGTCCGCAACGCCGCCATCGCGGCCGAGAACGCCGGCTTCTACGAGGACTCCGGCGTCTCCTTCTCCGGTCTCGCGCGGGCCGTCGCGAACATGGCCCGGGGAGAGGAGACCCAGGGTGGCTCCACCATCACCCAGCAGTACGTGAAGAACACGTACCTGTCGCAGGAGCAGACGGTGTCCCGGAAGGTGCAGGAATTCTGCATCGCCCTGAAGCTCGACAGCCGCAAGACCAAGGACGACATCCTCCAGGGGTACCTGAACACCAGTTGGTTCGGCCGCGGGGCGTACGGGATCCAGGCCGCGTCCAACGCCTACTACGGCATCGCCGCGGACAAGCTGAATCCCAGTCAGGGAGCATTCCTGGCAGCACTGTTGAAGGGCGGCAACGATTACGATCCGGCGCTCGGCGCGAGCCATCGCAAGCGCGCGGCGGAGCGCTGGTCCTGGATCCTGGACCGCCAGGTCGAGCTGGGCATGATGAGCCAGGACGAGCGGGCCCGGTACACGGTCTTCCCGGCGCCGCGCCCGCAGTCCAAGTCCACCAATCTGAGCGGCCAGACCGGTTATCTCGTCGACATCGCCAAGCGCTACGTCAAGAAGCGGACGAACCTCAGCGACGCCGATCTCGACCGGGGCGGCTACCGGATCCACACCACCTTCGACCGGGCGGCCGTCCAGCAGCTCGAACGCTCCGTCCAGGACACCCTCCGGCGGCACATCGACCCCAAGACCCGTGCGGCGGACCGTCACGTCCAGGTGGGCGCCGCCTCCGTGCGGCCCGACGACGGTGCCATCGTCGCCGTCTACGGCGGCCCCGACGCCACCGCACACTTCACCAACAACGCCGACACCTCGGGCGTGCCCGCGGGTTCGGTCTTCAAGCCGTTCGTGCTCGCCGCGGCGCTCCAGCACGGTGCCGTGGCCGACGACGGTTCCGTGCGGGCCGTCTCCACCGAGAGCGCCTTCGACGAGTCGGGCCGGCTGACCACGGGCCTCCCGCCGGTGCGGCAGGACGGCACCTTCGTGTCCCCGCTGGCCGGCCCCGGTGGCTTCCTGACCCTGCGCAAGGCGATGGCGGCCGGCCTCAACGTGCCCTTCGAGCGGCTGGGTTCGGCGACCGGGCTGGCGCGGGTCGAGGACATGGCCGTGGGCGCCGGCATGCTCCGCAGCAGCATGGCGCCCCGCACCGGGGAGTTTTCGCTGGGCACCTCCTCGCCCAGCGCGATCAGGGTGGCCGGCTCCTACGCGACCTTCGCGAGCGAAGGCGTGCGGCACGAGCCGTACTCGGTCACCAAGGTGCTCCGGGGGGACGAATCCGTCGCCGGCCTCACCGTGCCGGCCTCGCGGCGCGTGATGAACCCGGAGGTGGCCCTCGGCGTCACCTCCGTGCTGGAGGACACCGCGTTCGGCACTGCGGCCGCCCCCGCCGCAACGGCCCTCGGCCGCTTCGCCGTGGCCGCCACCGGCCGTCACGACACCCAGCGCGCCGCCTGGTTCGCCGGGTACAACGGGAACCTGTCGACGGCCGTGACGATGTTCCGCTCCCAGCCCGGCAAACCGCTGCTCCCCATGGCCGGTACGGGCGGTGAGGGAACCGTGCGCGGCAGCCTCTTCCCGGCGCAGATCTGGGCGGACTACATGACCTCGGACTCCCTGCGGAAGATGGCGCCGCGGCCCGTCGCGGCCGCGGAGGCGACCCCGGAGGCGGCCCCCACCACCACGTCGCCGGGGTAGGGGGCCGGCCCCGGGGCCGCGGGGCCGCCGGGACCTCAGGCGCAGCGGGTGCCGTCCGCAGGCGGCAGGCCCTCGATCAGATACCTGTCGACGGCCCGGTCGACACAGGCGTTGCCGACGTTGTACCCGCTGTGGCCGTCGCCGTCGCGGGTCAGCAGCACACCGGACTCCAACTGCCCCGCCAGGCCCTCGGCCCAGGCGTAGGGCGTCGCCGGGTCCCGTGTGGTGCCCACGACCAGGATCGGCGGGGTGCCGGGCGCCGTGATCGTACGCGGCGTGCCGACGGCGGCGACCGGCCACTCCGCGCAATTCAGCGCGCTCCAGCCGAGCCATTCGCCGAAGACGGGGGAGGCCTGCCGGAAGGAGGGCAGCTCGGCCTGCAACTGCTCCGAGGAGGTCACGGCCGGTGGCAGGTCCAGACACGAGATGGCCTGGAAGGACTGGCCGAACGCGTTGTCGGCGGCGCCCTCGACGAGCTCGGAGAACTCCGTCCCGTTCCCGGCGAGGGCCGCGCCCAGGGCCGACTCCAGCGCGGGCCAGGAGTCCCTTCCGTAGAGCGACTGCGCCATGATCACCACGGTGGTGTCCCGGTCGAGGAGCCCGGCCCCGCCCGCCGGGAGCGGGGAACGGTCGAGCCGTGCCAGCAGATCCGTCAGGCGCTTCGCGGCCTTGGCCGGATCGGTGCCCAGGGGGCATTCCGGCCGCTTCGTGCAGTCGGCGAGGAAGGCGTCCAGGGCCCGCTGGAAACCGGCGGCCTGACCGCGAAGCGACTCCAGCGCGTCCAGCCGGGGGTCGACCGCGGCGTCCAGGGTCAGCCGGCCGACCCGGTCGGGGAAGAGATCGGCGTACAGAGTGCCCAGGTACGTGCCGTAGGAGACGCCCAGATAGTTCAGTTTGGGGTCGCCCAGGACGGCGCGGAGCACGTCCATGTCGCGGGCTGTCTCCAGGGTGGACACATGGCCGAGGCGCGGACCGGTTCCGGAACCGCACGCGGCCGCGTTCTCCCGGGCCGACCGGACGAACCCGTCGACCTCGGCAGGGGTGTCCGGGGTGATGTCGACCGGGGCGTCACCGGCCGTCCGGACGGGCGCGCAGCGAACCGGGGCGCTCTCGCCCACACCGCGCGGATCGAAGCTCACGAGGTCGTACCGGGCGGCGACCCCGGGGGTGGCCAGCATCTCGGAAGCGGACTTCACCGCGTCGACGCCCGACGCGCCCGGCCCGCCGGGGTTGTAGAGCAGCGAGCCGATCCGGTCGGCAGGGTCGGTCGCCCGCACGCGTGCGAGCGACAGCCGGATGGTGCCGGCGGCCGGGTCGGCGTAGTCCGTCGGCACCACCAGCTCGCCGCACTGGACGACCGCACCGCAGGTCTCCCAGTCGATTCGCTGGGTGTAGAACGGGCGGAGCCCTTCCGGCACGGCGGCGGGGATGCTCGCCGGAGTGCCCTGGGATCGGGTGGCCGCGGCTCCGTCGTCGGCAGCCGCTGCGCCAGGGAGCCCCGCTCCGGCCACCAGCGCCAGGGGCACTGCCGACAGCAGGGCCGTCCCCCGCCGGCCTCGTCCGGGCGCCGCCGCACGTCCGTCTGCCGGGCCCGCCGGCCGCGCGCGGTCGAGGCGTGCGAACGGAGCGCCGGCGGCGAGCACCGCCCGGTACAGCGCCCCACGCAGTCCGGCCGCCCGGCGCCGGGCGGCCCAGGGCGCGCGGGCCGGCGTTCCGCGGTTCGGCGCGGTGTCCGCATGCTCGCCGGTGCGGTCGTGGCCGGGCGCTCGGGTGTCCATGGTTGCTCCAATCGGCGGCGGGCCGCGGCCGCGGCCCCACCCCGAGTGAAACGGCGGACGGCGCGCGGGAACACGTCCGGGAACCCGTGACTTGACAGGCCAGGGGCTTCCTGGATCGCGGGATCCGTGCAGGTCAAAGGCGGTGCGCCGGATTCTCGCGGTCCGTGTCCCGCGAGATCGTGTGATGACGTGGTTTTGGCGGCGTACGGGTGATGTGCGGGGCGAGGAGGAACCGCTCCCCGCCGGAGAGCGCCCTCAGTGGTGTCAGTGACGCAACCCTGGAGGCTTCCATGACTGCTGAGCCCCTTCTTTCGCTGTCGTCGGTGCTGTCGGAGACGGCCGCCGATCCCTACCGGGTCCCCGGCGCGCGTGACATCGACGGGCTGTACCCCGCGATGGCGGGCGGCGAAGCCGAACTCCTGCCGCCCGCCCCGGCGCAGCGGCTGGCCATCCCGCTCGCGGCACACGACCGCCGGCGCCTGGACCTGCACTCGGCCCTGACCGCCAACGGCGTCGCACCACTGCCGGGCGACCTGGACGCGATCAACATCCTCAGCGCGCTCGACGACCGGACGGTGGAGACCATCCTGCACTGGATCACCGTCCCCGGTCCGAGGCCGGCCCGCGCCAGTTGACCCGGCCCGCGCGACCGACGGGTCCCGAGTGCCGCGCAAGGCGCGGGCCCGGTACCGGAGCACCGCGAACGTGCGCCCGCGACCGCCACGGCGGCCGCGGGCGCAGGTCTGTCCCGGGCGGTCCCTGCCCGGCTCCGGATGGTGCTCGCCGACCCTCGGCGGGGACGGCGGGTGAGCTGTAGTAACTTTCCACGGGAAAGATGGGGGTTCCCCGATGGCGCGTCAGTCCTATCACCACGGTGACCTGCGCAAGGCCTTCCTCGACGCGGCTGTCGAGGTGATCGGCGAGTCCGGCACCGGCGCCATGAGCCTGCGGGAGCTGGCGCGCCGGGCAGGGGTCTCGCACGCCGCGTCACAGCACCACTTCGGCGACAAGGCCGGGCTGCTGACGGCGGTGGCCTGCCAGGGCTACGAACTCCTCGCCGAGGCACTGCGCCAGGCCGGCGACGAACTCCTCGACGTCGGGGTGGCCTATGTGGACTTCGCCGTGACGCACAGGGCGCACTTCGAGGTGATGTTCCAGCCGGGTCTTTACCACGCGGACGCCCCGGAGGTGCGTGCCGCGCGCGAGCGTGCCGGCCTGGCCCTGGCCGGCGGGCTGGCGCGGATGCCGGCCCGACGGGGCCCCGCGTCCCCGCACGCGCCCGTGGCCGCGTGGTCGATCGTGCACGGCTTCGCCACGCTGTGGCTGGCCGGTGCTCTGCCCGAGGGCCTGGGGGACGACCCCGGGGCGGCCGCCCGCCCGGTGATCGAGCTTCTCTTCGACCACGGCGACCGGAACGGCTCCGGCGGCGGGGGCTGAGGGCGGTCCCGAACCCCGTGGGAACGGTTCCGGCCGCCCGTTCAGGGCGCCCCCGGCCGCTCCCCGTCGGTGCGTGCCTCGATCGCCCGCAGGACGGCGACCATGTCGGACGCCCCGTGCCCGAGGGACACCGTTTCGCCGAAGAGGGCGTGGCAGACGTCCAGCAGCGGTGACGCCAGCCCCGAATCCCGCGCCGCCGCCGCGATCAGCCGGTTGTTCTTGAGTACGTCCACGGCCGCGGCCTGGGCCTCGAAGTCACGGCCCATCAGCTTCGGGCCCTTCATCCGCGAGACGCCACTGGCCATCGGTCCCGCGTCGAGCACCGCCAGGAACCGCTCCCGGTCGAGGCCCTGCCGGTCCGCGAAGTGGTAGGCCTCGGTCAGTCCGGTGACCATCGTGATCAGGAACAGGTTCACCGCGAGCTTCATCAGCAGGGCGTTGGGCGCCGGGCCGCACACGAAGGTCTCGTGGCACATCGGCCGCAGCAGCGGGCGAACCGCCTTCACCGCGGACTCCTCCCCGGCCAGCATCGCCACCAGCCGCCCGGACTCCGCCGGCCCCCGCGACCCGGAAACCGGAGCCTCGACGTACCGTCCGCCCGCGGCACGGACATCGGACTCGAGACGCCGTGAGTAATCCGGAGACGTCGTGCCCATGTGGACGATCGTGCGCCGCGCGACGTTCACCGCGAAGTCCGCTGTCCCGCGGCCCAGTACGGAGTCGATCGCCGGTCCGTCCGCCAGCATCATGAGCACCACGCCCGACCGCGCGAAGACCTCGGAGGGCCGTGCCGCCACCCCGGCACCGGCCGCGCGCAACGGCTCGCACCGGGCCGCGCCGCGGTTCCAGACGACGAGGTCCTGCCCGGACCGCACGAGGTTGAGCGCCATGGGCTGCCCCATGATGCCGAGTCCCACAAAGCCCACAACCGTGTCCACGGAGCACCGCCAGTGTCGCCTTGCCGTCTATGACGCTCGTCATAATACTGGGTTCCATGACGAGCGTCATAGTGGATTCCCCCGTCCCTCCCGCCCCTCGTGATCGAGGCCGGCCCGCGCCCGGTGCCCTGCCCGGGACGGAAGGATCGGGGCGGTGGTACGTCGAGAGCGTCCGTCCCGGTGACGGCCCCGCCCTGAGGTCACTCTTCGCCGGGTGCTCGCCCGAGACGGTCCGCCTGCGCTTCTTCGGGCTCCCGCGCGAGCTGCCGCGCGAGTACGCCGACAGCGTTCTGGCCTGCAGGCCAGAGGTGCACGACGCGGTCGTGGTCCACCGCGGCGACCGTCGACGGCTCGCCGGGCTGGCGGGACTCGCCGCCCCGGCGGAAGCCGGACCCGGGGCGGCCGCCGTGCTCGGGGTGCTCGTCGCCGACGAGTGGCAGCGGCAGGGACTGGGCAGGGCCATGGTGGACGAACTCCTCGCCCGCGCCCGTCGACGCGGCGTCGAACGCATCTCGGCGACCGTTCTCCCGGGCCGGTCCCGGCTGCTCGACGCGATGGCGCGCCACCTCGAGCCGGAGAGTTCGTCCCTCGACCGGGACGGGCTCACCCGCGTCTATAGGCTGGGGCGGCCGGGGCGCTGACCACGCGCCCGTGTTCGCCGGTCGGCAGGAGGTCAACGATGGCGGGTTCCGGGCGGGGGCCGCGGGAGCGGATGGTCTTCAGTGCGGCCCAGCTCATCCGGCGCGACGGAGTCACGGCGACGGGAATGCGGGACGTGGCCGCCCACGCCGGGGCGCCGCGCGGTTCGCTCCAGCACTACTTCCCGGGCGGGAAGGAGCAGTTGGTCAACGAGGCCGTCGAATGGGCGGGGCGGTACGCGGCCCGGCGCGTCGACCGCTTCCTCGCCGAGCTGCCCCGCCCCACGCCGGGCGGGCTGTTCGCCGCCATGGTGCGCCAGTGGACCGATGAGTACGAGAACTCCGGCTTCGGCACGGGCTGTCCCGTCGCCGCCGCGACGGTGGACTGCACGGCCTCCACCGAGTCCACGCGCACCGCCGCCGCCGACGCCTTCGCCTGCTGGAACCGTCCGCTGGCCCGGGCCCTCGGCGAGATGGGGGTGCCGGCCGAACGCACCGAGGCCCTCGCCACCCTCATGATCGGCGCTCTGGAGGGCGCGATCCTCATCGCCCGCGCCGAACGCGACGTCCGCGCCCTGACGTCGGTTGCGCGAGAACTCGGCCCGCTGCTCGACGGCTGCGCCACGGAGGCGCCGCCGGGGCGGTGAGCGAGCCGGAGCCGTACCCGACCGGCGCCTGGAGCCGGTCAGTGGCCTCCCCGGTTCTCGACGCAGGGTCCCGTCCCTGGCTGGGGCTCGGCATACGCGCCGTGCACCTCGCTGGTCAGCTCCTCCTCGGTGACGCGCCCGGACACGCAGACGACACCCGTGTGGACGCTGTAGAAGCCGTCCCCGATGTGGACGCCGTGCTCCTCCCCGCAGCCGAGGCTCCTCAACGCGGCCGCGATCCGCTCGTCGCCGAAGTCCCCCTCTTCCCGGACCCTTTCCAGCTCCTTGCGGATGAGCGCGGCGGACGCCTCGCCCTGGGCGCGCTGGTCGGCCGCGAGCGGCGCCTGCATGCGATAGGCGTGGTTGTCGGCGTAGTTGGGAGGAGCGTCCCCGTTCTCCTGGGCCCGACCGCCGTCCACGCCGGGGAGCGGAGACGACGGCTCGGGTACGGGCACCTCGGCTGCCTGTGCGCACTCGGGCCGTGGAGCGAAGGACGGCGAGGGGCCGGACGCCCGTGTCTGCGCCTGCCCGCCCCGCTGAGTTCCGCACGCCGTCAGGGTGAGGGCGATGAGTACGGCTGCTGCCGCCGATCGTCTGATGGACATGGGCGGAGTCTTCCGTCACGGCCCGCCCGTGTCATGAGTGCGGATACTCACCTCCGTTCCCCTGACCGTGTTCGCCTCGCCGCGTGCCCCTCCCGGCGTTCCCCTCGCCGAGACCGAGACCGCGCCCGAGCCCGGGCCCGAGCCCGCAGCGGCCCCCGCGTCCCGGGCGGCGCCCGGGGCCGGGTCAGTACCAGATGGCGATCGGTCGGCCCCGGTCACCGGGCTGCGGAGGGTCCGGCAGGCTACGGGCCCGGCCCCGGGCGATCCGGTCGGCGCTCCATGCCGCGGCGGCCGCGTCGAGCACGTCGTCCGCAGGAACCACTCCCGCGTCGCCGAGGTCGTCGGGCAGCACGATGTCCGCCTTCTCGAGGAGCGAGCGACGGGCCATCTGCCCCGCCCAGCTCTTCTTCCGGTGCACTGGCGGACGTCCGCCCGCCAGTGCCCGGAACGACACCTCCGGATGCACCTCGCGGAGACGCTCTCCGCCTGCCCCTGTCAAACATTCGTTCGCCTCGCGCAGCTTCGCGGCGAGGCCCCAGCTCTGACGGCTCAGCCCCGCTCCGGTCAGCTCCCGGCAAAGGCGGTTCGCCGCCTCGTACTGCTCCTCCTGCCACACCGCGCGCGGCGGTACCCGGAACACACTGCCGCGCAGCCTCCCCAGCAGGGCGGCGGCCTCCGCGTCGGCGCGCCGCCAGCCCGTGTCCAGGAGGCCCAGGGGAATGTCCACGGCCACCACAACGGCGTCACCCGTCCCGTCGCCGTTCCCGCCCAGCAGCGAGCGCAGGCTCGCGGCGAAGCGCGCACCGTCGAACCGCCCGTCGCTCAGCGCCACCGCGACCCACCCGCCCGGGCAGGCGTCGATCCCGAGAACCCTCACCGCGTCACCCATGCCCAACGGTTTCCCCCGGAGGGCGCCCCGCACCCGGAACCCGTCCGGAATGCGGAACGGACGGAATACAACGACTGCCGGCCGGGTTCACGAGGAGCGTCAGTGTCCCGCGGCACGCGAAAGGAACGCTCGTATGAGCACCACAGCATCCCGCCCGGCCGACGCATCCGGCACCTTTGCCCTAGGCGGCGACCTGACCGTCAATCGACTCGGTTTCGGTGCCATGAGGCTCACGGGTCCCGGCATCTGGGGCGAACCGGAAGACCACGACGAGGCCGTGCGCGTGCTGCGCCGCGCGGTCGAGCTGGGCGTCAACTTCATCGACACGGCCGACTCCTACGGCCCCTTCGTCAGCGAGCGCCTGATCCGTGAAGCGCTCCACCCCTACCCGGACGATCTCGTCATCGCGACCAAGGCCGGTCTGGCGCGCTCCGGGCCGGACGGCTGGAGCCCGCTGGGCCGCCCCGAGTACCTCCGTCAGCAGCTCGAACTCAGCCTGCGCCACCTCGGCGTCGAACGCATCGACCTGTACCAGCTGCACCGCATCGACGAGAAGGTGCCGACGGCCGACCAGCTCGGTGAGCTCGCACTGCTGCGGCAGGAGGGCAAGATCCGCCACATCGGCGTGTCCGAGGTGACCGTCGAACAGCTCGAGGAGGCACGCTCGTACGTCGACGTCGTCTCCGTGCAGAACCTGTACAACCTCGCGGACCGCAGTGCCGAGGACGTGCTGCGGTACGCCGAGTCCGAGAACCTCGCATTCATCCCGTGGTTCCCCATCGCCACGGGCGAACTCGCGCGTCCCGGGGGACCGCTCGACACCGCCGCCCGTGAGCACGGGGCCACGCCCGCGCAGCTGGCCCTGGCCTGGCTGCTGCGCCGCTCCCCGGTCATGCTCCCCATCCCCGGCACCTCCAGCGTCGCCCACCTCGACGAGAACGTCCGGGCAGCGGAGATCGAGCTGAACGACGAGGAGTTCGAGGAACTCACCAAGGCCGTGTGAACCCGGCGCAGGCACGCCCCGCCGGATCCGCGCACACCCACTGGCTCACCACCCGGAGGAAGCACCATGAAGATCGGCATCATCGGCGCGGGCAACATCGGGGGAAACCTCACCCGCAGGCTGACCGCCCTGGGGCACGACGTATCCGTCGCCAACTCCCGCGGTCCGCAGACCCTGACCGCGCTCGCCGAGGAGACCGGAGCCACCGCGGTCGACGCGCGCGACGCGGCTCGCGACGCCGAGGTCGTCGTTGTCACCGTGCCCCTCAAGAGGGTCCCGGACCTGCCGTCCGGCCTCTTCGACGGGGCCGCCGACGGCTTCGTCGTGATCGACACCGGCAACTACTACCCCAGGGAGCGCGACGGCCGTATCCCGGAGATCGAGGACGGCGGTCTCACCGAGAGCCGCTGGACCGAGCGCCACGTCGGCCACCCGGTCGTCAAGGCGTTCAACGGCACGTACGCCCAGGACATCCTCGAACGCCCGCGGCCCGCGGGCGACCCCGAGCGCATGGCACTGCCGGTCGCCGGTGACGACGAGAGGGCCAAGGGCGTCGTCCGGGCCCTGATCGACGAACTCGGCTTCGACACGGTCGACGCGGGCGGCATCGACGACTCCTGGCACCAGCAGCCCGGTACTCCCGTGTACGGGCTCCGTGCCGGTGCGGAGGCCGTCGCCAAGGCCCTGGCCGAGGCTTCCCCCGAGCGTCCGGCGGCCTTCCGCGGGTGACGGCCGCATGCGATGCGGGCCGCGGCCCCGACCGCGGCCCGCTGCCGCCGCCGCGCAATCGGGGGTGGGACAAGGCGCCGTCCGGGCCCGCGGCGCGTCGGAGCCGGCGCGCCGCCGGTGCGGTCCCCCTCGCAACCCGCGGACCGTACGGGTGACCAAGCCGCGGCGGCATCCCGTCCGGTCGGCGGACAGTGACCCCCGCGCGTCGTGGCGGACGAGCCTGACGGACCATCACCCATAAGGTGCCGGGATGGTCGATCGCACGGGCGGAACAAGCGGGACGGGCGGCGGAGGATCGGGTGGGGGCAGGCGACCGGGATACCCGGCGGCTGCCGCGGTGTTCGCGATCGGCATGGCCGGAACGACGCTTCCCACCCCGCTGTACGGTCTCTACCAGGAGCAGATCGGCTTCTCCGAGCTGACGGTGACGGTCGTCTTCGCCGTCTACGCGATCGCCGTCATCACGGCTCTGCTGGTGGCCGGCAACTACTCCGACGCCGTCGGACGCCGGCCGGTACTGCTGGCGGCCATGGGCTTCTCGGCGGCGAGCGCCTGCTGCTTCCTGCTCGAGTCCGGCCTGCCGCTGCTGTTCGCGGGACGGCTGCTGTCGGGCTTCGCCGCCGGGCTGCTCAGCGGCGCCGCGACGGCCGCCGTGATCGAACTCGCCCCGCCCGGGAAGAAGGCGCGCGCCGCCTTCGCGGCCACCGCCGCGAACATGGGCGGCCTGGGCTGCGGCCCACTGCTGTCCGGTCTGCTCGCGGAGTACGCTCCCTGGCCGCTGACGCTGGTCTTCCTGGTGCACCTCGGCCTGATCGCGGTGGCCTGCGTGCTCACGTGGCTGCTGCCCGAAACGGTCGAGGACCCGCGGCGATGGCCCCGGCTGAGCCCGCAGGGCATCTCCGTACCGCCCGGGGTGAAGGGCGTCTTCGTACCCGCGTCCGTCGCGGCGTTCGCAGGATTCGCCCTCCTCGGACTGTTCACGGCGGTGGCGCCCAGCTTCGTGGCGATGACGCTGGACGTGCACAATCTCGCGGTCTCGGGCGCCGTCGTGTTCTCCGTGTTCCTGGCCTCGACCATCGGCCAGTCGATGACACCGAAGGTCGGGGCCGTCCGGGCGCTCCCCGTCGGCTGCGGCGTCCTCGTCGTGGGGCTGCTGCTCGTCGCCGCGTCCCTGCTCGCCGCGTCCCTGCCACTGCTGGTCCTGGGCGCCCTCCTCGGCGGCACCGGCCAGGGCCTCGCCTTCCGGGCCGCCCTCACCCTGGTCAGCGGCGCGGCGCCACCGGATCACCGGGGCGGGACCATCTCGGCGTTCTTCGTCGTCGCGTACGCCGGCATCTCCGTGCCCGTGGTCGGCGTCGGTGCCCTGGCCATGGGGCTGGGACTGCGCACGGCGGGCCTCGTCTTCGCCGGCTGCGTCACGGTGGTCGCGGCCTGCGCGGGTGCGTACGCGGCACTCCACCCGCCGGCACGCAGCTGACGCCCCGCTTCGCAGGGGCCGCCGGGCGGGACGGGTGAACGAACCCGGGCGACCCGGCGCCGACACCCGGACGTGGGACATCCCAGGCCGCCCCGTCGCGGGGCGGGCGGCGGTGATCGGCGACGGCGTACGCCTGCTCGCCGGCCCGTCCGCATGCCGGGGGCACATGGCCGCCTGCCGGTGCGACAAGCCGTCCGACTGGGGTTCAAAACAGGCGGAATGGCCTCCAACCACTTGTCGGCCGGGGCCAGTTGGGCGCCGGAACGCCTTCCCTTGCGGCCTCACGGTCTGAGATCTTGCGTCCATTCCGTTCATCACCCGCCCGGTATGCGCCTCGGCGCGGCCGGGCTTTCGGAGGATGCATTGCCTACCCCCCTCATATCCAGCCGGCTGAGACGTCCGCTCGTGGCGGCCGCCGCCGTCGGCGCGGCCCTGCTGTCGGCCGTCCCCGCGAGCGCCGCGCAGGCGGCGCCGGCCGCGCCCGCGGTGGCGAGCGCGCCCACCTCTCCGCAGGCCACCTGGGCCGCCGGGACCCGCGCGTACCTGGTGATCACCGCGCCCGGTGACACCTCCGCCGTGCGCGGTGCGGTGACCGCCAACGGCGGGTCAGTCTTCGCGCACCACGACGCGATCGGTGTGATCGTGGCGCACTCCACGTCGCCGGCGTTCGCGGGCACCATGCGCGGTGTCGCCGGGGTGCAGCAGGTCGGTGCGACCCGCACCTCGGACGTCCCGGCCGACGCGTACAACCCCGCGCTGCCCGCGGCACCGTCCCAGTCGCCGACCACCCTGACCGAGTCCAACCGCTGGGACATGACCCAGATCAAGGCGGACAAGGCGTGGGCGGTCAGCACCGGTTCCGCGTCGGTCAAGGTCGGTGTCCTCGACACCGGCGTCGACGACCTGCACCAGGACATCGCACCCAACTTCAACGCGGCGGACTCGGTCTCCTGCGCCTACGGCCGGCCCGACACCCGCGCGGGTGCCTGGCGCGACATCGGCGACCACGGGACGCACGTCGCGGGCACCATCGCCGCGGCGAAGAACGGCAAGGGCGTCATCGGTGTCGCCCCCGGTGTGCGGATCTCCTCCGTCCGTATCGCCGAACCCACCACCAGCATGTTCTTCGCCGAGAACACCATCTGCGGTTTCATGTGGGCCGGTGACCACGGCTTCAAGGTCACCAACAACAGCTACTACACCGATCCGTGGATGTTCAACTGCCCGGACGACGCCGACCAGGCCGCGATCATCGAGGGCGTGAAGCGGGCCCAGCAGTACGCGGAGGGCAAGGGCTCGCTCCAGGTCGCGGCCGCCGGCAACTCCAACTACGACCTGGCGAACAAGCGGACCGACGCCTCCAGCCCCAACGACTCGACGCCGGTGACCCGCACCATCACCAACGCGTGCATCGACATTCCGACCGAACTCCCGGGTGTCGTCACGGTCGCGGCGATGGGCAACGGCAACGTGAAGGCCTCGTACTCCAACCTCGGCCGGAACGTCATCGACGTCGCCGCCCCGGGCGGTGACGGTGCGTCAGGGGTGTACTCCACACTCCCGGGCGGGAAGTACGGCAACATGAACGGCACGTCGATGGCCTCCCCGCACGTTGCGGGCGTCGCCGCGCTGCTGGCGAGCACCGACCCGGCCGCGACCCCGGCCGACCTGCGCGCCCGTCTCGCCACCCAGGCCAACGACACCGCCTGCCCGTCCGACAGCCGTTGCACGGGCACGACCGCCAACAACGCCTTCTTCGGCGAGGGGCAGGTCGACGCGCTGAAGGCGGTCGGAGGCACACCGCCCCCGGCCCGCCACTTCGAGAACACCACCGACGTGGCCGTCAACGACAACGCCACCGCCGAGTCGCCCATCACCGTGACCGGTGTCGCGGGCAATGCCCCCGCCGCCCTCAAGGTCGGTGTGGACGTCAAGCACACCTACCGCGGTGACCTGGTGCTGTCTCTCGTCGCCCCGGACGGCACGGTGTTCCTGCTGGAGGACTTCGCGGACGGCGACAGCGCCGACAACGTCGTGAAGACCTACACGGTGAACGCCTCCGCCGAGGCGGCCGCCGGCATCTGGAAGCTGCGCGTACGGGACACCGCCGCCCAGGACACGGGCCGCATCGACTCCTGGAACCTCACCTTCTAGGGGCTGGTACGGGCCAGGCACGACACGGGCCCCGGGGAATGCGTCCGCGCCTTCCCCGGGGCCCGTTCGGGTCCGGGCGCCGGGCGGCGCGCGGTTCCTGCGAACGCCGGCAGCCGTGCGGGCGGGAAGGCGTGGCGAACGGCCGGACGGGCTGGGGATGCATAGGTTCTGCATCACCGCCGTCCGAAAGGTGCAAAGTGGTCAGTACGCCCAAGGCCCCGGAAACCACCCGTACGTTCTTCGGACACCCCAGGGGTCTGTCCACGCTCTTCCTCACCGAGATGTGGGAGCGCTTCAGCTACTACGGCATGCGCGCCCTGCTCGCCGTCTACCTCGCGGCGCCGAAGAGCGAGGGCGGCCTCGGCTTCCCGGACAACACGGCCATCGCCATCTTCAGCGTCTACCTGTCGATGGTCTATCTGCTGACGCTGCCGGGCGGTTGGGTGTCCGACCGGTTCCTCGGCCCGAGGAAGGCGGTCACGGTCGCCTGTGTGATCATCATGATCGGGCACTTCCTCCTCGCCGTCCCCACCGAGGGGTTCTTCTTCGCGGGGCTGTTCTTCGTGGCGATCGGGTCGGGCCTGGTCAAGGCGAACATCTCGACCATGGTGGGCCATCTCTACGAGGGCCCGCTGGAATGGCGCCGCGACAGCGCCTTCACCATCTTCTACATGGGCATCAACCTGGGTGCCTTCTTCGCCCCGCTGGTCATCGGCACGATCGGCCAGAAGGTGAGCTACCACCTCGGGTTCGCGGTGGCCGGCATCGGCATGGCCCTGGGTCTGCTGCAGTACCTTCTCGGGCGGCGCCGGCTGAGTCCGCACAGCGACGTCGTGCCCTCGCCGATGGACGCGACAGACCGCAAGGCCATGGTGAAGAAGGGGCTCCTGTGGCTTCTGGTGCCCGTCGCCGTCTACACGGTCGTCGGGCTCTCCGGCCACTACACGCTGAACTGGGTCATCGTCCCGCTCACCGTCCTCGGGCTGGTGTTCCCCGCGTGGACGCTGATGCGCATCAGGAGGGACCCGGACCTCACCCCTGTCGAGCAGCAGCGGATGACGGCCTACGTCTGGCTGTTCGTGGCAGCCGCGATCTTCTGGATGATCTACGACCAGGGCGGCTCGACGCTCAACATCTTCGCCGAGAAGAACACCGACACGGTCGTCGCGGGCATCGACTTCCCGTCCAGCTGGTTCCAGTCGCTGAACCCGCTGTTCATCATGGCCCTGGGTCCGGTCTTCGCCTGGCTCTGGCAGTGGCTCGCCGCCCGGGACAAGGAGCCTTCCACGCCGGTCAAGTTCGCCGTCGGCCTCATCCTGGTCGGGCTGTCCTTCGCCGTCTTCCTGCCCGCCCTCGCGGCCGCCTCCGGCGGTTCGCCGGTCTCCCCGATGTGGCTCGCCGTCATCTATCTCGTGCAGACGGTGGGCGAGCTGTGTCTTTCCCCCGTCGGACTCTCGGTGACCACCAAGCTCGCGCCGGAGAAGTACGGCAGCCAGATGATGGGCGTGTGGTTCCTGGCGGTGACGGCGGGGGACTGTGTCACCTCGCTGGCCTCGCTGGCCGGCGCGAATCTCGACGGGCGTCCGTTCGTCGTCGCCGAGGTGACGGTCGCGGTGGCCGTGGGCGTGCTCATCCTGGTCTGCCGAAAGAGGATCAGCAGCCGGTTCGTCGGACATCACTGACGGCCCGCGCGGCGGTTGCCGGCCGTGGACCGTCAGTCGGGAAAATGCCCGGGGGCCCGGCCGCGCGAAAGCGGCCGGGCCCCCGGGGTGTGTGGTGCCGGGTCAGCGGCGGTGGTGTCCGAAGCGGCCCCAGGACTTGGTGTCGAGGACGCGGCCGCGGTCGTTGCGGAGGGTCGCGGTGTCGCGGTTGTCCCAGACGTAGTTGCGGCGGTCCTGGTAGACGTCGGTACGCGTGTCGCGGCCGATGCCGGTGTGCACACGGACGCTCGAGCGACCGTCGAGGCGCAGGTTGTCGAAGCGGAAGCGGTTGCCGTCCCGGTCGCTGAGCGTGTAACCGCGGAGGTTGACCGCGTGCCGGCCGGTGTTCCTCACCTCGACCCACTCGGCGTTGAGGCTGCGGTTGGAGCGGTCGTCCCGGCCGGGGCTGTCGTACTGGACCTGCCCGATGACGACCGTCGACCGGAAGCCGTGGTGCCGGTCGTGACCGGCTGCCGTCGCCGGCAGCGCGGCCGCCGCGAGGAGGGCGCCGGAGGCGAGTGCCGTGGCGACGACGCGGCGGGTGATGCGAGAAGCAGACATGGAATGCCCCTTCGAGGACGTGCCTGACAAGGCCCAGTTCAGGGCCCTTGTGCGGCGGTTCAGGTTCCCCGGCTTGCTGCCGAGGGCCCTCACTCTGGCCTGGTCGCGGACCCTACGAGACGCAAACCGGACGCTATGACGAAATGCGGACATCTCCGTAACTCTTGCCTGTATGGGGCACTCATTCCGCATCGGCCTCGGCGGCGATTGGTTTCATGTTGCACCGATCCGTTGACTGATCAACAACAAGCGGTTTCCGGCGCCGCGTGCGCCCCTCCTGTGCGCGTGGGGGTGTCGCGCTGGAAAGGGGTGGATTTATGTAACAGCGTCACTGTTTCGCCAGTCGGGCGGGCGGTCCCACGTCGCACTATCGTGCGGTTTTCGGCCGGGCCGGGTGGCCGTGCGTGCGCCACGGCGACGGCGTCTCCTTCTGCGGATCGGCATGCGGCCGGGCGAGCTGAAGGGCTCGGGGGAGTGGCGTCGCGGGCCATGCCGGGTGAGCCGCGTCTCATCCGTGCTCGGTCGCTTGTCTATGCAACGAGTTGCATAGAAGGATCGGGGTCATGGCGCTCGAACACGCGATCCTCGTCTCCCTGCTGGAGAAGCCCGGCTCCGGCTATGAGCTGGCGCGCCGGTTCGAGCGGTCCATCGGGTACTTCTGGACCGCCACCCATCAGCAGATCTACCGCGTACTCAAGCGCATGGAGAGTGACGGCCTGCTGGAGGTCCGCGAAGTGGCCCAGCAGGGGCGGCCGGACAAGAAGGAGTACTCCGTGGCGGGCCCAGGCCGTGCCGCCCTCTCCCGGTGGCTGCACGAGCCGGTCGAGCCGGAGAGCATCCGGCACGAACTCGCCGTGAAGATCCGGGGCGCCGCGTTCGACGACCCGGCGGGTCTCGTCTCCGAGGTCGAACGGCACCGCAAGGCCCACGCCGACCGGCTCGCGCACTACCTCTCGGGAGAGCGGCGGGACTTCACCGGCCCCGAGGCGCCGCTCCCGCTGGACGCCGGCCGGGAGCTCCAGCACGCCGTGCTGCGCGGCGGCATCGCCTACGAGCGGATGACGATCGCCTGGCTGGACGACGTGCTCGCCACCCTGCACCGGCTCGGCACCGCACGTCCGGGCATCTGAACCGATCCGGCCGCGCGGCCACCGCCACCCGTACCCCGCCCCGCACCCGACCGCACCGTCGACGTACCGATCCCGACCCTCGACCTCCGGAAGGCGTACCCATGGCCGACCAGCTCCTGTTCAACCCGCGTACCTACGACCCGGCGCACTTCGATCCCGAGACCCGCAGGCTGCTGCGCGCCACGGTCGACTGGTTCGAGGCCCGCGGCAAGCGCAGGCTGATCGAGGACTACCGCTCCCGCGTCTGGCTGGAGGACTTCCTCGCGTTCGCCGCCAAGGAAGGCCTGTTCGCCACCTTCCTCACTCCCGCCCCCGACGCCGGCCGGCCCGACCAGCGCTGGGACACCGCCCGGATCGCCGCCCTCAACGAGATCTTCGGGTTCTACGGGCTCGACTACTGGTACGCGTGGCAGGTCACCATCCTCGGCCTCGGACCGGTGTGGCAGAGCGACAACGCCGCCGCGCGCGCCCGCGCGGCCGAACTGCTGCTGCAGGGCGAGGTGTTCGCCTTCGGCCTCTCCGAGAAGAGCCACGGCGCCGACATCTACTCCACCGACATGCTGCTGGAGCCGGACGGCGACGGCGGCTTCAAGGCGACCGGGTCCAAGTACTACATCGGCAACGGCAACGCCGCCGGGCTCGTCTCCGTCTTCGGCCGCCGCGCCGACGTCGAGGGCCCGGACGGCTACGTCTTCTTCGCGGCCGACAGCCGCCACCCGGCGTACCGCCTCGTGAAGAACGTCGTCGACTCCTCCAAGTACGTCAGCGAGTTCCGGCTCGACGAGTACCCGGTGGCCCCCGAGGACGTCCTCCACACCGGCCGCGCCGCCTTCGACGCCGCCCTCAACACCGTCAACGTCGGCAAGTTCAACCTCTGCACCGCCTCGATCGGCATCTGCGAGCACGCGATGTACGAGGCCGTCACCCACGCCCACAACCGGATCCTGTACGGCCGCCCCGTCACCGCCTTCCCGCACGTGCGGCGCGAACTGGCCGACGCGTACGTCCGCCTCGTCGGCATGAAGCTGTTCAGCGACCGCGCCGTCGACTACTTCCGTTCCGCGGGCCCCGACGACCGCCGCTACCTGCTCTTCAACCCGATGACCAAGATGAAGGTCACCACGGAGGGCGAGAAGGTCATCGACCTGATGTGGGACGTCATCGCTGCCAAGGGCTTCGAGAAGGACACCTACTTCGCCCAGGCCGCGGTCGAGATCCGGGGACTGCCGAAGCTCGAGGGGACCGTCCACGTCAACCTCGCGCTGATCCTGAAGTTCATGCGCAACCATCTGCTGGACCCGGTCGCCCACCCGGAGGTGCCGACCCGGCTCGATGCCGCGGACGACGGCTTCCTCTTCCGGCAGGGGCCGGCCCGGGGTCTCGGCTCCATCCGCTTCCACGACTGGCGCACCGCCTTCGACGCCTTCGCCGCGGTGCCCAACGTCGCCCGGTTCCGCGAACAGGCGGACGCCCTGTGCGAGTTCGTCGCCACCGCGGCCCCCGGCGAGGAGCAGAGCCGCGACCTGGACCTCCTGCTCGCCGTCGGCCAGCTGTTCGCCCTGGTGGTGCACGGCCAGCTGATCCTCGAGCAGGCCCGGCTCACGGACCTGGACGAGGATGTCCTCGACGAGCTGTTCTCGGTCCTCGTCCGAGACTTCTCCGGCTACGCCGTCGAACTCCACGGCAAGGACTCCGCCACCGAGGCGCAGCAGAGCTGGGCGCTGGGCGCCGTTCGCCGCCCGGTCGTCGACGAAGCCCGTTCGGCACGCGTCTGGGAGCGGGTCGAGGCGCTGTCCGGGGCGTACGAGATGGCTCCGTAGGCCGCGTTGGTCCGGCTTCCGTCCGTACTCACGGACGCCGGACCGGCGGCCCGCCGGATTCCCGTGCGTCCGATGGGGAATCCGGGGGAGAAGAAGACGCCAGAGCCCCTGTCCCACACGTCGGCGGGACAGGGGCTCGCCGTCGTGCGACAGGGGCCGGGCTCGCGGGTGAGGGGGGCCTCAGTCGAGGACGTGGCGCAGATACGCCTGCGGGTCGGTGAGGTAGCGGCGCCAGTGGTCGACGAGCGCGAGCTCGTCCCAGGTGCTGCGGCGCATGCCGTGCTCGCCGACCTCCACGATGTCGGCGCCCGGGAGCGCGGTCAGCAGCGGGGAGTGGGTGGCGCAGATCACCTGGCCGCCCTTCTTCGCCAACTCGTCGATGTGCCCGAGCAGTTCCAGGCACGAGCCGAACGACAGGGCGGCCTCGGGCTCGTCCATGACGTAGAGGCCGGGCTGCAGGAACTTGTGCCGGAAGGCCGCGAGGAACCCTTCTCCGTGACTGACGGAGTCCGGCGCGAACCCCTCCCGTGCGAGTGCGTCGAGCGCCGTCTCGGCGCGCAGGAAGAACCCCTTGCGCGCCGACCAGCTGCCCATCATGCGCCGGCCCCGTGGCGCGGCTTCGAAGCGGATCCGTTCGCCGAGGGGCGACTTGGGGCGGTGGGCGGCGTACCTCCAGTCGTGCGAACCGCCCCAGGAGTCCAGCCCGAAGCCCTCGGCGAGCGCTTCGGCCAGGGTCGACTTGCCGGAACCGTTCTCACCGACCAGGAACGTCACCGGCGCGGCGAAGCGCAGGCCGTCCGCCAGCAGGTCGCGTACGCAGGGCAGGTCCCACGGCCAGGCGTCCTCGTGGTGCGGGTCCACGGCTGCGTACGCGCGTTCGATGATCACGGGCCGAGTCTTTCACGGCGCGCACGCGAGTGCCGATCACGGTCCATAGCTGGCGGAATGACCAATTCATTCCCACCGTGATCGGGAGTGGCTGTTTTCGGTCAGGATTTGAGCGGTCACGCTGAGTGGGGGACCGCCGGTGACGATCTCGCCCGCCTCCTGCCCCGGCCCGGGCGCCCGTGTCCGGCGCGGGTGCGGCATGGAAGGCATTCATGCGGAAGTACCTTGGATTCGGTGAAACTTTTACTGAGAAGACGTCGAAGTGACGCAAGAATCGACCGAAACTGGCTGCGTACTTTTGACTACTGATCGACGGTTCAGTGACTGTCGTTCACATGTCCGTCACATCCCGAGCCGCCGACGGCGGCCCGACGCGCATACGTGACTTCCGGCTGCTGCTCGCGGGAGCGGCCACCGGACAGCTCGGTGCACACGTCACACTGGTGGCCCTGCCGCTCGTGGCCGTCCTCGAACTCGACGCCTCCGCCTTCCAGGTGGGCCTCCTCACCGCCGCCGAGACCGCGGCGTTCCTGCTCATCGGACTGCCGGCCGGTGCCCTCACCGACCGGATGCGCAAGCGCCCCCTGATGATCCGTGCGGACGTGGTCCGCGCCGCGGCGATGGCGAGCATCCCGGCCGCCGCCGTCGCCGGTGTGCTGACGATGGTCCAGCTCTACGCCGTCGCGCTCGTCGTCGGCGTGGCGACCGTGTTCTTCGACGTCGCCCACCAGAGCTACCTCCCGCAGCTCCTGCCCCGCGAGCAGCTGGTCGCGGGCAACGGCGCCCTCGAGACGGTCCGTTCCACGGCCCAGGTGACCGGCCCCGGCATCGGCGGCGGACTCGTCCAACTCGCCGGAGCACACCTCGCCGTCATCGCCGACGCCGTCGGCTACGCGCTCTCCGCACTGTTCCTCCTCGGCATCAGACGGCCCGAGGAACGGCCCGAGCCCACCGCCGGTGGCTCCCTGCGCAAGGAGATCACCGAAGGCGTCCGCTTCGTCGTCCGCCACCCGCTGCTCCGTGTCATCGCCCTCACCACGGGCCTCGCCAACCTCTGCACCGCCGTCCTCATGGCGACGCAGACGGTTCATCTCGTCCGCTCCGTCGGGCTGCAGCCGGGGGCGCTCGGACTGGTCCTGTCGGCATCCGCCGTCGGAGGGCTCCTCGGCGCACTGTGCGCCGCGCGTCTCGCCGCACGGCTGGGCCAGGCCCGGATCATCCGGCTGTCCGCCCTCGCGACGGGACCGTTCGCCGTGCTGTGGCCCCTGTCCGGCCCCGGCATCCCCGGCGCGGTCCTCTTCGCCACCGGATCCGCCGTCGTCTCCTTCGGCGCAGTCGTCTACAACGTCGCCCAGGTCAGCTTCCGCCAGGCGCTGTGCCCGCCCCGGCTGCTCGGCCGGATGAACGCCACCCTGCGCTTCCTCATGTGGGGCACCCTCCCGCTCGGCGCGCTCCTCGGAGGCGCCCTCGCCGAGTCCTACGGGGCGCGCACCGCGCTCGCCTGGTGCGCCGTCGGCTTCCTCGCCGTACCGCTGCCGCTGCTGCTGTCCCCGCTGCGCCGGATGCGGGACCTGCCGGCGCCGGACGGCGTCACCGACGGCACCGCGCACGGGGCACCGGACCCGGGCGTCACCCCGAACCGAGCACCGGACGACAGCGGCTCCGTGCGCGAGGCGCCGCACGACGCCGGCATCCCGAACGGGACACCGCAGGACGGCCGAATCGCGGAAGACGGCGAACACCCCACCGCCGCGACCCTCCGCTGACCCACCGCCACACGGTCCCGGCCGCGGACATCCCGTGCGAGCCGGGTGCGCGGCCCGCGCCCCCGGCCACCACGGCGTGCGTACGCGCCCGACGCCGCGCCGGTACCGGCACCATCGCCCTCCCGCGGAACCGCGGCGACGAAACAGAGAGGATCACGTGCTCAGCATCACGAGCCAGTACCTGGCCCGCTACCGGCACCTCACCGCCGGCGACCGGGCCGACGCCCTGCTGCCCGTCACCGGAGCACAGCGCCGCTTCGTACTGGTGCGTTCGCTGGACCCGACGGGACGCCCCGACGTGGTGCCGATGTTCTTCGCCTTCCCGCCCGGCACCGTCGACGCCGAGCGCCTCCGGGCGGCGGCCTGCCGTCTCGCCGCGCGGCACACCGCCCTGCGCTCGCGACCGGCCGTGGTCCGCGGGACGCCCGTGCTCCGTGCCGGGGAGCCGGACGTCCCCCTGGTCCGGCCCGCCCCCGCCCCGGGCGAGCGGCCCGCCGACACGCTCCGCCGCGCGCTGGCCACCTGGGACCCGAAGGGCCCACCGCTGAGACTGTTCCTCGTGCGCGACGACAGGGGCAGGGCGGACGACCTCCTGGCCGTCGTGCTGGACCACGCCGTGTGCGACGGCCGCTCGCTGGCCCGGATCGTCGAGGAACTCGGCGCCGCCTACGCCGAGTCCAACACGGCGGGCCATCCCTCCCCTGAGGAGTCGGACGCCGAACTCGCCGCCTACCGGGAGGCCGTCCTCCTGCAACTCGCCGCCGAAGAACGCGCGGACACGACCGAGGCGGCGGCGTACTGGGCGGACCGGCTCCGCGCCGTACGCGAACAGGCCCCGCAGGCACGCCCGGAGCGCGTCGCCGACGGCGCTCTCCCGAGCGGCTCCGCCGAGGCCCGGCTGCCGGCCCACGAGGACACCGTGCCCTTCCCCGACCTGCTCGACGCCTGTCGCGCAGCGGCGCGCGCACTGTACGGCCCGGGCAACGTCGTGCCGCTCGGCTACCCCTGGGGCGGCCGGCCGGCAGGTGCGGAACCGGTCGTCGGCTGCTTCCTCAACACCGTCGTCTTTCCTGCCGCCACCGGTCACGGCCCCGCACCGGAGGTGACGGCCGACGCCTGGTGGGACGACCTCGACCGGGCCGACGCGCCCTTCGACGCCGTCGTGAGCGCCGCCCGGTCGGCCGGCTCCGGCTGGACCGGACGCCTCGACGGGCTGCTGACCGTGGACGACGACCGCCGCCGGCCGCCGCTGCGGCTGGGCGGTGTCGAGGGGCGGGAGATCCACGTCGACGGCAGGACCGTCCGGGGGCCCTTCGCGGTCTCCGTGACCCAGGGGGCCGAACTCCGGCTGCGGATGGTCTGGGACCGCGCGGTCCTCGACGACGCCACCGCGCACGAGGCGTTCGCCGCACTCGCCGACGCACTGCGCCCACCGGGGCGGACCGTGGACTGACACCCGCCGCCCCGGAGCGCGCGCGGCGCGGGGACGAACGGCCCGACGCGGCCGGGCCGGTGCACCCTTCGCCGCCCCGCCGCCCCGCCGCCCCGGCGCCCCGGTCCACCGGGCACCGGCACGCCGCGGACCCTCCGCATACCCGCACCGCCGCGCACGACCGCACCGCAACGGCTCCCGGCCGGCGCCACCACGGCACCACCTCCGAGCGGTCCGGCGGAGCCCCGCGGCGCCGGTCCGACGCACCACCCCCAACGCACGACCCGACGCACCACTCAATGGCCGAAGCGCCTCCGCGCGACCCGCGGAGCGCCCGCACGACCACCGCCGGACACGACCGTGACCGGCCAGGACAACCGACCCGACGACCTCAGGGATCGCCCATGCTTCCGCTCTCCTCCTCGCAGGAGATCGTCTGGCTGCACGAGCAGATGCAGCCGGGCAGCCGCGCCTACAACTTCACCGCCGCACTCGACCTGTGGGGCACCCTCGACGCCGAGGCGCTGGGCCGCGGCCTCGCCGCCACGCTGGACCGCCACCCCGGCCTGCGGCTCGAACTCGTCGCCTCCACCGGGTCCGTACCGGGGCAGCGGGTGGCGCGGGAGTGCCGGCCGCGGCTGCGCACCGTCGACCTCAGCGGGGAGGAGGACCCCGAGGCGGCCTTCGCGGAGCTGCTGCGCACCGAGGCCGAGACACCGCTCGACACCTTCGAGGCGCCGCTGATCCGCTGGACGCTCGTCCGCCTCGCCGACCGCCACCACCGGCTGATCCACGTCGAGCACCACCTGATCCACGACGGGCACTCCTTCGCGATCCTCCTCGACGACGTCTTCGGCGTCTACCGCGCCCACGTCCTCGGCGAGCCCCCCGAGCTCCCGCCCGCATCCTCGTACGCGGACCACGTCCGCGCCCGCGCCGAGGCCGCGTTCGCACCCGAGAGCCTCGACTTCTGGCGGACGGAACTGCGGGACCAGCCCCACGACCTGCCGCTGCCCGGACTCGCCCGCCCCGGCGCCCGGCGCCGCCACCACGGCGGGCAGCTGCGCCAGTCGATCGGCGCCGACCTCGCCGGGCGGCTGCGCGAGCACGCCCGCTCGCGCGGCCTCACCCCCTTCGCCACGCTCCTCGGCCTGTTCGCCGAGCTCCTGCGCCGCCACAGCGGGCGCTCCCGGATGGTCGTCGGCACCGCCGTCGGCAACCGCCCGCGCGGCTACGAGGACGCGGTCGGCATGTTCGTCAACACCATCCCGCTGCCACTCGCCCTGGACGCCGCCGCACCCGCGCAGGACACCATGGACGAGGTCACGGACACCCTCATCCGCGCCCTGCCGCACCAGGACGTGCCGGTGCAGGAACTCACCCGGGCTCTCGGCATGCACACCTCCGGCGCCGACAACCCCCTGTTCTCCGTCATGTTCAGCGCCCACGACGCCCCGCTCCCCGAGATCGACGTACCCGGCCTGGACATCACGCTCTTCGAGGGGTTCAACACCGGCACCACCCGGTTCGACCTCGACGTCGTGCTGCTGCCGGACGACCGGCGCGGCGTCACCCCCCGCCACGGCGCGGCCGGGATGACCCTCGTCTGGGACTACGACGCCGACCTCTTCGGCGAGGACGTGGCGCGGCTGCTCGCCGGCCGTTTCCTGGACCTGCTCCGGGCCTACCTCGACGCCCCGGCGACGCCGCTGGCCGATCTGGCGCCCGCGGCCGTGGAGCCGGCCGCCGCAGCCGTCCCCGTACCGGCCGAGCGCGACCTGCTCGACCCCGCGGCCGGCCACGACCCGTCACTGCCCGCCCTGCTGTCCGGCGCCCGGCGCCTCACCTACGGCGAACTCGACGCGCGCGTCGGCTCGCTCGCCGAGCGGCTCCGCGGCGCGGGCGTGACCCCCGGTCAGCCGGTGGCCGTCGTCCTGCCCAGGGGAGCCGACTCCGTCGTCGCCCTGCTGGCCTGCCTGCGGGCGGGAGCCGTCTACTGCCCGCTGTCGCCTTCCGACCCGCCGGCCCGGCTCGCACTGCTGCTGGAGCGGCTCGGCCCGGCGCTGGTGCTCACCGGGGAGGGCGGCCCCGCCGTGCCGGACGGACTTCCCGCCGCCGGGGTCGACGCCCCCGTGCTTCCCCGCGCACGCGAGGCCGACGCACTCCCCGGCACCACGTACGTCATCCACACCTCCGGTTCCACCGGGACCCCGAAGCCCGTCGCCGTCGGGCGCGCGGCTCTCGAGCACCATCTGACGGCGGCCGCCGCGCGGTTCGGCCTCGCCGCCGGCGACCGGGTCCTGATGTTCGCCCAGCCGTCCTTCGACGTGGCGCTGGAGGAGGTGCTGCCGACGCTCCACGCCGGAGCCTGCCTGGTCGTCCCCGACCACGAGGTGCCCACCGGCGCGGAACTCGCCGACCTGCTCGCTTCCGCGCGCGTGACCGTCGCCAACCTGCCCACCAGCTACTTCCTCGCCACCCGCGACGAGATGCGGCCCGCGCTGCGCGACGGCAGCTGGGCGCCGCGGCTGCTCGTCCTCGGCGGCGAGCGTCTTCCCGCGGACGCACTCCGCGACGTCCTCGGCGACACCGACGCGACCGTCCTCAACGTGTACGGCGTCACCGAGGCGGCCATCAGCTCCACCGTCCACGAGATCTCCCGGGACTCCCTCCCAGGCGGCGCCGAGATCCCCCTCGGCACCGAACTCCCGGGCGAACGCGTCCACGTCCTGGACGCCCACCACCGTCCGCTGCCGCCCGGCGCCGTCGGCGAACTCGCCATCGCGGGGCCCGGTCTCGCGCAGGGCTACGCGGGGAACCCGGAGGCCACGGCCGCCCGGTTCGTCACCGTCGACGCGCTCGACGGGGAGCGTGTCTATCTGACCGGCGACCTCGGTTACCGCGGACTCGACGGACTCCTGTACTTCCTGGGCCGGCGGGACAACCAGATCAAGCTCCGCGGCCACCGCATCGAGCTCGAGGAGATCGAGGCGGCGGCGTCCGCCGCGCTCGGCGGCCGGTCCTGCGCCGTCGTCCTGGACCGCGAGACGGCGGGAGGCCCCCGGCTCGTCGGCTTCCTCGAAGACGGCGGCGACCGCGCGGAGTTCGACGAGAAGGCGCTGCACGCCGAGCTGAGCCGCCGGCTGCCCGGCCCGCTCGTCCCGGCGCGCTGGGCGCGGCTCGACGCCATGCCGACCCTGGCAGGCGGCAAGCCCGACCGGACGGCGCTCGCCCGGCGCGCGGCGTCGCTCGAACCGGTGGCACCCGCCGCGCCCGCGCCTGGGCCCGCCGCCTTGCCGGACGATCCGATGACGGCCCTGCTCGCCGAGGGCTGGCGCGAAGTCCTCGGCCACGGCCGGTTCGACGCGCGTTCCCACTTCTTCCGCAGCGGAGGCCACTCGCTGCTCGCCGCCGAACTCGCGGCGTGGCTGGAGCCCCGGCTGGGCACGCGCCCGCCGCTCAGGGTGCTCTTCCGCAACCCCGTCCTCGCCGACCAGGCCGACGCTCTCGCGGCCACCGCCGCCCTCACCACGGAGTCGTGATGACCCAGCCCCTGACCAGCCCCGACATCATCCCCGGCACCGGCACCGGCACCGCGGTTCGGCTCGCCGCCGAGGACGTCCCCGACGGCCTTGCCGCCGGACCGGCGCCGAGCATCGCCCGCGGCCCCGCAGCCGAACCGACCGGCGTGATCGCCCGCTTCGAGGAGTGGGCCCGGCGCACGCCGCAGGCCCCCGCCGTGATCGACGGCGAGCACACCTGGACGTACCGCGACCTCGACAGGGCCGCCGCGCTCGTCACCACCGCCCTGCGCGACCGCGTACGCCCGGGGGACCTGGTCGGCGTCTGCCTCGACCGCTCCGCGGCCCTCGTGGTCACCGCCGTCGCGCTCGCCCGCGTCGGTGCCGTCTATCTGCCCCTCGGCCCCCGCCCGGGGGAGCGTCGCACCGAGGCCGTCGCCGAGGACCTCGACGTCGTCTGCCTCATCGGCGATCCCGGAGTCCTGCCGGCCCGGCACCGTGCCGGGGAGCTGACTCCGCTGCCCCTGCCCACCGAGGGCAGCAACGCCCCGGCCGCCCCCGTGGCCGCCTTCACCGACCCCGACCCGGGCGACGGCGCGCGACGCGCACCCGAGGGAGCCCTGTACGCCGTCCTCACCTCCGGCTCCACGGGCCGCCCCAAAGCGGTCGCGGTGGCCGAGCCCGCGCTGTCCGTCGCCCTCGACTGGTACCGGGCCGAAACCGGCCTCGCCCCCGGTGACCGGCAGTCGCTGCTCATCGGTGTCGCGTTCGACCCGCACCTGCTGGAGCTGTGGGCCGGACTCACCTCCGGCGCCGCCCTCGTCCCGGCACCCGACGACGTCCGGTGGGACTCGCGCGTCCTCACCGACTGGTGGCGGGACGCCGGCGTCACGGTCTCCGTGGCCGCCACCCCGACGGTCGAACCCCTGCTGGACCGGCCCTGGCCCCAGGACCTGAAACTGCGTCACCTCGTGGTCGGCGGTGACCGAATGCGCGGCCGGCCCGGCCGCGACGTCACCGCCACCGTCCACAACGCCTACGGCCCCGCGGAAGCCACCGTGGTCGCCACCACGTACGCGATGCGCGGCAGCGACGCCGAGGCGGGCGACACGGCCCCGCCGCCGATCGGCACCCCCCTCCCGGGCGTCACGGTCGTCGTCACCGGGGACGACGGCCGGCCCGTCGACCGCGGGCAGGACGGCGAACTCCGCATCGGCGGCCACTGCCTGGCCCTCGGCTACCTCGACCCGGAGCTCACCGCACGCCGCTTCGCCGCACCGCCGCAGGACGCCCCGCTGCCGGGTGTCGACCGTCTCTACCGCACCGGCGACCGGGTGCGGATGACCTCCGACGGCAGCCTGGAGTTCCTCGGCCGCCTCGACGACCAGGTCAAGATCAGCGGCGTGCGGATCGAACCGGCCGAGGTGGAGGCCGCGTTCGAGCGCGACCCGGCCGTCCGCAGTGCCGTCGTGACCGTGCTGCGCGACGAGTCGGGCCGCGCACGCCTCGTCGCCCACGTCAGGCCCGCCGCCCTCGGCGGGCCCTCGGCCGGCGACCTGCTCGCGGCGGTCCGCGCCTGGCTCCCCGAGCAGGCCGTCCCCTCCGTCGTGCGTCTCGTCGACGGCTACCCCCTCGACGCCAACGGCAAGGTGGACCGGGCCGCCCTCGCGGCCGAGGCGTCCGCTCCCGGCGGCCCTTCGGCGCCCGCCGCCGACCTCGCCGGCGCCACCCCCGCGGAACGGCTCGTCCTCGCGACCGTGCGGGACCTCCTCGGCCGGCCCGGCACCACGCTCGGCGACAACTTCACCGACGCCGGCGGAACCTCCGTCGTGGCCGCCCGGCTGCTGGCGGCCGTCGAGCGCGAGACGGGCGTCCGGCTGCGAGCGCCCGAACTACTGCGCAGCCCCGACCTGCGCGCCTTCGCCGCCCTCCTCGACGAGCGCCGTGCCCCGCGACCGGCAGGAGCCTGACATGTCACACAGCACCCCGCAGCCGCTCGACACGACGAGGGACGCGACCGTGCCTCCGCTCGACGCCCCGGCCGGCCCCGGTGCCACGCCGCCCGCCCCGCGGACCGGCCTGCCCGGGCTCGTCGCCCGGCGCGCCGAACTCACCCCGGACGCCCTCGCCGTCGTCGACGGGGACACCACCCTCACCTACGGCCGGCTCGTGGCGGCCGGCCGCGCACTCGCCGCACGCCTGCGCGACCACGGGGTGGCCCGCGGCGACCGGGTCGCACTGCTCACCACCCGTTCGGCCCGCACGGTCGTGGCACAGCTCGCACTGTGGTGGGCCGGAGCCGTGTGCGTACCGCTCGACCCCGCCCAACCCCGGGCGCGCACCGAGGCGATGACCGCCGACGCCGGGGTGACGCTCACCGTCGGCGACGCCAAGCTGCTGGACGCGGTCGCGGTCGCCGGTCCGGTCCTCGCCCTGCCCGAGGAACCGCTGACCAGCGGCGTTCTTCCCGAGGACGTCGACCCGGACAGCGCGGCGTTCATCATGTTCACCTCCGGCTCCACCGGACGTCCCAAGGGCGTCGCCGTCCCCCACGGCGCCATCGCCGAACTGGTCACGGCACCGGACTACGTCACCGTCACCGCGAGGGACCGCGTCCTGTTCCACTCGCCCATGACCTTCGACGCCTCGACGTTCGAGGTGTGGTCCGCCCTGGCCAACGGCGCCGCGGTCGTCGTGTGCACCGTGGACCGCCCCTCCCTGGAGGACCTGGCCCGGCACGTCGAACGCCACGGTGTGACGGTGGCGTTCTTCTCCACCGCGCTCTTCCACCAGCTCGCCGCCCGCCGCTCCCGCGTCTTCGCCCAGCTCCGCTCGGTCGTGGTGGGCGGCGAGGCACTGGCCGCCGCGCAGGCCCGCGAGGTGCTGGCCGCCTTCCCCTGGCTTGAACTGGTGAACGGCTACGGCCCGACCGAGACGACCACCTTCGCCACCGCCCACCGGGTCACCGAGGCCGACTGCGAGGGACCGGTACCGATCGGCAGGCCCATCGCCGGCGCGACCGTGCACGTCCTGGCCGCCGACGGCAACCCCGTCGCCGACGGCGACCGGGGCGAACTGTGGATCGGCGGCAGCAGGCTGGCTCACGGCTACACCGGCCTTCCCGATCTCACCGCCGAGCGGTTCGTCGACCACCCGGACGCCGGCCGGCTCTACCGCACGGGCGACATCGTCTCCTTCCGGCCCGACGGCACCCTCGACTTCCACGGCCGCAACGACGACCAGGTCAAGGTCCGCGGGTTCCGCATCGAACCGGGCGAGGTCGAACACGCCCTGCGCGAGCGGCCCGACGTCGACGACGCCGCCGTCACCGTCGACCGGGCGGGCACCGCGGAGGCACGTCTCGTCGCCTTCGTCGTGGCGGCGCCGGGCCCGGTGCCCCGGCCCGCGGCGCTGCGCGAGCGGCTCACCGACGTCCTGCCGGCCCATCTGGTGCCCGACGCGATCACCGTGGTGGAGCGGCTGCCGCTCACCCCGTCCGGCAAGGTCGACCGGCGCGCGCTCGCCGGACTCGCCGACACGGCGGCGAACGCCGCGCCCGGCACGCCCACGGCGCCGATGACCCCGCTGGAGCAAGCCGTCGCCGAGGTGTGGAGCCGGGCGCTGGGCAGCGAGGTCACCCGCGCCGACGCCGACTTCCTGGCCCTCGGCGGACACTCGCTGCTCGCCCTCGCCATCACCGACGACCTGCGCGAGGAACTCGGCGTGGAGCTCGCCCTCGCCGACTTCTTCACCGCCCCGACCGTCGCCGGCCAGGCCGCCCTGGTCGAACAGGCCCTGCTGGCCGCCCACGGCGACCTCCACCCCGAGAGCACCCCGGAGCACACCGATGCCCACTGACGCCGACCCCGTGCCGCCGGCCCGGAGGCGGGAACTCCAGCAAGAACTGCTGCGCCGCGCGCGTGCCGCCCGGCGTACGACGACCGTACCCGCCGCAGCCGGCGACGGTGCCGCCGCCGGGGCGAGCGGCGGCGCGTCCCGGGACGCCGCACCGCCGGCACCGACGCACGACGACTCCGCGCCGCGGGAGCACGGCGGCGGACGTGCTCCGCTCTCCCGCGCCCAGCGCCGTATGTGGCTGATGGAACGGCTCGGCGGCTCGGGCGACTCGTACCACGTACCGTTCGCCACCCGCGTGCGCGGCCCCTTCGACCCGGCCGCGCTCGGCACCGCCCTGACCGGGCTCGTACGCCGCCACGGGATCCTGCGCACCCGATACGCACAGCACGACGGCGAGCCGTACCAGGAGGTGCTCCCGGCCCCGCCGGCCGTCCCCGTGCCCGTGGTGGACAGCGCGGAGGCGGAGGCCGGGCCGGTGCTGGAGCGGGAGGCCGCCCGCCCGTTCGACCTCTCCGCGGGGGAGGCCGTCCGTGCGCTCGTACTGCGCCACGGGCAGCAGGACCACACCGTGCTGCTGACGTTCCACCACATCGCCGTCGACGGAGGCTCACTGGAGACCGTCGCCGGGGAACTCGCCGGCCTCTACACGGCGGCCGTCGAGGGAACCGGCGGGCCCGGCCCGGCCGCACCCCCGCAGTACGCGGACCACGCGCGCCGCGAACATGCCGAGGCTCGGGGCCTCGAGGCGGAGCTGCGCCGCTGGAGCGGGCTGCTGGCCGGCGCCACCCCGCCCCGCCTTCCGCGCCCGGCGGCGGCCGCGCCGGACAGCGCCCCCCGGCGAGCGGCGGTGCGCACGGTCCCGCTCGCCCCCCGGCTGCCGGGCGCCCTGCGCGCCTTGGGCGCCGAGCGGCGCGCCACGCTCTTCGCGGTGGCGCTCACCGCGGCCTTCGCCGCACTGCACCGGCTCACCGGCGAGGACGACCTGGTCATCGGGGTGGCCGGCACCCACCGGCGCGGAACCGCCATGCGCGGCCTCGTCGGACTGTGCGTCAACACTCTGCCCGTACGGGTCGACACCTCCGGCGACCCGTCCTTCGCCGAGCTGCTGGACCGGGTGCGCGACGCGCTCCTGGAGGCCCAGCGACACCGTCACATCCCGTTCGACCTCCTCCTCGAACGCCTCGGCGCCGGGGCGCGCGGCGCCGACGGCACCGGGCTCGTCCGCGTCACCTCGGACGTCCTCGGTGAGCCCGCGGTGCTGCGGCTGCCCGGCACTTCGGCGGAGTACCTCGACGTGGCCGCCACCGGCGCGAAGTTCGACCTGTCCTACGGGCTGGGGCTGGGCGACGAGGCCGAGCCGGTGGCCCTGGTCCAGTACGACGGGGCCGCGCTGGACGACGCCGTGGCCGAGGCGACCGCCCGGCACTACGCGGAGCTGCTCGACAGGGCGTCGGCCGACCCGGACCTTCCGCTGAGCGGGCTGCCGGCCCCCGGCCCGGTCACGGGTCCGGGCACGGCCGGCGTCCCGGATCCGCGCGACGACGCGCCGGACGCCCCCGGCGCGGAGGTGCCCGCCGCCGGCCCCGGACCCAACGGCCCCGCGGCCGCCCACGACGGCGCCACGGCCGGAACCGCGTCCGCCGAGGACGCCCCCCGGGACTCCGGCGGCTCCCACGACCACCCGGCGGCAGGGATCCTGCGCGCCCACCCGCGCGTCGCCGACGCCACGGTCGTCCGTCCCGCCGAAGGGCCGGCTCTGGCCTACGCCGTCCTGCGCGACGGGGTGGGCCCTGCGCGCGACGCACTGCTGGGCCTGCTCAGGCGATCACTCGCCCCCGAGTACGTACCCGCAACCGTCACCCTGCTCGACGTACTGCCGCGCGGCACCGACGGTGCCGTCGACGCCACCCGCCTGCCCGGGCTCACCGCGCCGAGCGCCCCGACAGGCCCGCACGCGCGGGCCGTGACCGAAGGCTTCACCGCGCTCCTCGGCCTCGTGCCGTCGCCGGACGACGACTTCTTCGCGCTCGGCGGCCACTCCCTGGTCGCGGTGCAGCTCGCCGAGCGGCTGCGCACCGGACTCGGACTGCCGCTGACGGGACTCGACGTGCTCCAGGCCCGGACCCCCCGGGCGCTCAGCGCCCTTCTGGACCGCCGGGCGGCCGAGCGGACCGCCGCGAGGACCGCGAAGCCCGCGAGCAGCCGGACCCGGCCGCGCGGCAGCCGTACGGGCACGGTACTGGTGACGGGGGCGACCGGCGGTGTGGGCGCGTTCGTCCTGCGTGAACTGGCCGCCCGGGGACGCCCCGTGCTGGCCCTGGCCCGGCCCGAATCGGCCCATCTGGTCGCCGCGGAGGGCGTCGACGTCGTCGAAGGGGACCTCACCGATCTCGGCGGGCTGCGCGACGCCGTCGCCGGCGCGGACGCCATCGTGCACGCGGCGTGCACCTTCACCCGTCCCGAGGTGGACCTGGCGGCCATGGAGGCCATGGTGGCCGCCTGGCGCAGCGGCCCGTTCGTCTTCGTCAGCAGCGTCGACGCCTACGGGCACCCCGACGGGGACCGGGTCGCCGAGGAGTCCTCGTCGTCCGAGCCGCTGAGCCCGTACGGGAGGGCGAAACTCGACTGCGAGGCCATGCTGCTGCGGGCGGCCGGGACCGAGGGGCGCGGGGGAGCGAGCGCGGTGCGCTCACCGATCGTCTGGGGTGCGCACGACAGGCTCCGCGAACAGCTCCGCTGGGGCGCCACCGGCCGGCTCTTCCAGGCCGCCCGTGAAGGCGGACCGATCGAGCTGCCGCGCCCCGACGCCGGCGGTCACCCCTGGTACGGAGTCGCGTGGGTGCACGCGGCAGCACTGGCCCGTGCGGTGGCCGACTGCCTCGACCGGCCCGTGCACGGCGTCGCCAACGCCTGCAGTGGGCACGTCTCCTGGCGGGACCTGGCCGGCGACCTCACGGAACTGCTCGGGACCCCCGGCGAGTTCCGCGAGACGGACGACATACCCCGCGATCTCGACCACCACTGGCACTACGACAGTGCCCGCCTGGCCGCACCGCTGCGCGCCAGGCCGGGGGAGGAACGCAGGACGGTGCTCGCCGACATGATCGGCGGCATGTCCGAGGGCGACGGCTGAAGCGGCGGCGCCCGGTGGTCGCACGGCCGCCGGGCGCCGCCGACGTGCCTCCCCTGTACCACCGTTCGCGCGCCGCCGACCCCGGCAGCGTCCCGCCCCGGGCCGATGCGCCGTCACCAAGTGGCGGGCCGCGGTCACCCGTCGGCCGAGCAGAACCGGATGAGCAGCAGTGCGATGTCGTCGACGGGATTGGTGACGTGCCGGATCAGTGTGTCCGCCAGAGCGTCGAGGTCCGCGGGATCCGTGCGCCGCAGCAGGCCGCGGAGCGAGTCCAGCGCGTCGTCCGGATCCACTCCCGGCTCCTCGACGAGGCCGTCGGTGTAGAGCAGGAGCACGGAGCCGGGAGTCAGGGCGAAGTCGAGTGTGGGGTAGTCGGCCTCCGGATCGATGCCGAGGAGCAGGCCCGGTGGCACGGTCAGCACTTCGGTGCGGCCGTCGGCGTGCCGCAGCAGGGGGCGCGTGTGCCCGGCGGTGGCCATGCACAGCTCCCGCCGGGCCAGATCCAGATGGGCGTAGAGGCAACTGGTGAACAGATCGCTGTCGAGGTCGATGAGCAGACGGTTGGTCCGGCGGAGGACGTCGTCGGGAGGCGCGCCGGCACTGGCGTGGGCGTGGACGGCGGTGCGGACCTGCCCCATCAGCGCCGCGGCGTCGATGTTGTGGCCCTGTACGTCGCCGATGGCCGCCGCGACAGTGGTGTCGTCCAGCCGGATGAGGTCGTAGAAGTCGCCGCCGACGTCGAGGCCCCGCCCCGCGGGCAGATAGCGCGCGGTCACGTCGAGACCGGGCACGCGGGGGAGGCTGTGGGGCAGCAGCGCGGCCTGGAGCCGGCGGGCGACGTCGTGCTTGGTGTCGTACAGGCGGGCGCGTTCCAGGGCCTGCCCGATCAGCCCGGCGAGCGAGGTGAGCACGGCCCGTTCGGTGGCGGGGAACCGCTTGTGCCGCTCGTACGCGAGCACGAGCGACCCGATCGGCCTGCCGGACGCGATCAGCGGCAGGACCGCCCAGGACTCCATGCCGTCCCGGTGGACGGCCTGGGGGTGGGCGCGGCGGAGCTCGTCGAAGTCGCCGAAGAAGCCCGCCTCGCCGGTGATCATGGCACGGGCGGCGGGGGTGTCCGGCGTCAGGGGGATGTCGTCGAAACGCTCCATGAGGGCGTCGCTGTAGCCGCGGTGGCCAAGCACGCGCAGCCGGCCGTCCTCGGCCGCCAGCAGCGCCATGGCCTGCGCCCCGAGTGCCGGCATGAGCTGGTCGGCGGTCTGCTCGACCACGTCCTTGACGCCCGCGGCCTCGGTGAGCGTGGCGGCCAGGTGCATCAGGTGGTACAGCACGGTGGCGCGGCTCGGCCCGGCCGGCGGTGGGGAACCGGGCTCGGGCGTCCTGGGGCCGGGGCCGCCGGGGGTGATGCGGACGCTGATGCCGGAGGCGTCCGGGTACAGCTCGAAGGAGAGCCAGGTGTCCGGCGGACGCAGCGCGGTGAACGTCGTCGGAAGCTTGCTGACCAGGGCCGACCGGTAGCGGTCCTCGACCTCCGGCACGTCCGTCCACGGCAGTGCCTCCCACGGCAGGGCGCCCAGCAGGTCCGCCGGGTCGGCACCGACGAGAGCGGCGGCCTCCGGAGTGATGAAGGTGATCCGGCCGTTCAGGTCCAGGGCGCAGGACCCTCCCGGCAGCCGGTCGACGAACGCCGCCAGCGCCTCGGGCGGTCCCAGCGCACGGTCCGGTTCCGGCGTCACCGTCCGCGGCCGGGCGCACGGCACCGGTTCGCCGGCCTCCGCCACCACCCGAAGGGCGCGGCCCAGACGACGGCACACGGCCTCCACGACCTCCCGCTCGTCGGCACCGAGCCGGGTGGAGTGCGATCCCGGCCACAGCAGCACCAGCCCGCCGCGGAGGGTGCCGTCGTCAACCACGGGCGCGGCCGCCAGCACGAAGTCGTACGGCAGCACCAGTGACGGCCTCGGGTAACGCCGCGCCAGTTCCTCCGTGCCGCCGACCCACACCAGTCGCCCTTCCCGCACGGCATCCGCAACGGGAAACGGATCCGCCAGCCCCACCCTGGTCCAGGGGGCGGCGATATGACGGGGAACCCCCGCCAGCACCGCCAGCCACAGGGCGTCGCCGCCGGTGTCGAGCACGTACAGCATCGCCGCGGAGGCCCGTGAGTCCCGCACCGCGTCCACCAGCGTGGCTTCCACGTCCGGGCCGGGACCCGCGGCGGCACGCGGACCGGCCAGGTCCCCGCTCATCCGCACTCCCGGCTCGCCGGTACCCGAGGGGCTCCGGCGGTGCAGGTACCCGCGCGCGTCGCCCGCCGCCCGCGGCCGGGTCCGCCGGGTGCCGACGGCCGCCGGTGCTCCGGGCCGCGCCTCTCGCCCGGCCCACCGGGACACCGGGCCGGGCGGAGCACCAGGCGGTGCACGGCGCCGCGGCACCGGCGGCCGAGCGGTACGACCGGGGTGCGGCGGATCCACCGAGCACGGCCCATAAGCGGACCATAAGCCCGACCGCTACCGACGACACCCGGGCGGCCCCGGCCACCCATGGCCGGGGCCGCCGTCGTACGCGGGGTGTCACGGCGCGACCGCACGCCGTGTCTCCCCGGCCGGGCCGACCGCCGCGGAGGTCCGGTACCCGGCTCCCGAGCGCGACCCGACGCTCCGCCGCGGACCGACGGCCCCGCCGCGGCCGGGGCGTGAGCCCGCCATCATGGGCCGGGCCCGCCCTGCGGCGGCCCGGCCGGCCTCCGCGCCTCCCCGCGCGCGGCTGGGCCTGAGCCCGCCGCCCTCCAACGGCCCGTCCTGCGGCCCTCTCTCCCGGCAGCCGCCGGAGGGGGCGGGCTGCGGGACGACGGGCTCCGGCGGCGGACGCGTACACCCGGTCAGAGCCGGTATCGCGTGGACACGCGCGGCCACGCGGCCCCCTGGGACAATGAAGACCGCGTGTCGTGAGGGCCGCCGCCGGGCCGGGCCCGGGGAGGGCCGGCGGGGGAGAGCCATGACCCGCCCACTCCCGTACACGACTCGTACTCGACCCCGAGGAGCGGTTGTGAAATTCGGAGTCTCGACCTTCATCACCGACCAGGGAATCCGCCCGGCCCCGCTGGGATCGGCACTCGAGGAGCGCGCGTTCGACTCGTTGTTCATCGCCGAGCACTCCCACATCCCGGTGTCGCGCCGGACCCCCTACCCCGGCGGCGGTGAGCTGCCGGACATGTACTACCGCACGCTGGACCCCTTCGTCGCCCTGTCCGTGATCGGTGCGGTGACCCGGCGCCTGCTGCTGGCCACCGGCATCGCGCTCGTCCCGCAGCGAGACCCCATCACCACGGCCAAGGAAGTGGCCTCGCTCGACCTGGTGTCCGACGGGCGCGTGATCTTCGGTGTGGGGGTCGGCTGGAACCGCGAGGAGATGACGAACGACGGCGCCGACCCCAGCACGCGCGGCCGCCTCACCGACGAGCGGCTGCTGGCCATGCGGGAGCTGTGGACCGCCGAAAAGGCCGAGTTCCACGGCGAGCTCGTGGACTTCGACCCCGTCTACGCCTGGCCCAAACCGGTGCAGCGCCCTCATCCGCCGATCTACGTCGGCGGCGGCGAAGGGGCGTTCCGCAGGGTCGCGTCGATCGGCGACGCCTGGCTCGCCAACAGCGTGCCGCCCGAGCAGCTCGGCCCGCAGATCGAACGCCTGCGGAGTACGGCCGGCCGGGACGTGCCCGTGACGGTGTACGCGGTCCCGGACGACCCGGAGCAGATCGAGGGCTACATCCGGCTGGGAGTCGAACGGGTGCTGTTCTACCTGCCGACGCTGCCGGAGGGGGAGACGGCTGCGCATCTCGACCGGCTGGCCCGCGTCGCGTCCGGGTTCCGCTGAACGGGGACGTGATGCCCGCCCTGACGAGCGCCGAGGCACGGGAGCGGTTCGCGGCGGCTCGCGTCGCCCGGCTCGCGACGGCCGGCCCGCATCTGGTCCCCGTCGTGTTCGCCCTGGACGGCGACACGGTGATGACGGCCGTGGACCACAAGCCGAAGCGCACGACCCGGCTGAGACGTCTGGCGAACATCGAGGCCGACCCCGCGGTGTGCCTGCTCGCCGACCACTACGAGGAGGACTGGGAACGTCTGTGGTGGGTCCGCGCGGACGGGGAGGCGCGGGTGCTCCCGGCGGCGGGCCGATCTCCGGAGGCCGAACGCTGCACCGCACTGCTGACGGCGAAGTACGAGCAGTACGCCGGGCGTCCTCCCGCAGGCCCCGTCGTCCTCGTCGACGTCGTGCGCTGGAGCGGCTGGCGTGCCTCCTGAGCGGCGCGGCGGGCCCGTTCGCGCATGCCCGCGATGCGTGCGCCCCGAATCCGCGTCACCGCACTCCCTCGCGCGTCGGGACAGCGTCGCGCGCCGCTGCACCGGCCGCGGGGCGGGGCGACCCGGGTACACCGCTGCACCCGGCCGTGCGCTGGTCCACCGCCGATTGTCGGGACGGTCCTTTAGGCTGCTGCGATGACCGCCTTGGAGAAGATCCACGACATCCCGGTCCTGCTCTGCGCCGCGGAGGGGAAGCCCATCGGCAGCGAGGCCGACGCCCTGGATCTCATCGGTGACGCCATGTACCAGGGCGCCCGTTGGGTCGTCGTTCCCGCCGAGCGGTTCGACGAGTCGTTCTTCAGGCTTCGCACCCGAGTCGCCGGCGACATCGTGCAGAAGTTCGTCAACTACCGCCTGGGCCTGGCGATCGTGGGTGACATCTCCGCCCGCACGGAGGCCGCGACCGCCCTCCGGGACTTCGTCCGTGAGTGCAACCGCGGGCGCCAGACGTGGTTCGTGGCGGACATCGGGGAACTGCGGGAGCGCTTGAAGGGCTGAGCGGCCCCGCACCCGCCGACCGCGCACTCGGCCCGCCCGGCCGCCGAGAGCCGGTTCGTCCGGTGGTGGCGGCCGTGCGCGGCGCGGCGGGCGGCCGCCGGCCCGCTGTCAGACCGCGGGGGAGGGGGCCGTCGCGGCCGGCTGGGCGAGCACGTGCTCGCCGTAGAGGTCGTGGACCCAGTTGGTCTGGTAGATCGTCTCCAGATAGCGCTCGCCGAGGTCCGGCGCGATGGCCACCGCGGTCAGGTTCTCGTCGCCGTGCGCGGCGAGCCAGCTCGTCGCACCGCTGACGACGGTGCCGGTGGAGCCGCCGAAGAGGAATCCGCGGCGGGCCAGCCGATGGCACACCCGGATGGTGTCGGCTTCGGGGACGTGGACGACCTCGTCCACGTACGAGGTGTCCAGCAGCGGCGGGCGGACGCTGGTGCCCAGGCCGGGGATCATCCTCCTGCCGGGAGTGTCCCCGAACGTGACCGATCCGACGCTGTCCACGGCCACCACGCGCACGGGACGGTGCCACTCGCTGAAGAAGCGCGCGCAGCCCATCAGCGTTCCCGTGGTTCCGGCACCGACGAACAGCACGTCCAGATCGGGGAACTGCCGGGCGATGGCCGGGGCGGTCCTGCGGTAGTGGGCCATGCCGTTGCTCGGGTTCGTGTACTGGTTCAGCCATACGTGGCGGTCGTCCGACGCGCACAGTGCCCGCACGTGGTCGATGCGCGCGCCCAGGAAGCCGCCCTCGCCGGGTTCGGTGACGACGTGCACCTCGGCGCCCAGGGCCTCCATCAGCAGTCGGGTGGACAGATTGCAGCGCGAGTCGGTCACGCACAGGAACCGGTAGCCCTTGCTGGCGGCGATCATGCTCAGTGCCACGCCCAGGTTGCCCGACGAGGACTCGACCAGGATCGAGTCCGGCCCCAGAAGGCCGTCCCGCTCGGCGGCCTCGACCATTTCGTTGGCGGCCTTGAGCTTGATCGAACCGGCGAAGTTGAACCCCTCGCATTTCAGGAACAGCGGGTGCCCGGAAAACTCCTCGAGATCGACGTAGAGATCGTCTTCGTTGAAGTCCTGGGGAACGGATATGACAGGCACGGCGGCCTCCTGCCAGGGCGTGTGGTGAGTGGGGACAAAGGCCGTTCGGAACGACCTCCGAACGCCCCTCCAGTACGCCCGTCGGAAACCCTGTTCGTCATGCCACCGGTATTCGGGACTTGACAACGGTGCACAGCATGGATAGTGGCTGTTCTCGCATGTATGCGCAGGTCAGCAGCGTGTGTGGATGTGGAATGGGAGATGCTCGCGCGGGGTGCAATGTGGTCGTGGCGTCTATCCGCACCCGCTTTCGGTGTCAAGCACCGAATTCCAGTGGCAGGACACGGCCGGCCTGATGGGGCTTACTGGAGAGCGTTCGGTCCAGCGGAGCGGCTCAAGGCCGAGCCGCTGCCGGGGCGGTCCGTAATGGGCCGTCCGGGAACGGACGATTCCAAGGAAATCGACAGTGCAACCGGGCAGATTGCAGGTGTGCGACCCATGCGTTCGCAGTTCCGTGAGCGGGACGGGGCCCACGGCCTCGGCCTTCCCGGGCGGTCCGCTGCCGCGCGCTGCGGCGGTGTCCGTCCGGAGCGGCTCGGGGGAGCCCCTGGTCGGTGTCACGCAACGTGACCGTTGGCCGGCCCGGACGCGAAGTTCCCCCTAACGCGCGGTGGGGTGGCAACCCGGCCCGGGAAGTACGGGACCACAAGGCTCTCCACCACGAGGCCGTACACAACGCTCCTCGCCGCACCGCGGTCCCGGGACACGCCCCCTGACGGCCGGCCTGCGACGCCGGCCCACACACCACCTCAGCAACCGAGGAAGGACACGATGGACATGCATGCGGACACCGGCCGGGAGTTCTGGCGCGACGCGCTCAGCGCCGGAGGACTGACCACGATCCCGAGGTGGACGACGACGCCGGCGCCGGGGAGCGCGGGCCACGAGGCCCGGATCCCTGACGGGCTCGCCCAGGACCTGCGGCGACTGGCCGAGGAGCTCGGGATCCCGGTCACCTCGCTGGTCCTGGCGGCCCACGCACACGTGCTGGCGGTGCTGTCGGGCGAGAGCGAGGCCGTCACCGGCTACGTCCCCGCCCCGGGCGCCCGGGCGCTGCCGTACCGGGTGGCCACCGACGTTCCCTCGTGGCGGAACCTCGTCGTGGACGCCCACGCCACCGTGGCGCGGCTCGTCCTCCACCGGGACTTCCCGGTGGAGGACCTGCGCCGGCAGCTGGCGATCACGGGTCCGGTGACCGAAGCCGAGTTCGATCCGTTCGGCGCGGACGGGGATGTGGAGGCAGGGCGAAAGACCAGGCCGGGGCAGGGTAGTGCGACACCACAGGTGAGAACCAGTCCGTGGCTGGGGCGGTCGGCTCCGCGACTTTAGCCAGCCACTTTGGCGCGAGCCTCGAAGATCATGGCCCCAACGTCGTGCTTTACCGGGCAGGTCCACAGACTGCCCGACGCGCCGACAGCTTACGGGGCCATGATCACTCGCGCCAAAGCAGCTCCCGGCCAAAGTCGCTACGCCGACCTACGCGCGGTTTCCTGCCGGGCCGTCAGGGCAGCTCTGACAAGCACACCCTCGAGGTCGCCGACATCCCATAAGCTAAGCATCCAGACGAGTTGACTCAGAAGGTGTGGGAGAAGCGTGGCGACGCAGCCGGATCAAGACGCCCTCTTTGACGGCGAAGAGGAGGACGTGACCGCAGAACAAGGCGAAGCCCTGACTGTGCCCGTCGAAGAGCGACGGCTCGTGACGCAACCATACGACCTGTCTCTGACGACTCTCGTTGATGACATTCGCCGGCAGCGGCTGCTCTTGAGCATTGAGTATCAGAGGAAGTATGTATGGGATCGATCTAAAGCGAGCAGGCTGATCGAAAGCTTCCTCCTCAACATCCCTGTGCCCGTCTGTTATTTTGCGGAAAATGAAGACGGTACGTACGAGGTAATCGACGGATTGCAGCGCATTCAAACGGTAAATGACTTTCTGACCGGAAAGTTCTCCCTTCGGGGGGTCTCGGTGGTTACCGAATTTGAGGGGCTGCACTTTGAAGATCTGCCCTTGAAGGAGCAGCGGCGACTTGGAAATCGCACGATTCGCTGCATCGTCATCACTGATGACTCTCACCCTGATATCAAGTTCGATGTGTTCGAGCGGCTAAACACCGGCTCTGCGATGCTCGCAGCCCAAGAACTCCGCAACTGCATTTATCGGGGATCGTTGAACTCCTTCCTTAAGGAGATCGCCAACGAGTCGTACTTTAGTCAAATCCTTGGCGGCATCCAAAATAAGCGCATGGCATATGAAGAATTGGCGTTGCGATTCTTCTCTCTCCGTGAGGATCTCCCTTCGTATAAGCCCCCGCTTCGGCAGCTCCTCAATTCCTACATGCGGAAGCATCGCAAGGGAAGGCCGACCGAGGACGCGGTCAAGATATTTGAAGAGACCTGCAACGCCGTACACGAGATCTTTGGCTCCGAGGCGTTCCGGATCATGCGTGATGGTAAGTTGGGGGCGTTCAACAAGGCGCTCTTTGACTCCATCATGATGGCACTGTCCTTCTCGGATCGAGGGGCAGCTATCAGTAAGGCAGGCGAGGTTCGCACGCTGCGCGAAGAGCTGCTGGACCGGGAAAGTTTTCAGACATCTATCGGTCGAGCGACGGCCGACAGGACCAGGATGCATGGCCGCATCAAGGCGTTTGCCACCGGATTGACGCGGCTGGGCGTGCGCTGTGAACTTCCCGACCTCCCTGAACTGTGAGGGCTGATGGCCGAGCCTGCTCTGGAGTCGTACTCCGAGTTTATTGACAGTCTCCGCGAGGTCGAGACTTTGCTTGCCGCACGCCCTGCCGCTCCACTTGGGAGCGGATCGACTGCCAGCCATACGCAGGAACGTGAGCTGGTTAACGCAATCACACGGGCCTGCGTAGTAATGCTGGTCGCCCACTTTGAAGGTTTCGTGAAAGCGGCGTTGACGGAACTCATTGATGAGATCCGCCAAGCGAAACCGCCGACGCGGCGGCTGCCTGCAGGACTATTGGAGCTGCACACTCGAGAGCGCCTTCAAGAGATATTCGGCACGGAGGGGCCTGACCGAATCCATCGGACTCGCCGCTTGTTCACCACCTATGCTCAGCTCTGGGATTCCGACCGGGCCGTAAACCCGCAGCTCTTGTCATCCAAGCTGCTCACGAGGCAGTTCACAAACGCCAAGCCAGAGATACTGGAGGCGGTTTTTTCCCTTCTCGATGTGAATGACGTCATCACCGAGGCGGATTCGCATGTGAATGCTGCAATCCTCGCCCGAGGAGACGGTGCAACGAGCCTCAAGGTCGACGTCAAGCTGACCGAGATCGTAGAAAGAAGGAACAAGATTGCGCATGGGGATCGGGATGAGAAGCCCACACCATTCGAAGTCGAATCGTACATGGTCTTCGTGAAAGACCTAGCCCAATGCATTGCCTTCATAGTTGAACGGCGCATTCAGCATTGCTGTTCTTTGAGGTGAATCAGGGGTGGTGTGAGGACGGGCCGGCCACCTTCTCTGCCCTGGGGCGACGTGCTCGAGTGAGCATCCGAGTCTGTCTCACCGGGTACGGAGTCCTTACGGTAGAGCAGCGAAGCACAGCAACCTCACCGACCAGTGACAACCTCTGGCGCCGCCGACAACGCTGCTGAGCAGCCCAGCAGACTCAGCGACCTCCCCGCCCGTAGTTCGCGAGGGGCAACCCACCGCGCCCCGGTGGGGCCGTCTCGGGACCATGCGGGGCGCTCAACGGCGAGCAACGCTGACAAACGTTGACGGCTCAGCCGCAGGTCAAGGCGTTGATCGACTACGTGCCCGCAGGTCAGTCACCTCTTCGGAACTGGTCTCAGCTCGGCTTGACGCAAGGATCGAGGCTCCGCCTCTGCCTCCTACGCGGGCTTAGCAGCGCCACAAAGGCGAGTCACACTCGCGCTCGCCAGCGAATCCGCTAGCTCCGCGAGAGCGGCGAGCTCCGTATCTTGCCCAAGCGTGTAGGTCGCAAGTACGTGACCCCGAATCACCGACTTCACGTCTCCGACGCCAACCTGGATGCCTGCCTTCTGGAGTTCAGCGAGGAGTTGCTCCCCTCGGGCCGCCGCAGCCTCAGGTGAGTCGTCGCCGGGAGGAACCTCCCCGCTTCTCCTGCATACGATGATCGAGTCAAGGTTTGAAGGTTCCTTTCCGCCCTTCGTGACACTCGTACTCATCTCCCCCTTGATCGGTTGAATAGCTGTCACACCAAGGCCGGCATTAGCTAGCGCCTCGACAAGACTCACCCACCCCGTGAGCCGAGCCTGATGAAAGGTAAAGGCCAACAAACCGCCCGGCTTCAGAACTCGCTCACACTCCTTCCAGACGCGCGAGATCGCATCACCGAACTCCCGGGGATCAGCACTCTGAACTTCTTCAGAACTCCTTGTCGTCTCCTCGGAATATGGATAATCCGAGAAAGGTTTCATGCCCATAAGCCAGGCATGGAAGAAGTCGGCGAGTTCGGAGTAGTGGACGTTATCCATGTAAGGAGGATCGGTTACAACGAGGTCCACAGACGCTGGTGGCAAGTCGGTGCGGGACGAATCACCATTACGGATGTAGACCTGCCTGTGGCCGAGGCCCTGCTCTGGCCAAGCAGTAACTAGCTGGCCATCGAACGGGAGTGACACACCTGTGACCCTCTGCACGCCGCCTTCGACCAACAGTTGATCGACGGGGTCAGTCTTGTATTCGTGTGCTCGAAGGATGCGGCTACGGAAAAGCGTGGAGAATGACCCTGAGGATGCAGGCGAGCCCCATGGGTGCGCCTCGAGCGGCATACGTTCGGGCTTGAGGATGTGGTGACTGAACATATGCCTGACCGCTCCGGTTCCCTCACCCTTGAAGGAACAGAACATGTTGTTGAATTCGAGCGTCCCAGAGAAGAGTGCAACTAGGGCCTCTCGCTCGGCGTACCCTGCTTTTACGTCCCGAATTGCAGAACCAAGCAGCCCCAGCGAATATAGTTGCCGCTCATTAAAGAACTGACGCCACTCCACGAAGCCCCATCGCATCGCCTGACGAGTATTCTCTCCCACATCAAGGCGCCCCACCGGAAGAACAAGGTCAGATTCCTGAGCGCTGAGCAAGTCGACGCATTCGGCATAAAGCGACCTGTCAAACGCGTTGATTGGCTCGTATCGCTTTTTCCCGTCACGCCCCAAAACGATCTTGGCATACATCTCGCGCTCAGGGATTTCTCCGCCGAGAGCGTCAAGCACCTTCGAAATGTGCCCATTGGGGCACGTCATCTGGGTGCGGTTTACTGCACCAGCGCGCCCAAACTCATGCCCATTGCGGCATTTCGCCAACTGGAAATCGTAACGCCCGGGCTGCACATCCAAGCATTCCGGACAGACCAGCTGGGCGTCGGGAACCCTTTTGGGATAGGCGTTCTGCGAGAAGACGTGCGTCGAGAAGAGACGAGTTCTGGCGGCGCAATGTGGGCACGAAGCCACGGCTACCCAGAAGTAATAGAGGACCGTCTCCCCAGTTTCGGTGCGATGGACACGGTCAATCTCTTCACGGCAATTCGATTCAACCAGTTTGAACGCTCGATGCAATTCAGAAACATCCCAACATTGCACAGCTTGACGCTGGACAAGCGTTGCAACAGGATTAATGTCTGAACCGATGACACTCGCGCCCAGTTTTGCGGCTTCGACTACGGTTGTGCCAGAACCCGCGAATGGATCGAACACAACCAAGTCTCGAAGATCTACAGGGCTGCTGTACGTTTTGAACGCATCATCCTCAGCCTCAGTGACCGCCGCAGCCATGATGCCACGGAATACACTCCCCAGCCGCTTAGCCCACCATTTATGGGTGCTTGTAGCCGGCCGATGGACTTCTTTACGCCATGACTCGTTCTCCGCGATCTTACTGAGCTCGACTGCCGGAAACGCGACCTCCAGCGCAGACGAGCTCGGGATACCTCGATAAACCTGCGAGTCAGCGCCAAAAAGAGCCGAGTGGTCAGGGATTGGATAGTTCATCGGTCTCATCCAGTAGGGGCTGTCGAGGTACCCGCCTCAGGGGCTTCATGGCAACTTCACCGGCCGGATCGCTCTTTGCTCTGTACGCCGTGAAGGTACGAGTAGATCCGGCTGTCGGATTATCCGCCAATTCCGTACGCAAGGAGTTGTCACGGAAGTCGAAGGTGTACCTAGACGCAATTTTATCGGCATCGGCCCGAACCAGGGAGCCGACCTCCCGTAGACTATCACGCCCGTCAAGCAGCTCATCTTTTGGAGCGATCAACGTGCAATTGGAGATGAAGCCGTCCGCTAGCGCATAAGGCGTCGGAGCGACGTACATCTTCCGATCCCGCACCAGGATATCGCCGTAGGATCCGAAATCGCGGAAGCTGTCATTCTTGTGTACGTAATCGTGATGGGCATTCAGGAAATCACCATGGCAGATAACTAGGTCAAGAACCGGGAACTGGTCGCCCTCAGGCTTTTTGGGGTACCGGCCGAATATGTAGTACACCGACCTTCCGTCATGCATTCCAGTCGCGAGCTGACTGTTACAATCAAAGTCCGTCTGCCTCCCAGGGGTCTCTAGCCCTTTCACCTCGTATCCTTCGAGATGGTCAACCATGATGTAGTCAGGGTATTTGTTCCTCTTCGTCTCTTCCCACAAAAATCCTGTTTCGGTGATTCGGTTGCCGACCCAATCCTGGAAGTGGAACTCCTTATCCCTCCTATTTCTGCGGTGAATCAGCTCCCCACGCTGCATGGCCTCATAGCAGGAGAGGAAAACTGCGGCAACTGTCGCCATTGTCACGATTCGCCCCTTTTAGCGGTTCCGTGGTCACCCTTAACACGCTGGGCCACACTAACGGCGCTGTGGACCATGTGTGGACGGATCGCGCCCTTCAGGGCGCGCGCGAGACCATGACCTGCTGCTTTGACCGGTACTGCAGGGGCCTCCGGAGCCGTGTGCGCAGGTTCGAATCCTGCCGGGGGCTTCAAAGAAGGTGCCCAAAGACCCCGCCACCAGCGAGAAGGCTGAGGACGGGTCTTCGCGATCAAGCGTGGATCTCGCGGACCAAGCCGTCGTCTTCGTCGTAGAGCTCCAGTGAGTACCTCAGCCCGAACCGGTCCAGGAAACCGGCGAGCTCGTGGAAACGCCGCGGATCGACGACCCCGTTGAGCAGGAGGTCCGAGTCCTCGAAGGGGTCGATCTCCACCTGGCACCAGTTGGTTTCGACCTCGTAGCCGTACCAGGAGGACGACCGCGACCTCCAGCCGGCTTGCTCGAAGTGCTCAGCCACAGCCGAAGCATCACGACAACCGCGCAGTGTGCCGCATACGTTGTTGCCGACCTCGATCCACTCCGGGTCAAGCTTCGAGCCATCGTCGGACATACTCACGCTCGGATTATGAAGCACCACAGCACCCGTGATCACTCGTACTCCCGCGGGAAATCCGCGTTCCGGCGGCTGGCGACTTCCTGCCTGCCGCCGAGGCAGTTCGCGTAGCGAGTCGGCAGGACCTGCGATTCCGCGCCTGCCCCGGATTGGCCGCGGCGTGTGGGGCGGCCGGGTTGGACACCTTGGACTTCTCCGGCGCAGCCGCCCGTGACGGTTCGGTCTCGTCAGCTGCGCCGCCGCATCATCCACAGGGCGCCTCCGCCGTCAAGTCCCGAATTCCCGTGTCACGCGATCCAGGGGCATGACGCCCGTCGTCCGTCCCGGCGTAATGGAGATGCGGGCCCGGCCGGATCGGTCGGACCGCGCGGCTCGTCGGTAAGTGGTTTCGCCGAATGCCCCGGGTCGTTTCGACAGATCCCCCTTGCCGACCTCTCTCGACGGAAGTGATCTTCATGTCCCATGGATCCCGGTCCCTGACACTGGCCCGAACCAAGCGTCTCCTTGTGTTCTCCCTCGCCGCCGCTGCCGTCGCCGGAGGTGCTGTGGCGTCCTCCACCGCGAGCGCCGCCCCCGTCACTCCGCGTGCCGGTGCCGTCACCGCGATACAGGCCGAGCTTCGTGCGGGGTGGGTGAAGACCACCGACGCTCCCACCGGGGTCACGGTGGACCTGCCCGGCAAGGCCACCCTCCAGAAGCACACCGAACGCATTCTCGGCCAGGACGTGACCAGCCGCGGGTATCTGCTGGAGACCAAGGAGGGCTTCGTGGTCTTCGCCGTCACCGAAGTGCCGGACACCTATGACATGCGGCTCGCGACCGAGCTCCAGTCCTTTATAGAAGGAGTGAAGGAGGAGACCGGGAGCTCGTTCATCAGTACGGGCGCCAAGGAGACCACGGTCGAGGGCCGGCCCGCGCTGGACGCGCGGATCGCGACGGACGAAGGGGAGCGGATGAGCGGCTCCACCCGCCTCATCGACGGCGACAAGTATCTGGTCCAGGTCGTTTCCGTCGGGCCGGAGGCGAACGAGAAGGCCCTGAACAAGACCCATCAGCAGATCGTCGACAGTATTCGGATTCCGTAGGCGCTTCCGGGGCGGGCCGTACGAGGGACTCCCCCGTCGGCCCGGCCCTTCGCCGGCTCGCCTCCCTGATGACGGGCCGCCGCCGTCGGTCGGCGGCCCGTCGGAGCTGCGGTACGCCGTTCGTGCGACGGCCGTCAGGGTTTCGCTCGGCCGGTGGTGGCGGCGGAGCGGGGCACGCCGGGCCGAGGCTGCGAAGTCCCGGTCGACCCCGCACGACGCCCGGCCCCGGCGAGGCACGGCGACGGTCCGGGGCCGGCCCCGGTCCACACCCGGGTCAGGCAGCACACCAGGAACGGCCCCGTATCGACACCGCGGCCCAGGCAAGGCACGGCGCCACTCCAGGCCGGACGCGGCGCACTCCAAGGCCACCAGGCCGACATTCCGGCCAGACGCCGCGCACTCCAGGTCCAACCCGCTCGACGTCCCGGCCAGTCGCGGCGCACTCCAGGTCCAACCCGCTCGACGTCCCGGCCAGTCGCGGCGCACTCCAGGTCCAACCCCGCGAAGCCCCGGTCCAGACGCCGGAGATCCCGGTCCAACCGGCATCCGCCGGCGGCCTTTCGCCCGTCCGGCCCACCGCCCCGTCCCGCTGTCCCCGTCCGGCCCAGCCGCCCCGTCCCGCTGTCCCCGTCCGGCCCAACCGCCCCGTCCCACTGTCCCCATCCAGCCCAACCGCCCCCTACCGCTGTCCCCATCCAGCCCAACCGCCCCGTCCCACTGTCCCCGTCCGCCCGTCATCTCCCTCGTACGCCCTGCGTACGCGCCCCCCGCGCGCCCCCCGCGCGCGCCCCTCCACCCCTTCCCCCACGCCCCTCTCACCCGACCGGTCGAACTCCGCTCGGCACTTTGAAGACATTTGATCGATGAATTTCCCATCCGCCCGGGCGCCGGTGCCGAATACCTGACGGGTGCGATTCAGGCGCCTCGCGGAGCGGCCGCCACCAGCGGTTCGGTGGCCTGGGGACGTCGCCTCGTCCTGACGACGACAACAGCTTTGATGCGGTGGCCGGACTGCTGGTCATCCGCGGTTCGGCGGCCGGGATTCACCGGTGTCGCCGTCCCGTCGCAGGGCAGTCCGGTGGGATCGAGTCCAAGTGGCAACCCGGCGATGCACGGCGGAGACTGGTGATCGTGATTGTGACCGGAGAAGAGCTCACGACCGCGTGACTTCCGGGATTGCTCGCTCCGGCCGTCGCCGGAGCGTGAGGACAACGAGTGCCGGCCGCACGGAAACATGGCGACCGGCATTTCCTCAAGGAGCTCGCATGGTGGAAAAATCTGTCGAGGTCCTGACGCCCGAGCCGGATGAATCGGCGCGCAACGCGCGCCGAATCGACGGCTCGGCGGCGGGAACGGGGACGGCAGTTGCCGAGAGGGACTTCGCCGAAGTGCTGGGCGGCCTGGTGAAGGCCGAGCAGATATCGGTGGACAGCCATTTCTTCGACGACCTCTGCGCCAACTCGCTGGTCATGGCGCAGTTCTGCGCCCGGGTCAGGAAGCGCGGAGACCTTCCGTCGGTGTCGATGAAGGACATCTACCAGTACCCGACGATCCGGAGCCTGGTGACGGCCCTCGCGGTCGAGGCACCCCCGCCCGAGACGTCCTCCGCACCCGAACCGGCCGAGACGGTCGTACCCGTCGACAGAAGGACCTACGTCCTCTGCGGGACCGCGCAGACCCTGATTTTCCTTGCCTATTGCTTTGCCCTCGGCACCGTGACCGCCCGCGGCTTCGAATGGGTTTCCAAGGGCTCGGGCCTGGTGCACCTCTATCTGCGTTCCCTGGTCTTCGGCAGCGCCGCGATGCTTGCGCTCTGCCTCTTTCCCATCGCCGCCAAATGGATTCTGGTCGGCCGCTGGAAGCCACAGGAGTTTCCCGTCTGGGGACTGGCGTATCTGCGGTTCTGGACCGTCAAGGTGCTGGTAAACGCGAACCCGATGAGGTTCTACGTCGGAAATCCGCTGTACGTGCTCTATCTACGGGCCCTCGGCGCCCGGATCGGAAAGGGCGTCACGATCCTTTCCCGGACCGTCCCGGTGTGCACCGACCTGCTGACGATCGGCTCCGGCACGGTCATCCGCAAGGAGTCCGGCTTCACCGGCTACCGCGCCCACGCCGGTCGCATCCAGACGGGACACGTCACGATCGGCCGGGACGCGTTCGTCGGTGAGAAGACCGTGCTCGACATCGGCACCTCGATGGGCGACCGGGCCCAACTGGGCCACGCCTCCGTGCTGCAGAGCGGTGAGTCGATCCCGGACGGCGAGCACTGGCACGGCTCCCCGGCCGAGCGCACCGACGTCGACTACGTGCGCGTGCCGGCGGCGCGTTGCGGCACCCTGCGCCGGGCGCTCTTCGGACTCGGCACCGTGGTCCAGCTGTTCGTGCTGTGGGTCCCGCTGTCGGTCGGCGGCGCCTACCTCCTGCTGACGGAGATCCCGGCGCTGAACCAGGTGCTCGGCCCCGGCGCGACGCACGTCACGTCGGCGACGCTGTACGTCGACGCCCTGATCCTGTCCGCCGTCCTCTTCTTCGGATCTCTCGTCCTGGGCCTGGTCTGGCTGTTCACCGTGCCGCGGCTGCTCAGCCTGACGATCAAGCCGGACAAGGTCTATCCGCTGTACGGACTGCAATACTCCCTGCACCGGCTCATCGCGCGGATGACGAACGTCAAGTTCTTCGGCTGGCTCTTCGGAGACAGCTCGTACATCGTCCACTATCTGCGCTTCCTCGGTTACGACCTGTCCAAGGTGGAGCAGACCGGGTCCAACTTCGGCACCCATGTGCAGCACGAGTCCCCGTACCTCACCACCGTGGGAAGCGGAACGATGGTCGCCGACGGGCTCTCCGTCATGAACGCGGAATTCTCGGGGACCTCGTTTCGCGTCTCCCGGACCGTCATAGGCCCGCGCAGCTTCCTCGGCAACAACATCGCCTACCCGTCCGGGGGCAGGACCGGCGAGAACACCCTGCTCGCGACGAAGGTGATGATCCCGCTCGACGGCGAGGTCCGCGAGAACGTGGGCCTGCTGGGAGCACCGTGCTTCGGGATCCCGCGCACCGTCGAGCGGGACACCCGGTTCGACCACCTGAGGACCGGCGACGAGTTCCGCCGCAACCTCGCCGCGAAGAACCGCTACAACCTCCGCACCATGGCCTTCTGGCTGTTCGTGCGCTGGGTGCACGCGTTCGTGCTCACGGCGTTCGCTCTGGCGGCGCTCGACATGTACGGCGTGTTCGGGCAGCTGATGATCGCCCTGTATCTCGCGATCACTCTGGCGTTCACCGGCTGCTACTTCACTCTGTCGGAACGGTTCATCACCCGCTTCCGCTCGCTGGAGCCGAAGCTGTGCTCGATCTACGACCCGTACTTCTGGTGGCACGAGCGCCTCTGGAAGGTCCCCGAGCACTACCTCAACCTCTTCAGCGGCACGCCGTACAAGACGCTCCTGTGGCGGATGCTGGGCGTGCACATCGGGAAGCGCGTCTTCGACGACGGCGCCGGCCTCACGGAGCGGACGCTGACCACGATCGGTGACTTCTGCACGCTCAACCAGGGGAGCAGGATCCAGTGCCACTCGCAGGAGGACGGCACGTTCAAGTCCGACCACAGCGTCCTCGGCACCGGCTGCACCCTCGGCGTCAACTCCCTCGTGCACTACGGCGTGACGATGGGCGACCACGCCCAGCTCGGCGCCGACGCCTTCCTGATGAAGGGCGAGGAGATGCCCGCCCACGCACGGTGGGTCGGGAACCCGGCCGCCGAGGCGCGTGGGGCCGCCTATCGACCCGTCGCGCTGAACGGCAGCCCGCAGGGGCACGCGGCGCCCGGGCGAGGGTGAGGGGAGGACGTATCGATGGAGACGCAGATGGCGCGGACGACGCAGCCGGCGGAACCGCGAGCGGCGCGCACCGACGCGGGCCGGGAGTTCTGGCGCGAGGTACTGGCAGCGGGCGGCTTCACCGCGGTGCCCCGGTGGGTGGCGGGCGGACCGGCGCCCGGCACGGGCGGGTACGGGGCGTACGAGGCGGCCGTCCCCGGCGTGTCCGCGAAGGCGCTACGCCGCCTGGCCGAAGAGTGGGGTGTGCCGCTGGGCGCGGTGGTGCTCGCGGCGCACGCACGCGTGCTGGGCGTGCTGTCGGGCGAGGACGACGCGATGACCGGCTGGGGACCGGAACCGGGTGCCGCCCCGGGCGCCCGGGCGCTGCCCTGCCGGTTGGCCGTCGACGGCGAACGCACCTGGCGGGCGCTGGTGCTCGACGCACACCGCGTGACCACGGGACTGCTGGAGCACCGGGACTTCCCGGTGGAGGAGCTGCGCCGGCAGCTGGCGATCACGGGTCCGGTGACCGAAGCCGAGTTCGATCCGTTCGGCGCGGACGGGGATGTGGGTGCCGGGACGGTGCTGCGGCTGGTGGTGGTGGAGGGCGGGGACGGGACGGTGGTGCTTCGGCTGCGGTATCGCACCGATGTGCTGGACGGGGAGGCGGCGGGCCGGATCGCGGGTTACCACCTGGCCGCGCTCGAGCGGATCGCGGCGGATCCGGATGCCGCGTGCGGCGACACGAGCCTGGTGTCCGACCAGGAGGTTGCTTTTCAGGTGGATGGTCTGGCGGGGCGGCGGCGGGAGTTGCCGGGGTTGCGGGTGCACGAGTTGTTCGAGGAGCGGGTGCGGGCGCATCCGGGTGCGGTGGCGGTGGTGCATGGGGGTCGGGAGTGGACGTACGGGGAGTTGAACGGGCGGGCGAACCGGATTGCGCGGGCGCTGCGGGCGCGTGGGGTCGGGGGGGAGGGTGTGGTGGGGGTGGTGCTGGAGCGGAATGTGGACTGGCTGGCTTCGGTGCTGGCGGTGTTCAAGGCGGGTGGGGTGTATCTGCCGGTGGAGCCGCATTTCCCGGCGGGGCGGATCACGGCGACGTTGTCGCGGGCGGGGTGCCGGGTGGTGCTGACGGAGCCGGGCAGCACGGCGACGCTGGACGAGGCGCTGGCGGGTGTCGCGGGGGTGGAGCGGCTGCTGGTCGGTACCGCTTATGGCGAGGGGCATGCGGAGGGGGATCTGCATGTGCCGGTGGCGGGGGATCAGTTGGCGTACATCTACTTCACGTCGGGTTCGACGGGTGAGCCGAAGGGGGCGATGTGCGAGCACGCGGGGCTGGTGAACCATCTGTTCGCGAAGATCGACGATTTGGGGATCGTCGAGGGCAGTGCGGTGGCGCAGGTCGCTCCGCAGTGTTTCGACATTTCGCTGTGGCAGTTGGTGGCGGGGCTGCTGGTGGGTGGGCGGACGGTGCTGGTGGAGCAGGAGGCGGTGCTGGACGTGCCGCGTTTCCTGGACACGGTCACCGGTGCGGGGGTGAATGTGGTGCAGGTGGTGCCGTCGTATCTGGAGGCGGTGCTGGCGGCGCTGGAGCACGAGCCGCGGTCGCTGGACCGGTTGCGGTGTGTGTCGGTGACGGGTGAGGCGTTGAAGCGGGAGCTGGTGGAGCGGTGGTTCGCCGCGCAGCCGGGGATCCGGCTGGTGAACGCGTACGGGTTGACGGAGACCTGTGACGACACCAATCACGAGGTGATGACGGGGGTGCCGGAGCGGGTGCTGCTGGGGCGGCCGGTGGCCAATGTGCATGTGTATGTGGTGGACGGGCGGTTGCGGCCGGTGCCGTTGGGCGCGCCGGGGGAGATCGTGTTCTCGGGCGTGTGTGTGGGGCGTGGGTATGTGAACGATCCGGAGCGGACGGGGGCGGCGTTCGTGGCGGATCCGTTGCGGCCGGGTGAGCGGTTGTATCGCAGTGGGGATCGTGGGCGCTGGGATGTGTCGGGGAAGCTGGAGTTCCTGGGGCGGCGGGACACGCAGGTGAAGATCCGGGGGTTCCGGATCGAGATCGGTGAGATCGAGAACACGTTGTTGCGTCAGGTGGGGGTGCGTGACGGTGCGGTGGTTGCCGCGCAGGGTCCGGCGGGGACGCAGTTGGTGGCGTTCTACACCGCGGTGGCGCCGTTGGAGGCGGGTGTGCTGGCGGCCGGGCTGGGGGCGACGCTGCCGTCGTACATGGTGCCGTCGGTGTTCCACTGGCGGTCCGGGCTGCCGCTGACCGCGAACGGCAAGGTCGACAAGAAGGCGCTGGTGGCGCTTGCCGCGACGCTGGACGGCGGGAACGCGGCCGGTGGGGGTGAGGCGCCCTCGACGCCGGCGGAACGGCGGCTGGCGGCGGCCTGGTCGGCCGTGCTCGGTGTCCCCGAGGACCGGATCGGCCGTGGCGACCACTTCTTCGACCGGGGCGGTACGTCGCTGTCCGCGGTGAAACTCGCCATCGCCCTCGACCGGGCCGTCACCCTCAAGGACGTCACCCGCCACCCCGTCCTCACCGACCTCGCCGCACTCCTCGACAAGAAC
>NZ_FNHI01000003.1:0-1418 GCF_900103455.1 Streptomyces wuyuanensis | reverse complement strand
TGAAACTCGCCATCGCCCTCGACCGGGCCGTCACCCTCAAGGACGTCACCCGCCACCCCGTCCTCACCGACCTCGCCGCACTCCTCGACAAGAACGGCAACGCCGCCACCACGGACCGGCCCGCATCGGACGGCCCGGGTACCGGCACCGCGCCCGGCCGGCGCCGCACCGCCGGAGACGACCTGCTGGAGCGGCTGTCGGAGCCGAAGGACGCACGGGCCGGCGCCCTGATCTGCTTCCCGTACGCGGGTGGCAACGCGGTGAACTTCCAGCCGCTGGCCCGGGCGCTGGCCGGCGACGGGCCCGCCGTGTACGCCGTCGAGCTGCCCGGCCACGACCTGGCGGCCGCCCGCGAACCCTTCGTCCCGCTGGACGAGGTCGTCGGTCGGGTCGTCGACGAGATCACCGGCCTCGGCGCGACCCGGGTGCTGCTGTGGGGCCACTCCTCCGGCGCGGCCCCCGCCGTGGAGACGGCCCGGAGGCTCCGGGAGCGCGGAGTCGAGGTCGAGCGGGTGTTCCTGGCCGCGCAGCTGCTCGGCACTGCGGCGGAGCGGCGGAGCGCCGTCGACGAGCTCACGCACAGGAGCAACGCCGAGATCGCCGCCGGGCTGGCCGACGACCGCGGCTACACCGAACTCGGCGAACTGGACGCCCAGCGCGCCGAGCACATCGGTGCCGCCTACCGCCACGACTGCGTGGCCGCCCACGAGTACTTCGCCGGCCTCCTCGAGGCCCCGCCCGCCGTGAAGCTGTCCGCGCCGGTCACCGTCGTGGTGGCCGCCGACGACCCCGTCACGGCGTCCCCCGGACGGCACCGCGACTGGCGGCTGCTGGCCGAACACACCGACCTGTACGAGCTCGCGGACGGGGGCCACTACTTCCTCCGCACCCGTCCGGCCGAGGCGGCACGAGCCGTAATGCGCGCCGCCGTCCTCCCGGCTCCCTCCTGAACCGCGACCGAAAGGAAAAGAGATGTCGTCCTCATCCCAGGCGTCACTGCTCGACGTGGAGTCGCAGCCGGGCAGGCCCCCGGTCCTGCACGTCGAGTCCCCCGGGGACGCGGCGAGCTGGGCGGCCGGGCAGCGGGACGCGCTGCGCTCCCTCGTCGCCGAGCGAGGCTCGGTGCTGGTGCGCGGTCTGGGGCTGCGTGAGGCGGACCAGGTCGGCGCGGTGTTCCAGCAGCTGGCCGGCGGGCCGCTGATGAGCGAGCGGGAGGCGTTCGCGGCACGGGAGTCGTACCGGGACGGCGTCTACTCCTCCACGGCGTGGCCGCCGAACCAGCCGATGTGCATGCACCACGAGCTCAGTTACACGCTGACGTTCCCCGGCACGATGATGTTCGCGTGTCTGACCGCGCCGGCGTCCGGCGGGGTCACGGGCGTTGCGGACGCGTCCACCGTGCTGGAGGCGCTGCCGGC
>NZ_FNHI01000018.1:15818-176983 GCF_900103455.1 Streptomyces wuyuanensis | reverse complement strand
TCCCGCGTGAGATCTGGCGACAGATCTGGTCGAACAACCCGCAGGAGCGGCTGAACAAGGAGATCCGCCGCCGCACAGACGTGGTCGGCATCTTCCCCGACCGCACCGCCGTCATCCGGCTGGTCGGGGCGGTCCTGGCCGAGCAGAACGACGAGTGGACCGAAGCCCGCCGCTACATGGGCCGCGACCTGCTGGCCAAGGCCCGACTCCACCCGATCGAGTCAGAAAACAACGACACCCTCCTGCCCACCGAACTCACCGCATAGCCTCAAAACGAGATCGCCGAGTGGCCGTCGATACACCACTCCAACGGACGTGACCCGCGGCGGTGTGCCGGATGAGCAAAGTATCGGTCGCCCACGATCCCCAGAGTCCGCCGGACTTCGACACTGTCCACGAGTTCGTTTTCCTGCGTTGGAGTCGGGCCGTCGGCGGGCCGACCCATATAGCGATGGGTCGGTGACACCAAGAGCTGAATCACTTCCACCGTGGTCATGAAGTTCACTGTACGGCGGGTCGAAAAGGACGGCACGAGTGGAGCGGGAATCAGACGGAGGTTGCAGAGTCGCGGCGTCTGCAAGGGGGCAAGGGGCTATGACGTGGCGTGATTTCGCAGTCCGGTTCGCCGTGCCTCCGGCACCCTCGGGGCTCCCGTCAGTGTCAGGTTGGCGATGGCACAGGGGTGACGCCGACGGCCCCGTGCGTGACTCCCGCTCGACCCGTCTGCCGGTCCTGCACCGAGCTCTGCGTCAGGAGGTACGGCTCGGACACGAGCAGTGCCGAGTGGGCACGGGTGCTGCGGGACCTGGCGACGGTGCCGGGATGGCCGGCGGCCGGGGCGGGCGTCCCGGGCTGTTGCCACGGGCAGATCACCGACGTCCTGAGCCATCTCGTCGACAACGGCATCAAGCACGCCATGGCGACCGCGCCCCACTCGTAAGAAGCTGGGAATGACAGTGAACGAGCACGCCCGCCCTGCGAGGCACGCCGGGTGAAGGTGCCCCTCTCGCTCACGGCGCGCGCCCATGCGTGCTGCGGCGCGGCCCGCCTCGACAGGGCTGAGGAGTGCAAGAAGCCCACCTGGAATGGCAGCGCATGAAGCCCACCTGGAATGAAGGTGACATCAGTGGCGATCCCGCTTGTGGTCGGCGTCGACGGGTCCGAGTCGAGCCTGGAGGCGGTGGACTGGGCCGCCGACGAGGCAGAGCGGCATGACCTGCCGCTCCTCCTCGTGCACGCTGTCACGCCGGACCGAGGGGCAGCCGATCTGATCGGTGTTGCCACCGAACGGGCCAGGCGGAACGCGCCCTCGGCCCGGCTGTCCGGCGAGGTGCTGCGGGGGGACCCCGCGACAGCCCTGCTCGGCAAGGGGCGCAATGCCTTCGCCCTGGTCCTCGGATGCCGGGGACGCGGTGACCTGGCGGGGCTTCTGCTGGGGTCCGTCAGCCTTGCCGTGGCGGCGCGCGCGGATTGCCCCGTCGTTGTGGTGCGCGGCCGACCAGCGCACCGGGACCTCCGGTTCCGCAGCGTCGTCGTCGGTGTCGAGGATGGCGAGGGAAGTGGCACCGCGGTGGAGTTCGCCTTGCGCGAAGCCCATGTGCGGCGCTGCCGGCTGATCGCGGTGCACGCCTGGACCGTCCCGTTCGGGGGCCTCTCGGAGCCACCGCCCCCGGCCGGATATGGGGCCCAGCCGCTGCGCCGCCCGCCGGCGCAGGTGCTCGACGACGCGCTGAGGGGCTCCGCAGAGCGGTACGTGAACGCCTCAGTGAGCCGTCATGTCGTCGAAGGCCCGGCACGTCAGGCGCTCCTGGAGGCCGCGTCCGACGCCGATCTTCTCGTCGTGGGCGCCCGCAGGCGACGTGGGCATCTCGGGCTCCAACTCGGCTTGATCAACCATGCGCTGCTGCATCACGCGCCGTGCCCGATCGCCGTCGTTCCGCAGATGTGACCGTTCACCGCGGGGGGACCGGCCCGCCGAGGCGGCCCAGGGCGCGCGACCGACTCCAGACGGTTCATCGGGCCGACCCGGATCCTCTGGCGTCCTCGGTCCGGTACGTGATGTGTGCCGAGACCGAGACCACCCCGTCCACACTCGTGCACAGGTGCTCGATGACAGGGATCAGGCTGCGGAACTCGACGGTTCCGTTCAGGGCGACCTGCCCCTCCCGGACGTCGACCGACACCTCGGAGGGAGCGAGGCCCAAGGTCTCCTGAAGCACGTCCCGGGTGATCTCCTCGCGGATGGCGTCGTCGCGGCGGAGGAAGATCCGCAGCAGGTCGCTGCGGCTGACGATGCCCTGGAGCTTGTCCGTCTCGTCCACCACGGGCAGCCGCTTGACGCCATGGGCCTCCATGAGACGGGCCGCCTCGACGACGTTCCACTCCGGGCGCGCGCACACCGCGGGTGCCGACATCAGTTCCTCCGCCCTCACTCCTTCGGCTTTGGCTCGGTCCCAGGCTTCCGGATGCGGAATCGCCGCCCGTCCGGATGGGTCGGCCTGGTCCGCTGACTTGCGCAGCAGGTCCGCCTCGGACACCACACCCATCGGGCGGTCCTGCTCGTCCACCACCGGCACGGCGGTGACGTCGTTCTCGGCAAGCAACTTGACGATCTCCTTGAACGGCAGATCACGCCGCGCCCGGACGACCTGTCGGGTCATGAGCTCTGCGACCGTTCGGTGGTGCATGACGCCTGTCCCTTCGAGGCCCGTGTCGGAGAACGTGATCATGCCGTGCTGTCAGGAGCCGGCCCTGCGAAGTGGTGCGGCTCAGGCACGCGTCGGCGCCCGCCCCGAGAAGGGACTGGTCGGCCCAGGATCAGGGCTTTCCGGCCCGTGCGGCGGTAAACCGTGCGTGGCACGGTGGGTCACAGCAACATTCTGAGGAAAGGGCGGCGGTCATGCGAGCTCACCTCGGCGACCAACTCGTCATCGAAAGTCCGGCGACCGGCGGTGCCAGGCGCGACGGCGAGATCGTCGGACTCCACCATGCGGATGGAACACCCCCCTACGACGTGCGCTGGTCGGACACGGACGAGGTGACGATGGTGTTCCCCGGGCCCGATGCCCATGTCCGTCACCTGGAGCACCCGTCCGCGGCGCCTGTGCCCTCCAGGGAGGACGTGGAGAGCGTGGGAGGGACGTCCGGGACGCCCAGGCCGGACCGGGCACCCAGTCCTGGCGACATCGGCCGGCGGGTGGCCGCCGAGCGCGAGCGCCAGGGGCTCACCCGGGCCACCGTGGCCGGCCGGGCCGCAATGGCTCCGCAGTACCTCGCGTACCTGGAAGAACGCCCGGCCGACCCCAGTCTCGGCACGCTGACCCGGCTGGCCGGCGCGCTGGGAACGAGTGTGGAAGCCCTGCGCGGGGGAGGCGTCGATCTGCCGTCTGGGCAGGGTCAGGCTCTCTTGCACCCTGAGCTGCGGGAACTCGGAGCGGAGGAGTGCCGTGCACTGCTCTCCACCCATGGTGTGGGCCGTGTCGCCGTGACGACGCCCGACGGCCCGGCGGTCCTTCCGGTGAACTACGAAGTCGCCGGCGACGAGATCGCCTTCCGGACCGCGCCAGGCTCGGTGCCCGCGGCGGCCGTGGGGTCCGAGGTGGCGTTCGAGGTCGATCATCTGGACGAGACCGCCGGCGAGGGCTGGAGCGTTCTCGCCGTCGGCCCGGCGCGGCACGTCACCGGAACGGACGCAGTGCGGCGACTGGCCGACGGCGCTCACACCGAACCGTGGGCGGGTGGTGAGCGGGAGATGTGGGTGTCGATCCGGCCCGAGCGTCTCACCGGTCGTCGTATCGGTCCGGCCCCGCAGTGAGGTCCCGGGCGCCGGGGCGTGTCGCGGCGGCGTCCGGGTGATGCCACGGTATTCACAGGGGGCGCTTGACGGGGCAGGACAGAAGGGCGGTGGGGAAGATGGATCTCCCACTGGTCGTGGGCGTCGACGGATCGGACTGCAGCCTGCAGGCGGTCGACTGGGCGGTCGACGAAGCGGCACGGCGCGGGCTCCCTTTGCGGCTGGTCTACGCCTCCTTGTGGGAGCGCTACGAGGGCAGGCGGCCGTCCTTCGGCACGGATCGTCCGGCGGAAGAGATCATGGGGGAGCACATCGTCGCCTCCGGTGCAGAGCGAGCCCGGCTGCGCAACCCGGAGGTGAAGGTGTCGGGCGAGGTGTTGCCCGACGATGCCGTGTCCGTGCTGCTGCGGGAGGGGCACGACGCCTCCGCCCTGGTCACGGGATCCCGAGGTCGCAGCGACCTGGGCGGCCTGCTGCTGGGATCGGTCGGCCTCACGGTGGCGGCCCGTGCGATGTGCCCGGTCATCGTGGTGCGGGGCTCGGAGCGGAACCGGCAGGGAGCCTACGGGCGGGTGGTGGTCGGCGTCGGAGAATCGGCCGAGGACACGGGAGCCGTACGGTTCGCCCTCCGCGAGACACAGGCTCGCGGCTGCGTCCTGGAGGCCGTGAGGGCATGGCGGTGTCCCGCACACGAGCACGTGGACCACCCATTCCTCGGGGAAGAAGCCGGCCGTACGCACGAGGAGCGGGCCTCGGCCATCCTCGACGAAGCCCTGCGCGATCTTGTGGGGGACCAGGTAGAGGTGGAAAGGCGCGTGGTGGAAGGACCGGCTCACAAGGTCCTCCTGAGCGCCTCGGCCGGCGCCGACCTCCTGGTCGTCGGCGCCCTGCGACCGCACGGCCACTTCGGTCTGCAACTCGGCAGGGTCGCCCACGCCCTGCTCCATCACTCCGAGTGCCCGGTCGCCGTCGTCCCCGAGCGCACCTGACGTCCCGATGCACCGACCGGCTTCCGTACGCCTCGGGAAGGAGAGGGGTGAGGACGGCGCATGTCGGAGTGGACCTGGCGGTACGAGGGCCATGACCCCGCGGCCGAGCGGCTGCGTGAATCACTGTGCACCCTCGGCAACGGATACTTCGCCACACGTGGGGCCGTGCCCGAGAGCAGGGCAGGTCTGGTGCACTACCCGGGGACCTACGTGGCCGGATGCTACAACCGCCTGGAGTCCACCGTGGCCGGCCGCCCGGTTGTGAACGAGGACCTGGTCAACCTCCCGAACTGGCTGCCTCTGCGGTTCCGTCTCCGCTCTGCCGGAAGCCCGGCGGGCCGGTGGTTCACCGCGGACTCCCGCACGTTCCTGCAGTACCGGCACACCCTGGATCTGCGGCGTGCCACGCTCATTCGCACGTTCCGCTACCAGGACGAGCTGGTCGGCGTGCTGACTGTGGAGCAGATCCGCGTGGTGCACATGGCAGACCCTCATCTGGCAGTCCTGCGTACGGTGTTCACCGCCGAGGACTGGTCGGGAGAGATCGAGGTCGAGTCGGCGATCGACGGTGACGTGACCAACGCCAACGTGCACCGGTACCGGTCCCTCAACCGGAGCCACCTGGCCCACGTGCAGACCGGTGTGGAGGAGTCCGAAACCGTGTGGCTGCGCTGTCGTACCAACAGCTCCGACGTCGGTATCGCCCTGGCGGCCCGTACGGTCGTTCACGGCCGGGAGCCGACTTCGTCGCGGCTGCATCCCGCGCGACACCGAGCCGTCCGCCGTCTGGTGATCCCCATCGATCCAGGCGCGCCCGTCGTCGTGGACAAGACCGTTGCGTTGCACACCTCACGCGACCCGGCGATCAGCGATCCGCTCGGAGCAGCGGTCGAGCGGGCGTCCGCAGCCGCGGACTTCCACGGCCTGATGGAGTCACATGTCACCGCATGGGCCCAGCTGTGGCGGCACGCCGACGTCCAGGTGCCGGGCCAGGCCGGTCGCGTCCTGCGCCTGCACCTTTTCCACGTCCTGCAAACGCTGTCGCCGCACACCGCGGACCTCGACGTGGGAGTGCCGGCCCGAGGACTGCACGGCGAGGCGTACCGCGGACACGTCTTCTGGGACGAGTTGTTCGTGCTGCCCTATCTGAATCTGCACTTCCCCGAGGTCTCCCGTGCGCTGCTGAACTACCGGTACCGGCGCCTTCCGCAGGCGTGCCGCGCCGCCCGGGAGGCGGGGCGGGCCGGGGCGATGTACCCGTGGCAGAGCGGCAGCGACGGCCGTGAGGAGACCCAACGACTGCATCTCAACCCCCGTTCGGGCCGGTGGCTGCCGGACCACACCCGGCTCCAGCACCACGTGGGCTCGGCGATCGCGTACAACGTCTGGCGGTACTGCGAGGCCACGGGTGACACGGAGTTCCTGCACACCAGGGGTGCCGAGATGGTCTTGCAGATCGCCCGCTTCTGGGCGGACACCGCCGACTTCGACCCCGAGTCGGGCCGCTACCGCATCCGTGGGGTCGTCGGCCCCGACGAGTACCACGACAGCTACCCGGGTGCCCACCGGCCCGGATTGGACGACAACGCGTACACCAACGTCACCGCCGCCTGGGTGATCGGTTGTGCCGTGGACCTCGTGCGGCGCCTTCCGGCGTGGCGTCGCCGGGAACTCCTCGAGCGCGTGGAGCTGGACATCGGCGAACTTCCCCGGTGGGAAGAGGTGTCCCGGAAGCTGACGGTGCCTCACCACCAGGGCGTCATCAGCCAGTTCGACGGCTACGGCGACCTCGCGGAGCTGGACTGGGAGGCCTACCGCGAGCGGTACGACGACATCCGGCGCCTCGACCGGATACTCGAGGCCGAGGGTGACACGGTCAACCGCTACCAGGCATCCAAGCAGGCCGACGTCCTCATGCTCGGCTACCTCTTCTCGCCCGCCGAGCTGCGGCAACTGTTCCACCGTCTCGGATACGAGCTCGACGACGAACTCTGGCGCAGGACGGTCGACTACTACCTCCGGCGCACCAGCCACGGCTCCACCCTCAGCGGCCTCGTCCACGGCTGGGTCCTTGCCCGGGTCAGACGGGCCGACGCCTGGAAGTACTGCCGAGAAGCACTGGAGGCGGACATCGCCGATATCCAGGGCGGTACCACCGGCGAAGGCGTCCACCTCGGGGCCATGGCAGGAACCCTCGACCTGGTCCAGCGCGGCCTGACCGGCCTGGAGACCCGTGAGGAGGCGCTGTGGCTGGATCCGGTGCCCCTTCCCGCGTTGTCCGAGTACGGATTCTCGCTGCGGTATCGCGGCCACTGGGGCGTCGGCGTGCGACTGCGACGGGAACAGTTGCGGATCGTCGTACCCGACTCGGAGGAATCGCCGATCCGGGTGGTCCTGACCGACAGGGCCGTCACCGTCGCACCGGGGGAGACCTGCACGCTCGTGCTGCCGACGGCATGATCCGCCCGGGACGTCCCGGAGCTGCCGGAACGGCGTGCGCCCTGGCATGCGTACGGGATGCCGGCGACCCACACTGGCATGGGGGGCCGGTAGGGAGGGCGGCTCCCCTCCGCGCAGATCGCGAGGCAGGAAGGAGACGGCTATGACCACGGCAAGGGAAATCATGCACGTCGGTGCCACGTGCATCCAGGAGAGCGAGACGCTGGCGGACGCGGCGCGCCGGATGAGTGAGCTGGGTGTCGGAGCTCTGCCGATCTGCGGGCCGGACGACCGGCTCCACGGGATCATCACCGATCGCGACATCGTGGTGAAGTGCCTTGCCAAGGGCAAGGACCCGAAGACCATGACCGCGGGCATGCTCGAGCAGGGCAAGCCGGTCACGATCGACGCCGGTGCCGACTCGGACGAGGTACTGCGGGCCATGGAGCAGCACCGGATCCGACGGCTGCCGGTCGTCGAGAACCATCGCCTGGTCGGGATGATCAGCGAAGCGGACCTCGCACGCCGACTGCCGGAGGAGCAGGTGGGGCATTTCGTCGAGGCCGTGTGCGCTGCGAAGTGACCACCGTCCTACCGGACTCGGAGGAATCGCCGATCCGGCTGGTGCGGTGCTGACGGTCCGTCACCGTTGCGCCCCGCACCGTTCGCCCGCACCCTCTCCGCGGCGTGTCTGCGGGGGACCAGGAGCGGCGGCGAGCCGTGCTCGTCGCGGCGGCGGGCCCGGCGGCATGCTCAGAAACTCGTCCAAGGAGTGTCACCATGAGGTTCACCGGAGTTCGCACGGCACATGCCGTCATCGCCCCGCTGGTTGCCGTCCCGCTCGCGCTGGGCGCATTCGCCCCACACGTCTACGCGCAGGCGCCGACGCCCAGTCCGACGGGAACGTTCGGGCCCGACTGCTCGGAACTGCCCCGGAGCGGAGGAGGAAGTGTCGCGGCCATGGCCGAACAGAAGGTGGCTGACGCCGCTGCGGGAAGCCGCCAGCTGGCACAGCTGACGGCAGCGTTGAAGCAGGCCGGACTGGACGACACCCTCAACCGATCGGACAACATCACCCTCTTCGCGCCCACCAACCACGCCTTCAACAGCTTGTCTGAGGCGCAGCGCGACTCGCTCCTGAACGACCCGGAGCGGTTGAAGAAGGTACTGACCTACCACGTGGTGGACGCCGACGTCACTCCGAGCGAGCTGCCGAACGGCTCGTTCAAGACGCTGGAAGGCTCGCAGCTCACCACCTCAGGCTCCGGTACGACCTTCAAGGTCAACAGCACGGCGGACATCGTCTGCGGCAACATCACCACCGCCAACGCCACCGTCTACCTCATCGACGGGCTTCTCACCCCTCCCGACTGACACCGGCGGCGCCTTCGCCGAGCATCCCACACGCGCCCGCGAAGTCTTCGGCCCTTCAACCGCGACCGGCGCGGGAACGAGCTGCTCCCGGGTAGGCGGGCACACAGGGCCCGAGTGACCCTGGGGGTGAGGCCGATGTGCCCTGGTGCTCCCACTTGGTACGGGTGGAGGGTGGAAGAGTCCCGGGAGGTGGGTCACGATGATGTACTGGAATGGTGGCTGGGCCTGGATGACCTTCATGCCTTTGCTGTGGATCGTGTTGATCGGCCTGGTGGTGTGGGCGGTGATCCGGCTGACGCAGTCTTCCGGTCGCCACGACGCCGCGGGCCCCCGGAAGACATCGAGGGAGACGCCGGAGGAGATCCTCGACCGCCGCTTGGCCTCCGGCGAGATCGACCCGGATGCGTACGCCGAGGCACGCAAACGCCTCGCGGCACATCGGCCGGGGAGCCCCTGACCAGGCCGCCGACTCTCGGGCGGCCCATGGCGCAGCTGGGTGGGTGCCCTCATCCGGCACGGGCGACCAGGAAGTCGGCGGTACCGGACAGAGTCGTGAGCCGTTGCGTGTCCTCGTCCTCGATGCGGACTCCGGAACGATCGCTGAGAGCCTCGATGAAACCCAGGAAGTCCAGCGAGTCCATTTCCAGAGCATCGCGGAAGGAGTCGTCGGGGCCCAGGGCATCGAGGTCGGCGCCCGGTACGACGCGGGAGATCGAGTCCTTGACCAGCTCCAGTGCTTCGGTTCGGTTCACAGTTGCTCCGGATTCTGCAACAGACGGTCGACCGCAGTCAGGTAGCGGGCACCCACGGCTCCGTCCGTCGCTCGGTGGTCCGCGGACAGGGTGGCCGTGACAACAGGCCTTACGCCGAGCAGGCCGTCCACGGCGCTCGGCCGGTCGACGATCCGTCCGAAACCGACGAGGGCCACCTGGGGCGGGTAGATCACGCCGTAGACGGTCTCCACCCCCTGATCGCCGAGGTTGGTGACCGTGATCGTGGGGGCCGAGACATCGGATCCGCGGAGCCGGCCTGTGCGGGCGCGGACGACCAGGTCTTTCAGCCCGGCCATCAGCTGCCGCAGGTCGAGGGTGTCGGCGTCGTGGAGGGCCGGGGCGACGAGGCCGCCCCCGCGGAGGGACACCGCCACGCCGAGGTGTACACCGTCACCCGGCACGAATCCGCCGTCGACCCAGAAGCCGTTGAGTTCGGGCACCTCGCGGGCCGCACAGGCGGCCGCCTTGAGCAGCAGGGCTGCGGGAAGCAGTCGCTCGCCGACCGGGCTGCGCCGGTTGTGCTCGTGCAGCCAGTCCATGGCGGCGGCCATGTCGACGTTCGTGGACAGGTAGTAGTGCGGGATGTCCCGGTTGGCGCGGGTCATCAGTGCGGCGATCGCCTGGCGCATCGCGAAGGCCCGGTCCTCCGCAGTCCGCGGCCGGGCTGCGCGGTGCGCGGGCGTGGGCGTGGTGGCGCCGCCCGGCGCGGCGCTGCGCACGTCCGCGGCACGGACGGCGCCGTCCGTGCCCGTGCCTGTCAGCGAGCCCAGATCGACGTGCAGTTCGGCGGCGAGCCGTCTGGCCAGCGGAGTGGCCCGGATCCGCGGTGGCCGCGCGGCACCGCCGGCCGCGCGTTCCACGTCGCCCCGGGTGACGCGCCCTCCTGGCCCGGAACCGTGCAGAGCCGCCCAGTCCAGGCCGCTTCGCTCCGCGAGGTGCCGGAGCAGCGGGCCCGCTTCGGAGTGCCCGTGTGCGCGGGCGGGGGTCGGCGTCGGCGCACGGGCCGCCTCGGTTCCGGAGGACGGCGCCGTGCGACGCGGCTTGGGCCTGGGCGGCGTCTTCTCCACCGTCTCGTCCGGCTCCCCACGCGCTTCCCGTGCCCTGGCGAAGGGCGCGATCAGCGCGAGCGCAGTGCCGACCGGCACCGTCGTACCGGGCTCGACGAGCAGTTCCTCCACCGTTCCGGTCTCGAAGCACTCCACCTCGAGTGTGGACTTCGCGGTCTCGACGACCGCGACTGCCTCACCCTTGCGAACCTGCTCGCCGGGTCTCACGAGCCACTCCTGAAGCGTTCCCTCGTCCATGTCGGCGCCGAGGGACGGCATGGTGAAGGCGCCCATGGTCAGCCCACCGCCCGGTGCGCCGCCGCGACGACGTCGGCGGTCTGAGGCAGGGCCGCCTCCTCCAGGCGCCTGGCGTACGGAATGGGGACCTCGGCGCTGCACACGCGCTCCACGGGGGCGTCCAGTTCGTAGAACGAGTCCTCGGCGATACGGGCGGACACCTCAGCGGCCAGGCTTCCGCTGCGCCATGCCTCGTCGATGACCACCGCCCGGTGGGTGCGGGCCACCGAGGAGGCGATCGCCGCGTCGTCGAGCGGCCGGAGCGTGCGGAGGTCGAGCACCTCGGCACTGATGCCGTCGGTGGCCAGCTCGTCCGCCGCGTCGAGGGCCTTGGGCAGTGAACCGCCGTACGCGATCAGGGACACGTCGGTGCCGGGCCTGCGGACCGCGGCGTGGTCCAGGCCCACGGGCGGGGCGGACGCGTCGAGTTCACCGGAGGCGTTGTAGAGGCTGCCGTGCTCGAAGATCAGCACCGGATCGGGGTCGGTCAGTGCCGGGGCCAGCATGGTGCGGGCGTCGTCGATGGTGGCCGGAGCGACGACGCGAATGCCGGGGATGTGCGCGTACCAGCCCTCCAGGCTGTGCGAATGCTGCGCGGCCAGCTGCCGTCCCGCCCCCGTCGTCATGCGGATCACCAGCGGTACGGGCAACTGGCCGCCCGACATGTGCAGCAGCGTGGCCGCGTTGTTGAGGATCTGGTCGAGGGCCAGCAGGCTGAAGTTCACGGTCATGATCTCCACGATGGGCCGCAGGCCCGCCAGCGCCGCGCCGATCCCCGCGCCCACGAACGCGGACTCCGAGAGGGGGGTGTCGCGGACCCGCTCCGGACCGAACTCCTCCAGCAGGCCGAGACTGACACCGAAGCATCCGCCGTACCGGCCCACGTCCTCGCCCATGAGGAAGACGCGGTCGTCGGAGCGCAGAGCCTCGCGCAGCGCCTCCCGCAATGCCTCCCGGTAGGTGGTCTCCGCTTCCCGGGGCCGTCGGCCGGCAGCCATGTCAGTCCCCCTCCGGCGGAGCGCTGGTGACATGGCGCAGCAGATCCTGGACCGGTTCCTCGGGCGCCTGTTCCGCCGCTTCGACGGCGCGGTCGACCTCTTCGGCGACCTGCTTCTCGAGCCGCGCGAGCTCGCGTTCGCCCAGCCGGCCCTCTTCGCGCATGCGGTCGGTGAGCCGGGTGATGGGGTCGCGGGCCTTCCACCGCTCGACCTCCGCCTTGTCCCGGTAGCGGTCGGGGTCGTACATGGAGTGGGCACGGAAGCGGTACGTGCGCAGCTCCAGGAAGTGCGGTCCTGCGCCCGCCCGGATCGCACCGGCTGCCCGGCGGGCGGCGGACTCGACGGCCTCCACGTCCATGCCGTCCACGGCCCATGCCACCATGCCGTACGAGGCGGCCCGCATGGCCAGGTCGGTCTGTGCCTCGTGGCGCTCGAGGGCGGTCCCCATCGCGTACAGGTTGTTCTCGCAGACGAGGAGCAGCGGCAGGCCCCAGAGGGCGGCGAGGTTCGCCGTCTCGTGGAACTCGCCCTCGGCGAAAGCCCCGTCGCCGAAGAAGCAGCAGGTGACGTGGGGACGGGCACGCATGTGATCGGCGAGGGCGAGACCGGCGGCCAGGGGGATGCCGCCCGCCACGATGGCGTTGCCACCGTAGAAGCGTCGGCTCGCGTCGAACAGGTGCATAGACCCGCCGCGACCCCCGCTGCAGCCGGTCGCCTTCCCGTACATCTCCGCCATGACGGCTTCGGCGGGGATGCCGCGGGCGAGCGCGTGGCCGTGCTCACGGTAGGTGGAGACGACCCCGTCCTCCGGGGTGAGCGCCTCGCTGACACCGACGGCGACGGCCTCCTCGCCGATGTAGAGGTGGACGAAGCCGCGGATCTTCGCGGCGCTGTACAACTCGACGCATCGCTCCTCGAAGCGCCGGATACGCAGCATCGCCTCGAGCAGTGCCGCCCTGTGCCGGGCATTCGCCTGGTCGACGCCCACCACGCTCGTCGCGTTCCGGCTGCCGGACGCGGTCTTCCTCGCAGGCTTCGACGCGGAGGGGGTCTTCCGGCTGCCGCGGGCCACGGTCATGCGGATTCCTCCAAGGTCGACAGATCGCCGGTCGGCAGGCCGAGTTCACGCGCACGGAGCAGACGGCGCATGACCTTGCCGCTGCGGGTCTTCGGCAGGTTCTGGTCGAACGCGATCTCCCGCGGCGCGACAGCGGGACCCAGCTTGCGCCGGGAGAAGGCCAGCAGTTCACGTTCCAGATCGAGGGACGGCTCGATGCCGGGGCGCAGCGACACGAACGCCTTGACGATGCTCCCGGCGACCGGGTCCGGTCGGCCGATCACTCCCGCCTCCGCGACCGACGCGTGCTCCATCAGCGCGCTCTCCACTTCGAACGGGCCGATCAGATGTCCCGCGGACTTGATGACGTCGTCGGCCCGTCCGACGAACCAGTACCAGCCGTCCGCATCCCGCCGGGCCAGATCGCCGGTCAGGTACCAGCCGCCGGCGAACGCGGCCCGGTACCGCTCCTCGTCGTGCAGATAGCCGCGGAACATCGAAGGCCAGCCGGGCCGCAACGCCAACTCACCCACCGCACCGGGGCTGTCGACCTCTCTGGCCCGGCCGTCGGCGATCAACGCCCGACCGTCCCCGCCCTGCTCCAGCACGGCTGCCTCGACCCCGGGCAGCGGGCGCCCCATCGAGCCGGGACGGATGTCGCACACCGCGAAGTTGGCGATCATGATGCAGCCGGTCTCGGTCTGCCACCAGTTGTCGTGGACCGGAAGACCGAGCACGTCCCGGCCCCACAACACGGCCTCGGGGTTGAGCGGTTCGCCGACGGAGGCGATGAACCGCAGGTGAGAGAGATCGTACGAGCGTGGCAGGTCGTACGGCCCCTGGCGGGGGGTGGCGCGCATGAGCATTCGCAGCGCCGTCGGGGCGGTGTACCAGACGCTGACCCGCTGTTCGGCGAGAATCCGGTACCACCGGCCGGCGTCGTAATCGCCTTCGTCGACGACGACGGTCACGCCATGGACGAGCGGAGCGATGATTCCGTAGGACATGCCGGTGACCCAGCCGGGGTCGGCGGTGCACCAGTACACGTCTCCCGGGTGCAGGTCGAGTGCGTACGCGGCGGTGGCGTAGTGGGCCACCACCGCCTCGTGCACGTGGACGGCACCTTTGGGAGTGCCGGTGGTGCCGCTCGTGAAGTGCAGCAGGGCCATGTCGTCGGGCGACGTCGGCGGGATCGCGAACGTGGCGGCCGCGGCGGACATCAGGCCGTCGAAGGAGATCGTGCCGGGTAGTTCCTCCGCTCCTGGCCCCACGATGAGTACATGCTTCAGCCCGGGCAGTGATGACCGCAGCTGTGCCACCTTGCGCCGGTACAGGGCGGCGGTGGTCACCAGGGCCCGGGCATCGCCCAGACGCAGCCGCTGCTCGACCGGGTCAGGGCCGAACGCGGAGAACAGCGGACACACCACGCTGGTGTTCTTCAACGTGCCCAGCACAGTCGTGTACAGCTCGGGACAGCGTCCGAGCAGGGTGAACACCCGGTCGCCGCGGCCGATGCCGAGTGATCGCAGAAGGTCGGCGAAGCGTGATGTGTGAACCGCCAGATCGGCGTAGGTGACCGTCGAGACGGCGTTGTCGCGGGCGATGCAGCACAGCGCGACCCTGGCCCCGCGGCCCTCGGCGACATGCCGGTCGACCGCCTCGTGCGCCATGTTCAGGCCGCCTCCGGGCAGGCCCGCCAGTTCGCTGCGCGCCTGCGACCACGTGAAACCGGCGCGAGCCTTCTCGTAGTCGGCGAGATTGGGTGGGACGCCGGGCATCGCGTCCTTGTGGATCGTCTTCCCGCGCATGCGCTCCTCCCGACGACTGCCCCGCCTCCAGCGTCGCGGATCAGGAACCGCGGCGCTCGGCGACGAGGTCTGCCTGTGCGGCGGGGTCCGCAACCGCAGACGACGTGCGGACGTGGCAGACCGGGGACTCGGACGTCGCTTCCCGTGCTTTCGGAGGCACGGTGCGCGGCACCACTTCGCCCCCTCTCGTAGTCATGGCACCTCCGCCCAGCCGTTGCGCGGCAGGGCCGACCGGTCCACTCCGGAGGGTCCGACAAGCCCACGTCGGACGGCTCCGGGCGCATCCCTCGCCGTGGGCGGCGATGGGACGTTCGGCGCCGGACAGGGACGTTCGGCCCTCGGCAAGTGCGTCCCCGAAAGTGACGCTTGGAGTACGCCGCGGTGAACGCGCGAAAGGGCCTCGCGCCCCGGCCGTCGCCCGGCACTCCAGTCCCGCACATTCTCCTCTCGATGGAGGTTGACGATGACGACAGGGAACGACGGACACACGTCACGGAGCACCGATCAGCGTCTGCGCCAACTGGAGTCGCAGGTGGAGACGCTCGCCGGTGCCATCAGGGCTCTCGCCGAAGGCCTCGAGCCGATTCCGTCGCAGGACGTGCGGCAGGACGAGCAAGCGGCGCGCGGCGCCCGCATGGCCCATGAGCTGCTGCTGTCGCAAGGGCTGTAGCACCACACCCCGCGTCATCGACGAGCCGGTCCGGTCATGCCGTGATCGCCGGCGGGGCCTCGAAGGGCTGCCAGCATGCAGATTCAGAACATGATGAACACGCCGCCGGTCTGTGTGTCCGAGTCCGAGTCGCTCGAGAACGCGGCACGCCACATGGCCGATTCCGGCGTCGGAGCGCTCCCGGTCGTCGAGAACGACCGGGTGATCGGCGTCGTCACCGAACGAGATCTGGTGGTCCGGGCGATGGCCCGGGGCCTGCCGACGGGGTCCCCGGTCAAGGAGGTCATGTCGACCGACCCCGTGACCGTGGAGGCGGACACCGCCGTGGCGGTCGCCATCCTCATCATGCGGTCGGCCCAGGTCCGTCACCTGCCGGTGGTGGCCGAGGAACGCCTCATCGGCATCGTCTCTTTCGACGACCTGTTCTGGCAGCTCACTCAGGAGCTCGCGGATCTGGCAGTCGTGGTGGACGCCGCCCGGAAGGTGCCCCAGGTCTTCCACGGGACGGACAAGGCTCCGCTGCTCGACGGCTGACACCGGGGTGGCGCCCGCACAACGCGGCCACTTCAGCGGAATCAACGAGCAGAACATGAGGTGTCGGGGCAGCGAATGGCACACGCTGCGGAAGGCACGGAAGCGGTTGCCCTTCACGCCCTGTCTGCGCCGACACGGTCGAGTCGGGAGTACGAGGTGCGAGCGACGTTTCCCATGGGACGTATCGCCGGCGTCAGGGTCGGAGTGCACTGGAGCGTGCTCCTCGTCTTCGCCGTCATCGCGCTGGGCCTGGCCCAGGGTCGCCTGCCGCAGACGCACCCCGGCCACCCGGCCGTCCTGTACTGGCTGACCGGCCTGTCCGCGGCGGTCGTCTTCTTCGCCTCCCTGCTCGCCCACGAGATCGCCCACGCCGTGGTGGCCCGCCGCAACGGCGTCGAGGTCGAGGACATCGTCCTCTGGCTGCTGGGTGGAGCTGCCCGGCTCAAGACGGAGGCATCCAGCCCCGCCGCCGAGGTGCGCATCGCCGGTGTCGGCCCGCTCCTCAGCCTGGCGCTCGGGGGCGTCTTCGCGGCCGGGGCATGGCTGGCCGCCCGGACCTCCGCGCCAGGTCTCGTGGTGGAGGGCATGACCTGGCTGGCCGGGATCAATGTGCTGCTCGCCGTGTTCAACGCCGTTCCTGCGGCGCCGCTCGACGGTGGAAGGCTCCTGCGGGCTTTCCTGTGGTGGTGGACGGGGGACCGGCTGCGGGCGACGAAGGGGGCGGCGACCGCAGGCCGGCTCTTCGGATGGTTCCTCGCGCTGCTGGGACTGCTCCTGCTGATGAGGACGGGTTCCTTCGGCGGGCTCTGGCTGGCCGTGCTGGGCTGGTTCCTCATTGCGGCGGCCACCTTGGAGGGCAGGCAGGCGGAGCTGCGCGCCACGCTCACCGGCGTCCCGGTCCGCGATGCCATGACTGCTGATCCGGTCTCGGTCCAGGCCGGCCTCACCGTCGAAAGGTTCCTGTCCGACCCGCTGTACCGGTTCCGGCACTCCGCGTTCCCGGTGACCGGGGACGGCGGCGCCCCCGTCGGCCTCGTGACCCTGGAGGCCGCGCGAGCGGTACGGCGCGAACGGCAGGCGGTCGTGACCGTGGGCGACGTGATGCTGCCGCTGGCCGAGGTCACCGTGGCACCACCGGACGAGGGGCTGGCGGAGCTTCTGCCCCGCATACGGCCGGGCGGCGCCCATCGAGTGCTGGTGATGGACGGCAGCCGGCTCGTCGGCATCCTCTCCGCGTCGGACATCAGCCGCACCGTGACGTGGCTGATGAACCCCGGCCCCGGGCGAAGCGGTCGCGCGTAGCAGGACTGGGTCGGGGGCGCCGTGTTCTCTTCGGCGACTGTCAGTGCTCGCTGGTGGCGATGTAGGTTCCGTGCCAGGTGTGGTCCCATACGGTGCCGGTGGAGGCGTGGACCGAGAGCATGCCGTTGATCTTCCCGTCGCGCAGGGTGTGCAAGGTGTAGTAGCCGGGGAACGCCTCGGCCTCGCCGGCAGTCAGGTCGCTGCCCCGGTCGCGCAGCCACTTCAGGGCGCGGTCCTGGGCCTGGTCGGGGGAGATGCGGGTCTGGGTCTGACCGCCGCCGTGCATGCCGTAGCCGGTGTTCCACATCATTGCCGGGCCGTACTCGATCCCGGTGTCACCATCGGTCGGGTCGACGAGGATCTCGGTGGCCAGCTTCCCACTGGGCGTCTCCAGTTCGGCGTAGAAGTTCTTCGAGAACTGCATGACCTCACCGACCCGCAGGTCGAGCCTGTCGGCGAAGGCATCGGCCCGCTGCCGGGCCTGGTCCAGGGTCGTCACCGGGGTGCCGTCGCCCCGTTGCCAGTAGTACCCGCCCATCATGCCCGGCCCCCACGAGCAGTCATCGCGCCCCATCATTCCCGGCCCCATGCCGGGCCCCCACGAGTCCCAGTCGTCCCAGTCGTCGCCCGATGTGCCCGCCCTCCAGCAGTCGCTGCCGGAGGGACTCGGCGCGGCGGCCGGGCGAAGGGAGGCGCCCCGGGAGGCGTTGTCGCCTGCCGCGCATCCGGCGGCCAGCGTCCCGGCCAGCGCGACGGCCGCCAGCGCGGCGGCGGCCCGCCTGCTCGTGCTGGTCATGATCATCACCCTTCCGCGCCGTTCCTGCCGCGGCCGCCCGAGCGGGCGCCTGCAGGTCCGTCCCCTCCAGCCTCCCTCCGGGCGCACGGACCGCCCAGGGCCGTCCGGACCCGGCCGGTGCACCGACCGGCCCGGACCTGGTCGCCTGCGTGGGGCCGGCACGCCCTACAGTCCAGGCCGCACCCGTCCCGCGCGGCTGCGGCCTGATCGCCGACCGCGCACGGACCGCGTTCGGCTGGACCTGGCTCCATCGTGTCCTCGATACCGCCTGCGAGACCGACCTGGCCGCGCTGTCACGCAGCACGATCTCCGCAAGCCGGGCCGTGTACGGACTGGTCAGGATCGGGCCGCGGAAGCCGTGGCGGACGACGCGGGGCAGATAGCCGCAGTGGTCGAGATGGGCGTGGGTCACGACCACGGCGTGGATGTCCGCGGCGTCGCACGGCAGCGGTCGCCAGTTGCGGCGACGCAGGTCAGCGAGCCCCTGGAACAGTCCGCAGTCGACCAGGATGCGCGCGTGGTCGCTCTCGACGAGGAACTTGCTCCCCGTGACGGTGCGCACGCCGCCGAGGAAGCTCAGGAGCGCCGGCCGGGGCGGCCGGAAGCGGTACGCACCGGCGCCGCCCGCCATGGTGTCCTTCAAGGTGCCGCCTCCTCGCGCTGACGGACGTCGTTCACCTCGCCCCGCGGGCTCCTCCGGCGCCTGCGGGACGGGCCCTGCACGGACCGCCCGCCCGGCGTGCCGCCGGAAGACGGGGCCGGCCGGCGATCGGGAGCCGGGCCCGTGCCGTGCCCGGTTCCCTCGCCGGGTGCCTCAGGTGTGGGCGACGACCGCCACGGGAGCGGCGATGTGGTGCATGGCGGAGTGGGTGACGTGGCCGATGTGGGCACCCAGCGCTCCGGAGCGGATGCGTCGGCCGACGACCACGAGGGAGGCGTCACGGGCATCGTTGACGAGGACCTGCGCCGCGTTGCCGCACCGGCTCGCCTCGATCACCTCGACGTCCGGGAACTTCTGTCGCCAGCGATGCAACACCTGGCTCAGGAGCGAGGCCTGCTCGCGCTCGAGCCTGTCATGGAGTTCCGCGCCTCCGGAGAGGCCGTAGAAGGAAGGCGGCGGTTCGGGCCAGGCATGGACGGTCCGCAGGGGGGCCTTCCTGCGGGCGGCCGCGTCGAAGGCGAAGTCCAGCAGCGTGTCGTCCGGGTGATCGATGTCCAGGCCGAGGACGACGGGCCGGAACGGCGTCGCAGCCGAGGGCACGCCCGCCGGATCCGGCTCGTGCTCGTCGGCGGCCTGTTCCGCGGCCCGTACCAGCACCACCGGACGCTCGGCGCGGGCGACGACCCCCAGACTCACCGAGCCGACCATGAAACCCGTGAGCCTGCCGAGTCCGCGTGAACCCAGCACCAGCAGCTCGGCGAAGCCCGCCGCTTCACACAGGACGTCGGCCGCGGTCCCCGTGGGGTGCTCGGTGACCACCTCGATGCCCGGATGGCGAAGCCGAATGGCGTCCGCCGACTCTCTGTCATCCGCTCGGCCCAGCGCTGGTAGCCGTCGAGGTCCAGCAGCTGAGTCCGGGCGACGTACCGGGACATGTGCTCCTGGACGTACATGACCTTCAGCGGAAGTCCGCGAAGCAGCGCCTCGCGTGCCGCCCACTCGGCTGCCTCCCGGCTCTCGGGTGAGTCGTCGAGACCGACGGTGACGGTTCGGGACATGGTCTTCACCTCCGGTGGTGAGCTCTGCCATGCCCAGCGTTGCGCCCCGGCCCGGGCGTGATCAGGGGCCACACGGCCCCATCATCGGGCCGGCCGGTCCTTCCTCGGCGCACGCCCCGCGGCCGCCCCGGGCCCTGGCACTTCGGGTCCCCGGCCGGCGCCGGCGCCGGCTCTCGTGGCCTTCGCAGAGGGCGTCGTCGGCGTTCCGAACCGACTCGGGAGCCTCGTCCGCCCCGGTGCTTCCGCAGCCCGGGGGGACCGGCGGACAGACGATCGGGCCGGCGCCGAAGGCCCACCACATGCGGCGCCCGCACCGTGGTCGTGTCGGTGCGGGCGATCCGGCGAACGATGCCGAGCGTGGCTGAGATGGCGAAGGGGCGCGACAGCTCTCGGGCCCGGGCCAGGAGGGGCGTGGACGAATCCGGCACACGCGAGACGGGAGATCCATCATCTGTGGGACATCAGAACGGCAGCCGGTTCCTCGCCCGGCGCCCCGCCGATCCGGACCGTCCGACAGCCCGGGAGCTGCTGTGGAACGACTTGCTGAAGATGCGTCCCAGGAATCCCGGTGCCTTCCCGCCCGCACGGGCACCCGTGCCCAGCACACGCTGAGCGCCGTTCTGCGGGTGCCTGGACAGACGCGGCAGAACGAAAGCGAGGACGAGCAGTACCGCGCACACGGCGACGATTCCGGCAGCCATCATGATGCACTCCTCTGGTCGGGGTCCCCTCCGGCTTCCCCGGAGTGGCCGGAGCATGCCGTCCTTCCCCGGCGCGTGCCCGGGGGAGGGGCTGAAGCGGCGGTACCGCACGGTTGGGGCACGACCCGCCGACTGCCGGGGTGACGCCCGGCGGGAAGGGCCACACGGTCCTGCTGTGGGCCCGGGAAGCCCATGGGCATGCGGCCGTGCGGCGAGCACGCTGGATGTGCTCAGCACCCGGGCGCGAAGGACGGGGAAGGACGTGACGCTTCCGCAGACGGGCACTGTCGCGGCGCGAGGTCCCGAGACACCACTCGCAGCCGGCGCGGACCTGCATCCGGCCGTCGCCGAGACGCACACGGCCGTCGTGATCCTCGTCGGAGACCGGGCCTACAAGGCCAAGAAGCCGGTCGACATGGGGTTCCTCGACTTCAGCAGCGCATCCGCTCGGCAGCGGGCGTGCATCCGGGAGGTCGAACTGAACCGGCGCTTCTCCCCGGATGTGTACGAGGGAGTGGGCGAGTTCCGCGGGCCGGGGGGACTCCCGCCGGAGCCGGTCGTCGTGATGCGTCGGATGCCCGGCTCCCGTCGGCTGTCCCACCTCGTGGCCATCGGCGCCCCCGTCACGGAGCACGTGCGTCAGGTGGCCAGGCTGCTGGCGACCTGTCACGCCCGCTCGTCCCGCACCACGGACATCTCACGGGCCGGTACCAGGGACGCCCTTCTCTCGCGGTGGGAATCCAGTTTTGCGCAGGTGCGCGAACAGGGTGAGGGCGTTGCCCCGTTGCACGGCCTGGAGGAGACCGAGGAGCGAGTGCGGCGCTACCTCGCAGGCCGTGAAGACCTGTTCGACCGCCGCATCCGACAGAGCCGAGTCGTGGACGGGCACGGGGACCTGCTGGCCGAGGACATCTTCTGCCTGGACGACGGGCCCCGGCTGCTGGACTGTCTCGAGTTCGACGACACCCTTCGCCACGTCGACGGACTCGACGACGCCGCTTTCCTCGCCATGGACCTGGAACGCCTCGGCGCGCCGGACACGGCCGCGTACTTCCTCTCCTGCTACAGCGAGTACGCCGGCGACCCGGCCCCCACCTCGCTGTGGCATCACTATGTCGCCTACCGGGCCTTCGTCAGGGAGAAGGTGGCCGTGCTCCGCGCCGGTCAGGGCGCGCCCGAGGCCCGTTCGGAGGCGGTACGACTGGCCGGGATCACCGTGGGTCACCTGCGTACCTCGGCAGTGCGCATGATTCTGGTCGGCGGGCTTCCCGGCACCGGCAAGTCCACGCTGGCCGCCGCGCTCGCGGACCGGCTCGGCCTCACTCTGCTCAGCAGTGACCGGATCCGGAAGGAGCTGTCCGGGAAGCCGCCGCAGGCACCGGCGGGAGCGGAGTACGGCAGAGGCATCTACTCCCCGGAGTGGACGCGGCGGACCTACGGCGAACTGGTCGCACGGGCCACGGCGCTGCTGTCCGCCGGTGAGTCGGTCGTCGCCGACGCCACCTGGACCTCCCGGGAGTTGCGCGGCACCGCCACCGACGCGGCGCGCCTGTGCAGCGCCGACCTGGTTCCGCTGGTCTGCTCCGTGCCGCAGGCGGTTGCCGACCGCAGGCTGACCGGGCGGCGCCCCGGCCCGTCCGACGCCGACGCCGCCATCGCGCAGGCGATGGCAAGGGCGGCCGATCCATGGCCCGAGGCGGTGCAGGTGGACACGGGTGGGGTGCTCGCCTCGGCGGTCGGACAGGCGTTGGCGGCGATCCACCCCGAGGGAGCCGGACAGAGGCCGCCGTTCCGGCGCCCGTACATGATGCCGGGCTGACATGATGCCGGGCTGAGTCGGGTCCATGCCGTGCGGCCCGTGACGCACGGCAAAGGCATGCCGCCCGACCCGGCTGTACCCTCAGCGTTCCCGTAGCGGGATCGTCGTCGCCGACCGGGCGGTCACCGCGCTCCGTGTGGCGCCTCGCCGGCTGCGGCGGTCGGCTCGTGCGAAGTGCTCAAGGTGTCGTCCCACGTGAAGGTCAGCCGGTCGGTGACGTCCACGACACCGTCGACGCTCTCGCAGAGTCTTACGGTCACGGGAACGAGGCTCCTGCGCGGAACCGTGCCGCTGAGAGTCACCCGGCCGTCCGTGACCTCGACGGAGAGCGCCGACGGCGACAGACGGAGCGTACGGGTGAGCACGTCCTCGAGGATCTCCTCCTGGATCGCTCTGTCCCTTCGCAGGAACAGCTGGATCAGATCGCTGCGGCTGAGCACTCCGATCACGCGGCCTGCGTCGTCCGTCACCGGAAGCCGCTTGATCCGGTTCCTGTCCATCACTCTGGCGGCCTTGACCACACTCCATTCGGGACGCGCGACGACGGCGGGACTCGTCATGAGCCCTTGGGCCGTGGGAGCGCCGCCTCCGGACGCCTGACGGCGTACGAGATCCGCCTCGGACACCACGCCCATCGGCCGTCCGTCGACGTCGACGACGGGTACGGCGCTGATGCCGAACTCGTCGAGCAACCGGGCGATCTCCTTGAAAGTGGTGCCGGGACGGACGGCGACGGCATCAGGAGTCATCAGATCGGCAACGCGCCGGTGCCTCATCGTTCGTCAGCCCTTTCCGGGCGCCCCGGGCGGTGCTCGACCCGGATCCGGCGCCCCTCGTCGCGTTGGTCTCCCTACCATCTTGGGTGTGCGAACCCTCCGGCACAGGGCCCGACCGGTCCCTCTGACGGTCCGAACGGACCCGGTCCGGACACGACGCCGACGCGTGCCCGCGCCGTGGCGTGTGTCACCGGCGGGGCTGGTCGCCGCTTGCCGCTGAACTGTGCATTGGCCGCGGATCGCTGCCGTTGCCGTGGATCCGGACCGTGAGCGTGGGAGGGAGCTGGAGCGTGTTCTTGACGGTGCAGTGGGACGCCACCGCCTCCAGGGCTCCGGCACGGGCCGGCGGCAGTTCGGGCACATGGACGTCGACGGTCAGTGTGGCCACGCGCGCAGGGCGGTCGGCGGCCATCGTGTGATCGGCGGTGACGCGCAGTGCTCCGCGATCGAGGCCGTGGCGGTCGAGGAAGCGCCCGGCGTAGTGGGCGACGCACGCGGCCAGCGACGCCACGAACATCTCGACGGGTGTAGGACCCGTGTCCTGGCCGCCGTCGTCGAGCGGCTGATCGACCCTCAACGTGTGTCCTCGCACCGTCACTTCGAAGGCGTCACCGCTCAGCGGCACGACCGCGACGTGAGGTTCGGAGGTGCACGCGCGGCTCTCCACCGCCTCCGCCTCCGAGAGGAGGAGTCCGGCGAGCTGCCTGGCCTCCTGCGGAGTGAGGGACGCCCATACCTCGCGGTCGTCGTACGGGGCACGGAGGGTGTCCAGGACCACGCGCCCCATCCCCGCGGGCAGTTCGTGCGGCGCGAATCTGGCTACGCGGATCGCGCGGCCGCAACGGGTGTGCAAGTGATGCGAATGCGTTGTGCGGTGGTGCTCCTCCACGACGACACCGTCCTTCAGCGTGCGTGCGGGAAAACGGACTCGCTCCCAGGGGAGGGGGGACGGGCCCGTAGCCGGTCCTTCACGGCCCGCCACGCGCGGACGCGCCCTCCCCCTCGTGCCGAGCGTCGCGTGTGCCGGCCGCCGTCGCCGGGGGCCCCTCGGGGGGCTCGACGTCCAGGGCCAGGTTGTCGTACTCGTACTCCATCGTGTGGTGCACGGCGACCACCCCGTCCACCGAGCGGCAGAGCCGTTCGACGACCGGGATGTCGGCGCGTGCCGCAACCCGGCCGGTGAGGGTGACCACCCCTTGGTGAACCGACACCCGAACACTGTCGGGCGCGACACCGAGGGTGCGGTCGAGTACCTCCGTCCTGATTTCCTCGCCGATGGCCTCGTCGCGGCGCAGGAAGGGGCGCAGCAGGTCACGACGGCTCACGATGCCCACGAGCCTGCCGGTCTCGTCGACCACCGGCAGCCGTTTCACCTGGTGGCGGTCCATGGTCCGTGCCGTCTCGACGATGTTCCAGTCCGGCCTGGCGGTGACGGCGGGGGACGTCATCATGGCCCCGGCGGTTTCGGCCTCCGCCCGCGCCTCGTCCAGTGGCAGGAGCCGAAGCCGCGTCCAACGACCTTCCGGGTCCGGCAGGTTCGATGCCTTGCGCAGCAGGTCGCCCTCGGAGACGACGCCCAGAGGCCGGCCGTCGTCGTCGACCACCGGTGCGGCCGTGATGTCGTTGTCGTCGAAGAGTCTCACGATCTCCTTGAAGGACGAGTCGCGGTTCACCGTGACGACACGCCGTGTCATCACCTCCGAGATCCTGCGGTGCTGCATGTCCTCACTCCTTCCGCCCCGGAGCCGTTCACGCCGCCTCGGCGGGCTGCCCTCCCTCCCGACTCTCCTTCCGGACCCCGTCGCGGCATCAGAGCCGAACGGTCCAGTAATGGGGCTGATGGCCCCAAGAGACGCCTCCGTCGAGCGGAGAGCGGGCGTATCGCACTGCGGCGGGGAGGGAAGAACGGAACCGACGACCGCGAAGGGGCTCCGGGCGACGTGCGATGGTCTCGGATTCCCGACCGCCTCCGAGCCCACGGACAGGATCTCGGCGATCACGCACCGTGATAGAGCCGTTCGAGGTCGACGAGCAGCACCTCTTCTCGGTCCTGTGCCGCGTGGAGCCGGGGGCTGAAGCCCGCGCCGCCGTAGCAGGCGGGTTTCGCCCGGCTGATGTCCTCGCCTCGTGCGGCGAGCACTGCGAGCACATGGCGCAGGCGGTCCAGATGGTGGATGTCCATGATCTCGTTCCACCGGGCCTGGCCCACGGACAGCAGAGGCCGGTGACCTCCCCCGCCGCGAACGACCACCTCGGCTTCGCGCTCCGGACCGTACTCCCCTCGTGGCAGGGTGCCGTGGGCGGCCGTGGCGACAGGCGCCCCGAACGTGTCGGGAGCCGCGAACCGAAGCGCCCAGTCGCGGCAGAGCTGCGCGAAGGCAGCAGGCACGGCGGTGCCGGTGAACTCGGACGCGAGCTTCTCCCAGACACCGGCGGTGTCCTCCTGCTCCAGAGTCGAGCGATGAGGGGCGAGCACCGCGTGGTCGAAGGCCAGCAGCGGCTCGGCGATGCGGTACCGGAGGGCAGTGGTGAGGAACGCGTCCGGTTCGCCTCGGAGAAGTCCGCAATGCTCGAGGAGCCGCAGGGCGTGCGACACATCCGTCAGAGGTCGGCTCACGTGATGCGTGATGGCCCAGGTGGTGGCGTGGCCGAGGGCCACCGCCGTCAGGATCGCATGGCACAAGGGGCGGTCGTGCTGATCCGCCTCCTCGTTCAGGAGCCGGGTGGCTTCCCAGTGGAGGGGGGTCCTCGGATTGAGGACGGTCCTGCACATCCAGGCGTCGAAGTCCTCGACGCCGGTGGGGCCCTCGCCGGCCGCAAGGCTACGGTGAGCAGGGGTGCCGCCGACCACCGCGTGGAGGAGGGCAGCCAGGCGCGGATCGTCGACGTCCCAGAAGGCCGCCGCCTGCCGGAAGTCGAAGGGGTCGACGGTGATCGACAGGTCGGCCAGTGCGCGCAGTGCCGAGTGATCGGTGAACAGCCTGTTCGTCACCAGGGACGAGTCGCCGCCGAGCAGGAGCCGGGGGCGCAGGGTGTACCCGGCCCGTTTGAAGGCCCGGTGGACGACTGACGGGAGGGCGGGGCTTTGCCTGACGAGATCCGGAAACTGGTCGATGACGACCGGAGCAGGGTTCTCGCCACCGGACCCGAGCAGCGCGTCGACGGCATCGTCCCAGTCGCGCCATGCCGGCACGCGCGGCGACCCGGTGTGGCCGGCGAACGCCTCGCCGAGACTCTCGAGACTCTCCCGTTCCGTGCCTTCGTGTGCCCTGAAGAAGAAGGCCCCGGTGACTCTGGTCAGCGCTTCCAGGAGATACGTCTTCCCCTGCCGCCGCCGACCCGTGACCAGACCGAGAGCAGGTCCGGGTCGCTGGTCGGTCACGAAGGCCGTCAGCGCTTTCCACTCTGCTTCCCGGTCGAACACGGCTCCTGGCCGTTCGAGACCGACTGCGTCCCATGCCACCGGAGTCCTCCAGTGTTGGCCCCCGTCTTCTCTGCGCTGGGCGACCGCGTCGCCGTGTTCCCGCCCGCGCCCGGCAGACCCGACGACCGGACGCTATGCGCTTCTGAACCCTGACGACCCGGACCGTTCGTCGATGCCCCCCGCCGAGCGGGATCCATCGCCCCGGGCGGTGAGGCGGTCGGTCACGGCGACCACGCCGTCCATCTGCTCCGCGAGCTTCTTCATGACGAGGATCTGGGCCGGCGTTTCCAGCGCACCCTCCAGGGTGACCCGTCCGTCGACGACATGGACGGCTACCGCATCCGGTGCCAGGCCCATCGTGTCCACCACCACTTCTTCGATCACCCGCAGGCGGATTTCCGGATCCGGGCGGAGGAAGACGCGGAGGAGGTCACGGCGGGTGACGATGCCGACGAGCCGGTCCTCGTCGTCGACGACCGGCAGCCGGTCGACGCAGCGACGCAGCATGGTGCGCGCGGCTGCCGCGACGGTCTCGTCCGCGTGCACGGTGACCGCCGGTGCCGACATCAGCCGCCCTGCCGTGATGGCGTCGCGTTCGTCTCGGCTCACCGTGCCGATGCCCGGTCCGGACTGCCGTGGTCCATGAACCGAGTCCGCGAACAGGGCCTGGCGCACCAGAAGGTCGGTCTCGGAAACCACACCCACCACCCGGTCGTCCTCGTCGAGGACCGGCAGGCCGCTGATGTCGTGCTCGGCGAGCCGCTTGGCGACCTCCTTGAACGGCGTTGACGGCAGGGCCGAGACGACCTCACCCGTCATCAAGCCTCCGACCTTGCTGTGCTTCGTCATCGCCCCTCCTGGTGGGCGTGTTCCGGGGCTGTGATCCGTGGGACGCGCGGAGGCCGTGACGGGGTGCTCTGCCGGGGCCCGGAGCCAGAGCGGTGACACCCTGAGAACCGGGCCCCGGTGTGAGTCGCCGGAGGTACGAGACACCGCGGCCCGTCCGGACGACACCGCCAGTTCCCGTAGTTCACATGGCGTGCTTGATCTCGATGTGCTTGGGTTCCGGCTTCTCCTCGCCCAGACCGACACTCACCATGAGCATGCCGTCCGTGTACTCGGCGCGGACGTCGCCCTCGTCGGCGCTCTTCGGCAGGGCGAGAGCGCGGGTGATCGATCCGTACCTGATCTCACTGCGGTGTTTGTCCACCTCGCGTTCAGTGCGTTCCGCCTTGATGGTGAGAATGCCGTCCTCCACGGTCACATCCAGATCCTTGACCTCGACGCCCGGGAGCTCTGCGCGGATGACGTACCTGCCGTCCTCCGTGTACTCCTCGACCCTCATGGTGTGTAGATCGGCCATGGCCGGCATGCTGAACCGGGCGGGGAAGTCCTCGAACCAGTCCGGCAGATCGGGGAACGGAAACCTCTGCTTGCGTGCGAGTACAGCCATGATCCGGCCTCCTCGGTCTTGCGGTTGCGACACGTCCAGTCAACCGCCGCGCCCGCCGGCCCCGCAGGGGCCGAACAGCCCGTAGCGGGGCCCGATGGTCCCGGCGGACCGCTCGTCCGGGACCAACCGCGTTGAGGAGTGGGCCGGTCGGTCCTCGTAACCGTCCCTCGCACTGCGTAGCGTGCAGGTGCGGACATCCCCCTGCGGGGCCGTACTCGTTCGCGATCGGCTGGAGGAGCCATGACGTCCGGCAGCGGAGTACTCCCGATCATGTACGGCGTGGACGCGGCACAGCCTGCCGACGCGGCTCTGGACTGGGCCGCCGACGAAGCCGCGCGCCGCGGAGTGCGTCTTCATCTCGTGCACGCCGTGCTGCCGGTGACCCATCATGTCCGGGGTGTCGAGGAGACGGCTCATCACAAGGCCATGCGCGTGCTCGGTGAGGAAGCGCTTGACAAAGCGGCGGGACGAGCCCGGGAACGCTGTCCGCACCTCGATGTCACGATGTCCGTGGTGCCGGGCAACCCGGCTCCGGTCCTGGTACGGAAGTCCGCGCACGCGCAGTCGGTCGTGCTGGGGTCCCGACGTCTGGGCCGCCTGGCAGAGGTGCTCAGTGTGGCTTCGACGGTCGTTCCGGTGAGCGCCCATGCCGCCTGTCCGGTGGTCGTGGTGCCGGAAGCCGAGCGCGCGGTGGAGGAGCCGCCGTTCGTCGTCGTGGGGGTGGACGACAGCGAGTCGGCCGACGCCGCGGTGGACTACGCCTGCGGGGCCGCGGCGCGGTCCGGAGCCTCGGTGCGGGCGGTGTGGGCTTGGCAGCGGCCGCGATTCGGCTTCTGGGACGAGGAAGCCGCGATGGAAGCATGCGAACGCCACCTGTACGCGGCGACCGAGAGGCGGTCCGGTGCGTGGGCCGACGTCGCCCTGCGCCGTGAAGTGCGGTCCGGCCACCCGGTCGACGTGCTGGCCGGCGTCGCCGAGCACGCGCTGGCACTCGTCGTCGGCCGCCGGGGACATGAGGGCTTCGCCGGGATGCGACTCGGCTCCGTCCCTCACGGCCTGCTGCACCGGGCCGTCTGCCCGGTGGTGACCGTGCCCGCCCGGTTCGGTCACGGCACCAGGGCGAGCTGAATCGGTGGCACGCTGTCCGCCGGTGCCGTGGCTGCCGTATGTCCGGGCCGTACGGTCGCGGCCGGTGGCCCGCTCAGCCTCTGGTCCCCGACCGGCAGGAGCCCGGCCGCAGGCAAGGGGAAGGACACGTCGTCGGCATGGCCGGCGACGGCGTCGACGACGCCCCGGCCATTGCGGCGGCCGAGGTGGGTTTCGCCATCGGCACCGGCACGGACATTGCGATCGAGGCCGCGGGCGTCACTCTCGTCTCGGGCCGCGTGCGTGTGACAGGTCCGGGACTCCAGCGGGGTGGATGGGCAGGCCCGCATGGGCCGATCGGCCCGCAGTGTCGGCCCGGTCGGTCCTGGTCCCCACCCCGGGAGGACTGCTTTCCTGTAGATGACGGGAGGGGTCGTGAGGGACGCGGGGGAGCGGTGGAAGTGGCCGACACGCCATCGCGCACCGCGCAATCAGGATCCGCGAGAAGCGGATGGGCCCCTCCCGCCGTCCCAAGCTGCCCGGTGCCGCAGCCGGAGCGCGGTCAGCCCTTCTCTTCCGCTGCGCATCCACTCGTCCCGCCTGCCTTCCGGCCATCCTCAGCGCAGTCGGCGCAGGTACGGGTCATGGAGTGTGCGAGGGGCCAGCCGTACGCGGACGTCGGCCACCACCGCACCCGTCGACCCCGCCAGTACCGGATTGAAGTCGGCTTCGGCCAGCTGTGGCAGGTCCGCGGACATGCGGGAGAGCCGCAGGAGCAGCTGCTCGACCGCCTCCAGATCCACGGGTTCGGCGCCGCGGTAGCCGTGGAGCAGAGGTGCGAAACGAGGCGCCTCCGTCAGCTCACGGACGTCCTCGATCGTCAAGGGGGCGAGCCGGGCGGCGTGGTCCCCCAGTACCTCCGTCGCCGTGCCGCCCAGACCGAACAGCACCACGGGCCCGAAGACCTCGTCCTGTGTGACTCCCGCGAAGAGTTCGACCCCGCCCTCGGCCATGGGCTGGATCAGCACGCCCTCGAGCCCGTCCCCGAAGCGTGCGACGAAGTCCCGGTACGCAGAACGCACTTGCTCTTCACCGCGCAGGCCGAGCCGCACCGCGTGCTCCTCGCTCTTGTGCACCAGGCCCGGCCGATGGGCCTTCAGGGCAACGGCGCCGTCCGGCCCGATCAGCGGAGCGGCTCCGGCCGCCGCGTCCCGCTCGTTGTCGGCCCAGACCCAGGGCAGCTGTGGAACCGCGTAGCAGTCGAGGAGCGCCGCGCAGTCCCGGGGGGACAACCAGCCGCCTGTGGGATGACGGTCGAGGAACGCCTCGACGACCGCCGCCGCCCCGCGGATGTCGGTCCGGTCGAGTGGGGGTACGGTTCCGGCGGGCCGGGCGAGCCACTCCGCACGCCTCGCGGCGTGTTCCAGCGCCCGCGCGGAGGCCTGAGGATCGGCGTACGCGGGGACCGCACCGCTGCCCGCCGGGAGCAGACGTACGGATGCCTCCTGGTCCGGCAGTACCACCGCGAGCGGGCAGGACGCGTGTACCGATGCATCGGTCACGGCCCGTGTCAGGTCCTCGCCCGTCGCCGTGCCCACGGCGGTTGGCACGAGGCACACCACCACTGCCTCGACCTCCTCGTCGCACACGAGGAGGTCGAGGCAGTCACGTAGCTCGGCCTCAGGCACGGCCGCACCGGTGTCCAGCGGATTGCCTGCCGACGCTCCCTCCGGGAGCACGGCGCGCAGCCGCTCCACCAGTCCTTTCGGCAGCGCGTCCACCCGCAGCCCGGCCTCTTCACAGGCGTCCGCGGTCAGCACGCCGGTGCCGCCGGCGTTGGAGACGACCACCACCCGGCGTCCGGTGGGGAGCGGTTGCGCGTGGATCAGTGCGGCGGTTTCGAGTAGCTCGGCGATGCTGCGGGTTGCCGTGACGCCGGCCTGGAGGAAGAGCGCCTGCCGCATCACGGTGGAGGACGCGGCTGCCGCGGTGTGCGAGGCCGCGGCCCGCCGGCCGGCGTCCGTTCGGCCCGCATCGACGGTGAGCACGGGAACGCGGCGGGTGACGCGGCGAGCGGTGCGCGAGAACAGACGTGGGTTGCCGAACGACTCCAGGTGCAGCAATGCGAGATCGGTCCTGCCGTCGCCCTCCCACCACTGCAGCATGTCGTTGCCGCTGACGTCGTACTTGTCGCCGAGCGACACGAAGCTCGACACTCCGATGCCCAGCCGGGACAGTCCGGCCAGCAGGGCGATTCCCACTCCGCCCGACTGGACGGCGACGCCTGCGGATCCGGGGCGGGGCGGGGCGGCGGCGAACGTCGCGTCGAGCTGTACGGAGTCCTCTGTGTTGGTCAGGCCCAGGCAATTGGGGCCGACGAGCCGCATGCCGTGTCGGCGGCATGCGGCCAGCAGCTCCCGTCCCTGCTCGGCGTCGAGCCCCGCGGAGAGGACCAGCAGCGCACGCACGCCGCAGGCGCCGCACTCCTCGGCCACGGTGGGGACAGCTGGGGCGGGCAGGGCGACGACGGCGAGGTCGGGTGGCTGAGGAAGCGCGGTGACCGAGTGGTAGGTCGGCACGTGGAGGATCACCGACGCCTCGGGATGCACGGCGTACAGCCGCCCTGCGTAGCGGGTACGGATATTGCGCAGCACCGCCCGGCCCACCGACCCCGGGTGGCGCCCCGGCCCGATCACCGCGACGGATCGCGGGCGAAGCAGCGGCTCCAGACTGGCCACGTCGGCTGTTCGCGCTCGTCTTTCGACCGCGGAGAGATACGACTCGTCCACGGCGAGCCCGACGACGCAGTGCACTTCCGGTCCGTCGAAGTGCCTCCTGACAGGCAGGCCGAGATCGGTGAACACCTTGAGGACGTCGTGGTTCTCGGACAGGGCGTCGGCGTCGAAGGCGGTGATGCCGTCGGCCCGCGCCAGGGACACCAGGTGTTCGAGGAGCAGCGTTCCCACGCCCCGGTGGTGCCACCGGTCCGCGACGGCGACGGCGACGTCCGCGTGGTCGCCGTCGATCCGTTCGTACTGGGCGAGCCCCACGACCTCGGAACCCGATTCGGCCAGCAGGGCACGAGCTCCGGGTCGCACATGGGCGCACAAGCGGTCGGCGGCCTTCCGGGCGGAGTCGCGGCCGAGGGTGAAGAAGCGCAGGCGCAGATTCTCCGGCGACATCTCCTCGTACAGGCACCGCACGGCGTCCTGGTCACCCGGTTCGACGGGCCGCACGCGGACGGTGGTGCCGTCCGAGAGCAGCACGTGCACGGCGCCCCCCGTCCGGGCGGACCGGTCTGGGTCGGCATCGGACATGTCCCACTCCCGCAGCCTTCGAACGGAGCCCCTACCCAGAGTCCGACGCGGGAGCGGCCGGGCCGAGGGCTGCTCGGGGCAGCGACGGGGCCGAACGGCCCTGGCACTCTCCCCCTCGCCTCGCCCGGAGCTGGAGATCGCCGACTCCGTCGTGCCGCCGAGGCGCGCTCACGGCGGGGAGACCCGCTCAAGCCGGGCCCGGCGTCCGTTCGATGTCCAGTTCCAGAAAGTGGGCCGAGCACGAGATGCACGGGTCGTGATTGCGGATGGCGAGCTCGCACAGCCGGGTGAGCTCGGCCTCGGACTCCTCGCCGCGGTCGAGTCCGGCTTGGACGATTCTGCGCAGGTCCTCCTCGATTGCGCCCTGGTTCTGAGCGGTCGGCGGCACGATGCAGGCGTCGGTGACGCGTCCCTCGTCGTCGAAGCCGTAGCGGTGGTAGAGCAGGCCGCGCGGTGCCTCCGTCGCACCGTGCCCGACGCCCGCCCGGGCGGGCACCTCCACGTAGGACCGGGCCGGACGCTCGTACGCCGCGATGATCCGGAGGGCCTCCTCCACGGCGTAGAGGACCTCCACGGCACGGACGAGGATGCTCCTGTACGGGTTCCTGCAGACCTCGCCCGGCCCGGCGCCCTCGGTCCGCGACGCCAGCGGGGGCGCGCCCAGTCCGGCTTCGCGTGCGGCTTCGAGGGCTGTCGGAGAGAGCAGGTGGCCGTTGACCGCGTAGCGGGCGAGGGAGCCGGTGAGGTGTCTTCGGCCGTCCAGCCGCGAGTGGAGGGCCGTGGAGTGGGGGACCTGCTCCTCGGTGACGTGCTCGGAGAAGGTTCGGAGCGGGAAGCCGCGTGGCGGGAGCGCGCGGTCGTACGGGAGGACGGCCGGGGTTCCGGACTCGATCGCGTAGGTGCCCGGCTCGGTGAGGGCGAGCAGGTCGGCGTCGCATTCGGCGTCGGGGAAGTCGAAGCCCGCGACCCATCGCAGGGTGTCCCAGGCGTCGTCGAGGGCGGTACGCAGCCGCTCGGTGAGGGGGCGGAGTTCGGCGCGGGTGGGGGCTCGGTGGAAGCCGCCGAGGCGGACGTTGACGGGGTGGATCGCGCGTCCCCCGAGCAGCTCGACGACGGCGTTTCCGGTCTGCTTGAGGCGCAGCCCGCGCTCGACGTGTGCCAAGTGGGAGCGGGACATGCCGATCACGTCGTCGTGGCCGAGGAAGTCCGGCGCGTGCAGGAGGTGGATGTGCAACGTCTGGCTCTCGATCCACTCGCCGCAGTACAGCAGGCGTCGCAGGGCGGCGACTTGTCCGTCGACCACGATGCCGCACGCGTCCTCGACGGCCCGGCAGGCACTCAGCTGGTAGGCGACCGGGCAGATCCCGCAGATGCGGGAGGTCAGGTCGGGCGGCTCGGTATGGGCCCTGCCCCGCAGGAAGGCCTCGAAGAACCGCGGAGCTTCGTAGATGCCGAGCCGCGCCTGGGTGACGACGCCGTCGTGGATGCGCAGATGCAGTGCGGTCTCCCCCTCGACTCGGGACAGAGCGGGGACGCGCAGCACCTGGGACCGGGCCTGGGGCTCGCTCATCCGGGTCCTTCCCCCTCCACGGCGGTGAAGGCCGTGACGTTGAAGGTGTGCAGGAACCTCCCGACGTCCTCGTCGCTCATCCCGTCGCGGTGCATGAGGGGGACGAGCGCCGGGAGGTTCGTCGTCGCGGCCGGCCCGAAGCAGCCGTAGCAGCCCCGTCCGTACGTCGGGCACAGGGCACCGCAGCCCGCGTGCGTGACCGGGCCGAGGCAGGGCGTGCCGTGGGCGACGGTGACGCATACGTTGCCGCGCCGCTTGCAGGCGAAGCAGACGGCGTGGTTCGGGATGCCGGGCTTCCGCCCCGCGAGGAAGGACGTGATGACCTCCACGAGCTGCCCGCGGTCGATGGGGCAGCCGCGCAGCTCGAAGTCGACCGGTACGTGGGCGGAGATCGGGGTGGAAGTGGCGAGTGTCTCGATGTACTCGGGACGGGCGTAGACCGTCGCCAGGTACTCCTCGACGTTCGCGTAGTTGCGCAGGGCCTGGACGCCTCCGGCCGTGGCGCAGGCGCCGATGGTGACGAGGTGGCGGGACTGGTCGCGGATGCGCCGCACGCGTTCCACGTGCTCGGGGGTGCTGACGGACCCTTCGACGAGCGACAGGTCGTACGGACCGGTGCCGATGTCGCTGGACGCCTCCAGGAAGTGGGCGATGTCCAGCTCGTGGGCGATACCGAGCAGTTCGTCCTCGCAGTCGAGGAGGGTGAGCTGGCAGCCGTCGCACGAGGCGAACTTGAACACGCCCAAGCGGGGGAGGGACGGCGGCCGGGACGTGGTGGGGGTGGTCATCTCACAGTTCCCGTACGGAGAGCAGTGGTTCGGCCCGGTCGTAGCCGACGACGGGGCCGTCTCGGCAGAGCAGCAGAGGGCCGAGCTGGCAGTGCCCGCAGTGGCCGGTGGCGCAGCGCATGTTGCGTTCGAGGGAGACCTGGACGCGGTCGGGGCGGACCCCCCGGTGGATCAGATCACGGGCGGTCGCGCGCATCATGACCTCGGGACCGCAGACGAGAGCGGTCGTGTCCGCCGGCGTGAAGTGGGCTTCGCCGAGGAGCGTGGTGACGACTCCGACCCGCCCGGTCCAGTCGTCGTCGGGCCGGTCGACCGTGACGGTGCTGAACGGACGTTCCCAGGTGGGGAACTCGTTCCGGTACAGGAGGTCGGCGGGACTCCGGGCACCTGCGAGGACGTTCAGCCGTCCGTACCCGTGCGGCTCGGCGAGAACCGCGTCGATCGCGGGCCGCAGCGGCGCGATTCCGATGCCGCCGGCGATGACGAGCAGATCGTTGCCTCGGGCGGCCGCCAGGTCCCAGCATGTGCCGAACGGGCCGCGCATGCCGACCCACGCACCGGTGCGCAGAGTCCACAGCGCACGGGTGACGGCGCCGACGGCGCGCACGGTGTGTGTCAGCCGCTGCCCGTCGGGGATGCGGGACACGGAGACGGGGACCTCACCGACGCCGAACGCGTACATCATCGCGAACTGGCCCGGTGCGAAAGGGCCCAGGGCCTCCCCGGCCGGCTCCAGGGAGAGCGTGACGGTGTCATGCGTCTCGTCGCGGCGGTCCACGACGCGGTAGGGGAGGGGCGCGAGGGTCATGGGCCGGCCCCGCCCTCCGGGGATCCCGGCGGCCCGTAGAGGTCGAGCAGGCGGGTGCGGGTGGCCCGGAGCCGGTCGCCGATGGTCTCGGCGACGACGGTGACCAACGCCAGCCCCAGGTCCGGGCGTTCGGCACACAGGCTGCGCACGGCGGCGGCGTCGAACTCCCAGGCCAGCACCGGACCCCGGGACTCGGCACCGAGGTGCCAGTGCCGGGGCGGGCACAGCCACGACCAGCCGAGCAGGGCGCCCCTGCCGATGGTCTCGACGACGGTCCGACCGCGGCCGGGCACATGGACGTCGAGCGCGACGGTGCCCGAGCGGATGATCCAGAAGCGGTCCGCCTCGTCGCCCTCCTCGAAGATCCGCGTGGTGCTCGGGAACGCGGCTTCGTGGGCGAGGGCCATCAAGCGACCGCGGTGCTCGGCGGGCAGGGTGTCGAGTGCTCCTCCGCCGGCGGGCTCGCCCGTCTGCGGGGTCACGGTGCGCTCTCCGTCCGCGTGGCCTCCTGATGGAGGGCATGCGCCTCTTCGGTGAGGTCGATGCCGGTGGGGCACCAGACGATGCACCGGCCGCAGCCGACGCAGCCGGAGCTGTCGAACTGGTCGTGCCACGTGCCCAGTTTGTGGGTCAGCCACTGGCGGTAGCGGCTGCGCGGGGTGGCCCGGACCGGACCGCCGTGCAGGAGCGAGAAGTCCAGGTCGTAGCAGGAGTCCCAGCGGCGCCAACGCTCGGCGTGGTCGCCGGTCAGGTCGGTCACGTCCTCGGTGGTCGTGCAGAAGCAGGTGGGGCAGACCATGGTGCAGTTGCCGCAGCTCAGGCATCTGGCCGTGACGTCGTCCCACCGCTCCGCCTCCAGGGTGTCCCGCATCAGCGTGCGCAGGTCCACCGGCGGCATGGACCGGCCCATGCGTTCGGCCGCCTCGCTGACGGCGGAGGCGGCTGCCGCGCGGGTGGGCTCGTCGGCGTCGCGGCGCGGGAGCTCCGCGAGCACCGCCGCCCCCTCCGGGCTGCCGCTGCGGCACAGGAAGCGGTGGCCCGCGGCGTCCACGACCTCGGTGAGCGCGAGGTCGAATCCGGCGTCCGCGGCCGGTCCCGTGCCCATCGAGACGCAGAAGCAGGTGGCACCCGGCTCGGTGCATTCGACCGCGATCAGGAAGGCGCCCGTTCGCCGGGAGAGGTAGGCAGGGTCACGGTAGCGGCCGCCGCCCATCACCCGGTCGAGGATCCGAATGGCCCGCAGATCGCAGGGCCTCACGCCGAGGAAGGCGTACGAAACGCTCTGGGGTGCCTCCGGGCGCACGCTCAGCACGCCGTCGGGGCGGCGTTCGGCGCTCCACTGGCGGACGCGCTCCGGATGGAGGAACGACTTCCACGACTGCGGCCCCGCGCTGTGCGCGAAGGCAGCCTGGTCGGCACGCCGGCGGACCCGGTACTGCCCCGCCTCGAGTTCGACCCCCCACCCGTAAGGCAGCGCATCGGCCGACTCCAGCTCGTCCAGCACGATGGCGCCGTCACGGACGGTGGGACCGATCACCGTGCGGCCGCGGCGTACGAGGACGCGGACGAGTTCGTCCAGTCCGTCGCGGTCGAGCACCGCCTCGGTCGGAGCGCCGGGGACGGCAACGGTGTTCTCGGGATCCGTCATGGTTCGCCGCTCGTCCGGGGGCCGTTCGGCCCGGGAGGCACAGACTCCTACGCCACGATCCGCTGGGACACGGCCGGCACGGTGTGCTGTCGGTCGTGGACAGGGTGTCAGGTACCAGCCTCTCCGGCTCCGATATGGGTCCCGGCGTGTCCTTGGTTCGTCCCCGGAGAGTGCCCGCCGGTACTCATTCGTCCCGCGGACCGTGTGCCGGAACTTCGCCGTACCGGTCCATGTCCGCCTCGATCCGTCGGACCAGACCCGGCAGCGCGCGTGCCACCGCCGGTGTGAGTCCCGTGCCCAGCGAACGGTCCGCTCCCTCGACGGCGTACACGACGAGGCGGAGAGGACGGCGCCGGAGAATGTCGCCGAGCCGCACCGCTTCGGCGAGGCCGAGTCCGTGGGTGCTGTGGCGTGCCGGGCCGGCCGAGTGGAAGGAGCGCTCGGGGTGTCCGGACCACCGGTGGGTCCGCCCCGGCTGCGCCGACGGGGGAAAGCAGGCATCGACGACCACTGCCAGGGCGGTGTCCTCCCAGAGGCCGATCAGCCGGCCGGGGTCCCCGTCGGACTGTGCGAGTACGGTGCCTGGAGGCAGCGGCCGCCGTGCGGCCCGGTCCTGCAACGAGGCGATGACGGCCCATCCGACCCCGTCGTCCCGGCGGAACTCGTTGCCGATCCCGATGACCGCCGTGCGCGCGACCGGTTCCATCGATGCCTGCTTCCTCGCCCGGACTCATCGCTGTCGTGGTTTCCACCGGATCCGGTGCCGGCCGATCCGGCGGACATTCCTGCCGGAGCAGATCCGCCGCAGCCATCGTCGACGATTCAGGCGAGGGAGCGGCGCATCGACGTACGTGTCGCATGGACGCGGATGCGGAATCCATGGTCGGGCGGCGCGGGGACAAGGCATCTTCTTGCAGGGCAGGCGGGGCGGCCCCCGCACCGGGGCCGTTCGGCCCATGCACCCGGCCCGGGCGCAGGGTCAGCGTGGTCGCAGGGACGCTGCACGCGCGCCCGTCACCTCGTGACCGGCGAGCGCCGCGGATGCTCCGGCCCGCCCGGGGATCCCGCCGACACAGGAAGGGGCACTGTCATGACCGGTTCTCCGCGCACGGTGAGCGACGTCATGACCCACACCGCGGTCGCGGTGGGTCGTCATGCCGCGTACAAGGAGATCGTGGAGCTGATGGACCAGTGGAAGGTCAGTGCCCTGCCGGTCGTGGAGGGCGACGGAAGGGTCATAGGTGTGGTGTCCGAAGCCGATCTCCTGCCGAAGGAGGAGTTCCACCTCGATGCCCCCACGCTCGGCGAAGGGGCCCGGTCGGACCTCTGGAAGGCGGGTGCGGTGACGGCCGGTGAGCTGATGTCGAGCCCCGCAGTGACCGTCCATCCGGCGGCGACCATCGCGGAGGCGGCGCGGATCATGGCACGGCGCCGGGTGAAGCGGCTCCCGGTGGTCGACCGGGTCGGCATGCTGGAGGGGGTGGTCAGCCGCAGCGACTTGCTGAAAGTGTTCCTGCGCACGGACGACGACCTCGCCGAGGACATCCGTCGACACGTCCTCGCGGACCTTCCGGCCGCCGCCGGGGTGGACGCGTCCGTCACGGACGGAGTGGTCACCCTCACAGGGGAGCTACGGGACCGCCGGCTGGTTCCCCTGCTGGCCAAGGCCGTCCGTGCGGTGGAAGGCGTGGTGGACATACGCGTGGATCTGACCGCGAACGTCGCTCACCCCGATCAACCTCACCCCGATCAACAAGGTGGGGAGGACTGACCCGCAGGCGCGCACCGGGGCCGTTCGGCCCTGGTGGCCCGGGTCCGGCATACGGCATCCTCAACGAGGCGAGCCCACCGTCAGGAGGCCGACATGTCCGAGGCACCGGCCTTTTCGGCCGAGGCGCCCGTCCGCGTGTTCCTCCTCGACGACCACGAGGTGGTACGGCGCGGTCTGCGAGATCTGCTCGACGCCGAACCGGACATCGAGGTCGTCGGCGAGGCCGGCACAGCGCAGCAGGCGCTGGCGCGGGGGCCCGCGGTGCGACCGCGAGTGGCGGTGCTGGACGTCCGCCTTCCCGACGGTGACGGCGTCACGGTCTGCCGGGAACTGCGCTCCTGCATGCCGGAGCTCGCCTGCCTCATGCTGACGTCGTTCGACGACGAGGACGCGCTGCTGGACGCGATCATGGCCGGAGCGGCCGGGTACGTGCTGAAGCAGATCAAGGGGTCCGACCTCGTCTCCGCCGTACGAACCGTGGCCACCGGCCAGTCGATGCTCGACCCCGCGACCACGGCTCGTCTGATGCACTCGCTGCGATCCCCGGAAGAAGCCCCGGCATCCGAGGACGAACGGCTCGCCGTGCTGTCCCCGCGTGAACGCGCGGTCCTCGAGCTGATCGGGCGCGGAATGACGAACCGTGAGATCGGCAAGGAGCTCTACCTCTCCGAGAAGACCGTCAAGAACCACATCTCACGACTGCTTTCCAAACTGGGCGTGGAACGCCGTGTCCAGGCCGCGGTCATCGCGGCGCAGCACGAGCACCAGCAGTGATCATGCTCGAGCCGGCTGGTCAGACCCGGCCGCGCAGCGGAACACGCCATTCCAGACGGGTTCCGCCGTTCGCGCCGCGGGCGACGGTCAGCTCCCCACCCAGACTTTCCGCCCGCTCCCGGAGGTTGCGCAGGCCGCTGCGCCGTCCGCCCTCCTTGATGCCGACCCCGTCGTCGACGACGCTCACCGTGAGCGTTCCGGACCGGGCCGCGATCGAGACCTCCGCACGGTCGGCGCGAGCGTGCCGCGCGACGTTCGTGAGCGCCTCGCTCAGCACCGCCACGACCTCGTCCGCGAGATCGCCCGGAACATCGGTGTCGATGAAGCCCTCCGTGCGCAAAGCGGGTGCGAAGCCGAGCGCGTGTGCCTGCTCTTCGAGCAGACACGCGGCCCGCGTCCGGAGTCCGCCCGTGCTGCGGGGTGTCTCGTGCTGCCGCAGTCCGAAGATCGTCGATCGAATGATCTTGATGGTGTCGTCGAGGTCGTCGATGGCCCGGCCCAGCCGCTCCGACGCCTCCGGGTGGTCGACGAAGCGCTGTGCGCTCTGCAGTGTCATCCCCGTCGCGAACAGGCGCTGGATGGCGAGGTCGTGGAGATCCCGGGCGATCCGGTCGTGATCGGCGAGCAGACTCATCTGTTCCGTCTCCCGCCTGTGGTCCGCCAGTTCGAGCGCCACGGCGGCCTGGCCGGCGAACCCGGACAGGGGCGCGGTCTCCTCCTCGGAGAACGGCGGGCTGCCCGCACGCCGAGCGAGCGTCAGCACTCCGCGGTTCCTCTCCCTGGTCCCCACCGGCACGGCCACCGCGGGACCGAACTCCTTCCATGCCCCGGCCCGCAGGGTGAAACGGGCGTCGTTGGCCACGTCGGGACTCCTGACCGGAGCGCCCTCCGCGAGGGCGAGGCCCGCGAGTGTGCCCTCCGCCGGCAGTGTCACCTCGTGGTGCTGATCGGCGCCGTCCCCGAGAGCCACGACGCCTCGCAGCTCTCCCCCCGAAGTGACCAAGTGGACCATTCCGATGGCCGCTCCTGTGATGTCGCGAGCCCGATTGATCATCAGTTCGAGCACTTGGGCCTGTGGTGTCCCGGAGAGCAGCGCGCTCGTGCACTCGGCGCTCGCCTCGAGCCACTGTCCCCTGAGACGGAGCTCCTCGAACAGACGGGCGTTCTCGATGGCGATGCCGGCGGCGACGGCGAGCGTGGACAGGACGGCTTCGTCGTCGGAGTCGAATTCGGCGCCGTCTCGCTTCTCGGTCAGGTAGAGGTTGCCGAACACCTCGTCGCGGACCCTGATGGGTACTCCCAGGAACGTCCGCATCGGCGGATGGTGGGAGGGGAATCCGGATGACGCGGGGTGCTCGGCGATGTTGCTCAGCCTCAGTGCTTCGGGGTGCCGGATGACCTCGCCCAGGAGACCGTGACCGGTGGGGAGGTCGCCGATGCGGGCGCGCAGTTCGTCGCTGATGCCGACGGGAAGGAACTGCGCCAGTCTGTCCTGGTCCCCGATCACCCCGAGAGCCCCGTACTCGGCGTCCACGAGGGAAACCGCGGCCTCGACGATCCCTTGGAGCACCTGGGGGAGATCGAGTTCCCGTCCCACCGACAGCACGGCTTCCAGAAGACCGTTCAGGCGGTCCCTCGTCTCGCGCACCTCGTCGATGCGCCCCTCGAGCTCGTCCAGCAGCTCGTCCAGGCGCAGCCGCGAGACACGATTCGCCGCCGTGATGTCCTCGCCCATGCGCTCTCCCGCCGCGTCACACAGGGGAACCCTTCGTCTCTCCTACGTTACCGCTCCACCCCAGGTGGCCCCCGTGCGCCGGTCCACGAGGGGCGCGGGCCACGCGGATCACTCATGACGGGGAGAAGGGGTGCGGGCGTCCGTCCCCGGTGGCGTGCCCGGTGAGCCGTCCCAGCCATGGCTGTCGGCTCGAGCGTGCCGCGGCGAAGCCGAGCAGGCCCGCGGCGCACGCGAGTCCCACCTCCATCGCTTCGAGGGGGCGCGTCTCCAGAACCGAACGCAGGAAGGGGACGTACACCGCGGCGACGCCGAGGGCTGCCGACACCAGTACCGACAGCGGGAGGAAGAGGTTCTCCCGCGTGAACAGGCGGCTGCGCAGTCCCAGCACGACGCCCAGCTGGGCCGCCAGCAGGGAAAGGAAGAGCACGGTCTGCCAGGGGGAGCCGACGGCGCGCGCGACCAGCCCGACGACCAGACAGACCGCGGTCACCACGGCGCCCAGGAACAGCACGCGTTGCCACAGGCCGTGACCCATCACATGCTGGTCGGGCGGACGAGGCGGCCGGTGCATGGCCTGCGGGGACACGGGCTCCGCGCCGACCGCGACGCCGGTGAGGCCGTGGGTCAGGAGATTGATCCACAGGATCTGGCCGGCCCGGAGCGGCAGGGCCAGCCCCAGCAGGGGGCCGACGAGCATCACCAGGATCTCGGCCGTGCCCCCGGCGAGGGCGTAGACGAGGAACCTGCGGATGTTGTCGTAGACCCGTCGTCCCTCCTCGACAGCAGCCACGACGGTGGCGAGTTCGTCATCGGTGAGTACCAGGTCGGCCGACTGCCGGGCGACCTCGGTGCCGCGGCGCCCCATGGCCACGCCGATGTCCGCGGCGTGCAGCGCGGGGCCGTCGTTGACGCCGTCGCCGGTCATCGCCGTCACGTGGCCGCGGGCGTGCCACGCCCGGACGATGTCCAGTTTCTGCTGCGGGTCCGTGCGGGCGAAGACCCTCACCGCAGTCGGATCGCCGATGCGGCCGGCCGCCAGGTCCGCTCCGGTGGCGACCGCCTCGGTGGAGTCCTCCGGATCCACGAGTCCGACGCGTGCGGCCACCGCACGGGCGGTCGCCGGATGGTCCCCCGTGACGAGGACGGGGGTGATCCCGGCGGCCCGGCAGGCGGCGAGAGTCGCGGTCGCTGCGGGCTTCGGGGGGTCGCTGATGGCGGCCAGACCGAGGAACCGCAGGCCGTGCTCCGCTTCCGAGGCCCTCGGCGGTCGTCCGGAGCGCTCCCCGAAAGCCACGGCGAGGACGCGGAAGCCACGGGACGCCAGGTGTGCCGCCTCCTGCCGTGCTTCGGCCAGCAGCTCGGAGCCGTCGTCCAGCACGGTGGGATCGAGCACGGCCTCCGGCGCGCCCTTGAGGCAGACGAGCGACCGCCCGGAAGGCGTCCTGTGCACGGTGGTCATCCGTTTCCGGAGACTGTCGAACGGCGCTTCGCCGGTCCTCGGACATCTCTCCCGGAGGAGGCTTCGCTCCTCGCAGCCCGCCTTCGCCGCTGCGGTCAGCAGCGCGGCCTCGGTCGGATCCCCGAGCGCCGTCCAGCGGCCACCGGATCCTCCCCTCCCGTCGGGCGGCCGGAGGGCGGCGTCGTTGCACAGCGTCGCGACCGTCAGCAGATCACGAACGGGCCCGAGTTCCGCGGCCTTCGCCGTTCTTCCGGCGATGCGCACCTCGCCCCTCGGTTCGTATCCGACCCCGGTGAACTCCACCCGCCCGCGGGGGGTCCAGATCTGCTCCACCACCATCCGGCCCTCGGTGAGCGTCCCGGTCTTGTCGGTGGCCAGGACGGTCACGGAACCGAGGGTCTCGACGGCGGGCAGCCGGCGTACCACGGCGTGCCGTGCCGCCATCCGTCGCGCGCCCAGCGCGAGCGCGAGCGTCACGACGGCCGGCAGCGACTCCGGTACGGCGGCGACGGCGAGACTGATCGCCGTCACGGCCATCGTGTCCGGCGGCAGCCCCCGGAACAGCCCGAGGGCGAAGACCAGCATGCACAGGGCCACGGTGACGAGAGCCAGCACCCTGCCCAGTGCAGCGAGTCGGCGTTGCAGAGGGGTGGGCTCGGTCCGGCCCTCCAGGAGGGACGCGATCCGGCCGAGTGCGCTGCCCTCACCCGTGGCGAAGACCTCGGCCACGGCCCTGCCCCTGACGGTGACGGTCCCGGCGCTCAGGACCGATGCGCCGGGTATCCCGGAGCGGACGTCCTTGTCGACCGGAACGGACTCCCCGGTCAGCATGGACTCGTCCACCAGGAGTGACGACGACTCGACGAGTCGTGCGTCGGCGGCCACGATGTCGCCTTCACCGAGCAGCAGCACGTCCCCGGGCACGACGTCCCTGGCCGGCACCTCCCGGTCGGATCCGTCCCGCACCACGCGTGCGGCCGGTGCGGACAGCGCCGAGAGTGCCGCAACGGCGTTGTCGGCCCTGATCTCCTGGACGACACCCACGGTGGTGTTGACGACGACGACCAGGGCGATCACCACGGCGTCGGCATGGTCCCCGATCGCGACGGTCAGGACGATCGCACCGAGCAGAACCATGATCAGCGGATCGCGAAGCTGGGCCAGTACGCGGCTGTGGAGGGACGGCCTCCGACGCGCCTCCACCTCGTTCGGACCGTGTTCACGCAGCCGGCGCGCCGCTTCTTCGTCCGTCAGACCGGCCGGCCGTGTGTCGTCGGGCGCCGTGATCCGCGTGCGATGAGAGGTCACGCTCCCCTCCCGTCGGTTCGGCAGGGTGGTCCGGGTTCGTACCGCTGGCGAGGCCCGTCTCGGACGGCTCGACCTCCGTGGACGGGACCGCGGTTCGAGTCCTCCGGGTCGGAGCCGGGCGGACGGGCTCTCATCTCATCCTGCCCGTTCCGGGCGTGGTGGTCGGGGGGCCGGTCGGTTCCGGCCGGGGGCCGATCAGCCCTGCCCGTTGGCGGTGGTCCCGGCGCAGGCTGGAACCGCGTTCCCCCTGGCTGCAACCGATCCGGGCGGCAGGGCGTTGCTCGAAAAGTCCGGAGCCCCGGATCGCTCGTCCCGACCAGTGCACTTCGAGGAGGGTGCTCGCCGTGACCGACGCGACCACCACCGACCTGTACGAGGTCACCATGGCCATGTCCTACCTTCGGGAGGGCATGGACCAGCCCGCGACATTCAGTCTGTTCGTACGGGACCTGCCACCTGAGCGGGGCTTTCTCGTCGCCGCAGGCCTCGAACCCTCCCTGGACTACCTCTCCCGTCTGCACGTGGGACCGGAGGACGTGCGGGACTTCGCCGCGACGCTGCATCGTCCCGAGGGGGATCTGCAAGAGCTGCTCGCCCTGGAGTTCCGGGGCGACGTCCGTGCGGTGCCCGAGGGCCGACTGGTCTTCGCCGGAGAGCCGCTGATGGAGGTCACCGCGCCGTTGCCGCAGGCCCAGTTCGTGGAGACCTATCTGCTGGGACAGGTCTGTCATCAGACCGTCGTCGCCTCGAAGGCCGCACGTTGCGTCATGGCCGCCGCCGGACGGCCGGTCGTGGACTTCTCCCTGCGGCGCACACACGGTCCGCAGGCGGGGTTCCAGGCCGCCCGTGTCTCCGCGATGGTCGGTTTCGCAGGTACCAGCAATGTGGCCGCCGCGGCGGAGCTCGGGATACCGGGATCAGGGACCATGGCCCATTCCTATGTCGAGGCCTTCCCCGGCGAGGAAGAGGCATTCAGAGCCTTCGCCCGGGCACATTCCGGCCCGGTGACATTCCTCGTCGACACCTATGACACCGACCTCGGTGTCAGGACGGCCGCCCGGGTCCTGGCCGACATCCGAAGAGGAGCAGGGTGCGCCGTCCGCCTCGACAGCGGGGACCTGGGAGCTCTGGCCCACCGGGCTCGGGGGATTCTCGATTGGGCAGGGCTTGCCGAGGTGCGCATCGTCGCCAGTGGCGGACTGGACGAGTACGCCGTGGACGAGTTGGTGCGCGGCGGCGCGCCGATCGACGTGTACGCGGTGGGCACCAAGGTGGGTACCGCGGCCGACGCGCCGTATCTGGACGCGGCCTACAAGCTCGTCCAGTACGCCGGGCGACCGGTCATGAAGCTGTCCTCGGCGAAGGCCACCGCGCCTGCCCCCAAGCAGGTGTTCCGCGGACCGGGCTGCCGGGACGTCGTGGGGCTGGACGGAGAGGAGCCGCCGGACGGCGGGGAGCCGATGCTGCGATCGGTCATGGTGGGGGGTCGCAGAACCGGACCGCCGGACAACCTGGCAGCCGCCCGGGCGCGCTTCGAGGCCGACCTGGCGTCCCTGCCGGAAGCAGCACGCCGTATCCGCGGCCCACACCCCCCGCCACGCCCCGTGGTCTCCCCACGCCTGGCCGCCCTGACGGTCAGGACGCGGAACGAGATCGAGGAGGTCGTCAGGCGGACGCTTGCGCGGAGCGGGCGACGCCCGCCTGAGGACGGGGCCTCATGACCCCGGCACGGGACCGTTCGGCTCTCGCCCCAGTCTCCGTCCTGCCGCATCGTGGTGTCAGGAGGACAACCGCGACGCGGTGGGAAGAAGCCGATCATGCCTGGTGCGGCCATGGCGTTGCGGGCGAGCCGGCGGCGCGGTGCCCTTCGGGATCCTGCGGTCGCCCTTGGCGGCAGTGGTGCCGCGCCGGACGGCAACCGTTCCCCGTCGCTCGGAGACGCTGTCCGGCACGGGACCGGACGGAGGGTGCGTCGGCCGCCGGGCGGCCGGAAGGAGGTCCACGGAGATGACTCCCCCTGTGACAGTCGGATTGGACGGGTTCCCGGAGAGCCGGGCTGCGGCGGAATGGGCCGCGCGGGAGGCGGTGCTGAGGGAAGCGCCTCTGCGTCTGGTGCACGTGGAGCAGTGGCCGCTCATTCCATCCGTGCCCCCGGTCGATCACTTGGAGAACGTCGAGTGGCCGGATATCGAGGAGTTCCGCCGGCAGGTGGACGCGGTGCTCGAGGAGGTGTCGGACGACCTGCGCCGACGGCATGCCGGACTCGCGGTGTCCGCGCGACGCCTGACCGGGCGTGCGGCCGCCGTCCTGGCCGTCGAGGCCGCCGACTCCCAGATGCTGGTCCTCGGGTCGCGCGGTCGGGGGGCGGTCGAGCGATTCGTGATCGGATCCGTCGGGACCGCCACGATCGGGCTCACGGACACGCCGGTCGTGGTCGTGCGCCCGCAGGACGAGGTGGCGCCGGGCTCCCCGGAGTACGCAGGGCGGGATGTGGTGGTCGGGGTCGACATCCATGAGAACGCCGACGCGGTGCTCGCCTTCGCCTTCGGCGAGGCGGCGCGGCGGGGCTGCGGCGTGCGCGCCGTGCACGGGTGGTCGCTGCCGTTCGCGTTCAGCTACGCACCCGGGCTCGATCCCGGTGTCCGGCAGGAGGTGGCCGACGGCATCGCCGCTGCTCTCGGCGAGCGGCTGCGGCCGTCGCGGGAGCGGTACCCCTCGGTCAAGGTACAGGAGAGGGTGCTCGTCGGCGCGCCCGCCGAGCAGGTGCTGTACGAGGCCGCCGACGCGGAACTCGTCGTCGTCGGCCGCCGGATCCGGCGGGCTCCGGTCGGCGGGCACCTCGGGCACGTCGCCCACGCCGTGCTGCACCACGCCACCGCTCCGGTGGCGGTCATAGCCCACGACTGACGGACATCCCGTGGACCGAGGACTGGCGAGCACCGCAGGTGCTCTGCCCTTCGACTGACGACAGCCGGCCCCGGCTCGGTCACGTCACCGGTGGGGCCGGTGTCCGACCGGTGCGTGGCGCCGGGCACGGGGCACACGAGAACGCTCTTCACTCGGCAAAGGGGGGCACTCGCAGGACGGAACGTGGAACCGAGCGTGCTTCGGGACTCGGTGACCTCGAATCGGGTAGCGCGCAGCGGGCGCAACTGCGCACCCGGATACGGGACATCGCATTGGCCGCCTTGTGAGCGGTCCGGTTGTCGAGCAGCGGCTGCATCGCATCCGACACCGCGTCATCGCCACCGTCTTCCTCGGTCCTCCTCTGCGTTTCCGTCGTGGTGATGACGGCCGTGACCTCGTGGCTGCGTGGGGCAGTCGGCACCACCCTGTTCCTCTTGATCTTCGTCGGCTGGCTGATCGGCAACGGAAGCGTGCAGGACCGCCGCCTGCGGCGGATGCGTGACGCCCCGGGCGCCTCCGGTACCGAGCGGGAGCACGGGCCGTCGGACTTGCGGTGAACCGGGTTGTCGGCGTCCGCAGGACGATCGTGTCCGGTGGCAGGACCGCTGCGACCTGCCTGCGCGACCTGCCTGCGCGACCCGCTGCGGGCCGCCCGTCGCGGGCCCGGGAATTGCTACGGGGACGCGGCGAGTTCGGCTCCGATGTGGTGGGCCCAGGCCTGGATGCGCTCCGGGTTGCGGAAGTCCCCTCCCTCACCGTGGCGCACGAGATACCGAGCGACCCAACCGGGCGTCGATGCGGTGATGCTGCCGCCAAACGTGATGTGCTCTCGGGCGTGCAGCCGTTCCATCTGCCGGGCCACCCCGCGCACGGGGGGAACGTCGTGCTGTTCGGCGGAGCTGTCGACCGGGCCACTGCTGAACAGCCACACCGGTCGGCCGCCGAGCGCCTCCACGTTGCGCCTCGCGCAACGGCGGGCGCTGTGATGCCAGCGGTTTGCGTAGAGCGACCCTCCCAGCACCACGGCGTCGTAGTCTTCGACGTCCTTCACGTCACGAGCAGGCAGCACGGCGGCGTCGTAGCCGTCCGCTCGGAGGGTGGCGCCGATCTCTTCCGCTATGCCTGCGGTGGCACCGTGCTTGCTGCCGTAGGCCACGAGAACGCGCTTGGTGTCCATGCCGTAGTCCCTTCCTGGCCGACGCCGCTCACACCTCGTGAGGGCCCTGCCGGCGGCCTGTCCGGCCGAGCCCTGGCGGTGTGCGCACGGCGAGAGCGGCCTTGGCGCCGTGGCCGGCGTTGAGCACCCGGACCGCGTCCCGGGGCGACCTGGGCATGCCGCTCAGCCGCCGCCCGTCGCGACGATCCTGCGTCCGGTGATGCGGGACGGCGAGAGCTCGACCCAGAGGTCACGCGCTCCTCCTGCCCACGGCGCCGTCGGGGCGAGTTCCGTCAGCCGCCGGATCGCGTCGTCCTCGGTTACGGCGCGAGCGGTTCCCACCGCCAGCACACTCCACCCCTTGCTGAAGGAGTCGTCGATGCGGTCCACCTCGAAGGCGACCTCGCTTCCCGCAGCGAAGGCGGGGACTTTCCCCAGTGCGGTGCGGAAGGCGATTTCGGCTCCGTCGACCACGTAGTTCACCGGTACCACCGCGGGCCCTTCGGGCGTGAGGACCCCGACCCGCCCGACACCGTGGCCCGACATCAGAGTCCGGCACTCCGCCTCGTCGAGCTCGGCCAGTCCTGCACCCCGGAGCGCGACGCCCAGCCCCGGTGGCTGATCCACCGTCCCGCCCGTCAGTTCGGCCACGGTCGTCTCCAGGGCGGCGGCGATCTGCTGCAGCGTGGCCGTGTCGGGCGCCGCGGGCTGCTCCTCCAGATACGCGACGTAGGTGACCGCGGCCCCGCTGCGCTCGGCCACGTCCTCCCGGGAGAGTCCCAGTTGTTCGCGCCGGCCGGCGAGCCGGCGGCCTATGTCGGTGTGCGAGCGCGACGGCTCGGCGGCGGAACCGTGCGCGGAAGTGCCGCTCATCGTGGTCCACCTCTCCTCGTCAGGTCCCTGCACCACCACGGTGACCTGCAGGTGGTGTGCGGCGCTTGGGCCGGACGGTCCCGAGGCGGCACCTGTCGGCCCATCCGCGACGCCCCTGGGCATGCGAAAGTCGTCCCAGGTGCTCGCACGACCTGTTGCGGCATGTTCCCCGGTGAGGCATGCGTGATGTTGTCAGCCCCGCACTGCGTCGAAGACGTGATGACGAAGACCGTCGTCGCGGTCGCCCTTCATGCGCGGTTCAAGGACATCGTGACGGCCATGGGCCGGTGGAACGTGACCGCCGTCCCGGTCGTCGACGGCGAAGGCCGGGTGGTCGGGATCGTCTCCGAAGCCGATCTCCTGCGCAAGGAGGAACTCCGCGGCACCGAGCAGGTCGTCACGGACCGGAGTCCGGACGCGGCCGCAAGGGCCGAAGCCGTGAGGGCCGAAGACCTCATGAGCGCTCCGCCCGTCACGATCCGGGCCGCCGCGACGCTGCCTCACGCCGCCCGCCTCATGGCGCGACGGCACGTGAAGCGCCTGCCTGTCGTGGACGCACAGGGATTTCTGAAAGGCATCGTCAGCCGGGCGGATCTGCTCAAGGTCTTCCTCCGCGCGGACGACGACATCGCGGCAGACGTCCGGGATGTCCTCGACCGCCTCTTCGCGGGCTCTGGACCGGAGGTGTGTGTCAGGGACGGGGTCGTCACGCTCGGGGGCGCGGTCGGCGACAGCAGCCTCGTGCCCCTCGCCCGCCGTCTGGCTCAGGCCGTCGAGGGCGTCGTCGTGGTCCGCTGCGAAGTCAGCGCGCCGCCCGGACCGAACACGGACGCGGCTGCCCCGTCGTGACCTCGGCGGGCCGACCCGCCGACGTACCCACCGCCGCCGTGTTGCCCGCCGACGTACCCACCGCCGTGTTGTGAGCCCGCTGCGTCCGGGACGCTCGCCGGCCGTTCACGATGTGCCGGTCACGACGTCCGGGGTTCGTCTCCCTTCCCCGCATCGGTCTCCGGGCGCACGATCACGACAGGGCACGTGGCGTGGATGGCGCACTGATGGCTCACCGAGCCCAGCAGTGCTCGACGGAAGCCGCCTCGGCCACGACTTCCCACCACCAGTGCCTCGGCTCCCTCGGCTGCGTCGAGCAGTACCTCCGCCGGGTCGCCGCGCACCAAGCGCTCATGGACCTGAGACGCCCCCGACTGGCCGAGTACGCCGCGTACTTCCTCCACCAGGCCGCGCTCGGCCTGCTCTTCGTCGAAAGCGGTGTCCACGGCCGGGGCCGACCAACTGCGCGCGCCCGGCAGGTCCCAGGCAGCGACGGCGTCGACCGAGGCCCCGACGAGGCCTGCGTACCGAACGGCCCAGCGCAGCGCCGCATGTGAGGAAGGCGAGCCGTCGACACCCACCACGATGCGGGAACCGGAGTCGTGCCTGTCCATCTCCTGCCACCTCTCTGCTGCCACTCCCGGCGCGTGATGCGCGTGATGCGCGGGACGGGCGGTCGGCGCCGCGCCGACGCGTGGTGAGGCCGTCCGGATGGGCGGCTGGTGCGCAACCGGGGCGCGAACCCCTATTCCGCCGGGAAGAAGGTGATCAAAGTGGCCGTGTCGTCCGGGGCGACGACGCGCACGGCGGTCTCCGGAATCTCCTCGGTCGCGATGTCGATCTCCTTCGGGTGGGCCACCATGTGGCGCAGTACCACCGGATAGCGCGGCGACTTCCCGCCGACCGCGACGATCACCACATCGTCCTTGGGGTCGTACGAGAGGTCGGCGAACGGCATTCGCTCGGCCTCGTACTGGTGCCCGACCGAGGCATCCAGCAGTTCGACGGAGACGAGTTTCCCGTCGTGGTCGGCTGTGACGCCGTCGAGAGCCGCCTGCCACTGACTGCGCTCGAGGATCGAGGTTCGGGTCATCGTCAGCCTCCTCTTCGCTGCGGATACCGGTTGGGCCAAGGCGTTCGGCCAGTCGCACCGGCCGAGCACCATGTCTCTCGTGACTGCCGCGACCATGCCGGTCGCCGGCGAGTGGCGTTCGCCGCCCGCCCTCTCTCGCGCCCCCTTTCCATCATGCGCCCGTGGGGCCGGGCATGTCCGGCCGATCGGATCCGGGCCGGGAAGCCCTTTGGGCGTGACGGTCCGGGCGCTCTGCGGCATGCCCAGCCGCGGCGGGTGAACTCGCGACGGCCGCCCTGCCGGCTTCCAGCCGAGCGACGGGTACGCGGAACGGCGAGCAGGAAACGTAGTCGAGCCCTGCCTCGTGGAAGAAGCCCACCGATGCCGGATCGCCTCCGTGTTCACCGCAGACACCGAGTTCCAACCCGGGGTGGGCCGCGCGGCCCTCGGCGACCGCGATCCGTACCAGTCGGCCCACCCCCTCGCGGTCGATGGTCTCGAACGGGGACGCCTGGAACACGCCCTGCTCCAAGTAGGCGGAGAAGAAGGCGGCCTCGACGTCGTCGCGTGAGAATCCCCAGGTCGTCTGGGTGAGATCGTTCGTGCCGAACGAGAAGAAGTCCGCCTCCTGGGCAATGCTCCCCGCGGTCAGCGCTGCCCTCGGCAGCTCGATCATCGTTCCGATCGGGCAGGAGACTTCCACACCGGTCTCCGTGGACACGGCCTCGACCACCCGTTCCACCTCGTCCCTGACGAGCCGCAGTTCCTCCACCGCGTCCACGAGCGGAACCATGATCTCGGCGCGTGGCGTTCCGCCGGCCCGCTCCCGTTCCGCGACCGCCTCGGCGATCGCACGCACCTGCATGGCGAAGAGACCCGGCACGACCAGTCCCAGCCGGACGCCCCTCAGCCCGAGCATCGGGTTCTCCTCGTGCATGCGGGTGACGGCTGCGAGCAAGGCAGTGTCGCGCGCATCCGGCGGAGCTCCGGAAGCCTCTCTCCGGGCGACGCGCACGGCCAGATCGGTCCGGTCCGGCAGGAATTCGTGCAGAGGCGGGTCCAGCAGCCGAATGGTCACCGGCAGTCCGTCCATCGCCTCGAGGATGCCGGTGAAGTCCGCACGCTGCAGCGGCAGGAGTGCGGCGAGCGCAGCGCTCCTCTCCGCGTCACCCTCCGCCAGGATCATGGCCTCGACGAACCGGCGCCGGTCCCCGAGGAACATGTGCTCGGTGCGGCACAGCCCGATGCCCTCGGCCCCGAAGCGGCGCGCCCGGGCCGCGTCCTGGGGGGTGTCCGCGTTCGCCCGCACCTCCAGGTGCCGCGCCGCGTCGGCCTCCAGCATGAGCCGGTGCACATGGCGCACGGAGTCCCGAACGGTTCCGTCCGCGGGTACGCCGCTGTCGAAGTAGTGCATGACGTCGGACTCGACCAGCGGCACGGCTCCCAGGCGGACGACGCCCTCCGTGCCGTCGACGGAGACGACCGAGCCCTCGCCGACGGTCAGGCCGTCGGCGACGAGGCAGCGCGCACGGGCGTCCACGATCATGTCCTCCGCCCCGCACACGCACACCTTGCCCATGCCTCGCGCGACCACCGCCGCGTGGCTCGTCTTCCCCCCGTGAGATGTGAGCACGGCCTGGGCGGCGATCATGCCGGAGAGGTCCTCGGCGGTGGTTTCGTTCCGTACGAGTACCACCTTCTCCCCGGCGTCCGCCCTGCGTACCGCCTCCGCCGAGTCGAAGACGACCGCCCCCACGGCCGCTCCCGGTGAAGCGGGGACACCCCGGGCGATCACGTCGGCTCCGCCGGTGACGGCGAAGCGCGGGAACATGAGGTGGGTGAGCTGTTCGCCGTTGACCCGTGTCAGGGCCTGACGGTTCGTGATCAGGCCCTCGTCGGCCATGTCAGAGGCGATGGTGAAGGCCGCCTGGGCGGTGCGTTTGCCGACGCGTGTCTGAAGCATCCAGAGCCTGCCGCGTTCGATCGTGAACTCGATGTCGCACAGGTCGCGGTAGTGGCTCTCCAGACGGTCCATGTACTCCTGGAGCTGGCCGAACGACGCCGGATCCAGTGCGCCGAGCTCTTGGAGGGGCACTGCGTTGCGCACTCCCGAGACGACGTCCTCCCCCTGGGCGCTGGGAAGGTAGTCGCCGTAGATTCCCCTGCGTCCTGTGGCCGGGTCCCGGGTGAAGGCCACACCGCTCCCCGAGTCCCGGCCCAGGTTGCCGAAGACCATGGTCTGGACGGTGACCGCAGTACCCAGATCATCCGGGATCCGTTCCCGGCGCCGGTACAGCCTTGCGCGCTCCCCGTTCCAGGAGGCGAACACGGCCAGTACTGCCTGCCGCAGCTGCTCGGCGGGTGCCTGGGGGAAGTCGCGACCGGTCCGTTCGCCGATCAGGTCCTTGAACGACTCGACGGTCCTGATGAGGTCGCAGACGTCCAGTCGGCTGTCGTCGGGGACGTGGTGCTGGTCCTCGATGCGCGTGAGCGTCTCCTCGAAGAGGGAACCGTCCACCCCCATCACCGTGCTGCCGAACATCTGCACGAGGCGTCGGTAGGAGTCCCACGCGAATCGTTCGCGCTCGGACGTCTTGGCCAGCCCGAGTACGGAGTAGTCGTTGAGCCCGATGTCGAGCACGGTCTCCATCATTCCGGGCATCGATACCCGGGCCCCGGACCTGACCGAGAGGAGCAGCGGGTCGTCCGCCTGGCCCAGTCGCTTTCCTGCGGCACGCTCGAGGGCCGAGAGATGGTCGGCCACCTGGCGCTCCAGTTCGGGCGGCGGCCGACCCGTCGACAGGAACACCCGGCAGGCCTCGGTGGTGATGGTGAACCCGCTCGGCACGGGCAGGCCGAGGCGGGTCATCTCCGCGAGATTCGCCCCCTTGTTCCCGAGGAGGTCGGCCATCGCGCGGCCGCCGTGAGCGAAGTCGTACACGTAGTCGGTCATGGATGCCTGCTTCCGCGGTGGGCCGGACTCCGGCACGGACCGGGCCACCTGATTCCACTGTCCACGGGACACGACCCGGAGGGAGAGGGGCCATTCGTCCCTGCGTGGGGACGTTCGGACCCGCAGCACCAGGGGTCCCTGAACGACCCAGGGTCGTACGACGGCCCTCCGAGGCCAGGCACGACACGGGTCGGCGTCCGACGTGCTCAGGCACGAGCCAGCGGCGATCGGTCCAGGAGGAGGATGCCCGCCACGGCCACTGCCGCTCCCAGCATCTGCACGGCCAGCGCCGAAGGGGTCTGCGCTAGCCGTTCGCCGAAGACGGCGATGCCGATCAGAACGGCGCCGATCGGTTCCAGTGTGTCGATGATCGGCAGGCTGATGGCCAGGGAGCCGGCCTGATAGGCGCTCTGCGACAGGGTCAGGCCCAGCACGCCGACGACGATCAGTGAGTACGGCTCCCACGCGAGGAGCGCGGCCGCGCCCTCCGTCTGGAACCTGTCGGCCGTGCTCTTGGTCAGGCTGTCGAGCAACGCGAAGAGGAGCGCCGCGCAGACGGCGAACAGAGCGGTCCGCGTCCTGCCGCGCCGCCGCAGGCCGACGGGGGCCAGAAGCATCACGGCGCCACCGATGGCGGCGAGCACGGGCACCCAGTCGACGAGATCCGGAACCGTCCCGTGGGAAGGCGCCGGCAGCACCGTCAGGAACATCGCCACACCACCCGCCGTGCACATGATTCCCGCGACCTCCGGACGCGTCAGGGGGACGCCGCGCCGCCAGGCGAGGAAGGGAAGGGCGAAGACGAGGTCCGTGGCCGCGAGCGGCTGGACCAGCACCAAAGGGCCCGAGGCCAAGGCGAGGCCGAGCAGGGCGTACGAGGAGACGACGAGTCCCATGCCGGTCAGCCACTTCGGACGGCGGGCCAACTCCAGCAGCAGTCGGGGCCGCAGGGAGTCCGTTGTGGGGGCCTCGCTCGCCGCCTGCTGCTGAAGCACGGATCCGACGCCGAAACTGAGGGCGGAGAGCAGAGCGGCGGGCACCGCGACGGCGGTGTTCATGGCGCAAGCATTCCGGCGACGAGGTGCGGGGGAGCGGCGGACACGCCCATGACGGCCGAGGAGGCCCCGGAGTACGGTCCGTCGTCGGACGGACCCGGTCCGACGGCAGCATGCCGCACCGCCCTCGTGATCGTGCTCGTCGTCGCGGTGCCGGCCACCCTGCCGGGAGCGGCGACGGCCAAGTCCGGTCGGCCCCCGGAAGGGCTGACCGGCCCCGGGACGCCACGCCTCGCGAGAGTCAAGAATGGGAAAGCGGGGAGCACGTCCGGATGAGGAGGCAGACCGTGCATGAGCGTGAGGGTTCTGCCGCCGGTGCCGAAGCGCGTCGTGCGGTGCCGGGAAGGGCGAGCCGAACCGACGAACCCCTGCGGGAGGACTTGCTGCTCCGGTACATCGGTGCCATGGCGGCGGCGTCCACGCATCAGCGGGAGCCCCGGAGACCGACCGGCCGCGGAGCACCGGCCCGGCCCTCGCGGACAGGCCACCGGGCATCCTCGGCATCCGATGTGGAAGCCGAGCCGCTGCTGGTCGAAGACGTGATGGACGCCTCTGCCGCATCGGTCTCGGGGGACTCCGCCTTCATGGCCATTGCCCGGACCCTCACCGATGCGGGAGTGGGGTCCCTGCCCGTGACGGACCCGGAGGGCCGGGTGATGGGTGTGGTGTCGGAATCGGACCTGCTGGCCAAGGCGGCGGTCGAGGCGACCGGCCATCGGCCCGGCGTGCCGGGTGCGCTCGCTCGCCGGCGCCTGAACGAGAGTGCCCGGGCGTATACGGCGGAGGACCTGATGACCGCTCCTGCCATCACGGTGTTCCCGGAGTCCACCGTCGCCGAGGCGGCGTGGCTGGCAGCGCTCTCCCGGCTGAAGAGAGTGCCCGTCACGGACCAGGAGGGGCACCTCGTCGGTGTCGTGCGCAGGAACACTCTTCTTGCGGCTCTCGTGCGGGACGACGAGGGGATCCGTGAGGAGATCGAATCCAGGATTCTCACTGAGGAGTTTCCCGGCACCAGGCCGGCGATCGAGATCGTCGTTCGCAACGGGACGGTGGACGTGTGGGGGCGGATGGAGCGGGCCGACGCTCGGCGGCTGCTCGACCGGATCGAAGGCATTGCCGACGTCACCGCGGTTGTCGATCACCTGACGGCTGTCTGAGGACGCCTTTGCACCTCGGCCGCGCCCCGACGCCCGTCGCGCAACCGCAGTCCCGCGAAGGCGAGCAACCCCAGTCCCGACGACCGACGCCGCCGGGTACCTCAGGCGCCCCTACGGGGAGCGCTCCCCGACCGCCTTCCTGCGCCGGGCTTCTCCTGCCGGCCCGGTCGCGCGGCCCACAGGCGTGTCGTCGAAGACGTAACGCAACCGGTCGACGACGGCAATCACTCCGTCCGTCTGTCGGACCAGCTGGACGGCGACCAGAACGTCGCCGAGCCGCTCCAGCTCGCCCTCGAGGGTCACCACTCCCTCCACCACATGGACCGCCAGTTTTCCCGGCGGCAGCCACAACGTGTTCTCGAAGAGCTCCTCGACGATCTCCTTCCGGATCTCCGCGTCGGGTCGGAGGAAAACCTGCAGGAGGTCGCGCCGGGTCACCATGCCGACCAGACGTCGCTCCCGGTCGACCACGGGCAGGCGTTCCACGCGATGGCCGGCCATGGTGCGTGCCGCCCCCGCCACGGTTTCCTCGACGTCGACGGTCACGGCGGGCGAGGACATCAGGTCCGCCGCGGTCGGCGCGGGGCCGTCGCGGTCCGGGGAGCCCGCGACGAGTTCCGTCTTCGCACCCGCGGCGGCCTCCCACTCCGGTGCGGGAACCGGCCGTCGCAGGACCAGGTCGGTCTCGGAGACCACCCCGATCACCCGGCGCTCGGGATCCACGACCGGAACGCCGCTGATCCGGTGCTCATCGAGCAGTCCGGCGATCTGCTTGAAGGACGACTCGGGCGGCACCGCGACCACGTTCCGCACCATGAGACCGGCGATCTTGCTGTGCCTCATCACGGGCTCCCTTCGGTGTCGTCCGGAGCGCCCCGTGCCCCGGCACCCCCAGCGTCAGCCGACGACCCCCATATCGGATAGGGCTGATGGGGCCGTGCCAAGGGCCGAGAGGCCCGCCGCGGGGGCGGGAGACGGGCGTGCTGCCTGCCGAGGCCCTTTCACCCTGGGCCGACCGGCCCACTGCGGAGGGAAGGTCGCCCCCTACGAGCACGGGAGCACAACACCGAGGGTGGAGGGAGAGCGACATGGTGCCGGAGGGCATCGCCTGCTGGTGCACCGGGCGGTCCACGACGGGAGGCCCGTCATGACGAACGAACTCTCCGCGCCCAGGCCGCACGGCGTGGCTGGGCACAGTCTGTGGAGGCACCTGGTCCGCGCGGCAGGCAGGGACGCGAGGCCGTTGGTCCGCCCTGCGGACCGGGCGCACAGCCGCCTGATGGTGGAAGGGGCCCTCGCCGTTCTCATGGCGCTGATGCTGGCGGTGGCGGCCACCTGGGCCACGTGGACCAGCGAGCACCGCCGCGTGCTCGATGAAGAGCGGCAACAGGTCAGGGCGACCACGGTGACCGAGGCGGTGGCGAGCGCGAGTGACACCCGCTCCGGAGTGCCGGATGCGGCACTGGCCGAGGCGACCTGGAGCCGACCGGGGAGCGGCGCGCACAGAGGCGTCGTCGAGGTGCCGCTGGGCACCGCGGCCGGAAGCGTGGTCCGGATCTGGGTCGACGAGCACGGGCGTCTTGTCCCGAAGCCCTCTACCGACGCCGACATGGCCATGGCCTCCGCACTCGCTGGCGTGTCGGTGTTCACCGTGCTCGCCGGTGCCGCCGCGGCCGTGACCGGCTTCCGGGACCGTCGGCTCGAGGGCAGGACTCTGGAGGCGTGGGAGGCCGAGTGGGCGGCCGTCGAACCACGCTGGTCCGGCCGCCCGGGAGAGTGAACGAAGGGCGCGGAGCGGATGCCGCACCGCACCACCGGTGCCGGGCGGCCTGCGGCTCCGCGACGCCCGGGCACGTCGTAGCCGGACTGCGACGCGTGGCAGCGTGGGTCAGGGGTGCGCGAGTGCTCGAGCCGTCCGCCGCTCCGGCGTGTTCACCCTCCTGCCCCTGCTGACCGGGCGCGGGCGGGAGCACCACGGAGGAATCATGCGTGAGTCGGCGGCACTCGCCGACGCCGGGGAACTCACACCGCCGCTCGGCCCAGGCGCTTCGCGCTCGCCGATGTCGCGGGTGCCCACGCGGCCGTGGAGAGCGGCACCGCGCAAGGCAAGATCGTGATCGACGTCCACTGACACCCGGGGGCGTCACTTCTCCCCGACCGGAGGGGGCACCACGACGACTGGGCACTCCGCGGTGTGCAGCACCTCACCGCTCACCGAGCCGAGCATCAGTCTCCGGAGGCCGGTGCGACCATGCGTGCCCACCACCAGAACCTTCGCGTGGCGTGAGGACTCCACCAGCAGGTTCGTGGGCCGACCCCGCTCGACACGCGTACGGATGTCCACGTCGGGATGGCGGGACCGGTACGGGCCGAGCCTCTCCTCGAGCAGCTCCTTCGCGGCGATCGGTCGTGTTTCATGGCCGACGAGGAGGGGGCCGGTGGGGCCGGTGCTGAGGAGTTCGGGCCGTGTGGAGGCGTGGACGACTTCGAGCCAGGCACCGGGGGAGTCGGCAGCACGCAGGGCGAACTCCATCACGTGCGGCTGGATGTCGTCGACGTCGACGCCGACCACCACCCGGTTGTCGCTCGGCTCGGTGCCGCGCGTGGGTCGGAGGACGAGGACCGGGCAGCGGGAATGAGTGGCAACCTGCAGACTCACGGAGCCGAGTGGCAGCCGGGCGAAGCCACCCGTTCCTCGATGACCGACCACGATCAGAGCTGCTTCGGCCGACTGATGGATGAGCGCCGACGCCGGTGAACCGGAGACGAGTTCCTGCTCGACTGCCAGGTCTGGGAACTGCCGGTGGACCGCTTCGGACAAGTGGGTGATCGTCCGCTCCGCCCGCTCCGTCCCGCCTGCTGTATGTGCTTCGGCCGCGTCCGGCGGTGACGGCCACTCGACTGCGTGCATGATGCGCAGCCCCGTACCGGCTCGGGTGGCCTCGTGTGCCGCGCGAAGAGCCACCTGTTCCTGACCCTCGGCCTCGACCACACCGACTACCACCGATCGGGTCGCGTGCTGATCATGCACGTCGCCTCCTCTTCCGGCCACTCGGCAGACGTGAGTGCCCTGCCGCCCAGGTCTTGACGAACAGGGAGAAAGGCTGTGCCTCCATCACACGAGAACGGTCATGCACCGGCAACCGGTGCGCGGCACCGTGCCGCCGGACGGGCGTGCGGCAGGGCCGATCGGAGCTCGTATCACTGCGCGGTCGGCACGTACGCGGCAGTCCGCCCCTGCTGTACGGACTGCGCGACGGCCTGGAGGCCGGGCCGCCGGTACGGAGGCGACGGAGAGTGTGGCGCAGAGAGCCGGCAGGGCGGAGCGAGGCCGCGACCGGTCCCCCGATCCGGTCGCGGCCTCGCCGACGGAGAGGTCGTCATCGCCGGGTCAGCAGCAGCCGCCGGCGGTGCCGACCGGTTCGGCCGCGCCGTCCTGCGCAGCCGCGGGCGGGGAGCAGCAGGTGCTGCCCTGCTGCTTGGTCAGGGTGCCGGCGTCGGCCTTGACGACGTAGACCTCCCACGGCTCCCCGCCGGGCCCGCGGACCCAGACCTTGTCCTGCAGGGCGTAGCAACAGGTGGTGTCGTTCTCCTCCTCGGTGGCCAGACCCGCTTCGCCGAGCCGGGTGGCGGCGGCGTGAACGGCCTCGGTGCTGTCGACCTCGACGCCGAGGTGGTCCATGCGGGTCGCCTCCTGCGGCGTTCCCTCGATGAGGACGAGTTTCAGCGGGGGCTCGGCGATGGCGAAGTTGGCGTAGCCGTCGCGGAGTTTGGCGGGCTCGGTGGCGAAGAGCTTGGTGTAGAAGGCGACCGACGCGGCAAGGTCGGGGACGCGGAGGGCAAGCTGTAGACGGGACATGACGGGGCCTCCTGCTTGAGTTGGTGGGTGGTCAGCAGCCGCCCGACGCCGCAGGGGCGCCCACACCGATCTGGAGTGTGCCGGGCGTGGCGCAGCAGCCTCCGCCGTCGGCCTGGGCGGCTTCGGGCTCGTCGAACAGGCCGGCTCCGCCGCAGACTCCGGTCTCGGGGAGGGTGAGCTCGACGCGGGTGGCGGCCGCGTGGTCGCCTGCGAGGGCGGCGGCGATGGAGCGGACCTGTTCGTAGCCGGTCATGGCGAGGAACGTCGGGGCGCGGCCGTAGGACTTCATGCCGACGAGGTGGACGCCCTTCTCCGGGTGCGACAGCTCTCCCACTCCGTGCGGGTAGACGGTTCCGCAGGAGTGGACGTTCGGGTCGATCAGCGGTGCGAGTTCGACCGGCGCCTGGAGGCGCTCGTCGAGCCCGAGACGCAGCTCGGTCAGAAAGGTGAGGTCGGGGCGGAAGCCGGTGAGGGCGATCACCTCGTCGACCGGGTCGAGTCGGCGGCCGTCCTCGGCGACGAGCACCAGCCGTCCGTCGGCGTCCCGCTCGATCGCGTCGGTCCGGAAGCCGGTGACGGCATCGGCGTATCCGTCGTCGACGGCGGCCTTCGCCGCCAAGCCCAGTGCGCCGCGGGCGGGGAGCTGGTCGGCCTCGCCGCCGCCGAAGGTGGAGCCGGAGATGCCGCGCCGCAGGATCCACGCCGCGTGTGTGCCCGGTGCGTCCGCGGCGAGGTCGGCGAGTTGGGCGAGGGCGGTGAAGGCCGAGGCACCGGAGCCGATGACGGCGGTGCGCCTGCCCGCGTACCGGGCGCGTACGGCGTCGTCGCGCAGGTCGGGTACGCGGTAGGAGATGCGGTCGGCGGCTGCCCGCTCGCCGAGGGCCGGCAGGCCGTCTGCGCCGAGGGGGCCGGGGCTCGCCCAGGTGCCGGAGGCGTCGATGACGGCGCGGGCGGTGATCCGCTCCTCGGCGCCGTCGGCGTGGACGAGGCGGACGGTGAAGGGCTGCCGTTCGCGGTCGGCGTCCACCACGCGGTCACGCCCGAGCCGGGAGACACCGGTGACACGAGCGCCGAACCGGACCTTGTCACCGAGGACATCGGCCAAGGGCTGGAGGTAGCGCTGAGCCCAGTCGCCGCCGGTCGGGTAGGTGGCACCGTCCGGCTTCACCCAGCCCGTGGGGGCCAGGAGCTTCTCGGCAGCAGGGTCCACGACCTCGGCCCAGGTGGAGAACAGTCGTACGTGGCTCCACTCCCGCACCGCGCTGCCCGCACCAACTCCGGCCTCCAGGACCAGCGGCTCCAGACCGCGTTCGACGAGGTGGGCAGCGGCGGCCAGACCGATCGGGCCGGCTCCGATCACCACGACGGGCAGGGTGGCGGTGGGTGGGTTCACGATGACTCCCCATTCTGTTTCGACATCCGTCGATGACTTGTCCTGTCAGCATGGCATCTGATTCGATGAACGTCAACATAGACATTTGTCGAATCTGGGGTTTCATGGAGCACGTCGAAGTCGCGGTGATCGGCGGCGGGCAGTCCGGCCTGGCCGCCGCATACGCCCTGTGCGAAAGAGGGCTGAAGCCGGTCGTGCTGGAAGCGTCCGAGGAAGCCGGCAGGCTCCTGGCCGCACTACTACGACGGCCTCACCCTCTTCTCCCCGGCGAGATGCAGCTCTCTGCCTGGAATGCCCTTCGGTCCTGATCCCGAGCGTCACCCGCACCGGGACGAGCCGGCCGGCCACCTCCGCCTCGCCTGCGTCGGCCTGGAACGGCAGCGCAGCCTGTCCTCCGCCTCCCTGCGAGGCGTGGGGCGGGACGCCCGTCGGATCGCACGCCACTTCGCCACGCACCGCTCCCGGTGGCAGGACGGCGGCAGCCCCTGGGCGTTTAGTTCGACGTATGTCAACATAGACGTATGTCGAATGCGAAGGTGCTGCCGCTGCTCGAGCCCGCCGACCAGGGCGTGGCGCCGTGCTGCCCGCCGCTGACCGAGCGGCCGATGACGGCCGAGGAGGCCGAGACGGCGGCGCGGATGTTCAAGGCGCTCGGCGACCCGGTCCGGTTGAGGCTGTTCTCCTCGGTCGCCTCACACGAGGGCGGGGAGGCGTGCGTGTGCGACATCTCCGACGTCGGCGTCTCCCAGCCGACCGTTTCCCACCACCTGAAGAAGCTCAAGGAAGCCGGGCTCCTGAGCTCGGAGCGGCGCGGCACCTGGGTCTACTACCGCGTCGAGCCGTCGGTGCTCGCCGCGATGGGCAAGCTCCTCACCACCACCGCCGCAGCAGCGTGAACGCGTCGAGGACGGGCCGGACCGTGTCCGGCACGATCACCGGAGCCGGTCCGGTGATCGTGCCGCTGACCCCCGATCATGCCGATGAGGTCCTGGCGATCTACCGGGCCGGTATCGCCGAGGGCAATGCCACGTTCGAGACGACGGCCCCTGACTGGCCGGCGTTCGACGCCGCGAAACTGCCGGGTCACCGCTTCGTCGCCGCCGATGCGAACGGTGCGGTACTCGGCTGGGTCGCGGCCACCCAGGTGTCCGACCGGTGCGCGTACGCCGGAGTCGTCGAGCACTCCGTCTACGTCCACCCCGGTGCCCGGGGCCGGGGCATTGCCGCCTCGCTCCTCAAAGCCCTCGTCGATTCGACGGAAGCCGCAGGCATCTGGACCATCCAGTCCGGGATCTTCCCGGAGAACACCGCCAGTCTCGCCCTGCACAAACGTGCCGGGTTCCGCGTCATCGGTCTCCGTGAACGCATCGGCCTCCACCACGGCGTCTGGCGCGACGTCGTACTGCTGGAACGCCGCAGCCCGCACGTCATCTGACGGCAACGCCACCCGCACCACAGCATCAGCCGGCATCACCACGGCCGACGTCGTCGGCAAGGCAGGGCCTGACCCTGGAGTTCGACGACGCCACCAGGGCCGAAGGGGCGTGCCCGAGCGTGCTGGTCGCCTACGAGATGGTCCGTGCACGGGCAACGAATTCTGAGACCCCCGGCCGCCCTCACGCCCCTGTGCCCGAGAACCTGGCGGGGCGAGTACGTCAGGTCGTCCAGAACCTGTCCTGACTCGGCTCCGGGTGCGCCCTTCAGTCCGGGCCGCAGCCGACATCCGCTTGTCGCGACGCTTCAGGTCACCAGCGCGGCGATCTCGCGTGCGGCGTCCCGTGCGGGCCTGCCGACCCCGATGAGGGTGGCGGAGGCGGGGCCGGTCCAGTCTCCGTAGCCGAGGAGGTGGAGACGCGGCTCGTCGGCGGCGCGGGTTCCGGACATGGTGATGTGGCCGCGTGCGCCCCTGAGCCCGAGCGGGGCGAGATGGGACAGAGCGGGCCTGAAGCCGGTGCACCAGATGACGGTGTCCGCCGCGGCCCGGGTGCCGTCGGCCCACTGGACGCCGTCCGCCGTCAGACGGGTGAACATGGGTGTGGCCTTGAGCAGTCCGTGGTCCCGGGCACTGCGGACGGGCGGGACTGCGACGACGTCGCCCAGTGACGCGACGCCGCCGGTGTCGGTGCGGCCCGCGTCGAGGGCTTTGCGGCGCGCGGTGGCGACGTCGAACAGGACACGGCCGTCGACGTCGTCGGGAAGGAAACGCGGTGGGCGCAGGGTGACCCAGGTGAGGTCGGCGTGGCCGGCGAGGTCGGCCGCGATCTGGGCGCCCGAGTTGCCGCCGCCGACGACGATGACGCGCCGCCCGGCGAAATCCTGTGGGCGGCGGTAGTCCACCGTGTGCACCTGCTCGCCCCGGAAGGAAGCACGGCCGGGTACCGCCGGCAGAAGAGGCCGCGACCAGGTACCGGTCGCGCTGATCACGGCACGGGCCCGCCAGGAGCCGGAGTCGGTGTCGACGAGCAGGAGATGGCCGTCGCGGCGGACGTTCTGGACCTGGACCCCGTGTTGCACCGGCAGTTCGTAGCGCTTCTCGTAGTCGGCGAGGTAGTCCACCACGTGCTGGGCGTCCGGGTACGGCTCGCCGGGCTGGGGTGGCATGAGCCGGCCGGGGAGCGAGGAGAAGGCCGCTGGGGAGAACAGACGGAGCGAGTCCCAGACGTGCTGCCACGCGCCGCCCGGCGTGGCCTGCGTGTCGAGGATGGTGAAGTCGATGCCGAGGCGGCGCAGGTGGTAGCCGGCGGCGAGGCCGGACTGGCCGCCACCGATCACCACCACCTGCGTCTGCCGGGTCATGCGGCCGGCTGCGTCTCGGCGGAGCGGCCGGGCATGAAGATGAGCGCCACCAGGGCCAGGCCCACGACGGCACCGGCGAGTTGGGCCCCGATGAACCCGGGGACGGACGCGGGGGAGATGCCGGCGAAGGTGTCGCTGAACGCCCGTCCGATGGTCACCGCCGGGTTGGCGAAGGAGGTGGAGGAGGTGAACCAGTAGGCGGCGCCGATGTAGGAGGCGACCGCGACGGCGGCGAACCGGAGACGGTCGGTGCGCGCCAGGCCGAAGATGAGCAAAATCAGCCCGGCCGTTGCCACGACCTCGCCGAGCAGCAGGTTGCCGGCGGACCTTTCGTGCGTGGACCACTTCACCAAGGGCTCGCCGAACATGGCATCGGCCAGGATCGCGCCCGCGATCGCCCCCGCGATCTGGGCCGGCACGTACACCGCCGTCTCGCGGGTGGTGACGCCGGCGCCGCCGCGTCGGGCGGTCCACCACTCGGCCAGGGTGACGACGGGGTTGAAGTGGGCCCCGGAGACCGGGCCGAGCAGGACGATCAGCACACCGAGCCCGAAGACCGTGGCGAGCGAGTTGGCCAGGAGCTGGAGGCCGACGTCCCGGGTGAGCTCGGTGGCCTGGATGCCTGAGCCGACGACGACGGCCACAAGGGCCGCGGTCCCCACCAGTTCGGCGGCCGCCCGGGCGCCGAGGGGGGTACGGGGCGGCGCGGCGCCCGGCGCGGGCTGCGGGTCCGCGACCGGAGCCACGGGGGAATCGGCCGGGCGGGCGGAAGCGGCCTCGGTGGCGCTCAACAGAACTCCTTGATGCGTGCGGGCGCGCGGTGCGCGGTGAATCAGGGGCAGGAACGCTTGATGTTCGCCTCGGCCGTGGCGTGCGCGATCTTGGCCAGATCGGCGAACTGGCCGGCCAGCGCGTCGAGGACCTCGGGCTTCAGCCGGTAGTAGGTGAAGCGCCCGCAGGGCTCGGTCTCGACCACACCCGCTTCGCGCAGCACCTTCAGGTGGTTGGAGAGGTTCGTCTGCCTGGCGCCGGTCTCCTCGACCAGATGGCTGGTGCAGAGCGTCTCCCGGGCGAGGAGGGTCACGATCCGGAGCCTGAGCGGGTCGGCCAGAACCCGAATCAGGTCAGTGTCGACTGACGTCATCATGGGCTGATACTCTCACATCAGTGGCCGCTGACGCCACCAGGTGCTGATGTCATTTGCGCCTGATGCCCCCGCGTGACGTGGCAAGACACCGTACGCGAGACAAGAGAGAGACCCGCGATGGCCGAGAAGCCCTCCGTCCTGTTCGTCTGCGTCCACAACGCCGGCCGCTCCCAGATGGCCGCCGGGTGGCTGTCCCACCTCGCCGGCGACCGTATCGAGGTCCGCTCCGCCGGATCCGCTCCCGCCGACCAGGTCAACCCGGCCGCGGTCGAGGCCATGCGCGAGGTCGGCATCGACATCTCCGCCGAGACGCCGAAGATCCTCACCGTGGACGCGGTCAGGGAGTCCGACGTCTGCATCACCATGGGCTGCGGCGACACCTGTCCGGTCTTCCCCGGCAAGCGCTACCTGGACTGGACGCTGGAGGACCCCGCGGGCCAGGGAGTGGAGGCCGTACGCCCGATCCGCGACGAGATCAGGAAGCTCGTCGAGGGACTGATCGAGGAACTCGCGCCGGAGAAGACCGCGTGAGCGCCCAGGGGGGAGGGCGCAGCCGGGACGTCATCGTCATAGGCTCCGGGCCCGCCGGATACACCGCGGCGCTCTACGCCGCACGCGCGCAGCTGAAGCCCCTGGTCTTCGGCGGTTCGGTCTTCGTCGGCGGTTCGCTGACGACGACCACGGAGGTCGAGAACTTCCCCGGCTTCCCCCAGGGCGTCGACGGACCCGTGCTCATGGAGAACATGCGGGCCCAGGCCGAGAGGTTCGGCGCCGAGATCGTCGAGGACGACATCGTCTCCGTCGATCTGACCGGCCCGATCAAGGAAGTCACCGACACCGAGGGCACCGTGCACCGGGCCAGGGCCGTGATCGTCGCCACCGGCTCCGGCTACCGCAAGCTCGGCCTGCCGAACGAGGACGCGCTCTCCGGCCGCGGAGTGTCCTGGTGTGCGACCTGCGACGGCTTCTTCTTCCGCGATCGCGACATCGTCGTGGTCGGCGGCGGCGACACCGCCATGGAGGAGGCCACCTTCCTCACCCGCTTCGCCCGCTCGGTCACCGTGGTCCACCGCCGCTCGACCCTGCGCGCCTCGCAGGTGATGCAGAACCGGGCCTTCACCGACGACAGGATCTCCTTCGCCTTCGACACGGAGGTCGCCGAGCTCCACGAGGACAACGGCATGCTCTCCGGCCTCACCCTGCGCGACGCCTTCACCGGCAGGACCCGCCGGCTCGCGGCCACCGGCCTGTTCATCGCCATCGGCCACGACCCACGCACCGAACTGTTCGAGGGTCAACTGGACCTGGACGACGAGGGATACCTGAAGGTCGCGGCCCCCTCCACCCGCACGAACATCCCCGGCGTCTTCGCCGCAGGCGACGTGGTCGACCACACCTACCGGCAGGCCGTCACCGCGGCCGGCACCGGCTGCGCCGCGGCCCTGGACGCCGAGCGCTACCTTGCCGCACTCGCGCACCCCAGCCCTGCCGGGCCGGAGCACGTCCCGGCCGCCGTCTGATCCCGCATCAGCCTGGAAAGGACGCTCGTCGAGCTCGACATCGACGAGAACCCGGCCACCGCGGCCACCTACTGCGTGATGTCCATCCCGACGATGAACCTCTACGTCGGCGGCGAGGTCACCAAGACCATCGTCGGTGCCAAGCCGAAGGCGGCCATCGAGCGCGACCTGGAGGACGTGCTGGGCTGATGCCCGGACGGTCCCTCACGCAAGCCGGCCTCTGCCCCGGACGTGACCGGGGCAGAGGCCGGCTTCTTTCAGGGCGGCGCGCCATCGCGTGTCGGAGGGTGCCGCCGGAGCATGGTCGCGCGGTGCTGACGGGCGGGCCCGGAAGCCCTCTGCGGCCTGGGGAAGGCGGGGGTGGGCGCCTTCCAGGGTCCGCCTTCCCGGCAAGGCCGTCAGCGGCTGCGCAACGCGGCCAGTGTGATGGCGAGGTCGGCGGCGCGGGGCCTGTTGTGGGGAAGTCTGGCCAACAGGGCTGCCATGCCGCAGGTATCGGTGAGGGCGGAGAAGACCAGACCGCCCGCGACTCCGGCGGACACGAGCAGGAAGGCCGGGTGAACGAGCAGTCCGAGCAGAAGGCCCAGCAGTACGAGCATGCCTGCGGTGAAACGTACTTGTCGTTCCATCCCCCAGGTGGCGCGTGACGTGCTCTCGCGGCGCAGTTCGTTGCCTCCGGCTGCCCACGCGGCGGTTCCGCCGGAGAGCGTGGCGGCCGTGACGTGGTTGTCGGCGAGCATCCTGCAGGCGTTCTCGGAGCGGGCTCCGGAAGCGCAGACGATCAGTACGTCACCGCGTGCGGCGGCGTGGCGGATGTCGGGCAGCGCCTGCCGGATCTGGCCCAGGGGAACGTTGAGAGCCCCTGGCAGGTGGCCGCCGGCGTACTCGCCGGGTGTGCGCACGTCGATGACGGTCAACTCGTGCAGGCGGTCGCGGGCCTCGTCGATGCCGAGGGCGGTGGGTGTGGTCATGGTGGGTGTCATCCTTGGGAGTCGACGGTGCCCCGACAGGGGTCTATATTACCCCTGGGGGTATTTCGTGAGGAGTTGCGGTGGAGCTTGATCTGGCGGGAGCCGAACTGAAGGCGGTCCTCAATCGGCTGCGCCGGGCGCAGGGCCAGATCTCCGGAGTGATCCGGATGATCGAGGAGGGCCGGGACTGCGAAGAGGTCGTCACTCAGCTGGCCGCCGCGTCCCGTGCGCTGGACCGGGCGGGATTCGCGATCATCGCGACCGGTCTGCAGCAGTGCCTGACGGACATCGAGGACGGCCGCCGCTCCGAGGAGGACCGTGACGAGATGCGCGGCCGTCTCGAGAAGCTCTTCCTGTCGCTGGCCTGACTTCTTTCGCCGGTGCGGGCTCATGTGATCACGTCGACGATCATGAACGCGGCCACCGTGAGCAGGACGCCGGCGAAGATCTTCTGCATCGTGTCGCCGGAGAGCTTCGCGGCGAGGCGCTTGCCGTCCCACGCGCCGAGGATCGCGGCCCCGGTGAAGGGTGCGATCACCTCCCACCGCAGATCGCCGCCGGTTCCGGTGCGCGCAACGAGCGCGGCGAGGGAATTGACGGTGATGACCAGCAGGCTGGTGCCCACCGCCTGCCTCATCCGCAACCCGAGGACATTCACCAGGGCGGGGACGGCCAGGAACCCCCCGCCCACCCCCAGGAGTCCGGTGACGGTTCCCAGGCCGGCCCCCGCGCCGGCCGCCTTGGCGGGGCGGATCCGCGCCGGCAGGGCGGCGGGGGAGGGGCGGAGCATGCGCAGTGCCGCGAGGGCGGCGACGGCGGCGAAGGCCGCGGTCAGGATGGGTTCGGGGAGGTGTCCGGCGCCCGCCCCGGCGAGGAAGGCGGGGGCGATGCCTGCTGCGGCGAACAGCGCCCCGGTCCGCCAGGCCAGGTTGCCGTCGCGCGCGTGAGCGTACAGGGCGGTGGCCGAGGTGGCGGTGACGATGATCAGGCCGGCCGTGGTGGCCGCTGCCGGTGTGAAGTCCAGCAGGTAGATCAGTGCGGGGACGGCGAGAACGCTGCCGCCGCCGCCGAGAGCCCCGAGGGAGAGGCCGATGACGGCGCCGGCGACGAGGGCGAGAACGAGCGGCGTCACGCTATCCGGCCGCTGTTCCCGCGCCCGTCGACGACCGGGTGGCCGGCGTCGGCCCACGCGTTCATGCCTCCTTCGACGTCCACGGCGTGTGCTCCGCGTTCGTTGAGGAGTTGCGCCGCCTGCTGCGAACGGTTCCCGCTGCGGCAGATCACCACCAGCGGCCTGCCCTCCGCTTCAGGCGGCGGCCCGCCGCCGGCGAGGAGCCTCGTCAGCGGGACGTGGACGGCTTCCGGAGCGTGGCCGGCGTTCCATTCGGCCTGCTCGCGAACGTCCAGCAGCACGGCGACGGGCTCCTTGCCCCTCGTACGGCTCCGGGCCTGGTCCACCGTGATCCGGGACGCGTTCCGGCGGAAGTGGAACATCGCACTCCTTCCTGGGCTCGTGAATGGCCGGCAGTCAGCCGGAGATCAGGGGCAGACCCGCGTCGGTCGCGGAGTCGAAGCCGTCGTCGACGGCGACGACGTCCCGGCCGGCGGCGTCCAGCAGTGAGGCGGCGATGGCCGCCCGCATCCCACCCGCGCAGTGCACCCACACGGTTCCGTCGGGAACCTCGCCGAGGCGGCGGTGCAACTCGTGGACGGGGATGTGCAGGGAGCCTTCGATCCAGCCGCCGGCACGCTCGGCATCGCGGCGTACGTCGAGGACCACGACACGGTCGGGGCCCAGCTCGGCCAGCCCGGCGAAGGTGGACCGTGGGAACGAGGCCGGCGGTTCGCCCTCACGCAGCCACCGGTCCGGGCCTCCGGTGGCAGCGGCGGCCGGGCGGTCGATGCCGACGCGGACCAGTTCACGCTGCGCGTCTGCCAGCTGCCCCGCCGATTCCGCGAGCAGGGTGACCGGCTTGCCCCACGGGATCATCCAGGCGAGATAGGTGGCGAGCTTGCCTTCGGCCTCGAAGTTGAACGATCCGGCCACGTGTCCCTCGGCGAACGCGATGCGGTTGCGAAGGTCCACCACCCACTCTCCGGCCCCGAGACGTGCGGCGATCTCCTCGGCGTCCGCCGGCGCGGGCGGGGTCAGGTCCACCGGCGCGGGGCCGGCGGCGTTGGTCGGGCCCATGTGGGCGTAGTACGCGGGCACGTCCTCCAGGCCCGCCAGCAGGTCGGCGACGAAGGTGTCCACGTCGGCGGTGAGTGCCGCATTGCCGGCCCTCTCCTTGCCGATGGTGCTCGCGTCACCCTCGGACTGCGCCGAGGAGCAGAAGCTGCCGAAGCCGTGTGTGGGCAGCACGGCCGTCGCGTCCGGCAAGTCGGTGGCCAGGCGGTGCGCCGAGGCGTGCTGGGCCCGGGCCAGCTGCTCGGTCAGCCGCGGTTCGACCAGGTCCGGTCGCCCGACCGTGCCGATGAGGAGGGAACCGCCGGTGAACGCGGCCACCGGACTGCCCGCGTCGTGGAGTACGTACGCGGTGTGGTGGGGCGTGTGGCCCGGTGTCGCCATGGCCGTGAGGGTCACTCCGGCGTCGATGTCGACCGTGTCGCCGTCGGACACCGGGACCCGTGGGAAGGAGACGCGCGCCCCCGCCGGCACGAGGTACGCGGCGCCGGCCATCCGGGCGAGTTCCAGACCTCCGGTGACGTAGTCGTTGTGTATGTGGGTCTCCACCACATGGGAGATCCGCACACCTCGCCGGGCGGCTGCGGCAAGCACGCGGTCGATGTCGCGGGGCGGGTCCACCGCCACCGCGGTCCGCTCACCGCCGGCCAGGTAGCTGCGGTTGCCCAGACCTTCCAACTCGATGGTGTCGATGAAGAACACGCGGGTACTCCCTTCGCATGGAAATTACCCCCTGGGGTATTGGATCCACCGTAGCATTATTACCCCCGGGGGTATATCGGGTCACGGTGTACGGCCTGCCCGGGCCGGGTCTCCCGCGAGACACGGACCGAAGCCGTGACCGCGACGGGAGGCCGGTCGGTCCGTACGGCAGAGCGCGCGACGGGACTCCCCAGTGACGTCTGCTGAGCGGCGGGGAGGCTCCCGCAGAGCGGAAGCCGGGCATCCGGAGGGAAGCCGAAACGGCCGGCGCGCTGAGGCAACGGGTCGGGGAAGGGCGAGTGGTTTTCGGCGTCCAGGCTTCCGTCTGCCTGTGTGCCGGTCCGCTTCGTCGGTGCTCGAGGGCCGGCTCAGGGCAACCGCATCTCCATCCGCGGTCCGCGCGGCGTTCCCCGCCGACACCTCTTGATCGCCCCCCACCGGCGGAGGCCGGTTCCGGTCCGTGGTCGGCAGCTCGGCCGACGGCTGGGGGAGTTGGAGCGGACCGCTGCAAGGAGAACCCGGCAGGTGGCCGGTCGCCGCACGGGCACAGCCGATGGTTCGCCCCGGCGGGGCCCGGCACCATGCCAACGCCGGACCGCGCGAGCCGGGCGCCGCGTCGCCGGGCAGGGGATCGCAGCCGGCCTCCTGGCCGGAGGCCAGGCGCCGACACCTGCGAATCACCGAGGGAACTGCATCACTCCGCTCCCGTGGGGTGCGTAGATGTCCAGGAGACGGATCCGTGTCGCCTGCAGCCGGTGGGCGACGACCTCCAGGGCGCGGCGGGTCAGGGCGAGTCCGAAGACGGGGTCCACGTCGCACAGACCGCGTACCGCCCTGGCATCGAACTCGTGTGCCCGTACGAGACTGAAGGCCTCGGCTCCCAGCCGCCACGTGTACGGCGGCACCAGCCAGGACCATCCCAGCAGATCGCCGTGGCCCAGTGTCTCCACCGTGGCAGCCCGCCGGCCGTGGGCCTGGAGGTCGAGGGTGACCGACCCGGTGCGGATGATCCAGAACCGGTCGGCCGGGTCGCCCTCGTCGAAGATCCTCGTGCCTGCCGGGAACGAGACCTCGTGCGAGCACGCCATCAGACGGTCATGGCCGTCCGAAGGCAGTCCGTGGAGAAAGGAGCTGTTCATCGGTCCTCCCGAGTTTCCGTTCCGGTGGTGGCGTCGTGCGGGGCCGAATCCGTCCAGCCCCAGACTGCGTCAGCGGTGGGCCGTGCGCCCTGGGCCGAGAGGCCCCCACCGGTGCCCGATGCGACCCTCTTGCGTCGCGCAGGTCGGCTTCCTTGAACATTCGCGACACCGGAGGAGCAAGGTCCGCCGGACCACCGCTCGGTTCGGGCTGAGCAAGTCCTGACCGCGTGTCGGGGCTCGATCCGGCTGCGTCAGGCAAGGAGGGGCGGACCCTCGTCGGGCCGGTGGCGCTGAGTGTCGTCGTAGCGGTAGCTCAGGAGATCGACCACATCGACGACGCCGTGCACCCCCTTGACCAGGCGTACGACGACGAGCACTTCACTGCGCAGCTCCAGCCGGCCCTTGAGCGTCACCACACCGTCCTGCACCTGGACGTCCAGGGTGCCGGGAGGCAACCAGAGCGTGCGGTCGAGCACGTCGTGAACGACGATCCTGCGTATCTCGGGATCCGGGCGCAGGAAGACCTTCAACAGGTCGCCGCGGGTGACCAGGCCCACGAGGCGGTTGTCCGCGTCCACGACGGGGAGCCGCTCGACATGCCGCTCGGCCATGGTGCGAGCGGCAACGGCCACGGACTCGCCTGCCTCCACGGTGACTGCCGGACGGCTCATGAGCCGGCCGGCGGTGAGCTGCTGGATCGCGTCCTCCCGGCCTGGGCCTCGACCCATGAGTGCCGGCCATGTGCGCTTGTGCCCCCTCCGTCGGCCCTCTCTCCTCGTCAGGCCCGAGAGGAGGTCGCTTTCCGAGAGCACTCCGACCACTCTTCCGTCATCGTCGACCACCGGCAGTCCGCTGATACGGTGCCTGCGCAGCAACTCGGCGATCTCCCTGAACGAGGTGCTTCGGTCCGCGGTGATCACCGTTCTCGCCATCACCGTGCCGACCGTTTCCTGCCTCATGGTCCTGTTCCTCTTCGTCGGCCCGAGCTGAGGCACTCTTCAGCGGGGCAGGTCGCCGGGCGGTCGCTCTGGCGGGAACGTGCCCACTCGCACTCGGGCGGCTCGGCCATGGTCCGTGCCCCGGTGACGGGCGCACGGACGGGCCGGGTGCCCCTCCTCCCAGCGTTGACGTCGGGGGATGTCCTGTCACGGGGCTGCACGGGCAGGAGACGTGGGCCGGACGGCCCCGTACGCATTCCTCGACCTCTCCGGTGGGGGCAGACCTCTTGCTCCGCCGTGCCCCGGCAAGGGACGTTCGGACCATTCCGGGCCCCTTGTCGGCCCTGTGGAGTCCGTCCGGGAGCGCGGAGTGTCGATGAGGTGAGGCACCCTGCGCCACAGCCGCCCTCGACGCCGGCTCCGGAACCCGACCCCTTGGAGCCCCTGGCACTGTTGCGGCGCGAACTGGGCACCGGGGCCCGTGGACTGTCCGGCCGGGAGGCGGAGCGGCGTCTCGCCGTGTACGGACCGAACGAGGTGCGGTCCACCGCCGGTGAGTCCGTGTGGCGGGAGCTGACACGGCAACTCGCACATCCGCTCGCCCTGCTCCTGTGGGCCGCCGCCGCCCTGGCCTTCATCGCCGACATCGCCGTCCTGGGATGGGCGATCGTCGCCGTCGTCCTCGTCAACGCGGGATTCGCGCTCCTCCAGGAGCGCCAGGCCGAACACGCGGTGGAGACCCTTGCGCGCTACCTCCCCGAGCACGCCCGCGTGGTGCGGGACGGCAGCACATTCGACGTCCTCGCAAAGGAACTGGTGCCGGGCGACATCGTCCTGATCGAGGAAGGCGACAAGATCCCCGCGGACGCTCGCCTCACCGAAGGCGGCGTCGAAGCCGACCTGTCGATGCTCACCGGCGAGTCCGCACCGGTCGACCGGTGCGCAGGCCCGGCACTGCCGGGCAAGCCGCTGCTCGAGGAACCCAACCTCGTCTTCAGCGGCACCACCTGCACGGGCGGCCAGGCGCAGGCCATCGTCTTCGCCACAGGAAGTCACACCGAACTGGGCCGCATCGCGGCTCTCAGCCAACGTACCCGGCGCGAGTCCTCCCCGTTGGAGCAGCAGGTCAAGAGGGTCGCCTGGCTGATCGCCGCGGTCGCGGTCGCGGTCGGCGTGGCCTTCCTCCTCATCGGATGGATGATCGGCCTCCCGCTGACCGACGCCCTCATGTTCGCCATCGGGCTCCTCGTCGCCAACGTGCCGGAGGGCCTGCTTCCGACGATCACCCTGGCACTCGCGGTCGGTGTGCGGCTCCTGGCCCGGCAGGGAGCGGTGGTCAAGCGGCTCAGTGCGGTGGAGACACTCGGCTCGACCAGCGTGATCTGTACCGACAAGACGGGGACGCTCACTCAGAACCGCATGCGCCTCCAAGCGGCGTGGACACCGGGGCACGGCACCGAAGCCGGGCCGTGGACGGCCCGGCTGGCCGAGGCCATGGCAGAGTGCACGACCGTCACCCGGGACGAGCGGGGAGACCTGCACGGCGATCCCACGGAAGAAGCCCTCGTCGCGGGTGCCGCGGCGCTCGGCGGTGCACCCGATCTCACACGCAGGGACGAACGCCGCACGGCGCTGTTCCGGTTCGACCCGCGGCTGCGGCTGATGTCCACGCTGATACGGCCCGAACCCGGCGGCGATCACTTCCGGCTCGTGGTGAAGGGCGCGCCGGAGAGCGTACTGGCGCGCACGACGGACGCCGGCGCCGGGAACGGGCACGACGTGAGCCAGGCGCGGGCCGCGGCGGACGACCTCGCCCGTCAGGGGATGCGCGTCCTCGCCGTCGCGGACCGGGAACTTCCCGAACCGCCCGAACACCGTGAGCAGGCGGAGAGGGAACTCCGGCTGCTGGGCCTGGTCGGACTGTACGACCCTCCGCGGCCGGAGGTGGCGGCCGCCGTCCGGCGCTGCCACGACGCGGGGCTGAGGGTGCACATCGTGACAGGTGACAACGGGGCCACCGCGGCTGCCGTGGCCAGGGAGGTCGGCATCGGCCGGCCGGAGCTGCTCGTCATACAGGAGTCGGAAAAGGTCACGGACCGCGAACTGGACGACCTGCTCATCACCGGACCGGAGTCGGAGATCGTCTTCGCCCGGTCCTCACCCGAGACGAAGCTGAAAGTCGCCGACACCCTTCGCGCGCACGGCCGGATCGTCGCGATGACGGGTGACGGCGTGAACGACGCCCCGGCACTCCACCGGGCGCACATCGGTGTGGCCATGGGGCGTTCGGGTACCGACGTCGCCCGCGAGGCGGCCACGATGGTGCTCACCGACGACAACTTCGCCACCATCGTCACCGCCGTCGAATCCGGCCGACGCGTGTACGACAACGTCCGCAAGTTCATCGTCTACATCTTCGCCCACCTCACGCCGGAGGCCGTTCCGTTCCTCGTCTTCGCGCTGTCGGCCGGCACCGTCCCACTGCCGCTCACGGTGCTGCAGATCCTGGCGATCGACCTGGGAACCGAAACGCTCCCCGCCCTCGCTCTGGGGCGTGAGCGCGCGGAGCCGGGGGTCATGAAGCGGCCGCCACGATCGAGTCGGCAGAGCATCATCTCGCCCGCCATGCTGGTCCGCGGCTGGGGCTACCTCGGAGCGGTCTCGGCGGTGCTCGTCATGACGGGCTACTTCTACGTCCTCTGGCGGGCGGGCTGGCAGCCCGGAGATCCCACCGGCCCCGGCAGCGACCTGCACCACGCGTATCTCACGGCGACGACGGCGACGTTCGCGGGAATTGTCACCTGCCAGGTCGGCACCGCCATGGCGGCCAGAACGGAGCACGCCTCGCTGCGGCAGATAGGCGTGTTCAGCAATACCCTGCTGCTGTACGGGATCGCCTTCGAGATCGCCTTCACGGCCGTGCTCGTGTACGTACCGCTCTTCCAGCACATGTTCGGCACCGCCGCCCTGCCCGCGGACGTCATCGCACTCATCACGTGCTTCCCCGTCATCGTCTGGGGCACCGACGAGATTCGGCGATGGACGGTACGTCGCCGCGTGCTCCGAAGGGAAGATCCGACGCCGGCCGGGGTGGAGAAGAGGCGGTGAACGCCGGCGTGGAGTTCCGCGACTCGGTCATTCGGCCGGGGACACGGCATGTCGGGCGAAGCCGGCCCGTTCGCGGTGGAGAACACGCCATCGCCGTAGCCGCCCGTGCCACGGCGCAGCATCCCGGCCACCACGGGCGCCCCGAGTCGAACGCCACAGGAGGTGGGGATGCAGATCCGCGCATTGTGGGACGAGTTCGCGCGCCTGACCGACTGCCGGGCGGCCGACTGATGTCAGGCAGTCATCTGCTTCTGCGGGTGCAGGTCGAGTGCGATGTGCGGGGCCAGTGCGTGAAGGAAGTCCAGGGCGTCGAAGACCTCGCCGGCGGAGGCGACGCCGACGGCCTTCGTGCGGCCGGTGAGGACGCGTTCGAGGGCCTCGGCGACCAGGGGTGCGGTGACGGCGTAGATGTCCTGTCCGCCGGCCGTGGCCCGGCGTTCGACTCCGCCCGAGCGCACGACGACGTCGACGAGGAAGGTCTGGTCCGAGCGCCCGCTCTCGTCGGCGGCGGTCGGGGCCGGTGTGTGGGGGGCGGCGACGTCGCGGACCGCCTCGGCGGTCATGTAGGTGGTCACATCGGGGATGGACAGGTGCTGGGGGACGGTGACGACGTCCGCCATCGTGAACTCCCCGATCACCGAACGGGGTCCCATCGGATCCGGGAAGCTCCACTCCAGGGTGGGCGCGTCGTCCGTGCGGTGCTCCCACTGCCCACCGCTGTAGCGCAGGCGGCGGGCGCCGCGCCGCTCGCGGGAGACCGCGCCCGAGAGCCGGGTGCCGGCGGTGGGGTGCCAGCTGCTGAGCGCGTAGGCGATGTGCGCCTCGTCGGCTTCGGTCCAGTCGCCCATCGCCGCGGTGGCCAGCAGGTCGCCGAGACCGCCGAAGAAGGCCATGGCCGGGACGATCACCGCTCCCGCGTCCCGGGCCCGCTCGCGGTAGTGGGCGAAGGTGTCGAGGTTGGCCTCGAGTTCGGCGGCGACGTCCAGGTACGGGATCCCGGCGCGCAGCGCGGCCTCGATCACGGGGCCGGTGGTCGAGGCGAACGGGCCCGCGCAGTTGATGACCGCCGCCGTGCCCGCCAGGGCCCGCTCCAGGGAGGCCGGGTCCTCGGCCGACGCCACCCGGGCCTCCAGCCCGTGCTCGCCGGCCAGCTCCTCCAGAGCCCGCGCGTTGCGCCCGGATGGCACCGGCACGAACCCCCGCGCGGCCAGCTCCGCCACCACGAACCGCCCGGTGTGACCGTACGCGCCGAACACCGCTACCAACTGACCCGTCCCCATGAGACTTCCTCCCGCGCACTCGAACGCCGCTGCGATGTCGATCCGCTGCGGCCTGACACCCACATCCTGTCCGCGCGGCACCACCCCGCACGAGCGTCGGAAACGACATGCCACGTACAGTTTCGGACATGCCCACTGTCGCGCTGGCCGTCACCGACGGCATGCTCCACTACGAACTGTCCGTGGCCGTCGAGGTCTTCGGAGCCGATCTGAGCCACATCGTGGACCCCTGGTACGACTTCACCCTCTGCGGGAGCGGCCCAGTGCGTGTCGACCGCTTCCGTCTGGAACCGGATGAGGGACTCGACCACCTCGCGCACGCCGACACGGTGATCGTCCCCGGCTGGGCCGACACGGATCGCGAACCGCCCGCCAAGCTGGTCGAGGCGGTGCGCGCCGCTCACGAAGCCGGCGCCCGCGTGGCCTCACTGTGCACGGGAGCGTTCGTCCTGGGCGCGGCAGGACTGCTCGACGGCAGGCGCGCCACCACACACTGGGCCCACACAAGGGAACTGGCCCGGCGCCACCCAGCAGCCACCGTCGATCCGGACGTCCTCTACGTCGACAACGGCGACGTCCTCACCTCAGCGGGCAAAGCCGCCGCCATGGACCTGTGCCTGCACCTGGTCCGACTCGACCACGGCTCGGCCATCGCCAACAAGATCGCCCGGCGCCTGGTCATCCCGCCGCACCGCGACGGCGGCCAGGCCCAGTTCATCGCGACCCCGATCCCCGCCCCGGGCAACCACCCCCTGGCCGAGCTCTTCCCCTGGGCGCTGGAGCGACTGGACCAACCGATCACCGTGGAGGACCTGGCCCGCCGGGCCCGCATGAGCTCACGCCACCTCGCCCGCCACTTCAAGCACCTCACCGGCACCACACCACTGCAGTGGCTCCACACTCAGCGCATCCGCCACGCCCAGGAACTGCTGGAGACCACCGACGCCACGGTGGACACCATCGCCTCGGCCACCGGCATGGGCACCGCCACCACCCTGCGCCGCCACTTCCACCGCAGTGTCGGCGTCCCACCCGACACCTACCGCCGCACCTTCCGCCCCTGAGGACTGCCTCTCGGATCCGTCCGTGAGATCTCAGGGCTTTGAGATGGTCGGCCCACTGCCGACGGCCGACCGCGGACCGGATCGGCCGGCACGGCGGCTCGATCCGGTCCCACGTCGCATCAATGATCACTGACCGGACGGACGCGTGCGATCGACTGACCAGCCGATTGCAGAGATGCGCCCTGGGTCTTCTGCCCGTCCGCGGCCGCTCGTGTCAGGGGCGGATGTGGCGTGACGGGCGGCAGGAATCAGGCTTTGGTCTCTGCGCTGCAGATCCAGTCGCCGTGGCGGACGCCGTCCTTCGAGCGGACGATGCAGACCCGGACCGGGTCGTTCTCGATCAGGTCGTAGTTGCAGACCGAGTAGCCGTCGGTGGTGTCGTTCTTGCTGGTCGTGTCGTAGCAGCCGGTCCGGTGGTCCACCCAGCTCCACGCGTCGATGTTGACCTTCTGCCAGCGCTGGATCTTCGCCTGGACGGAGTAGCCGTCCGCGGACAGGTCCTTCACCAACAGTTCGTCGCCGTAGGTCTTGAAGGTCGCCGTGCCCCAGGACCGGGAGACGGTCACATTGCTTCCGCTCGCGGAGGCCGAGCCCGCCATGCCCCCGACGATGAGGACGCTCGCCGCGAGAGCCGTTCCGGCTTTTGCCACCGTGCTGCGCTTCATCAAGAGTTCCCCCTGCAGGTGTCGGTCATTACGAGTGCCAGATCAAAGCGCCGTCCTGAATTGCCTGTCAACTGCTTTGCGGGCGCGGCGCGTTGGGGAACCCACATGCTGACAGGCGGATTCGTCGCCTGCCTGACCCGGGGGTGGTGGCGGCGCAGGCGAGAGGGCCGCGCGCAGGGGGCGGTATTCACGCAGGCGAGAGCGACTCTCCGGTACGGCGATGAGGCGCGGGGCCGGTGAGGAGCAGGTGTGCTGTGAGCCAGGCCGGGCTTCCATGAATGGGTTTCAGCAAATTCCCCGGTTTGCTCGCGCTGTGCGGCGCGTGGCGGTCGGCGCGGCTTCTGGGCCGGTGACCCCGGCAGGGGTCCCATCTCGGACGGCCGGGTGTGATGGACACCGTCTGGCTCGGCTCTCCCGTACCGCCACACCGCCGTGCGGTCCGGGCCGAGGGCGTGGCTGTGGCCTGGCGGCGGCAGCGGCAGGACGGACACGGCGGCAGCGGCAGGACGGACAGGGCGAAAGCACGGTCGCGGCTGTGGCCCAGCCCGACCGGGATGCCGTCCCGGGACCGGTGCCGGCATGGCGCAGTCTTGTTCCCCGGCTTCTCGCCGATGGCCGTTTCCCCGCTTGCGCAACCCACTTCGACGCCTCGGCGTCCAACTCCACGACGGACGGCTGTCGATCACCTGGGAGAGCACGTGGCGAAGAGGGAGCAGACGACGGACGCGGCGGGGGAGAAGGACCGCGAGAAGTGGATGGCTCGTTTCCAGGTACGGCTGGCCATGCAGCCGGGCGTGGACCGGGCGGTCGTGCTCCGGGCGGTCAAGGAGCTCACGGCGCACTGCGCGGATACGGGAGAGCACCCGCGGTCCGCCTTCGGCGACCCGGACGCCTACGCCGTGCAAGTTGCCGCGCGGCTGGTGCCGGCGGACCGGGCCGCGCGCGAACGGCGGCGCAACGCCGGGGTGGACGCGATCGACTCCGTACTCAAGAGGGCCCGGGAGGTCACCGGTCTGTGACCGGCCGAAGCGCCGCGGCGCAGGGCGAAGCTGTGTCCGTCGGTGAGGATCGTGGCTTGCTTCTCCTCGAAGAGGACGGCGACCGCGCCGAGCACGGTTTGGATCTTGAGTTGGTCGGCGTCGGCCATCGCGCCCCAGGCCCCGTTGCCTTCGTCGGACAGGTGCAGGACTCTGCAATCGCCGAGGTGCACGATCACATGCCCGGCGCGGTGGCCGTCGCTGCGCAGTACGCGGACCGCGCCGTTGACGAAGGTCCAGCCGGTGAACCGAAGCGACCCGATCCGGAACCGCTCCGCGGTCGCTCCTCGTAGGTCCGGGTTGTGCCGCAGAAGGGCTTCGTGGGCCGACAGATCTGCACCACCTTTTCGGCCAGGGCGGCCGGTGACGCGGGCAGTGGAGCCAGTCCGGTGATGCGGTCGAACGACCGCAGCCAGTACGATGCCGGGTCGCGCATCTGGTCCACGTCGGGGCGGGGACGTAGTGCTCGGCGGGCACACCCAACTCGTCGGCCAGATCGTTGTTGCCGACGTGGCCGGGATGCCCGTGCGTGGTCAGCACCAGTGCCCGCGAGTGGTGTCCGACCTGACCGGCAGCCTTCCGCAGGGCGGCCCGGAAGGCCGTGGGGATGCCGCCCATGAGCCCTCTGCTGACGAGCGTACGCCGCGGCAGGCGTGGTGTCCCCAGGTCACGGTCGCCTGACAGCGGGCCCTGTCCGACTCACCGAGTCGGACAGGGCCCGCGGCCTTGCCGTGTGCCCGCCTACCCGCGGCGGGCGGCACGTGGTGTGATCAGGCGCATCACGACGAGCGGCACGACGACCCCTTCCGCGAGGGGGCGTGCCACAGCAACGGGGGCCGACGCGGACAGCGATGGTGACGAGAGCAGTGGTTGTGCCGCTCCACCTTCACTTCCTGGACCGCACTTGGTGATCACGTCCCGTCGTGCCGCAACCGGGCTGCTATCGGGACAGCAGCGAGCGCCACCAGGACCGCGGCCGTGCAGGCACCGCTGCGGGAGGCTGCGGGAACGGCACGGCGGGAGAGGCCGCGGCCGCGGGCAGCGGCTGAGCGGCGACTGGGGCTCCCTGCGCCGGGTGGAGGTCGCCCAGGGAGCGTGGCGGGGTGAACCGGACCGGCAGGGCGTCCGGCCGGGTGGTGAGCCAGTTGGAGGTAATGCCGATCTCGGTCTCCGGGACCGCAAGGGTCATGTCGGGCAGGATCGACATGAGCTCGTCAATGCCGGTGTCGGCGATGGCGCGGCCGATGTCACCGCCGGGGCACTCGTGAGGGCCGGCGCTGAGCGCGAGGTGTGAGCGGTTTCCGTGCATCGGCACGCTCACGTCGGGGCGCTGCTCGGGGTCCACGTTGGCGGCGGCGATGCACAGCATGAGCAGATCGCCCTTTCTGATGTGCTGACCGCCGATCGTCGTGTCGGACGTTGCCCACCGGCCGGGAATGGTGCCGATGCTGGGGTTGTCCCACATGACCTGTTCCAGCGCGTCGGGCAGGGTCATGTGGCCGCCGGAGAGGTTCCCGCGGAACCGGCGGTCGGTCAGGATCAGCCGCAGGGTGTGGGCGATCAGATTGACCGTCCCCTGATGCGCGGCGACCAGGGTCAGACGAAGGTGTTCGACGACTTCGGTGTCGGTGAGCTGTGACTCGTGCTGGATGAGGCGTGAGGCCAGGTCGTCGCCCGGGGCCGTTTTCTTGTAGGCGACGAGGTCCTGGAGCACCTGGGTGACGACGGCGTTGCTGGCGGCTGCCGTCTCGCTGCCGCGCAGCAGGTCGAGCGTCGGCTCGACCAGGAGCGGGCCCTTGTCCGGCGACATGCCGAGCAGGCGGCTGACCACGAGCATCGGCAGCGGCTCGGCGTAGTTCCGGACGAGGTCTGCGGCGCCGCCGGCCCCGAAACCCGCGACGAGTTGACGGGTGTAGTGAGTGACGTACTTGCGCATGCCGCGCCGATTGAACTGCGAGAGGCCGTCCACGACTGCGCCACGCAGGCGGGCGTGCTCTTCGCCGTCGGCAAACACGCACAAGGGCTGCCAGGCGACCATCGGCAGGAGGGGCGAGTCCGCCGGCACGCGGTTCTCGATGAAGGCGTTCCAGAGCCGGGAGTCCCGGCTGAACAACTTCGGAGTCCGCATGACCTCCAGGTTCTCCCGATACCCCAGGACCATCCAGGCCTCGATGTCTCCGTGCAGGAGGACCGGTGCGACCGGACCGTACTGCTTGCGGAGCCCCTCGTAGGTCCTGGCCGGGTCGGTGATCTCCGGCAACCGCACGAGGCCGTTCTGGGCCATGCCGTGGGCTGGGCACCCGGGCGGGGGCATGAGGCCGTCAGCGGATATCGGGGATGGGGTGGTCACGGGGCCTCCGGTGATTGAGAGCACCCCTGTCACGAAGGCCGGCCGGGGCACTCATGAACGTCACTGCGGACCGCGGGAAGCGGTCCCCGGCCGCCGGTCCCCAGTGAGCAAGATCGGCAGCGCAGAGGGCAGCATATCTTCCGCGCAAGAGTGCCCGACAAGCCATCAAAGGTCGTTCATGGCAGGACAGTTAAGTCGTCAAACGGTCACCTTCGCCGACGTTGGACCGAGCCTGCTGGTGGAGGGGCGTCTCGGTGTCCTGGTCCCTGGAGCCGCGAAGGACGAACACGGCCCGCCGCAGGGTGAGACTCCGGTGTCCCTGATGCGCCTCCGTGACTACGTATGCATCTACGGCAGCGGCCTGCTCGGGGAGCCCAGAAGCGCCGCGGCGACTGCCGATTGATCGCGATGTCGCCCTCGTCCGCGATCCACGTGGGAGCTCGCCCATATGCACGGCCCGCACCGGGCGCTGCATGATCTCCCGCTTCACCCCCTGCAGTTCTCGGCGATCAGAGAGCTTCTGGAGCGTCGCGGAGAAGAGTACGCGAGCGCCGGCATGAGTCGGTCCGCGAACCAGCGTCGGGCAGGGGCCGCGAGCAAGCGAACTGGCATCGCTCGGCGCTCTGTTGAAAAACGATCAAGCACGAATATTATGCGCCGGACTGGATCGTTCCGGCTGGCTCGACTGATCGCGCGCAACCGACCATCCCCCCCACCCGTTTCACGCCGGGGCAGCCCAGCACCGGCGCGAGACCGTCTCGCGAGAGGACCCGACGTGTCACTGGATTCCATACCCCGGGCGAAGGGCCGCGTTCCCGGCCTCGGTCACGTGCCCCGCATGCTGCGTGACCCGCTGGGAGTGCTCAGGGCTCTCCACACCGAGGGGCCCGTCCTGCGCCTGGACATCGGCACCATGCCCGTCGTCGTCGTCACCACCCCCGACACGATCACCGAAGTCCTCGTCAAGAAGGGGAAGCACTTCAGGAAAGGCCGGCTCTTCGACCGGCTGAGGCCGCTGGTCGGCAACGGCATCGGCAACTCCGAAGGTGCAACCCATCTCCGCAACCGGCGCCTCATCCAGCCGATGTTCTACAAGGAGCGCCTCGAGGGCTACGCCCACGTCATGTCCGAGCGCTCCCGGATGCTGGCGAACTCCTGGAGCGACGGCCAGACCATCGATGCAGCCGAGGTCGCGGGCAGCTTCACGATCGAGACCCTCGCCGCGACCATCTTCAGCGCCGACATCGGCCGTCCCGCAGTCGAGTCCGTCCGCGAAGACCTTCCGATCATCCTCCGCACCATGCTGCGCCGGGCCCTCGCTCCCAAAGCCCTGGACGGGCTCCCCATCTGGAGGTCCTTCGACCGCTCGGCCTCCCGGATGCGCGCCGTGATCGAGGAGGTCATCGCCACCACCCGCGCCTCCAACCCCGAGAACCGCACGGACCTGCTCTCTCTGCTGGTCTCCGCACGGGACGAGACCGGCGCCGGCATGACCGACGAAGAGGTCCGCGACGAACTCGCCACCATGCTCTTCGCCGGGAGTGAGACGACCGCTTCCACGCTCGCCTGGGCCATTTACCACATCGGTCAGCGGCCTGACGTCGAAGAGGAAATCCTCACGGAGATCAGAGGGGCCGTCGGCGATCGGCCCGTCACCTTCGCCGACGTACGGAACCTGCCCGCCATCACGCGGGTCCTGGACGAGGTGATCCGGCTCCACGGGGTCACCACACTCATGCGGCGCACCATCGAACCCGTCACCATCGGCGGCTACGAACTTCCCGCCGAGACCGAGGTCCTCTTCAGCCCCTACGCCATGCACCGCGACCCGGACCTGTATCCGGACCCGGACCGCTTCGACCCCGACCGCTGGCTGCCCGAGCGGTCAGCCGACCGCCCCCGCCACCATGTCGCCCCGTTCGGCGCCGGCAACCGCAAGTGCATCGGTGACAAATTCGCCTGGCTCGAAGCGACCATCATCCTCGCCACCATCCTGCCCCGCTGGAAGCTGCGCTCCGTCCCCGGAAGCAAACCGCCGACCGAGGCCACCGCCTCCATGGCACATCCCATCCGGGTGCCGATGGTCGTCCGCCGCCGCCAGGACGACTGAACCTTCGCCCTCGATACGGCCGGCTCGCCCCGGGCCGGCCGTGGGGAGTGTCTGGCTTGTTGGATCGACCGCAGGCGCTCGGTCTGCAGCCGAAGCGTCCAGGGTGCGGGTCGGCACGGGCTCGGGCCGTCTCTTGCCGCCCTGCGGGCCGGCTCATGATTCGCGTGCCACCGCCGTCCGGCACCCGCGCGGTGTGGCTCGACTGAGGCCCGCCGGGGAGGCGAACATCCGGCCGTCATCCGCCCCCCGGTGAGGGCTGATCACCGGCCGGGTGACTTCAGTGGCGCTGCCCGGCACAGCGCACACCCCTCGGAATGTGTCCAGCGCCCTACCCGACATCCCTTGCGCCTCGCAGGGTTCCGATTGCGGTCACGGAGGGGGATGCCGAATGGGTTCGCGAGGTTCCGACCGGCACCTGTGACTCTCTTCATGCAAGATCCTTCTTTACCTCCCCTTTGTGAGATGCCAGGGTCTGTTTCGGTGATCATCTTCCCCGTGCCGAGGGTGATGGTCGAGGGCCCGCCTCCCTGACCTGGAGGCGGATATCTGCCATTGGGGATTGAATCAACGATGCGCAAGACCATCATGCGCCGTATATCGCTGGCCGGGATCGCCGCTGTCACCAGCGGTGTTCTGCTCGTCGCCGTGGCTCCCACCGCCACGGCAGCCGACGCCGCTCGGGGGACGACCGGCGCCGTGGCCGTCGGGGCCGAGTCGAAGGCCCCACCGCTCACTCAGGGGCAGCGCGAGTTCATCGAGAAGGAGATGGGCCCCGAGGCTCTCGCCGAGATCGAGAAGGGCATGAAGACCAAGGGCTTCGCCTTCCCGATCGCCGCGGCCGCGATCGGTGCTGCGGCATGGTGCGCGAAGGGGGCGCTTGCCGGAATTCCGACCTCGGTGCTCAGTGACATCGCGGCGGGCAAGGCGTCCAGCAAGAAGTCCTATGCCCGGAACGCCGTCATCGGCTGCCTCGGCGGCGAGATCGGCGGTGTGGTCTGGAAGTTCCTGCCGGGCTGGGTCAAGAACAAGGCCGCCAACATGACGATCGCCTTCATCATCAAGTACATCCGCTAGTCAACGACGAGTGGGGCAGGCATGGCCTACATCTTCATCTTCGGCTGCTTTCTCCTGCTGGGCGTGGTCAGTCTCCTGGCGGCCCGTGTCGGCTATCGCGGCAAGGTCTGCGACAGATCCGACGGGTACGAGGTCCCTGCAGCGGTGAAGTCCGATCCCGCGCTGCGGAAGCGGGCCAACGGCTTGGTGGCGTTCTGGTGCACCGGGGCCGCCGCGCTGAGCTTCGCTCCGCTGGTGCCGATCGGCAGCGTCATCCTGAGTGACGGTGGCATGTCGGTCTCCACCTGGGGACTCGTGGCCTTCGCGCTCTACGGCCTGGTCGTGGTGACCGTAGGGGCCTACCCATTCGAGAAGATCAAGCGCCTCGGCGGCTCCGCCGGACGCTGAACAACGGTGTTCCGGGGCGGGCAACCAGCGGCCCCGGAACCCCTTCGCCCTCCGAGGCCCGTGCGGTCCGGCACCAGAACGGCTCCGCGGCGCTCGGGATCCAGGTGATTCCCGGTGCCGTCAGGCGTTCACGTGGTTCGCTGAGGTTGGCGTGGCGGCTGCCGGTCCGCCGGGGAGATCCTCCTCTTGAAGCCCTGAGCGCCCGTACTCACCTTCGGCGCCGGGGCGCCGGGGCGCAGGGTCGGGGCTCGGCGGCCTGCCGGGCGACGGCGTCGACGCCGTGCGTACCCCCAGGGTTCGCACGAAGGCATGGCAGGAATGGGGCGGCAACGCCGGTGTTGAGGTGCCGTCCTCCGCATCGTGCGTCACGGCACCGTGTCGGAGCCGGTGCCGTGTCCACCCATCGCACTCGTCGAGGTCGTCAAGGTTGGCGAGGGGGTTGGCCACCAGCCGGGTGTTCTCCTCGGAGATCCAGTTTTTCGCCGCCGGTGCGCACCTGCCTGCTTGTACCGGCGCTGGGCGCCGGGCGAGTCCCGGCGAAACGGGTGACAACCGGGCCGGTTACGGCGAGCAGCAGGACGTATCCGGCGGCCAGAGCGCCGAGCCGGTCTTGCCGCACCCCGACCAGACCGATCATGACGAGGGAGAACTCGCCGCGTGCGATGAGTGCGGTACCGGCCCGCAGCCGGCCCCGGCGCCCCGTGCCCTCCCGTCGTGCGGCGTACCAGCCTGCCGCCATCTTCGTCAGTGCCGTGACCAGCCCCAGCAGCACGGCGGCGGGAAGCACCGGCAGCAGCGTCTCCGGCTTGACCGAGAGGCCGATGGAGAGGAAGAAGACGGCGGCAAACAGGTCCCGCAGCGGGCTCAGCACCTGCCGTGCCTGGTCGGCCGCCTCACCGGTGAGTGACAGTCCCACGATGAATGCTCCTACCGCGGCGGAGATATGAGCCGCCTCGGCGACCGCGGCGACGATCAGCGTGACGCCGAGCACCCGCAGCAGCAACTGTTCGGCGTCCGGACGCAGATGCAGGAGCATCCGCCCGATGTGGTGTCCCCACCAGTACGACACGGCGAGCGCGGCCAGAACCGCGCCGAGGGCCAGCAGGACTCCCAGCAGTGCCTGCCGCCAGGTGCCGCCGGTGGCGACGACCGCGAGCAGCGGGAGAAAGGCGGCCATCGCGAAGTCTTCCAGCACCAGTACGGAGAGCACGGCCGGTGTTTCCCGGTTGCCCAGGCGCTTCAGGTCACTCAGTAGCCGGGCGATGATGCCTGACGAGGAGATGTAGGTCACGCCCGCCAGGGTCAGGATCCCAGTGGCGTCCAGGCCCAGGAGCCATCCCGCCACGGCTCCCGGTGTCGCGTTCAGCACAAGGTCGACTGCCCCGGACGGCAGATGGCGGTGGAGGCTGGCGGCGAACTCCGGCACGGTGAACTCGAGACCGAGCGCCAGAAGCAAGAGGACCACCCCGATGCCTGCTCCGGTCTCCACGAACGCACCGGCGGCCGGAACCGGGGCGATGCCCCCCTCGCCCAGGGCCAGACCCGCCAGGAGATAGAGCGGGATGGGCGAGAGCGTGAAACGCCGGGCCAGCGTCCCGAGCAGACTTAGCGTTGCCAGGATGATCCCCAGCTCCAGCAGCAGGGCGACCGAGACCTTCATTGATCAGCCTGGATGATCTGCTCCACCTGGGCAATCCCGTCATGGGTTCCGATCACCACCAGCACATCCCCCGCCCGCAGCACCTGCGTCGGCCCCGGGGAGGGGATCACTTCCTCGCCGCGTACGATCGCCACGATCGATGCACCGGTCCGCGTCCGGGCTCTGGTCTCCCCCAGCAGACGGTCCACAAAGGGCCCGCCCGCACGGACCTCGATCTGCCCGGCGCTCAGCCCTGGCACCTCCTTGGTCAGATCGGCGAACCGCTCGGCGATACGCGGGGCCCCCAGAATCTCGGCGAGAATGTCGGCCTCCTCACGGGTCAGCCGGAATACGAACCTCGCCTCGTCCGCATCCACGCCCTCATAGGCCATCAGCTCGAATTCGCCCGACCGGAGGGCGACGACGCTCATCCGGTCCCCATCGCGGGTGGCGAACTCATAGCGCATCCCCACCCCGGGCAGCAGTACTTCGTTGACGTCCATGCCGCCAATCATCACGTCGCGCGCAAACCTCATGCCTCTGCATGACGAGGGCATATGGGGGGTTTCATGGCGAGCGACGGACTGTTTCGAATCGCATCGTTGTGCGGCGCACGTAGCTGCTCAGGACCCCCCGCACGCCCACGCGGCTCATACGCGGTGATCAGCAGGTGGAAACAGAGGCAAGCGGTCCGCTCGATCGAAAGCTGACCATGCGGGCCGGTAGAACTGCCGGCTGCACAAGAGCCGCGGCCAAGGGCTGTCCCGCTGACTACGAGGCCGCCGCGGCGGCATGACCACCACGTCGATGGTATCCGTCGAAGCGACGAACAAGCTCACCCAAGTTCCATGTTCCGTCGGCCTGTCGCCTACGGGCACAGGGCCAGGAAGGCCTCGTCGACGAGGGCGGGCAGATGGCCCTCGCCGTCTCCGTCCACCCACACGGCCAGGGTGGTGGTGAGCGCGGCGAGGGCGGCGGAGGCGTAGACCCTCAGGGAGAGGTCGGGTTCCCCACCGGAGCGCGCCGCGAGGGCGGCGGTCAGCATCTGTTCCGTTGCGTGCTGGTTCTCCCGGAGGCGGGCGCGCAGCGCCGGAGTCCTCAGGATGAGACGGGTGCGGACGAGGAGTGCCTCCCGGTCCGTGGTGTAGACGGCGGCCAGGCCTTCTGCGAGGGCGTGGTGGAGAGCGGTCAGCGGGTGCTCCTGGGGCGGTCGCCGCTCGATGAGCCGGACGATGAGCGGGTCGTAGTCGTCGGATTCGACGACGGACTCCTTGGTGGGGAAGTGGCGGAAGAACGTCATGCTCGACACGCCGGCGGCACGGGCGATCTGTTCGACGGTGGTGGTCTCGTAGCCCTGGCTCAGGAACAGGCGCAGGGCCTCCGCCTGGATGGTGCTGCGCGTGTGTGCCTTCTTGCGTGCGCGCAGGCTCTCGGGTGGTGTCGCCGGGCCGTTCATGTGTCCTCGTTCTCCGGGGTGTGGTGCCTCGTGGTGCCCAGCCTGGTGCTGAACCAGGCGTCGAGCGAGGCCGTGGAGTTGCCCCGCCAGGCCATGTGCCCATCGGGCCTCACCAGTGTGACGTGACGGGACGGCGCTGTGGAGGGGGTCAGGGGAGTGAGGGGTATGTCCGGCCCGAGGTGGCGCGCGGCCACCGCACGGTACGCCTCCCCGTCGCCGAGTGCGGGAAGCAGAAGTGCCCAGCGGGCTCCGAGTTCGGCGTGGAGGCGGGTGGGGGAGCCGTCAGGACGCGTGCACGGCACGTCGGGCACCCGGTCACCGGCCCGCGCGGTGCCGAGAGCCCATCGCTCGGTGAGCCGCGCGCCCAGGGGGCCGCGACGGTAGTGGATCTTCAGCTGTGACGACTGCTCCCAGATGAGCCTCTGCACCAGTGGTCGGTTCATCAGCGGTACGAACACGCGGTCCCGTGCGGCCCGGGCGAGGGGGGTGTCGCCGACCACCATGCGGGTGAGGGAACTCGTCGAGGCCAGGACCTCGCGGGCTATGGGCCGGCGTTCGGCTTCGTACGTGTCCAGCAGCGCGCCGGGGGCCGCGCCGTGCATGACCATGGCCAGCTTCCAGGCGAGGTTCTCCGCGTCTCCGAGCCCGGTGTTCATTCCCTGGCCGCCGAACGGACTGTGGATGTGGGCGGCGTCGCCGGCGAGCAGGATTCGGCCGCGCCGGTAGGTGGAGGCCAGCCGGCGATGGATGCGGAACGTCGAGGACCAGAGCACTCTTCCCACGACCGAGGGGTCGAGGCCGGCATGGTTGCGGAGTTGCCGCGTGAGTTCGTCGACGGTGCCGTCGGCTCCGGGACTTGTGGCGCCCGGACGCGCAGGGGCCATGAGGCGCCAGACGCGGTCGCCCGGCAGCGGGAAGGCGCCGAGCATGCTGTCCGCCCGGAGCCACACGGACACCGTGTCGGACGGTAGGGGCAGATCGGCCTGCACGTCCGCCAGCAGGAAGTTCTCGATGACGGAGACGCCGGGGAAGTCGATTCCCGCCGCCTTGCGCACGAGGCTGTGGGCGCCGTCGCACCCGACCAGCCAGGCCGACCGGAGTTGTTCCCCCGGAAACGACAGGGTCACGCCGGAATCGTCCTGGGTGACGGAGAGCAGTTCCCTGCCCCACTCGACCTCGACCCCCAGCGTGCTCAGCCGCTGTCGCAGGACTGCTTCGACCTCGGTCTGGGACATGAGCAGGCCGGGTCGCGTCACCAGTTTCGTGGGCCGACCGACCTGCAGGCTGGCCATCTGCCTGCCGTCCACGTGGGTGACCACCCGGGAGATGCGTACGGAACGTTCGGGCAGGTCGGCCAGGGCGCCGAGCCGGTCGAGCACCTCGGCTCCGCGCGGCTGGAGGCCGAGTGCCCGTGAGGTGGTTGCGGGCTCGTCGCGCTTCTCCGCGATCCGGACCGGGACACCCGAAGCCGCGAGACCGCAGGCCAGGGCCAGGCCCGTGGGCCCGGCCCCGGCGATCACCACAGAGGACATGTCCACCCCAAGTGTTAGTCGCTATCAACAGTTAGAGGCTAACGCGAATGTGGATGCGGAGTCACTCCCCGGATGGCCGTCTGTCCACGATGAGTGCGACCAGGGCGCCTGCGAGGACTGCCCATGCCGCGGCGCCGCAGCCGTAGGTCTGCATGGCGATGACACCCAGCACGGCTGTGGTCAGTGCGCCCGCGGTGAGAGCTCGGGCGTTGGTGGCGAAGGCCCATTGGGTACGGGCACTTCCAGGCCGCCGCATCTCCGCGAGAGCAGTCCTGATCACCAACGCGGCGATCACGATCGCGACCGTCAGCACCGAAGCGGGGCCGTTCACGGTCTCTGCCCGATGAAGTGCTGCATGAGCCGTGCGGCAGAGACCGAGCCGGGCATGGTCACCCGATCTCCCTCCCGTTCGATGGCAGCGACCAACGGACTGCGTACACGAGCCATGAGCGCGGCACCTCCGTGGGGTGGGCGTCAGGGCCGACGACGGGCGGCCAATAGAGGGACGTCGGGGTCATTCCGCAACGGTGAGGCGGCTGACGCGCTCCGCGGCCTCTGCATGGCGTCGCTCGTCGACGACGGCAGCGAGCAGCGGGACTTCGAGCGCATAGGGGGCACGAGTTCACGAATGAGTTGAGAACCGGGAATCACGGCGTGGGGCAGTCCGTCGGTGTCGAGCACCAGGAGTGCGGGGAGCCGCTGCTCGGCCGGCATCCGGGCCGCGGTGGGCGCCTCGTCGTCCGTGGTCACCAAGGGACACGGCCCTGCCAGGTTCTGAGCGCGTATGAGGCGCCTCCTCACCTGACGGTTCCGCCCCCGGAGGCACCGGAACCGCTTCGCTGGTAGATGTCCGGGATGCCGTCGGCGTCGTCGTCGCGCGTCTCCTCCTCGTAGAGGCGCCGGTAGATGCCGTTGCGGCGTTTGATCAACAGGGCGGCGAAGCCCGCGGCGATCAGTGATGCGACCAGGACCGCCGCCTTGATGTGCTCGGCCTGGGCGGGGTCGGGGAAGGCCAACTCGCCGATCAGGAGGGCGACGGTGAAACCGATCCCGGCCAGTACGGCGAGCGCGAGGACGTCCGCCCAGGCCAGGTCCGGGTTCAGGCGGGCGCGGGTGAAGCGTGCTGCGAGGTACGTGCCGGCGAAGATTCCCAGGGTCTTGCCGACGACCAGGCCCAACACCACCCCGAGTGGCTCCGGCCGGGTGAACACCTCGCCCAGGGCCGCACCGGAGACGCCGACACCGGCGGCGAACAGGGCGAACAGCGGCACCGCCACTCCCGCCGAGACCGGGTGCAGCAGGTGTGAGGCGCGCTCGGCGGGGGACGCGTCCTCGCCCTTGTCGCGGGTGGTCCGCAGGATCAGGCCCATGGCGACGCCTGCCACCGTGGCGTGGACCCCGCCGTTGTACATCAGCGCCCAGATGGCGACGCCGAGCGGCACGTACCACCACCAGCCCCTGACCCGCAGGCGCTGGAGGGCGTAGAACACGACCAGACCGGCGAAGGCACCTCCGAGAGCCAGGAAGTTGAGATCGCTGGTGAAGAAGACCGCGATGATCAGGATCGCGCCGAGGTCGTCGACGACCGCGAGCGTGAGCAGGAACGCGCGGAGCGCGGCGGGCAGATGGGTGCTGAGCACGGCCAGGACCGCGAGCGCGAAGGCGATGTCGGTGGCCATCGGCACCGCCCAGCCGTTGAGTGAACCCCCGCCGGAGGCGGCGACGGCCGCGTACAGTGCGGCGGGCACGATCATCCCGCAGACCGCCGCGATCACCGGCAGGGCGGCGGTGGCGGGGGTGCGCAGTTCGCCGACGACGAGCTCGCGTTTGAGCTCGATGCCGGCGACCAGGAAGAAGACCGCGAGCAGTCCGTCGGCGGTCCAGTGGCCCACGGACAGGTCGAGGCCGAGGGCGGGGATGCCGAAGTGGAATGCGCGTATCTGTTCGTAGACGCCGCTCCACGGGGTGTTCGCCCATACGAGGGCGACGACTGCCGCGGCGAGCAGCACCAGGCCGCCGATGGTCTCGGTGCGCAGGGCCTCGGCCACGGCGTTGCGCTCGGGCAGGGGGAGCAGACCGAGGAAGGTGCGCTGACGCGGGGCGTCTGACATGAGATGGGGCCTCCGGGCCGTCGATGGAGCGGGCACACTGCACCCTTGACGCCGACCAGACTTCCCGGCACACCCCGCGTCCCTTGACGCGTTCTTTACACCCTATCCAGAAGTGGGCCGCCGCCACCAGGCAGCGCCCCACCTGCGGTTACGTGTGTGAAGGGGCCGCATGCGCAAGGCGCGAGCGCATGCGGCCCCCGAGGAGCCTGGCCGCGAGGGGTCAGACGGTGGTCTTCACCGGCTCCTGGTCGTCGTCGGCGTCGTCCGTCTCGCCGGCCTTGCGGGCGCGGACGAACTCCATGAAGGAGTTCAGTTCCCGCTTGACGATCGGTGCGAGCAGGTAGAGGCCGATGATGTTGATGACCGCCAGCATGAAGAGGACCGCGTCGGCCATGTCGATCAGCGTCTGCAGCGTGAGCAGGGAGCCGGCGACGGCGAACAGCGTGTAGAGCACCTTGAAGGTGATCTCGCTGGCCTTGCTGCGCCCGAAGAGGTGCGTCCAGGCCTTGAGGCAGTAGTAGCCCCAGGTCAGCACCGTCGAGATGGCGAAGAGCAGCACCGCGATGGTGAGGATGTACGGGAACCAGGGCAGCACGGTGCCGAAGGCGTCCGAGGTGATGGTGACGCCGCCGATCGACTCACCCGCACGCGCTTCGGCCCAGCTCGCCGGGTTGGCGATCACGATGGTGAGGGCCGTCATGGTGCAGATGATGACGGTGTCGATGAAGGGCTCCAGCAGGGCGACCAGGCCCTCGCTCGCGGGGTGCTTGGTCTTCACCGCGGAGTGCGCGATCGGGGCCGAGCCGAGACCGGCCTCGTTGGAGAACGCGGCGCGCTTGAAACCGATGATCAGTGCGCCGAGGACACCTCCGGCGACGCCCTCGGGGTTGAACGCGCCCTCGACGATCGTGACGACCGCGTCGGGTACGGCCGTGACGTTCACGAGGATGACGACCAGACAGGCGGCGATGTAGATGCCCGCCATGGCGGGGACCAGCCTGCTGGTGACGTTGGCGATGGAGCGGATGCCGCCGAGGAGCACGATTCCGACGAGGGCCGCGATGAGGATGCCGAAGAAGAGAGCGCCGGCGGAGGAGCCGAGAGCGCCGTTCTCGCCGCCGGCGACGGAGACGAGCTGCGCGTAGCTCTGGTTGACCTGGAAGAGGTTGCCGCCGAAGAGGCCGAAGAACAGGATCATGAAGGAGGCCAGGACGGCGAGCACCTTGCCGAGGCTCTTGCCGTTCTTGCCGAAGCGGTCGGCCAGGCCCTTGGGGAGGTAGTGCATCGGGCCGCCGGAGACGGTGCCGTCGGGGTGGACCTCGCGGTACTTCACACCGAGGGTGACCTCGACGAACTTCGTGGCCATGCCCAGCAGACCGCAGAGGATCATCCAGAAGGTCGCGCCGGGACCACCGATGGAGACGGCGACGGCGACACCGGCGATGTTGCCGAGGCCGACGGTGCCGGAGACGGCCGCGGTCAGGGCCTGGAAGTGGTTGACCTCACCGGCCGACCCCTTCTCGTCGTACTTCCCGCGCACCACGTCGACGGCGAGTCGGAACTTGCGTATCTGGACCAGGCCGAACCAGGTGGAGAAGACCAGTCCGGCGACGACGAGCCAGGCGACGATCAGGGGGAGTTCCGTCCCGGCGACCGGTACGGAGTAGAAGACGACGTCTCCGAGCCAGCCGGCGATGGGTTCGAAGAACCCGCTGACTGCCTTGTCGACGGATTCGGTCATGGAGTCGAGTGACACTGTGGCTACCTCGTGGCGCAGGACCGGCGCACGGGACGTTGCGCCGGATGGTGTGCGGTCTTGGAGCGAACGCCGTTGTCCGATCGGCGACCCGGGGCGCCTCGGTTCGCGGACTCGAACCTGAGCGCCCTGGTCGTGCCGCGCCGACGGGTGCCGACGCGCTCCGCATCGACGCAAGGCCGAGTTGCGGAGTTGCGCAGTTCTAACACGGCCTTTGCGAATCTTTGGGTGAGGTGAATCACATAACGATGAGTAACCGCGAAAATGGCCAGCGAGCGTGACTAGAACGTTATCCGGAGCTCCCCATCCGCATACCGAACGTCATCGGCCGTAACCCGAACGTGGTCGCGCTCGGGATCGCGCCTTCGCTTCAGGCGCTGTGAGCTGCGACGTCGCTGCTGCGTGGTTCGTGGGTGGCGCTCTGAGCACGGGAAACGGGCGTGTGTTGAGCGAGGAATTCCGGAACCCGGCAGAGTTTCGATCGGTCAGGCTGCCGTATCCGGGCAGTGACGGTCGCGTGGTGTGGCTGTCACACTTCGGCATTCGGAGGTTCAAAGGTCGCTTCTGCCGTGATCCTCCACATAGACCCGGAAGATGTCGTGGGTCCTTGCGCTGTGCTCAGCGCTGGTCGAGAACCGCAGCGAAGTCCTCGAGCGGGGCGGGGAGAGCGGCTGAGAACCGCACCTCCGTGTACTGAGCGCCACGGCCGCGCTCCGCCGGAGCGGCGGTGTACCGGATGCTCGCGGCGAGGGAGGTTAGGGCATGCCCCTCGTGGAAGTAGGACTCGGCGTACCGCAGCAGATCGACGGAAGGCCCTCCCGACGAGTACGGCGATCTGCAGGATCAGACCGTGGCGGTCAGGAGGGCGAAGCCCACGAGGGCCTCGAGACCGCCGTGACGGGTCGGGTGCCGGATCACCCTTTCAGCCGACCCGGGTGCGCCTCCCGCAGTGAAAGGGCGGCGGGACCCGGTCGGGCACGTTTCTCCACCCACGGAGCCATCCCATGCCTCGATGCCGGAGCTCTTCGCGATCCTGGAGCCGGTGGTTCGGCTCGCTCCGCAATGCGCCCGCCAACGAGCCGGTCGACCGCGTGCACCTTCACGGCTTGATCGACCTGCGCAACGTCCAGCAGGCGACGAGCCAACTGATGGGTGCACTGCGTGACCGGCCGGAGGAGCTGGAAATCGACCTGCTCGACGTTACGGACGTGAACCAGGACGGCGCCGTCGCCTTCCTCCTGGCCGCACACCGCGCGCGGGGCCAGGGCACTCGACTGGTTCTGGTCAACGGGTCTCCACAGGTGAACAGGAAACTGCGCGATGCCGGCTGGCACGACACGGCACGCCCTTGCGGAGGCGACGCGGACACCGGCTCGTACCCCTGAGCCGACCGTCCGGCGGCGATCCCCGAGGCGCGTGCCGAAGCCGCCGTGTCAGGGGCCCCTGTGCCGGATGCCAAGCTTGTTGAACAGCAGCCCGAAGACCTCTCGGCAGCACGAGGCGAAGGCACCCGTCAACTGCCCCCGGCCGCAGAGCTCTGCCCCGTGCCTGTGCCCTGCGTCCACGTGGTTCCCGCAACCCGGGTGGCCGACCGGACGAGGTCGGCGCAACGTTGCGGGCGGCACCTCGCCACTCGGCGGCGCCTGCGCCTCGGGTCTTTCAGACTTCCTTGTTCGGCCAGTCGAGCAGCCGGGCTCCGATGACGGCCGTTTGGAGCGTGTAGCGATGAACGGGGTCTGCCGGGTCCGCGCCGGTGAGCTTGTGGATCCGTTCGAGTCGGTAGGTCAGCGCCCGCACGCTCAGCGAGAGCCGCCGAGCGGCCTCGGCGGAGACGCAGCCCGTGTCGAAGTAGGTGATGAGCGTCTCGATCAGCGGCCGGGCTCCACCTCGAGCTCCCTTGAGAGGGCCGAGGACCGTGTGTACGAGGTCGGCCATGGCCTGCCGGTCGCGGGTCAGCACCGGGTAGACCAGGAGATCCGACGCATGCAGAACGGGTTCGTCCAGACCCATGCGGTCGGCCAGGTCGAGGGCGTTGAGGGCCTCTTCGTAGGAGTGGACGACTCCTCCCGCACCTGGGTGGGGGCGACCGAGAGCAACCCGACCGCCGCCCGTGGCCGCGTAGGCCTGCTTGGCGAAGAAGTTGAGAACGTCGGACTGATCGCCCGGCGCGATGCAGATGAGCCGGCCGTCCTTGGTGGTGAGCAGGATGCGACGGTCTCCGAAGCGGCTGACCAGGGCGGCCTCAACCCTACGGGTGACGCGGTGACCGTCGTCGTACGGACTGCCGCCCTGCGCCACGGCGACCGCGTGGGCCCGGGAGAGCAGGAGTCCGAACCGTTCGGCGCGTTCGGCGAGACGGCCCAGGTCGCTCCGCCCGTAGAGGAGGTCGTCGATGAACTCCCGGCGCGCCGCCTCTTCCTGGCGTACCGCGAGGCGTTGTGCTCGCTCATGCCCCTCTGCGAAGGCGTCCACGGCCTGCTCGACGGCGGCGAGCAGGTGGTCGGCCGCAGCGGGCGCCAGTGTGCGGCGTACGGCCTGCGCGGCGGCGAGGTGGGCCCGGATCAGAGCACGCAGGCCGATGCCCGTCTCCGCCGCCCGTTCTCCCTGGCCCCGCAGCGAATCCAGTTCGTCGCGGGTGAGCCGCCTGCCGGTGGCGCAGGCACTCGTCAGGGCCTGGGTGTACCCCTTCAGGTACTTCTCTGGCGTTTCCGGCTCGGTCATGCCTCTTCCGTTCCTCGGTGCGTCCGTGGCGATTCCTGACACGCGGAGATCGAAGGAAGCAGTACGCCGCGGCCTACTCGGACCGGCATCAAGGATACGTAATCATTGCCGGTGGACGGCAATCTCGGCAAGGTTGGGTGACTTTCGGGCACTCATCACGGCCGGGGCGAGGGGCCAGGGCTTCTCTGACCGGCTGTCGACACGGAGGGTGGGTCTCGTCGCTGGGGTGTCGGTTGAGCCGCACGGCCCTCCTTCGCCCGCCTTCGTCGGCAGCCTGCCAGCGCCTGCTCCATCCGCTCGTCGTGGGGCTGCCTCCGCGCTGCGACCGACATTGCCAGTGACCGGCAACCTGCGCTGCGCCTGGTCGACCGGACCGGAGAACCAACGCCGCCCCGGGCTGGGCCCTACGCCGAGGTCCTGAGTCAGCCGCAGGCGGGGAGCTCGACGAGCGTCGGCCGTACAGGCCCGGAGACCGGTGTGCGTTCGAGGTGCTGCACCGGCGCGGTCACGGTTGGGGTGTGGAAGACCGGGCGACTGGAGGTTGGCGGCGCCTGGCGGTGCGGTATGCGTGCCATCGTCGGCGTAGCCAGTCTCCGATCTCCCCTACCGTGACCAGCAGCGCTGCGGAGGCGGAGCAGCGGAGAAGGTCCGTGGGCTGACCGACGGTGCGGCTCAGCAGCCAGAGGATGAGCGTGAGCGCTGTCCACCAGAGGCTGACTGATCCGATCGTGCGCCCCCAGGACCGTGCCCTCGTCATGACGCAGCGCTTGCTGTGCGGTGCGAGGCGATGGCCGCGACCGCGCATCCGGCTGTGGCGACGATGCCCGCGGTGGCGGTAGCGACCAAGATGATTGTCGGTGAGGCGCCGGCAAGGCGGGGGAGCGAGTTGAGAGGCGCGGCGGCGTACAGCGCGAGGACGGCCCAGCCGCGCGGTGGCGTCGGGGCGAGCCGCGGGCGCAGACGCTTCGGCACGTGGCCGGTGGCCATCGCCAGCCCAGCGGGGAGCAGGGTGATGGAGAAGAAGGTCAGGCCGATCCAGTGCCAGGTCATGAGGGCCTGGCTCCGGTGGGGGACTGGTGGCAGTTGCGGCGGGTGGCGGCGATCACGATGAGTCCCGTGATGAGCGAGGCGAGGCCGATGGCAAGCACGGGGAGGCCGGGCCCGGGTAGGACGTACATCCCTGCGCCGGCCAGAGACAATGCGGTCCCGACGGCGGCCAGGACCGCTCCGATGCGTCGTCCGAACACGCTGCTCCCTGTGCTGGCTGGTGGGTGGTCATGGGTGAGTGTACGGCGGTGGACGATGAGGTCGGAGTGTGCTCCGACGGACGTTCCCCGGCGGCCGCGGCGGAGGTGGAAGCGGCGGGCGTCGGGGGCGGCCGTGTCGGGCGCCCGGACCCCCGCCGCCGAGGTTGCGTGGCTCGGGCTCGCGGTCACCGTTGCGAGGGGGTTACGGCCACAATCGGGCGGCGTCGCACGGAGCATGAGGTCGCCCGCGCCCCGAGTGCCGGACCGCGGGGGTGGGGTGCGGTCGGTATCTCCGGGGCGCGGCTGCTGAGGCTTCTACCTGGTCGTTTCGAGCCCGTGCCGGCGCGCGTCGTGGGCCTGGCGTGCACGTTTCAGGAGCGCTGGGTCGATGTGGTGCGGAGCCGGTCGAGACGGTTGATGGTCGGGGCTGCCGAGGCTCCGTGCAGGATGACCGAGAGCAGGACGGTGAAGGCGACGAGAGACCACAGCTGGTGAGTGTGGTCGGCGAACTTGTCCGTGTGCCCGAGGGCGTAGGCCAGGTAGAAGAGGGAACCGATGCCGCGGATGCCGAACGCGGAAATGACGATTCTTTCGCGGGATGGGAGTGCCCGGCCGGTCTGCGAGATCCACGCGGTGGTCGGGCGGACGGCCAGAATGAGCAAGAGACCGACCAGGGCGGCGGGCCAAGTGAGAGCTTTCAGGCCGCCGTCGGCGAGGTAACTGCCGAGAAGGAAGAGGAGGAACGCGGTCAGCAGGCGTTCGATCTGCTCGGTGAACTCGTGCAGGACCTTGTGATAGCCGTGGGTGCGTTCGGCTGCTCGGATGGAACAGGCGGTGACGAACACGGCGAGGAAGCCGTAGCCGTGCGCAAGCTCGGTGACGCCGTAGGAGAGGAACGTCGTTCCCAGGGCCACGAAGCCTTCCAGATGTTCGGAGAGCCGGACGGCGGAGGGCTTGGCGCGGAAGAACATCCAGCCCAGCAGGCGGCCGGTCACCAGCCCCGCAGCGACACCGATCGCCACTTTGGCGAGCAGGTCGATGAGGAACCAGTCGACGAACCAGTCCGTGGACCAGCCGGCACCCGGCACGGCCGCCATGGCCACGGCGGCTAGGACGAAGGGGAAGGCCAGACCGTCGTTCAGCCCTGCCTCCGAGGTCAGGGTGAAGCGCACTTCGTCATCGTCCTGCTCGGAATCGGCCGGCTCTCCCACCCGTACCTCTGCCGCGAGGACCGGATCGGTGGGAGCGAGTACCGCAGCCGCAAGAAGGGCGATGGCCGGCGGCCAGCCCGGCAGAGCGATGGCCAGCGCAGTGGTCGCTGCCATGGTCAGTGGCATCGCCGCGCCCAGCAGTCGCCACGTTCCAGCCCAACGGTGCAAGCCGAAAGGCCGGTTGAGTGCCAGACCCGCACCCATCAGCGAGATGACCACACACGCTTCGGTCGCGTGCTCCACCCACAAGCGGTCCTCGACGGGATCCACCACCGGTAGCGGGAGCGGCAGGAGCGCAACCGCCACCCCAGCCGCCAAGAACACCATCGGCATGGACAAGGGACGACGGAACACCAGCCGCGGCAGCACAGCCGCAGCCAGAGCCCCTGCTCCCAAGGCGGCATACACGGCATCGGACAACGTCATCCCCACGATCCTCGCAGAAGGACGGCTTGCTCTTGGTGATGCGGCAGGCACGCCCTGGCCCGGTGGTCGGCCTGGTTCCGACCGGCGGGCTCGCGGCGCGGGTGCCCATGGGGAGCGACCCTATTCCTGCCGGTCGCACGGTCGTCAGAGCCCGACCACATGCCTCACAGAGTGTCGTGGACGGGCCTGGGCGCGCCGGGCAACGCGGGCAGGTCCTGGCCGGTGGTGGGGGGAGGGCCCGGGCAGTTGGGGCGCCCCGGACGACGTCGGCGCGCGTCGTCCTGTCTACCTGCGGCGAGTTGCGGTCCGGGCGAGGGCGGCGCACCGACACCGGTGGCGGTGATGAGACCTCGGAGCATGGCCGAGGCACCTGGAGCCGGCCGGGGACGGCGCCCGTCAGAGGCGTCGTCCATTTGGCGAGGAGGGCTGCCAGCCGCGGCCGGGCGCCGGAATGAACTGTGTCACCGTGCCAGCGCCCCAGCTTCCCGGCATGGGCCCCGTCGCCGCTGGGCCCTCCTCGCCCTCATCGTTGCACACTGCAAAAGAGAGTTCCAGGTGCGGGCAGTCGGCAGCTGCGCCGTATCGGTCCGGGCGGGGGACATATCCGGCGCTGTTCGTGTCCACGGGGCAGTAGCCGGCGCCCCGCCGGGCGTTCGTTCGCAGGGCGGGCGCTGAGCGAGTCCGGCTCCGGACTGCGCTTCCCTGGCCTGGGAGGAGCCGGAGTGCCCGTCCGGAGCCGGCGGGGCGGCGCGTTCCCCCGCGGCGCAGCCGGAATCCCACCACGCCTCGCAGGGGGTGTCATGCCTCGGTACGGGCCGCCGCCGTCCCCGAAGAATTGCACGGTGCCATGGAATGATCCAGCAGCCTCGCCCGGCGGGTGGTCCGCCGCCGGCCTACTGAGGGGTGACGGCCGTCTCCACGTCGGTGAAAGTGGCACGGTCGACCAGCCCGGTGTCCTCAAGGACCTCGAGGTGATCCAGTACGGTCTGGTTGGCCTGCCGCGCATGACGGCGGATGAGATCGTTCTGGGTGGCGGCCCGGACTTCACCGATGGTGGCGAAGATCTTTCCGTGGGAGGAGCGCAGCAGGTTCGCGAAGAGGCGGTCGAACTCGGCTCCCCGGGCATTCTCCATCTGCTTGACCCAGCCCTGCTGTTCGGCCGTGGCCTCGTCGGGAATCGCGACGCCCAGGATCTTGGCGTCCTCGCGTACGAGTTGGTCGAGCTTGCTGTGGCCGTCCATGAGGTGCAGGCCGGCGCGCTTGACCGCTTCGCTGGAGGCGTTCGTCTGGGCCAGCCGGCCTGCAGGGATCTCCCACAGGCCGGCCTGCCGCACCTTGACCAGGAACGTCTTGTCCACCTCGGTCACCGGCTGGGACCCGGTCTGCCCGGACGGGTCGTCAGCCGCCGCATCCTCCTGCGCACCCGTCCCGTGGGGGACGCCGGACGAGTGCCCGTACCCCGCGGCGCCGGACTGTTCGGAGCCGCCGCGTGCCGCGGCGCCTGCGGGCGTCGGTGAGGCTGAGGCCTCGTCGTCGCCTCCCCGTGTGACGATCAGCACGGTGGCGATGACCGCGCACACGGCCACGATCACTGCGATGGTCCTGGGGACTTTGGATTCCGCGGCGCGTCGGTTGGAACGCATGATGCCTCCCGGTCGGCATGGAGTTCGTGTTCGTCGATGTCGCCCGGAAGCTGTACGGCGGCTGGCACGGCTCGCAGAGAGCAGTACGGACCAGGCTGCTGCAGCGTTCACCGGCGTGGGAATGTCCGCGAACGGCCCTGTCCGGCAGTCACCACTTCTCCCGTCGGCTTCGTGCGCGTCGCCGCACGGCAACGGCGGGCGGAGACGATTTCCGGACGACGAGCACGAACCGTTGCGCTGCGGACGGGACCCGGTCGTGACATCGGGGGAGCAGTACCATGCGCTGTATGCGGATGGTGCTGGGCAGGAGGACAGCTCTCGATCCACGTTGACGAGGCGGCACGTGCACCGCAAGCCGACGGGCGGAGGCGAGGACCTCAACAGCGCTGTTCCTGCTGCCGGAAGCCGCCGCGTCGATCCAACGGCACGCGATCCGACCGTGGTAGTCGAGTCGCATGGATTCCTCCGGAGGCTGCGAAGACGCACCCCTGCCCCGACGGCTCGGCCGACGGCTCCGTAACTCCATGACGGGCGGGACGGGGGAGGGGGGCAGTGACCTGGAGTTGATGAACCGCTCCCTCGGGTTCGCGGCGATGTGCTTCCTGACCGTGGTACCCCTGATGATCGTCCTCGCAGCGGCAGACCCGCCTCAGGCAGCCGGTTTCGCGCACTGGCTCAGCAGGGCCCTGAGCACGTCGGCGGCGGCTGAGCTCGAGATCCAGCAGCTGTTCGCCCCGCCGCGCCGAGTCCTGCGGGCGACGACGAGCTTCAGCCTGGCTGCTCTTGCGCTCTTCGGCGTCACCTTCGCGGCCGCGGTACAGACCGGCTACGAGAAGGTGTGGGACCTGGAACCGGCCCGAAGCGCCAGTTCCCACGCCCGCGTACTGGCGCTTCACGTCCTGTGGCTCTGTCTGCTCGTCGGGTACGTGCTCTTGTTCACGAACACACCTCTGCGCAGTGAGAGCGTCATCACCACATTCCAGGGGACTGCGGGTGCCGTTCTGATTACGCTCATGGTCCTGTGGGCCTCGCAGAAAATCCTTCTCGGTGGCCGGACGGGGTGGAAGGCGCTCCTGCCGGGCGCCCTCGCAAGCACCGTCGGCCTGCTCGGCCTTCGTCTCCTCTCCCACCTCGTCTTCTCTCCCTTGATCGTGGCGAGCGCCGTCGCGTACGGCATCGTCGGGACGATCCTGGTCGTCCAGACCTGGTTCGTCGGCGTGGGCTTCGTCCTCTACGGAGGCGCGTTCGTGGGTAGGGTTCTGTACGAGGAGGGATGGCCGAGGACACGGCGTCGGCACGGCTGACAGGCGGCCGTGGCAGATGTCCGTGCAGCCACGGACGTGGCGCCCCGCGCTCTTGACCGGGCTGAGATCTGAACAACCCCCAGCGGGTCGACCCCACGATCGGCCGGCGCATTCCGGGTAGGCGCTTTACATGGGCGAGTGGCGACCTTTGACGCGTGTCCAGGGCTATCTGCCGATAGCCGATCACGGGCTCGTCGGCGACGGCCGGACGTGCGCCCTGGTCGGCAGGGACGGAGCGGTGAGTTTCATGTGCGTCCCGCGTTTCGACTCGGTGCCCCTATTCGCCTCCCTGCTCGACCACCGGAGAGGTGGAGAACTGCTGATCGCGCCCGCCCGGGTGACCGAGAGCCGCCAGAGATACGTGCCCGGCACCGGCGTGCTTGTCACGGACATGCGCGGTCCGGATGGGGAGGTCGAGATCACCGATGCCTTCCTGCTCGCGCCGGACGCGCGTCTGGAGGAGGACGCGAGGGCCGACCAAGAGGAGCTTCTGCGACACGTGCGCGTGGTGCACGGCAGCGTCGAGCTCCGTTTTCGCCTGAGCCCCCGCTGGGGCGACGAGGTATGCCCGGACGGGAGCTCGTGGGTCCTCCGCGGTCCGGGACGGCCTCCCGTGTACGTCCGGTTCTCCCGGCCCGTGCCGGGTGCGGAGGGCACGATCACCCTCGGGCCGGGAGAAGACCTGACCGTCTCCCTGACCTGGGGCGACGGGGCCCGCCGCGGCACCGAGTGTCTCGACCGGCCTGCAACGGGCCTGGACGCCACCACGCGGGTCTGGAGGCGATGGGCCGCTCACGTGGTGCGGGACGTCCCCCGCCCCGATCTCGTACTGCGCTCCGCGATCACCCTCAAGTTGCTGGACCATGTGGAGAACGGTGCTCTCATCGCCGCACCCACGTCCTCCCTTCCGGAACGCATGCACGGCACGCGGAACTGGGACTACCGCTACGCGTGGATCCGGGACACCGCCTACGCGGTCTTCGCCCTCCGGCGCATCGGACTGCCGATGGAGGCCGAAGGCTTCCTGAGCTGGGCACTGAGGGCCTCCCATGACAGCGGGCGTCCTCTCGTCCTCTACGACCTCGACGGACATGCCCCGCCCCATGAAATCGAGGACGCGGCACTGGAGGGCTATCGCGGATCCGCTCCGGTGCGCTGGGGCAACGCCGCGGCTCGCCAGGTGCAGCACGACGTGTACGGCGAGATCCTCGACTGCGCGTTCCAGTGGGCGGCGACAGGGGGAGTGCTCGACCCCGGCCTGTGGCGACAGCTCCGACGCCTCGCCGATGAGGCCCGCACCGCGTGGAACCGCCCGGACCACGGCATCTGGGAGGTACGCACGCAGGGTCGACCGTTCACGTACTCGGCCGCCATGTGCCAGGTGGCCCTCGACCGGGCGGCACGCCTGTCCCGCATGCTTCATCTGCCCGGCGACACGGAGGGCTGGAACCGGGATGCGCAGCGTCTCGCAGCGCGGGTCCTAGACGAGGCCTGGGACGAGGAGGAGGGAGCCCTCACCGAGCACCTGGGCGGCGGCGGTTTGGACGCTTCCCTGCTCGCCCTTCCGCTCCGACGGGTCGTACCCGCCGACCATCCCCGCATGGTCGCCACCACCCGGGCGGTGGCGGACCGCCTCGGCGCAGGTGGCGGTCTGCTCCACCGCTACCTCCCCCGGGCCTCACCGGACGGCATCGACGAACCCGAAGGAGCGTTCCTCCTGTGCAGTTTCTGGATGGCCGACAATCTGGCCGGACAGGGGCGCATCGACGAGGCGACGGAACTCTTCGACCGGCTCTGCTCCTACGCCAGCCCCCTGGGACTCCTGCCCGAGCAGATCGACCCGTCCGACGGTTCGTTCCTCGGCAACTTCCCGCAGGCGATCAGCCATGTCGGCCTGCTGGCCACGGCCGTCGTACTCGGCCGTGCGCAGCGCGGCGTACGGCCCGACCTGTCCACGCGGACGTGGTCGCGCCAGTGACGGTGGTTCATCGTAGGCGGGGAGGTGCCCGTGCGTGTGGCGTTGCAGAGGGCCGGACCGACGGAGGCTCTGCAAGGACCAGGTCGCCTGTGGGCGACGGAGGCGAGTTGACGGCCGGGACCCGCGAGGCGACCCGGAACGGGACGCGTGAAGCGGTACTCGGATGTGCGGAGCGGTCGCGCCGGTGATCGGGGATCCCGTACCGGTCATTCGGGCCGCTGGACGATGACGGCGTAGCTACCGACACCTATGAGCCGGTCGCCAGGAATTTCTCCTTCAGCGGTAAACAGCGCACGGATCCGTCCATCCGTTTCGTCGAAGTCGAGGTCCTCGATGGTTCCCACGCATTCGCCGGTCTCGACGAGGACGGGCTTGCCGAGAGGGTCGTGACTCCTGTGGGCCTCCTCGTCGGAGCCGAGTTCGTTCTCGGGTTTCAGCGCCTCCACCGACCGGACGGTCAAGGCGTCCTTGCCGAAGGAGTGCACGTTGCTCCAGGCCATGACGTGACCGTGGCGGCCACGGGTCTTGAGACGGACGGCCGAGATGTGCGGGGGTGAGGGCGCGAGCGTGACAGCGGTGATGGTCCCGAGTTGCTCAGCGGTCGAGACGGCGACCACCGCACGTCCTTGAGCGCTACTGAGCAGCATCATGTCTCCTGTTCGAGCCGGCGACGAAGGCCCTCGGCGGCGGCTGGCAGGCCGACGACGTCTCCGGCCGAGAAATCGGCCGTGCAGGCCGGTACAACCACCATCTCCTCCGACACGGAACTGGGCTTGATGACCGGAAGGAAGAGCGTTCGTCCCGTCTGCGCGGTCGAAACGACTTCGTATCCGATCACTTGGGGGGCCTTGCCGGTCTCGATGATGACGTCGGTGATCGTGCCGAGGACGGTGCCGTCCTCGGTCATCATGCGGGCGCCTATGACGTGGCCGCCGCCCGGCGCGTCGATGGACTCCCGCGCAGCCTGGTCGTCCTCCTCCAAGGCCTTACCGTCCCGGACCATCACCGCGTCCGGGCCGAGTGCGTGCACCTTCTTCCACAGCAGTGCGCGTTTGAGCGGACCTGCGAGGAGTCCGCGACCACTGAGAGTGAAGCAGGTGAGGGTGCCTCGCATGGGGTCGAAGACGATGTCCTTGACCTGGGCGATGTCCTCGCCTGCGAGCGTGACCACCGGCTCCTCGCGGATCTCGCGCGCGCGCAGATACGTGCTCATGTCTGCCTGCCTTTCCTGCCACCGCGCGGCCGGGTGCCGCCGGCGATGACGTCGCCGCTACGGCGGCGCGCCTGAACCGCGACCACCGAGGACGCCACCGCGGCCAGAACGGCGAGCCCGATGACAACCCAGATCCACCAGTCCATGAGGAGCACCTCCTGTCGCGAGGACCCGGCGCGCGGTCTGTTGCCGAAGCGCCGCTGTCTGCTTCCGTACCGACCCGGCCGGCGAGTGGTCCGTCGCCCGTCGAGCCCGGGGCGGCCCTTGGGGCTCCCGTCATCGAGGGCCTACCCTGCTGCTCTGTCGACCATCTGCGGGTGTGCGACATGGGCGGCCGTATTGCACCTGTGTATGTTGCCGCCTTTCGGCAAAATGTCCGTATGGCGATGGATGAGGAGCCCCGCGGCTCCCCTTCCGCGGAGCGAGCGACTGGCTCGACACCGGCGAGTGCTCGGGACGGCGCCCGCGGCGACGCGTCGGGAGAACATCAGGGGCTGCTTGCCGAGATTTGCGGCGCGCGAAGACTGACCGACGCGAACGTCCAGGACCTGCGAGCCCTGGGGGCCGCTGCGGCCGACCGTGGCACTCCGCTGCACATCGTGCTCGCCGACTTCTTCCCTTGCGCCCACCGCGTTTGGGCCGGCAGTGCGGGCTCGGGTCAGGAAGGCGATCCGTCCGAGATCCGCGACGGAGCAGCCGCGGTTCTGGGTGTGCTCGGCGACGCGGCCGTGGCGTTGAGTGAGGGCTACGAGACCGCGCACCGGGCAGCCATCCGCAGGGAGGAGGCGGGCCGGCGCGAGTTCGTCGACGATCTGCTCGAGGGGCGTACACCGTTGGGGCGGCTGGCCGAGCGGGCCGAGCGGTTCGGTCTCCGTCTGGTCGGGCCGCACAGAGTGGCCGTCGCGCGTACGCGGACTCCCTTCGAAGCTGGCGCGGCATCGACACGTTATGTCGAGGACGGGCTGACCAGCCGTTTCGGGGTGGAGCAGGTGCTGATCACCACCAAGGACGGACTGCTCGTCTGCGTGGCCTCGGGAGCGGTGGCGCAGGTGCCTCAACTTTTCGCGGCTCAGGCCGGGGAATCGGTCGCGGAGCCGTGCCGGGTCGCCGTGAGCAGACCTCGGACGGGTCCCAGCGGCATCGTCCGCTCGTACCAGGAGGCGTGCAGGGCACTCGACACCGCCACTCAGCTGGGCTTCGACGCTCCCGTGGTGAACGCGTCCGACCTCCTGGTCTTTCAGGTGCTGGGTCGGGATCGCGCGGCGATCTCAGATCTTGTGATCACCGTTCTCGGGGGCCTCGCTCAGGCCCGAGGTGGCGCAGACGTGCTGCTGGACACCCTCACCGCCTACTTCGCCACGGGCTGCCGGAACACGAGCACGGCGCGAAGAATGGGAATTGGCGTTCGCACCGTCGGCTACCGCATCGCCCGCATCCGTCAGCTCACCGGGTACGACCCGACCGATCCTGATCAGCGGTACGTCCTGCAGACCGCGGTGCTGGGAGCACGCCTACTGGGCTGGCCGGAGTCGCCCCTGCAGTCCGCGGACTGAGTTCCTGCGCCGGAGCCGGAGCATGGTCCGACCAGTCGGGCACCTCTGCACTCGCGGGTCGTCTGGCCTGAGCCCGGCTCCGGATCTCCTCCTGCTCGCTTGGGAGGGGCCGGAGAGCGTGTCCGGAGCCGGGCGGCGGCTTCCTTCGAGCGTCACAGCTGGACACCCGCCGCGCCTCACGCGCGGGCCTTCCGCGCCTCGGAGAAAGCTGCCATCCAGAAGAATTGCATGATGCAATGGATCGATCCAGCAGCCTCGCGCGGGCGAATGGTCGATTCGCGCTCGTACCAAGGCATGGCACCCTTTTCCCGCGGTCTGTGCGGCTATGTCTGCTGTCGGCCCGGCAGGGTGCCGGCGGGGGAGTGCACGTCCGCCCTCGGTCATCAGGTGGTCGGTTTGCCCGTCCTCCGGCCTGCTGCCCGTGGGCGATGGCAGGCGGGGTCGCAATCCAGTCGCACGAACGGGATCAACTCCCCCGCGCGGCGGTAACCGGCGTCCGTCCCGTCGGTGGGGAGCCCCAGGTGCCCGCACAGTCGAGCGGCCGTGCGGGGATGGGTTGCTGCATAGCGGGCCATGATCGCAGCACCGGTCTCGGCAGGCAGAAACACCGCGTTCACGGCGTGGTATCGCCTGCCGAGCTGGATGGTGGCCTGTGGGGTGTGCTGGAGGTTTCGGTACCACTGGGCCGTAGGGCCGTAGCCGGAGGCCACGGTCCAGGAGTGGGGCGCCCGCGTGTGCTCCACGACCTCGAGGACGACGGTGCGCGAGGTTCCGCTCAGCCTTCCCGTGTGAATCAGCAGAAGGAGCCTCCGGCCGAAGAGGGGGCCCAACCCGATCCTGAACAGGTGTACGGGGAGCCGGGCGACCAGCCGCTTCCAGCCGGTTGGCGGTGCAGGTCGCTGTGATGGGGGGTTGGAACGGTCCACGAGGCACCCTCCGGTTCCGGCTGCCGCCTTGCCGCTGTCGGTTTTGTAACGAGACTCTCCCAAAATGCTTCGGGAGGGTAAGTTTTGCATAGGCTAAATCAAGCGGCGGTCCGTGGTGGTGCCGGACGCCCGCTCGGAGCCGATCGCACCGCCTCACACACCGCGGGGTCAGCCATGCCCGAAATGACACCGCAGCGCTCATCGGTGCTGTCCGTCCTGCCCTACGGCGTCATGGTCGTCGTCACTGTCGTCGATGTCACGGCGGGCCCCTCGGTGGGTTTCCTTCCCCTCGTATCCCTGGGCCCGGCCTTCGCCGGGCTGGTCGGCGGCTGGCGGCGCACCGCCGTCATCGGCGGGCTGGCGATGCTCCTGTGCCTCGGGCTCGGGCTCTACGACGGTCTGTTCACCGGCCGCCGGGGCTGGACGGCCCTGGCATCCGTGGCCGGCGTGACCGTGGCGGGGCTTGTCGCAGCGGTGATGCGGCAACGGAGGGAAGCCGAACTGGCCAGTGTCCGTTCGATCGCGGAAGTCGCACAACGCGTGCTGCTGAGGCCGGTGCCGCGCAGCGCCGGGCATCTGCGCGTGGCGGTTTCCTACACCTCGGCCGTCGCCGAGGCGCGCATCGGCGGCGATCTGTACGAGGTGGTGGCGTCTTCCGCCGGCGTGCGCGTGATCGTGGGGGACGTCCAGGGCAAAGGGCTGGCGGCGGTCGAGACGGCGGCCCTGGTCCTGGGCGCCTTTCGGGAAGCCGCCCATGACGAGGCGGATCTGACCGGCGTCGGCGCCCGGCTGGAGCGGGTGGCGGACAGGGAACTCCAAGGTGAGAAGTTCGTGACGGCCGTGCTGGCGGAAGTCGGGAACGACGGGACGGTGACACTGCTCAACTACGGGCATCCCGCACCCATGATCGTGAGGCCGGACGGACGGGTGCGCCTCGCCGAGCCGCCGCTCCCCGCTCTGCCGCTCGGCCTCGGGATACACGCGGGCACCCGGCCCGAGTCCCACTCGGAGCGCTTCGTGCCGGGGGACCAGATCCTGCTGTATACGGACGGCGTCTCGGAGGCCCGCGACGGAGCGGGGCGCTTCTATCCCCTGGAGGACAGGGGTGGGCTCCTGAAGGACCCCGACTCCGACTCCGCTCTCCAGGCGCTGCGCGCCGATCTGGTCCAGCACGCCCAGAGGCCGCTCCACGACGACGCCGCCATGCTGCTGATCCGCTACCACGAGGCCGACGTGAGCGGCACCGGAGACCGTCGACCACCGGGTGAGCTCCGGCGCGCGGGCCGCAGAGGGTAGAAAGGGGCCATGACCGACAGAGGGCAAGTGCAGCACGTCGACGACGTCGATGCGGTGACGCGCGCGGTACTGACGGCGTCCAGGCTGCTCGTGGCCGTTTCGGCCCATTCACTGGCGGCGGTCGAGGACCGGGTGACGCTGCCTCAGTTCCGGCTGCTGGTCGTGTTGTCCATGCACGGACCGGCGAAGCTCGTCGTGCTGGCCGAGCGCCTCGGCGTCAACCCCTCCACAGCCATGCGCATGATCGACCGGCTGATCGCCTCCGGTCTCGCGGATCGCCGGACGAACCCGGCCAACCGCCGGGAAACGGTGCTGCGGCTCACAGCAGAGGGCCGCGCACTTGTCGATGACGTCACCAGCAGACGCCGGAGGCAGATCGAGAGAATCGTGCAGCGCATGGCGCCGGCCCAGCGAGCCGCGCTGATCGACGCGCTCACCGCCTTCAACGAAGCGGGCGGTGAGCCCACGGTGCCGGCCTCGGACAGCGCGACGTATCCCCTGGGCTGGGCAGACCGCTAGATCTGCGAAGCCGGCCCGGGCCGGTGCCGACGGACGCCCCCCCCGGGCGGGGTGGGGGTGAACCTCGTACGACGTGCCCTCATCAGGACGGCGCGTGAGTCGTGGGGCCCAGGTGGTAGGAGCGGACCACCGCGACGGTGCTGAGCGTCGCGAGCGCCAGGCCGATGCCCAGCGATTCGGCCAGCGGTTTCCCGTCGTGACCGGAAGCAGTTATCCCACGCGGGGGCACTCTGCCATGAGGGTCGTGGACGAGCCCGATCCGGTCGCCCGGTACCGTCGTCGCCGTGCATCCTCGCCAGATGCGCCCGGAGACCGGCGTGCCGTCGAGGTGTTGCACCGAGCAGTAGTGCCGCTCCGTGGTCTCGCCCTTCTCGGGTACCACGGACGTCACGACGACGCTGCTGACCTCGCCGCCCCAGCGCAGGAGTACGTCGTTCGTGGCCTTGGGCGCGGCGACCGCCCAGCACACGCCGAGGACGGCGATCGGGCCCAGGAAGGCTCTGCCGGCCCGCAGGCAGAGGAGAAAGATCACCAGTCCCAGCGCGACCACCATCCCCGCCTCGCCCGTCTGCAACACCGTCGAGCCGAGGAGGGTTCCCGCGACCCCCGGCCCGGCGATGGCTGCCGCACTCACGACCCCAACGGCCATGCCTTCCGTCACCAGCCAGTTGGGAGGTCGGCCGCGGTAGTGGGCGGCCCCCCACAGTGCCGCGCTGATCGAGTAGCTGTGCTGTGACCTTGCTCGACGTCTCCCGCTCTCCATGACTTGCATTATGCAAAGGAGAGTGCCGGTGCGGACACCGACCCCGGGCGCATCACTCCTCGGTCTCGGGCGGGGGCACCACGACGACCGGACATGCGGCGGTGTGCAGCACCTCACCGCTCACCGAGCCGAGCATCAGTCTCCGCAGGCCGGTCCGGCCATGGGTGCCCACAATCAGCAGTGCCGCATCCCGTGAGGAATCCACCAGAAGGCCCGCCGGTCGGCCCAGTTCGACACGCGCGCGGATCTCCAGGTCGGCGCGGCGGGACCGGTAGGGTGCGAGCCTCTCTTCCAGCAGGTCCTGCGCCGCACTCGGTCTCTTCTCATGGCCGACGAGCAGGGGGCCGGTGGGGCCGGTGCCGAGGATGTCGGGCCGAGTGGAGCCGTGAACGACTTCGAGCGAGGCGTCACGGGCGGCGGCCGCGTGCAGGGCGAACTCCATCACGTGCGGCTGCATGTCATCGACATCGACGCCGACCACCACCCGGCTGACGCGCGGCTCGGCGCGCCCGCGGGGCCTCACCACGAGGACCGGACAGTGTGAGTGGGTGGCCACCTGCAGGCTCACGGATCCAAGGGGCAGGCGCGGGAATCCCCCCTTCCCACGATGCCCCACGACGATCAATGGAGCTGCGACCGACCGCTCGATGAGTGCCGGCACCGGTGAGCCGGAGACGATGTCCGGCTCGACCGCCAAATCCGGGAACCTGCGGTGCACCGCTTCGGTGAAACGGGTGATGACACGCTCCGCACGGTCCGCATGCGTTGCGCCGTCCGTACCGGCGTCGGTAGTCCCGGAAGGCAACGGCCATGCGACGGCGTGCATGATGCGAAGCCCCGTACTGGCGCGTGCTGCCTCCTCTGCCGCGCGGAGCACCACCTGCTCCTGTGCCTCGACCGCACCCACCACCACCGGTCCGGCCGTGTGGTGATCATGCACGTCGACTCCTCTCCCGGCCGCTCGAAGGGCGCCAGCGGAGATCAGGCCTTGATACGTGTCCCGTTCCGCCTCGCGCTTCCATCACAGGGGAACGGGCGTTCACCGGCAACCGATGCGCAGCTTCGTGGCGATGGCCGGGTCACCTGGCGGGCCAGTTGGTCGCCATCACCAAGGAGAACGACCAGTCGCACCGCCCTCACGGGCGGACCATCGGGTCCATCACGGTCGTCCAGTACATCGCCTGGCAGGGCATGCGCCGTCAGCTCGGCCTCCCCTTGGCCGACGTGCGGCGCCAGGAACTGTTCTTCAACACGGAGCAGAGGTTGACGGTGCACTGGCGTACACGCTTCCCGTGCTACCCCGCGGGGACCTGCCAAGTGCCGTCGGCGGACCCGCACACCGTCGGTCGCACCGACCATTTCGGTCGTGGGGGAATCGCATGAACGGCGCGTCTTCGTCCGGATGGTCGAGCACGCGCACAGCAGCCGCGTCTCGGAAGGCGTTCGGCGTGTTCTGCGTCTCCCTGAGCCTTCGTAGGGCGCTGACAAGCGCGGCGCCTCCGCGGTTCGAGTCCGGCCGGGCTGGTCAGGTCGCGCACGCGACCGGGCGAGTGCGCCCACGGGCGTACGCCTCCGGCGAGGACTGCGCCCGCCCAGCCGCGCACGGCATCCGCTGCACCATCCCGGACAGGCCGACTCTCACGGTTTCATCACGACCTTGATGATGCCGTTCGCCCTTCGGTCGAAGTCCCGGTAGAACGCGGGCGCCTCGTCGAGCTTGGCGCGATGGCTCACCACCCGCTGGGGCTCGGCTCTGCCTGTGAGGATGAGGTCGCGCAGCAGGGCCGTGTATCGGCGGTCGTGCGTCCGGCCGAAACCGACATGGATGCCCTTGTCGAACAGGGCCGCCCAGGGGACCCGAAGGGAGCCGTCCTCGTGGCCGGCCGGCGCTGGAGCGTGGTCCCTTGCCGCGTACACCCCGGCGATGCCGATTCGTCCCGTCGGATTCACCAGCGCCGTCAGGTCCTCGATGACCTGGCGGGGATTCTCGTGGGCTGAGTCGGAGCGGTCGATGGCCTGGAAGCCGACCGCGTCGATCCCGCAGTCGACGCCGTCCATGCCGTCCTCACCGGGTGGCAGCCGGTCAGCACGACGCCGGGCGCGGATCTGCTCCACTGGGTCACCATCACGGAAGTCGATGGGCACCGCACCATACGATCGTGCCACCTCCAGCCGCTCCGGGATCCGGTCCACCACGAACACCTGCGCCGCTCCCCGTAGCACGGCGGAGTGGGCGGCGAGCAGCCCGATCGTGCCGGCGCCGAACACAGCCACGACGGATCCAGGGCGCACACCAGCGAGTTCCGTTGCGTGCCAGCCGGTGACGAAGGCGTCGGCCAGCATCACGAACGCGTCCTCGTTCGCGTCTCCGGGTTCACCGGGCAGGGGCACACAGTTCGCGTCGGCGAACGGAACCCTGAGCAGCTCCGCCTGAGCGCCGCGGTACGGTCCCATTCCGGCGTACCCGTACGCGGCGCCGAAGCCGCCGGGGCGGACCCGGCTGCACGCGGCGCTCAGACCACGTGAGCAGTGGAGACAGGTGCCGCAGTACAGATGGGTGGGGACTACGACCCGATCGCCGACCGAGACCGCGCTGACGGCTGGCCCGGCCTGCTCCACCACTCCCAGCGGCTCGTGCCCGAGCACGAGTCCGGGCTGGGCTCCGGTGCGACCGTCGTACATGTGGAGGTCGGTTCCGCACAGGGCGCTGGAGGTCACCCGGACGATCACGTCGGTGGGTTGCTCGATTTCCGGGTCCTGCACATCCTGCACGGACACCGCTCGGGTTCCGTCGAACACCACAGCCTTCATGAGGCTCCTTGTCTGGGAAGACCACAGGGCTCGGCCGCACCGACTCCAGCGGCACGTTGGATACATCTGCCTCGAGTGTTCCCCGGTCCTCGCCCTTTGCTCCGAGCGGGACCACCGGATCCCCCTGTCGGCGGCCTGCTGCTCGCACTCCCACGCGCGCACGGGCAGGCGACGGCCAGAACCGCAACGGCGGGCCACCGGCCCGATGGGCAGCGCCGGGGCACGCTCCACGAGGAAGGCCACGGCGATGAACACCACCACCGGCACGAACCAGCTCGCAGCCAGGTCGGCACCTGCCGGCGGCGGCCCGGGATGCCTACGCCTGCTGCACCAAGCCGGATGATCTGCGCGAGCACTGGGTTCCCGCCGACCTTGATCGCCCGGAATCCGAAGGCCCCGGTTTGGTTGGTCACCCGGGCAGCACGTCATCGGCATGATCAGCGCGAACCGCCACCACCGGTGGAGCAGCAGGCCGGGCACCTCCACGCCGAGCGGTCCGGCTGGAGGATGGACGGCTGCGACTCCCAGGACGGCCACCACCGGTTCCTCTGTTCCGGCTGGTCGGGCGTTCGACAGCCGTGCCCGGCCGCGGCACGGCGAGCGGGCTCAGTGCACGTCACGGGCGAGGACGAGCGGCGCTCATCTCGCCCCCTCACTTCCGGACGTCGGCGAAGCACGCCCTGCCCGTGCGAGGCCCCGTGAGCCGATTGAGAATGAGACAAGGGCCCGAGATCCAGGAGGTGTGACGATCTGTGCCTGCCGGCCGCCGGCACCAATGGAGGCGCTACCCGTGACGTGGGTGAAGGAGATGCTCGCCACCTACCCGGCCGACCCCGGTCGCGTTGACCGAGAGAAGGCTCACCAGATGCATCGAGGAACGTATCGCCTGCGCCCAAGCGTGTACCGCGTGTGCCGATGCCTGCCTGTCGGAGGACATGCCGGCCGAGCTGGTCAAGTGCATCCGCACCAGCATGGACTGCGCCGACATCTGCCATGCCGCGGCGTCGGTCCTGTCCCGCCACGCCGGCCACGACGCCGACATCACCCGCGCCATCCTGCAGACGTGTGCCACCCATGTGAGGCGTGCAGCGGCGAATGCGGCCGCTACACGCGCACGGAGCACTGCCGCCCGTGCTCCGGGGCCCGCCGCTCCTGCGAGACGGCGTGCAACGATCCACTCCGAGACGGCGCCATCTGTCACGGAATCAGCGTGCCTTGGTCATCAGGGGTCGCGGTCCGCCGAACGAGAGACATCCGGACACCGCCTCATGAGACGGCGGGTAACACTTCCCCTTTGTGCAGAGCTGGAGGTGCATCACAGTGTCAGAGCAGAACCCGTCGCAAGCGGACCCGGCCGAGGGGCGCGAGATGTCGCTGCCGCCCGAAGTCAAGTTGCTGCAGGAAGTGACGCCGCCCTTCTTTCCCGAAGGCGGGTCGGGAATGACCATCCTCGTCGACTGGCCTCCCGGTCACCCCGGGCTCCCTCCGCACCGCCACTCGGGTCCGGCGTTCGGCTACGTGATGGAGGGCGCGCTCCGGTTCGAGCTCGAGGGCGAGCCGGAGCGGGTTGTCGAGGCCGGTGGAACGTTCTGGGAGCCGGGTGGTGACGTGATCCACTACCAGGACGGCAACGCCCTGACGGACGCGCCGACCAAGTTCCTGGTGACCATGCTGTGCGCGCCGGGTCAGCCGATGCTCACGTTGGTCGAAGAGGAGGAGCTGAAGGAGCGGGCGCACCTGCGCGCCCCGCGTCCCGCCGCGGGCTGATCTGCTGCGCCCATGCCGGATGGCGTCCCTCGCATCTCGCGTCGAAGGAGAGGAGGGGGCAGCCGACGGACCGTCAACTCCTTCGGTCACACGGCAGGCGCCTTGTCGTGATCGTAGCCGCGGTCGCCGAGCAGGCTGTCGGGCCGCTTGCGCGGCCGTCCGGCCGGGCCGGCGACGGGCGGGATCTTCTCCAGCAGGGGTATGAGCCGGGTGCCCGTCCGGCACCCGAGGCCTGCCCGGCTTCAGCTTCGGCCCGGGTATCGGCGGTAACGGCTCGACCAGCGGCGCAACGGCTCGAACCCCCTTCGTCGCGGCCGCTGGACGACCTCGACGTCGATTCCCAGGCAGGCTCCGTGCTGGAAGGCGCTGGTCGGGTGGCCGCCGTCGGCCCGCACCTCGGTGACCGCGGGGGGGGGGGGGGGGGGCCACATCTGCGCTCGTGAGACTCATCGACGAGCACCGGGACCGCTTCGGCGGCGTCGAGCCGCTATGCACCGTGCTCAACGGAACGGTTCACTCCGACTCGGGTGCGTGGCTTGTACGCGAGGATCGCGCGTAGTGGCGGTTCGCGGCCTGGAGGCTCAGGCGTCCGTCGTGGACTTCGGCGATCTGGTCGACTGCGGTGAGGTGGGCCGGGTCGTGGGTGACGAGCACGGTTGCGGTGGCCCGCTGGTGGGTGAGGCGGGTGATGAGGTCGAGGATGGCGGCGCCACGTTCGTGGTCGAGGGCGCTGGTGGGTTCGTCGACGAGGAGGACGGTGGGGTCGTTCATCAGGGCGCGGGCGATGTTGATGCGCTGGCGCTGGCCGCCGGAGAGCTGGTGGGGGCGGCGGCCAGCCTGGTCGGCGAGGCCGACGGCGTCGAGGAGTTCCATCGCGCGGGTGTGGGCGGTGCGGGGTTTGCGGCCGTCGATCCGAGCCATCACCTGGAGTTGTTCGGCGCCGGTGAGGGAGGGCAGCAGGTTGGGCTGCTGGAAGACGATACCGATCTTGTGGCGGCGCAGTTCGGTGAGCTCGCCGCGGCTCAGGCCGGTGGTGGTCTGATCGTCGATGGTGACGGTGCCGGTGTCGGGGGTGATCAGGGTGGCGGCGACTGCGAGGAGGCTGGATTTGCCGGAGCCGGAAGGGCCCACCACGGCGGTCAGGCTGCCCTGGGGCGCCTTCAGGCTGACCTGGTCGAGGGCGGTCAGGCGGGTGTCGCCGTCGGGGTAGGTGAGGGTGATGTCGGTCAGGTTCAGGCTCATCGGGCGCTCCCCAGGGCGGTCAGCGGGTCGACGGAGGTGATGCGGCGGATGGACAGGGCGGCTCCGAGCGCGCCGAGGAGGATGATCACGGCGGCCGGGATCAGGACCGTGGCGGGAGTGAGGAGGAAGGGCACGGCGGAGCCGGACACGAGTGCGCCGAGGGCGGCGGCGATGCCGGTGCCGATCAGGGTGCCTACCGCGAGCAGGACGACGGCCTGTCCGAGGGCGTCCTTGAGGAGGCCCGCGGTGGAGGCGCCCAGGGCCTTGAGGACGGCGACGTCGCCGCTGCGCTGGATGGTCCAGACGGTGAAGAAGGCTCCGATGACCAGCGCGGAAATGGCGAACAGGAAGCCACGCATCAGCTGCAGGGAGCCGTTTTCGGAGGTGTAGGAGCCGATCGCGGACAGCGAGTCGTCGGTGAGAACCGTCTTCGTGCCGACTTGGTGGTCGGTGGCTGCCGTATCGGCCTGGGACCTGGTGTTCAGGGCGATGACGGTCGCGGTCCTGCCCGGCCCGCTGCCGGCGGGCGGCGCGGCCTTCCGCCAGGTGTCCAGGCTGGTCCAGATCACCGGGGCGTGGCTGAAGTGGGCGTCGCCCTCAACGGCGGCAACCTTCAGTTCCTGGCCCGCCAGGGTGAGGGAGTCGCCTGCCTGTACACCGAGGCCCTCGGCGGCCGCGGTGGACAGCACCACAGCACTGCCGGTGATCTTGTTACTGGTCGGGGCGAGGCGGGAGCCGGGTTCGACGCCGAAGGCCGAGACGCCGGTGCTCTTGTCTCCCGCGGTGGCCTTGGTCGTGGTGATTCCCAGCGGCTCGGCGCTTTCGACGCCGGGCGCCTTGGACCACTTCCGCCACTGCGCCTCCGTGACGGTGGAGTTGGAGTACGACAGGTCTTGGCCGCCGCCGGGAGCCTGGAAGGCGATCCTGTCGGCGGGCAGGGACGTGATCGCGGAGATGTTCTGCTGGCCCAGTCCGGCCGTCAGCCCGGACAGCAGTCCGACCAGCAGGGTGATCAGCACGATGACGGTCCCCATCAGAGCGAAGCGCCCCTTGGCGAATCTCAGGTCTCTCCAGGCGACGAACACGGCCTTGGCCTGTCCTTTCCGGCGGTGGAAGCGGTATGGCTCCACCGTCGCCGTCGGCCCCCGTTCGCGCCTCTGGCGCATGAGGGCACTTGGTGGACCGAAAGAGGGCACGAGGGTTGCAACTTTCGATGGAGGCGCCAGAGTGCCGGCCTCCGTAATCTGGGACGCACTGTGAACACCGCTGCTCCCGCCCTGACCCCGACCACCCGGGCCCTGGCCTGGTGCCTGCATCTGCTGGTCATCGGCCTGCTCGCCCTGGCCGCCGGCCGGGCCGTGGCCGACGGCCGGCCCCACGTCGGGTGGATCGTCGCCGTATCGGCAGCATGCGGCCTGGTGTACGCGGTCGGGCCCACGCTGCCGGGCGTACGCCGCTCGCGGCGGGCCGCCGCACTGTGGCTGGCCGCCGTGGGCGCGTGCTGGCTGGTGCTGCTCGCCCTGTCCCCCGACGCCGTGTGGGTGGCCTTCCCGCTGTACTTTCTCCAGCAGCACCTGCTGCCCCGCCGCGCCGGACTGGTCGCGGTGGCTGCCACGGCGGCGGCAGCCACCGCCGGCTTCGCTGCCCACCAGCACTCCTTCAGCCCCGCCATGGCCATCGGTCCCGTGCTCGGCGCCGCCGTGGCGGTCGCGGTGGTGTGGGGGTATCAGGCCCTGTACCGGGAGAGCGAACACCGCCGCAGGCTGATCGAAGAGCTCACCGCTACCCGAGCCGATCTGGCCGCCGCACAGCACACCGCCGGTGTGCTGTCCGAACGCGACCGCCTGGCGCGCGAGATCCACGACACCCTCGCCCAAGGCTTTTCCAGCATCCAGCTGCTGCTGCGCGCCGCCGAACGATCGCTGCCCCAGGCACCACAGAACGCGGCCCGCTACGTCGACCAGGCGCGGCAGGCCGCCATCGACAACCTCGCCGAGGCCCGCCGCTTCGTCGCCGCCCTCACCCCGCCCACGCTGGAAGGCACCACCCTCGCCGGCGCCTTGGAACGCCTGTGCGCCACCACGTCCGCCCGGCACCGACTCACCGCACGCTTCCACCTCGCCGGTGACCCCGCCCCTCTCGCCACCGCGCACGAGGTCGCCCTGCTCCGCATCGCCCAGTCCGCCCTCGCCAACACCGTCCACCACGCCGAGGCCACCACCGCCGAAGTCACCCTCCGCTACCTCGGGGACCACGTCGCTCTCGACATTGCCGACGACGGACGCGGGTTCGACCCCGCCCGCCTGCCCGCCCCCGACCCCGAGGCCGGCGGTTTCGGGCTGGCCGCCATGCACGCCCGCACCCAGGCCCTCGGAGGCACCCTCACGATCGAATCCGCCCCCGGCCACGGCGCCGCGCTGGCCGCCCAACTGCCCCTCACCCCGCAAGCCGAGACCGAGGCCCGCCCGTGACAGACGACATGTCCATCCGCCTGCTCCTGGCCGATGACCATCCCGTCGTACGAGCCGGACTGCGCGCCGTGCTGGAAACCGAACACGGCCTCGTCGTCATGGCCGAAGCCGCCACCGCCGAGGACGCCGTCACCCGCGCCGCCGAAGGAGACATCGACGTCGTGCTGATGGACCTGCAGTTCGGCAAAGGCATGGGCGGCGCCGAAGCCACCGCCCAGATCACGGCCCGGCCGCAAGCCCCCCGCGTGCTGATCGTCACCACGTACGACTCCGACGCCGACACTCTGCACGCCATCGAAGCCGGCGCAACCGGGTACCTCCTGAAAGACGCCGCGCCCGAGGAACTGGCCGCCGCCGTGCGCACCGCAGCCGCAGGCCGCACCGCACTCGCGCCCACCGTCGCCGACCGGCTGATGAACCGGCTACGCGCCCCCGGCACCGCCGTGACCCGACGCGAGACCGAAGTCCTCGCACTCGTTGCCGACGGCCTGTCCAACCAGGCCATCGGGGCACGCCTTCACCTGACCGAAGGCACCGTCAAGTCCCACCTCGCCCGCATCTACACCAAACTCGACGTCGACTCCCGCACCGCTGCCGTCGCCGCCGCCACCGACCTCGGCCTCATCCGCCGCCGACCCGAGCGCACGCGGGCACCCCGAGGGACCGCCGCGTGGCGAATGCGGTGACGGGCGTACCAGCCACCGCAGACAGCGGCTCGCGCGTCCACTTCCGGCAACTTGCGCATCATGGAGTCCCCGTCCGGACCTCGATCCGGGCGGCGGGGGGCCGGCTTCGAGGAGGGTGAGTGGCTCGCCGGTGACGACGGCGGAGGAGAGCTCCAGTTCGGGTACCGTCGCCCGGGCACCTCTTCGGCTTCCGCCGCCACGTGTTCGGCCATGTTGCGTAGGCCGCCGCGTGGAGGGCCGGGGGAGGGGCACAGGGGCACGTGCGTGGCGGGCCAGATGAACGCGTGCCCCAACCGCAGCCTGGCGTTCGGCCACCGGGTTTCCCATGCTGCCGTTTCATCTGCGACGAGACGTGCCGCACTGCTGCGGCGGTGACGGGGTGGCCGGTGCGTGCGGCGAGCTTTGCGGCGTTGGCGGCCACCGCCGCGTCGCGGGAGCCGGTGAACGGCGCCAGGACACTGCCGTCGGCGCGGAGGGCGAAGCGGTGGACGTGCACCTCAGCCGGGCTCGGGTCGGGGCGGCCGGCTGGGGTGCCTGGGGCGTGGTCATGGCGAGTCCTTGGTGCAAGGGCTACGGCCGGCAGCGGACTGCTGGGGTGCGGGACCAGCGGAGGGTTCGCCGGCCCCGCCGGCCCGGCCTTCCCCGGCCCCAGCCGGCCGGCCCTCGGTGCCGGAGGCCGGGGGCTGGTTGTGGGTGGCGATCAGCGACCAGATGACGGAGACGGTGATGGTGGCGGCGATGACGCCGAGGGTGAGCGGGATGGGGAGCTTGCCGACGGGGGTTTCGGAGAGGATGAGCTTGACGCCGGCGAAGGCGAGGAGGACCGCGAGGCCGTAGTGCAGGTACTGGAAGCGGCGCAGGAGTCCGGCGAGACAGAAGTAGAGGCTGCGCAGGCCGAGGACGGCGAAGGCGTTGGCGGACCACACCAGGAAGGTGTTGGTGGTGATCGCGAGGACGGCGGCGACGGAGTCGACGGCGAAGATCAGGTCGGTGGCCTCGATGGCGACCAGGACGACGAACAGCAGCGTGGCCACTCGACGTCCGTTGGTGTGGGTGAAGAACTTGTCGCCGTGGAAGTTCGGGTCGGTGGGGATGAGCTTCTTCACCAGGCGGACGACGGGGTTGCGGTCGGGGTGGACCTCTTCGTCCTTGGAGAAGGCCATCTTCCAGCCGGTCCAGATCAGGAACGCGCCGAAGAGGTAGGCGGTCCAGAAGAACAGCTGGAGCAGTTCGGCGCCGATGAAGATGAACACCAGCCGGAAGGCCAGGGCTCCGATGACGCCCCAGAAGAGGACCTTGTGCTGGTAGGCGTCGGGCACGGCGAAGAAGGAGAAGACCAGCGCGAAGACGAACACGTTGTCGATCGACAGGGCCTTCTCGATCAGGTAGCCGGCGTAGTAGGTGGAGGACACCTCCCCGCCCTGCCAGAACAGAAGGATGACACCGAAGCCGAGCCCCATGGCGATCCAGATGCCGCTCCAGATCGCGGCCTCGCGGAAGCCGATCACGTGGTTGTCGCGGTGAGCGATCAGGTCGACGGCGAGCATCACACCGATGCCCACGGTGACGGCGCCCCACACCCAAAAGGGGACGGCGAACGACAGATCATTCATCGCTGAACGGCTTCCTCTCCGGGACTCTTCTCGCTGTAGGGGGGATCACTGCGTCGTCAGGCGCGGTGAGGCCCATGTGGGGGGCGTGACCGCGTGGACGCAGGGGCCGCCGCGCAGGGCCGCGGCCTCGATCAGGGCGAAACCGTCAAGGCCCTCGGGGCCGCGGCGGGAGACCACCACCTCCGGAGCCCGGTGCCGGGTGGCCAGCGCCAGCAGCTCCTTCGCGGCCGTCAGGCGCGAGCCGTTCCGGGCGGGCAAATGGAAGACCTCGGGGATGTAGCCCACGTGGAGCGGCCCGATCTTCGGCATGACCCGGGCGAGCACCGCGCGCACCGGCGCGGTGGCCGGCCCCAGGCCCGACTGACGGATGTGCGGGGGCACCACGGCGATCAGCAGCAGCGGCACGCGCCGGGTCAGCGCGATGCGCGCCGCGGTCTCGGCCACCGCCACATCGTCTACGCGGTCTGTCAGCACCGCAGCCACCGGCTGCACAAGCCCCGCACGTGCGGGGCGGGGGGCACCGCCGTGGGGGGAGGGAGAAAGCGATCGGGCCATGACGCTACCCGCCTTCCTTGTGCCGGGAGGAATCCCCTCAAGCGTCACCCGGCCCGCGACACCCGTCAAGTTTTACGCGAAAAAACTTTCGCTAATGGTCTTTCGGTAAAAGCGTTGAAAGGCGAAGCGGAGTTCGTATGATGAGGCTCATGAGTCCCTCACCAGCACGCGGCGACCAGTGGACGTTCCTCACCAACCACGCCCGGGTGCTGCTGAGGATCGCCGACGACCCCGAGGTCCGGCTGCGTGACCTCGCCGCCGGGATCGGCATCACCGAACGCGCGGTGCAGATCATCGTCGCCGACCTGGAAGCCGCCGGGTACCTCACCCGGACCCGGGTGGGGCGCCGCAACCGCTACACCATCGACCCCACCGTCGCCCTACGCCACCCCAACGAGGCCGGCCATCCCGTCGGCGACCTCCTCACGGCCTTCCTCCACCGCGAAGACCCACCCGCACCCGAGCGCGCCGAGGCGGATGCGGCCGCGAGGCCGTGACCGAGGAGCCACTGCCGCCCGGGGGTGCGCGAGGCCGTCGCGGGCGTGGTCGACGCGGTGGATGCCGGCATCGGCGCACCCGTCCTGAACAAGGCGATCGGCCACTGACCTCCAGGACCAGCGCCCCGGTTGCCTCCCCGCTGTGGTGCGACCCCGACTTGGCCGGTGACGGCTACGGCACACCTGCTGATGCCGATCCGGCTCGACCTGTCCGAGTAGCGGGCCCCTGGGCCGGGCGAGCATCCCGCTCCCGGCTCGTTTCAACCGTCACCCGCGCTGAGAGGAACTCGAGGAACGCCGCCAACTGCACCTGGCCCGCCTGATCTGGCCAGAGGCAGCGACCGCGCGGCTCGTGGCCCCGACGGATCCGCGGTCGCTTCAATCCAGGACCGCGGCGAGCTCCGGGAGGTAGTCCGCGAGGAAGCCCAGGTTGGTGGCCCGGCTGAACTCCGGGTGGTCCCGGTGGTCGGGCAGACGGGCCAGCTCCCTGCGGCCGAAGTACCCGTCGGGGCCGGCACCGCCGGGGCGGGCCGGTTCGCCGTTCCAGGCGGGGTCGGCTGCCACCAGGGGCAGACAACGCTCGAAGAGCCGGTGGCAGACCCGCAGTCCGCGGCGCAGAACCATGTGGAACGGCTCGTCGGGCCCGATCGGAAAGCGATCGGCGGCCAGGATGGGGCCGGTGTCGATTCCGTCGTCCACCTGGTGGAGGGTCGCGGCGAACTCCCGCTCGCCACGCAACATCGCGTAGACCAGGGCCACTTCCGGCAGCCCCCGGTAGGCGGGCAGCGGACCGTGGTGGACGTTGAGGACGCGAAGCCCGCGGGACAGCACCGGCGCACGGAAGATCATCCGGTTGTTCAGCGACCAGACGACGCCGTCCGTGCTGGCGGCGACCAGTTCGGCCGCCACGGAGTTGACGTCCGCGACGGCGCGGAAGGGAACATCGGGCCGAGTGGTGTTCACAGCGGGGGGAGGCCCGCAGACCAGGTCCACCGGCAGGTCGCTGTCGAGGGTGTGCTGAACGGCGCGCCACAGGAGAGCGCCCTCTCCGACGAAGATCACGACCCGCTCCGCAGCGCCTCGACGGCTTCGACGACCCGGCCGAGCGTCAGCCTCTCGCTCAGGGAGCCGAGTTGGGTCAGGAACCGCTGCTCCGCGTCCCTGCCCAGCACCTCCTCGCCCAGCGCGGCCAGCATCTCCAGGACGGCGAGCGAATCGCCGCCCAGAGCATGGAAGTCGGACGAGGCATCGAGGTCCTTGGCGTCGCAGCGCAGGACACGGGCCCAGATCCCGGCCGTCACCGAGGCCACACCGGGTCCCGGATCGTCCGCCGCCCCCGCGGGACGCGGTCCGATGGCGGGGCCCGGGAGGTCGCTCGCCCCCACGAGAGCGGGCGCCCCGTCGAAGGGATTCGGCAGCGCGTTGCGGTCGGTCTTGCCGCTGGCTGTCTCCGGCAGCCCGGTGACCGCACACATCACCGTGGGAACCAGGTGGGACGGCAGCGAGCGCTCGAGATCCGCACGTACGGCCGCCCCGTCGAAGGCGGCTGCGCTGCGGGCCGGCACCACGAAAGCGCACAGCGCCTGCGCGCCGGTGTCGTTCCTGCGGCGGGCGACCACCGCGGCCTGCGCGATGTCCGGCAGAGCGGTGAGCGCGGCCTCGACCTCGCCCGGCTCGACACGGTGACCTCGGATCTTCACCTGTGAGTCGATCCGGCCGACGTACTCCAGTTGTCCGTCGGGCAGGCGGAGCACCAGATCACCCGTGCGGTAGGCGCGTCGGCCGTCCGGGAGGTAGACGAAACGGTCGGCCGTCAGGTCGGGGCGGCCGAGGTAGCCCCGGGCCAGCTGGACGCCGGTCACATGGAGTTCGCCCGGCTCCCCGTCCGGGACTTCGCTTCCCCGCTCGTCGAGTACGGCCACGGACGTGCGGTGCACCGGCACTCCGATCGGTGCGGACGGGCGTCCGGTCACGTCGTCGACCACGGCGACGGTGCAGGCCACCGTGGCCTCGGTGGGGCCGTAGATGTTCACGAAGAGACAGTCGGGTCCGAACGACGCGCGTGCCCGGCTGCTGCCGGCCGTGGTGAGATTCTCGCCGCCGGACTGGAGGGCGCGGATGCCCATAGCGCGGATTCCGAGTCGCCGGGCGAGAGCGAGGTGGGTCGGCGTCAGCCCGAGGGTGTTGGCCAGCCGTCCGGAGAACATCTCGCGCAGCTTGACGTGGTCGAGTTCGCCCGGCACTGGCACGACGGCACCGCCGTGCACCAGGGGCGGGAAGATCTGCATGATCGAGAGGTCGAATCCGGGGGAGAAGGAGTACGCGGCCCGGGTCTCCTCGTCGCAGCGCATGAAGGGGGCGATCCACCCGACGACGTTGGTCAGGCTGCGGTGCTCGATCTGTACGCCCTTCGGCCTGCCCGTGGAGCCCGACGTGTAGATGACGTACGCCAGATCGTCGGGGCCGGGAGCGGCGGCGGTGAGGGCCGCGCGACCCCGCTCGTCGACGGTCGCTCCGTCGCCCGCGACGTCCTCGAGGAGGATCGTCGTGCATCCGCTGCCCTGAGCCCGGTCGCACCAGGACTTCTCCGCGAGACAGATGCCGGCCCCCGCGTCGTGCAGCAGTTCCTCGACCCGTCGCGCCGGATTGCGCACGTCGACGGGCAGGAAGGCCGCGCCCGCCTTCAGGACGCCCCAGACTCCGGCCAGGCCGGCTGCCGAACGGTCCGCCAGGACGGCGACGACCTCGCCGCGCCGGACGCCGAGGGTGAGCAGTTCGGCCGCGACGGCGTCGGAGCGACGGTCCAGTTCCGCGTACGACCACCGCAGGTCGTCGCCGAGCACGGCGGGTGCGTCCGGCCGGCGGGCGGCCTGCGCCCGGAACAGCTGAACCACCGAGTGCTCCAGCGAAGGAAGTCCGCCGGGGCCGGGCGAGAGCAGCAGCTTTGCGGCAGCGGGCTTCCGCGGCGGTGCCGGGGGCGGCGTGCCCGAGGCCGTCGCGTCCGCGCCGAGCGCGGAGTCGATGCGGTCCAGCAGGGCCTCGCAGCGCTCGCCGACGTCCGCGGCTCCACGGGCGGAGACCACGAGCTCGACGTGCTCGGGCAGTTCCAGCAGCGCGATGTTGACCGGTACCAGGGGAGCGTGCACCGGCAGGGCGTAGACGGTCGTTGCGGTGAACTCCCCGGCGCTGAAGTCGGCCGGCGCAAGCCGGCCGACGTTCGACACGATGGCGGACGCCAGGTACCGGTGCCGTGCCGAGGCGACGGCCCGTGACGCGCCCACCAAGGCCGCAGCCGCCCGAAGCGGAAGGCGGGCCAGGGCCGCCTCCGTGCCGGCGGCCAGTTCCCGCCGGGAGGCCAGCGCGCCCAGCAACCGCCGGTGGACGGCGTCCGCGCCCTGACCGGACGGGACGTCGAGGAACACCGGCAGGGCCAGATTGGCCGTCGACGACACACCGGGGGCGTGACGTCGCAGGTCCACGGGGACCATGATCCGGGCCCCCGGACCGGGTACGCCCTCCGCGACCGCTGCCGCCACCTTGGCGGCCAGCGCCGCGTGGCGGCCGGCCACCGTACGCCGCCGCCACACCGAACCGCTGCCCGGCCGGCCGCCGAGCGGTGAGCGCTGGTCGAGCCCGAGCGGGGGCCGCTGCCCGGTCCTGCCCACCGCGTCCAGCAGCGTGTAGTCGGCCAGCGAGTCCGTGGCGCCCCGCGGGGGTTCACCGCGCAGGGCCCGGAACACCTCCGCGGCCCACAGCGACACGCCCTTGAGGTCCATCACGGAGTGGGACGCCCTGAAGACCACGGTGGCGGGTTCGCCGGTGAGCAGCAGCACTTCGCAGCCCGGGCGGTCCTCCGCGTGGGCGAGCGGGGCGTTGAGTTCCGGTGGTCCCGTGAGCGCCGTGCGGTCGAACGGCGTTCCTTCGACGACCACGACCCGTGCCGGACGTCCGCTGTCGACCCACGTCCTGCCGCGGCGCACCAGCCGCGAGCCGGGGCAGGACGCCGAGGCCTCGGCCACGGCACGGCTCAGGGCCAGGGCGTCGATCGGCCCGGTACCCTCGACCACCAGCTGGAGCACCAGCAGTTCGCCCAGCCGGGCGGCGGCAAGATAGGACCACTCGGTGGGGGAGACGGACCGGCGGAAGTCCGCCCGGCCGCGGGACCCGGTACCGGCACCGCCGCCCACGGCGGCGTGCTGCGCGCTCATGACTACTGCACCCTTCTGATGTACTCGTTGACGCCGCCGATGCTGTCGATCCAGGCCTCGAGCCGTGCCATCCCCGCCTCGTGGGCGACCGGCGGCGGGGCCAGGTCCCGCCGTGCGGCCGAGGTGTCGTACGTCGCCGAACGCGTCAGCAGGGCCAGCGTGTACCGGGAGAGCGGCGGGGAGGAGCGCCTGGCCAGCGGCGGCAGCTTCCAGACCGTGTCCGCCGTGAAGGCGAGTGCCCGCAGCAGACCGTGGGAGACCTGCCGGGTGGGGGGTCTGCCGCCGAACCGTCCGGCGAGGACGGCGAGCATGCTCCACACCTCCACCGGCTTGCGGTCGGCGATGAAGTACGCCCGGCCGCCGACCCCGTCGGCACGTGCCGCCTTCACACAGGCATCGGCGGCGTTCTCGCAGTAGCACAGCGAGGCGTACACCGGCCTGCCACCGGAGAGGTCGGGCAGACTTCCCGTCATCATCTTCGCGATCAGCCGCGGCATGAAACCGGAGTGGTCACGCGGCCCCCACACGGCCCGCGGGCGCAGTGCGACGGTGGTGAACTCCCCGCTGTCCGCGGCCAGGACGAGACGCTCCGCTTCGGCCTTGGTCTCCGAGTAGAGATTGAGGTGCCGCGCGGGGTACGGCTCGCTCTCGTCGATGTCGAGCCGGTCACCCCCGCGAACGCCCATCAGCGCGCTGGGGCTGCTGATGAACACGAAGCGCCGTGCCCCGGCCCGCCGGGCCGCCGTCATCAGACGCTCGGTGCCCGCGACGTTCTCGTCCCGGAACTGGGCCCGGGTGCCTCGGTCGGTGACCCGGGCCGCGCTGTGGTGCACGACGTCGATGCCGTCCGTCGCTCTGCGCAGGGACGCGGCGTCACGCAGATCTCCGTACGCGAACTCGACCCCGGCGACGGTGCGCAGATGGCTGAGGTCGCTCTCCTCGCGGACGAGGACCCGCACCTCGTCGCCCGCGCGCAGACAGGCATCGACGATGTGGCTGCCCAGGAACCCGGACGCGCCCGTCACCAGTACCTTCACGCGGCCGCCCCCTTCGGCCTGCCGCCGCGCCGGCGCCACCAGGTCGCACCGAACAGCATGGTGAGCGCGGCCGTGGCCCACGGCCTTCGCCCGGTGGCGAGTTCCTGCTCCACGCGCAGGGCGGACGGTATCTGGAGCGCATGGACCACGACGCTCAGGAAGGCGTCGATCCACCACAGGGCGGTCAGCGCCACGTGGTCCCAGGGCAGCAGCGGCCAGGCCGGCAGATAGGCCCAGCCGAGCAGCGGGACGGTGCGCAGCGCCAGGTCCGCGGCGGTCGGGCGGCGACTGCCGGTGAGCCGGTCCTCGGCCCAGCCTGCCAGCAGCTCCCGGCGGATCTTGGCGTTGTGGCGGATGTCCACGGGGAAGGCGGGGTGCGGCAGGAAGTCCTCGATTCCCTTGGTCACCGGGTTGTCGGCGCCCAGAGCGCGCAACTCGCCCTCGATCCGCGGCCAGTGTGCCGGACCTGTGCCCGGTTCGAGCTCCACGCACAGCACGGGTCGCTGCTCGCCGTGCGGGCCGAAGCCGACCAGTGCCGTGCGCTTGACCTGCGGGTGGACGTTGAAGACGCCCTCGCAGCGCACGGTGTGCAGGTCGCCGTTCGCCGTGCGGACACGGTGGCTCTTGCGTCCGCAGAACCAGATGCGGCCCTCGCCGTCGATCCATCCGATGTCACCGGTGCGGTGCCAGCGACGCCCGCCGTCCTGGATCTTGTGCTCCGCATCGGCCCCGGGAGAGCGGAAGTAGCGCGGGCTGACCGCCCGGCCGCTGACCACGATCTCGCCCATCTCACCCTCCCCGACCGGCAGTTCGGGCGTCCAGAAGGGAACCGGCCCGTCGCTGACCTCGATGGTGCGGACCGTTGTGCCGGGCGCGGGCCGCCCCACACAGACACCGAGGGCGGAGGCGGGGCCGTCGGCGGGTCCGGCCAGTGCCTCCCTGCTCTCGACCAGCGCCATCGGCAGTGCCTCGGTCGACCCGTAGGTGCTGAACACGCGTGCCTCGTCCGGCAGTACGGCACGCAGCGCGCTCATCAGTCCAGGGCTCACCGGGGCCCCACCGGAGACGATCAGTCGCAGTGACGGCACTTGGGCGCCGGTTTTCGCCAGATGGGCGGAGAGCGGTCCCAGCAGGGCGGGCGAGGCGAACATGGCGTTCACACCGAAGCGCCGGATCGCGTCGGTGAGCAGCGCCGGGTCGGCGGCGCCGACCCGGCCCATGTTCATCCTCGGCACCACCACCGTGCGCCCCGCCGCGAGGTCGAACACACCCATCAGCGGCACGGTGACCAGGGTGCTGGTCATGTCGGCGGTGAAGTGGCCGGCTTCGACGCCGTCGGCCATCCCCCGCAGCATGCCGACGGTGATCTCGACCGGCTTGGCCGGACCCGTACTGCCGGTGGTGTAGCCGATCAGCGCGACGTCGTCCGGCCCGGACGCCTGCGGAGGCAGCTGCGGCCGGTCCGCACCGAGGGCGGACAGCTCCTCGAGTCCGGTGCCGTTCCCCCGGGGCAGCGTGATCACGCTCCTCACTCCGGCGAAGGCACGCGGCCGAAGACGCCGGAGCAGGTGCGCGGACGGTACGCCGATGAAGGCCTGGACCCCGACCCGGCGGATGCAGTCCAGCATGCGGCCCAGCCCCATGCCGGGGTCGACCACCACGGGCACCGCGCCCGTGTGCATCAGGGCGAAGACCAGGATGAGCAGGTCGGCGCCGGGAGTCACCAGCAGGGCGGTCCGGGTGCCGCGGCCGATGCCACGAGCCCTGAGACCGGCGGCGCATGCGGTGACCCGGGTGGCGAAGTCGCCGTAGCCGATCGACGTGTAGGCGGGTGGCCCCGACGAGTCCTGCCTCCTGGCCGGATGGACGACGGCTGCCCTGTCGGGGGTACGGGTGGCGTGCCGGGCGAGCAGTTCGGCCAGGGACGCGTGCCGGCTCGGCCCGGTCATGGTGCCGGACATCAGCGGACGGCTCCCTCGGGGTCGCCGGTCAGACGGTAGAGGGACGTCGCCGAGCTCAGGCCCGCGCCGACGGCGAGGAAGAGGATCCGGTCGTGGCCCGCGAGCCTTCCCGAGTCCCGGGCCTGCGTGAAGCCGTAGGTGAGTGCGGAGGTGTGCGGGTCGCCCTTGAGCCCTTCGACGGTCACCGCGGCATCCGCTGCCAGGCCCAGGCGCTTGGACAGGCGGGAGGCGAAGTCGTGCGACGGCTGAGAGGTGATCAGCAGGGTGCGGTCCAGGGCGGTCGGTGCCTGGGCCGCTTCCGCTCCGTACTCGGCTGCCAGCGCGTCGCGCACGGAGTCGACGGCGAGATCGAGCATCCGCTCCACCACGCCGCTGTCGCGGTCCACGGCTATGGTGTTGCGGCCTTCGGAGCCCGCCTCGTACAGCGGCAGATATCCGTTGACGCCGTGGCCGCCCGGCAGCGAACGGTGGTGCACTCGTCCGAAGCCGCGGGCGTCGTCGCTGCGTTCCAGCAGCAGTGCCGCGCCGGTGCTCGCATACGGGAACGCGGCCGTGCCCGCTCTGGCCGGGTCCATCGAGGGGTGGGTGTCGGCCGAGACCACCAGCACGCGGCGGGCGCTGCCGGCCACCAGCAGCGAACCCCCGGCCTGGACGGCGTTGAGCACGCCGCAGGCACCGTTCATCAGGTCGAACGAGAACGCGGCATGCCTGTCGGTGGCGTGCAGGTAGTCCAGGTTGATGCCGATGCGCTTCTGGATGAGCGCGGCGACGGACGGCTCGGAGACGTTGGAGTCGCGGTAGACGCCGACGTTGATCAGCACGTCGACGTCCGCGGGGGTGAGACCCGCTCGACGCAGACACGCACTTCCGGCGGAGGCCGCGTAACCGATCGCGCTGCCGGTCTCGTCGGCGGGGCTCAGTGCCGTCGAGGTGATGACCGTGGCCACTGTCACACCTCCAGGGAGGAGACGGTCGCGGACAGGAACCCGGTCACCACGCCCGAGGCGGCGGGCACCATGAGGATCTTCGAGCCCCTGGGTATGCGGCGCTCCATGAGTGCCTGGTGCAGGACCAGATAGTGGGAGGTGGTCGCGGTGTTGGCGAACTGCTCCACGACCGAGAGGGACTCGGGCATCGGTGTCCCGAAAGTGCTCTCGCCCACGTGGTTCATGTAGTCGATGAAGCGGCTGCCGACCTGGTGCTGGACCACGAAGTCGTACCCCTCGTCGGCGAACCGGCGGCCGTCGTCGGCGAGTCTGTCGCGGTGGAAGGCCGGCCACAGCGCGAGACGGTCCTCGGCGTGCATCTCCTTGTTGTTGGTGTACATGGCCAGATCGCCGGTGTCGTCGCTGGGCATGCCCAGGCACAGGTGCGAGTACTCCGAGCAGGTCATCAGTTCGATGTCGTGGATGACGTCGGCGTCGTCGGTGGCGCGGTCGACGAGGACGGCGACGGCGGAGTCACCGACGGACAGGGAGGCGAACTGAGGGTCCCGGCTGTCCTCCATCTCGCGGGCGGCGGTGAAGGCGATCGGGGTGATGTGCTCTCCGCTGAGCACCAGACCGCTGCGCACCTCACCCGAGCGGATCATGCGGTCCAGTAGATAGACACCGGTCATCATGCCTGCGCAGGCGTTGGACACATCGAAGTGAATCGCCCTGTCCGCGCCGATTTCCCCGGCGATGCGACGGGCGAACGACGGCTCGAACTGGTGGCGGCGGCCGTCCGTCGTACGGCTGATGGAGCAGGAGATCACGATGTCGATCTCGTCGGCGGCGTAGCGCGAGCGGCCAAGGCACTCACGAGCCGCCGACACGGCCATGGTGAGGCAGTCCTCTGGCCTGTCGCCGGTGTCGTCCGCGACCCGGCGCTCGGCCATTCCGGTAATTTTGAAGAGGTCGAATTCAGGTGCCTTCTCCATGCGGGCCAGGAGTTCCGGAGTGCTCATCGAAGCCGATGGCAGATAGGCCCCGATGGACGCTAAGCGACTGTTGTACACAAACCTCTCCCGGTGGTTTCTCGTTCACGCGGCGCGGCGTCGCGGTGAATGATGAACAGACGTCAGGAAACCATGGTCCGCGTCATGTTCTCGTGCGGTGAAGCCATCGATAAATTCTGGTTTCACCGTCGGCGGGACGTGGTCCGGCGACAGGGAAATCCCGGACATCGGTGCGCTGCACACCGACGTTATCGCACCGGTCCGGGCGGTCTCACGCCGCAGGCCTGTGACGATCACCACTCGCCGTTGGCGGAGGGTCGCTGTGCGTGATGGCGGAAAATCGGCGGCCGCTTATGACGGCACGATGACGAAGGATATCCGGAGTGAATGATTCCGTAGAATGCGGAGACTTCTCCCGGGGTGCTGCGGGCCGTTGGCCCGAACGGTGCCGAGTCGGAATGCCGTCTCACCGTTTCCGTCGGGCCGGCGGCGCGGGAAGAACGGCATCGTGGGCCGATTGTTCACAATCGGCCCACGAGTCTGGCTGGATTTCGACCGGGTCGGGGGCCTGCGTCACGACCTGCTTCGGCCGGGGACGAGACGTCCGTGGGCGAGGCGGAGCAGCCCCGGCCGGCGCAGCCCGGGCGGAAGGGGCAGTCGTCCCCGCATCAGGCGGGTCGCGGCGGTGGCGTAGGCGACGCCGAACAGCAGCGAGGCGAGGAACGCCAGATGCCTGGAGAAGTCGTCGATGAGCGGGTAGATCTGCCAGTGGGTCAGATAGATGTACATCGAGCCGGTCGCCAGCAGACCGGCGATCTGGTTCACGCGCTCGCGGCCGGGAAGGGTGCGCACCCAGACGAGCAGTGCGAAACCGGCGATGACGAAGGCCTCGCGGAGCGGCTCGTCGGGAAAGAAGCCGGGCACGGTGGCCAGCACCGTGAAGGTGACGAGCAACCGGTGGGCGACCGTACGGGCCTTGGCCGCCGCCCAGCCCAGCGTGAACAGCCAGAAGACCGTCACTGCGTCCGTCATGTGTGAGCGGTCGGGCAGGCCGACGAGGTCGTAGCGTGTGAGGAGGCCGAGAGCCGCGAGCGTCAGGGGCAGGCCGTAGGGGAAACGCCGCTCCGTGCGGTCCACCACCGGCAGGGCGAGAAGGGCGACGGCGGCGATCAGGATGTAGACGAGGGCCTCGATGAACCAGAGGTGGATTCCCGGTCCGGTGTCCTGCGGGTCGAGGACGTTGTGCAGCAGGAGGAGGTTGGTGAGGGTGTAGTGGTCGGTGACGAGGAGGGCGAAGCCGATCCAGACCATGCTGGGCAGCGCGACGCGGGCGATGCTCGTCCGGATGTGGCGGATGCGGTCACGTCGTTCGGCGGTGGTGAGGTGGAATCGCGCGAAGTTGTACCCCGCGACGGCGAGCAGCAGGTGCGCTCCGCCCTTGATGTTGAAGACGGGGATGTGCGAGCCGACGATGCAGAGGATCGCCACGGCTCGCAGGGCGACACCGGTCTCCAGGGCGCGTACGCGTGAAGGGCGTTTCCGGCTCGGCGGCTCGAGGTCGCGGATCGGCGTCACATGCCAGTCGGAAGGCAGGTGCCCGAGCCGCTCTTCGAGGCTGATGGACATCTCGACGTACGACAGCGAGTCACCCCCGAGCCCGACGAAGGTGCTGTGTTCCGTCACGTCGGAGCGGTCGAGAACCCGTGCGTAGAGCGCGCACAGGTCCTCGGTGCTGCCCCTGCCCGCGGCGGGTTCCGCGCCGGGGAGGGTGTCGTCGGCCGGGCGGGTGAGCTCACGCACGGCCCGGTGGTCGGGCTTGCCCGTGGGCAGGCGCGGGAGGTCTGCCACGAGGTGGACGCGGACCGCGCGCGCCGGCAGGCCGCACTCGTCCGCGACGAGTCTTCGTATCCGCCGTCCGTCGGAGTCGCTCGCACCGACGGCGACGACACCGAGCGCCTCGTCGTCGCCCGCGCAGAGCGCGGTGACGCCGTGCCCTTCGAGCATCGCCTCGATCTGCTGCGGGTCGATGCGCAGGCCGAGGATCTTTACGAACCGGCTGCGCCGGCCCACGATTTCGTACAGGCCCTCGGGGGTGCGCCGCGCGATGTCGCCGGTGCGCAGCTCGTCCACGGTCCTGCCCACGGCGAGGTCGTCCGGGGTGCGGGCGTAGCCGAGCATGACGTTCGGCCCGGTGTACACGAGTTCTCCGGTCTCCGCGGTTTCCCCGGTTGGTCCTTCCCCGCATTCCCGGCCGGTCCGGCCCTCCACGGGCTCGAGCCGGAACGACCCGCCGGGTACCGGCACCCCGATCGCCCCGGGGTGCGCGGCTGCCAGCTCGGGCGGGAGGTAGCCCATCCGGGCGGTCGCCTCGGTCTGGCCGTACATGACGAACAGGTCCCAGCCGCGGCGCGCTCCGAGCTCGGCGTAATGCGCTACTCGGTCGGGCGCCAGCCGGCCGCCGGCCTGGGTCACGTACCGCAGATGGGGGAGGTCCATGTCGGCGAAGCCGACCCGGTCGAGCAGGTCGAAGGTGTACGGGACGCCGGCGAAAGAGGAGCCGCGGGTCTCCCGGAAAAGCTCCCAGAAGCAGGAGTCCGCCACCGACAGACCGGTGAGGACGAGGCCCGCTCCGCGCAGCAGATGGCTGTGGATGACGGACAGCCCGTAGCAGTAGTGCATGGGCAGGGTCGTCGCGGCGCGATCGGTGTCCTGGATGCCGAGGTAGGTGGCGATCGACTCCGCGTTCGACTGCAGGTTCTCGTGCGAGAGCCGGACCAGCTTCGGCGATCCGGTCGAGCCGGATGTGCTGAGCAGCAGAGCCAGGTCCGGGTGGAGCGCATGGGCGGAGACCGCGCGCCGCTCCTCGAGGACCCACTGCCCCGCTGCCGGGTGCACGACGACATCGGGGTCGTACGCGGCGGTCAGCGACTCGACGGCTCCTGCATGATCACCCGGCACGAGCAGCACGGGATGGCCCGCCGACAGTGCGGCGAGATGGACGACGAGGGCCTCGGCGCTGTTGGCGCCGGGCAGCAGTACGAGCCGTCGCTCGGAGCCGAGGCGCAGGCGGGTCTCCGCCACTCGTGCGGCCAGCTCACGGTAGGAGATCTCACCGTCCGGGGTGATCAGGGCGGGCCGGTCGCCGTGGACGGCGAGGTCGGCGGCGAGGGGGAGCGTCTTACCGCTGGTGGGCGGTGCGAGGTGGAGCGTCACGGGCGCATCGTAGGTAAGGCTTCCCTTATGCGGAAGGGGGCGGGGGCGCCCCCCGCGGGGCGGGGGGTGCGGCCGGATGGGCCGTGTGAACCCCAACTGTCCGGACGCGCCCGAAGGTTGGGGGTGAGTGATCCGGGCGGATCCCGCTCGGTGGGCCTTCTGCGGCCGAGCTGTTATACAGGTCACCCTTGACCGTTAGGCAAGGTTTACCTTATCAATACTCTGTTCACAGGTTCCCCGGCACCGTTTCGCCGCTCACCCATGGCATCGCCCCGTGCGGTGACGGCGGTGGGCACGGCAGGAAGGCATCACCCGCCATGCGCCGCCCCTTGGCCCGCAGCCTCACCGCGCTCGCCGCGGCGACCTTGCTCATCCCCGCTCTCGGGGCCTGCAGCGACGAGCCCGCCGGGCTCGTCATCTACTCGGGCCGGAACGAGAACCTCGTCGGGCCGCTGATCGAGAAGCTGGAGGACTCCCTCAACACCCGGGTCGAGGTCCGCTACGGCGACAGCGCCGAACTCTCCGCCCAGCTCCTGGAAGAGGGTGACGAGACCGAGGCCGGCCTCTTCCTCTCGCAGGACGCGGGGGCCCTCGGGGCGCTGTCCAAGGAGGGCCGCCTCGCGCCACTGCCCAGCAGCACCCTGGACGAGGTGGCACCGTCCCACCGGAGCGCGGCCGGTGACTGGGTCGGCGTCAGCGGACGCGTCCGTGTCCTCGCGTACAACCCCGACAAGGCCGCCACACCTCCGGACTCCGTCCACGACCTGGTCAAGCCCGAGTGGAAGGGCAAGGTCGGATACGCGCCCACGAACGCCTCCTTCCAGGCGTTCGTCACCGGCATGCGCGTCCTGGAGGGCGACGACGCCACGCGTACCTGGCTCAAGGGCCTCAAGGCCAACAAGCCCAAGGCGTACGAGAAGAACGACGAGGTGCTCAGGGCCGTGGACGAAGGCGAGGTCTCACTCGGCCTGCTCAACCACTACTACTGGTTCGCGAAGGCCGCCGAGGAGGGCGAGGACAAGATCAAGGCCAGGATCCACTTCCTGCCCGAGGGCGACCCGGGCGGACTGGTCAACGTGGCCGGGGTGGGCAAGCTGAAGGGCGCCGACAAGAAGCAGAGCGAGTACGCACAGAAGGCCGTCGACTTCCTGCTCTCGGCCGAGTCCCAGAAGCACTTCGCCGACGAGACCAAGGAGTACCCGCTGGCAGCGGGCGTCAAGGCCGCCAACGGGCTCCCGCCGCTGGACTCCCTCCAGCCCCCGAAGATCGACCTCGGCAGGCTCGACTCGCTGAAGGAAACCCTGGCCATGCTCCAGGACGTCGGAATGGTCTGACGGTGCCCACACCGGAAACCCCGGCCGCACAGGACTCCGCGGCACCGTCGCGCGGTCCCGCCCACCCGGCGGGCGCCCCGGCGCCCGCCGGGCGACGGCGTGGACGGCGAAGCGCGGGCGCGCGCCCCTCCCCGGCCCTGTTCGTCCCCGCCTGCGCCGCCGCACTGCTCGCGGTGCTTCCGCTCCTTTATCTCGCCGTACGCGCCCTGGAGCGCGGCCCTGCCCATGCCTGGGACATCGTCGCCGACGAGCGTACGGCCGCACTGCTCGGCCGCAGTCTGGCCCTCACCGCCGCCGTGGTGCCCGCCTGTCTGGTGCTGGGCGTGTCCCTGGCCTGGCTGACCGTCAGAACAGCGCTGCCCGGCGCCCGCGCCTGGTCCGTGCTGGTGACTCTGCCGCTTGCGGTACCGAGTTACGTCGCGGCCTTCGCCTGGCTGTCCGCGGCACCCGGACTCGCGGGATTCACCGGTGCGGCGCTGGCGTTGACCCTGGTGAGCTTCCCTTACGTCTATCTGCCCGTCTCCGCCGCGCTGCGCGGAACCGACCCCGCGCAGGAGGAGGTCTCCCGCTCGCTCGGACACGGCCCGCTGCGCACCTTCTTGCGGGTGACGCTTCCGCAGCTGCGCCCCGCCGCCGCCGGCGGTGGACTGCTGGTGGCTCTGTATGTGCTGTCCGACTTCGGAGCCGTGTCGCTGATGCGGTACGACACCTTCACGCGCGGGATCTACACGTCGTACCGGGCGAGCTTCGACCGCACGCCCGCCGCCGCCCTCAGCGCCGTCCTCGTGATCATGACCGTGGCACTGGTGGCCGCGGAGTCCCGTACCCGGGGCCGCGCCCGGCACTCCCGGACCGGCAGGGGCACGGCACGTCCGGCGGCACCCGCGGTCCTCGGCCGGCTGCGCCTGCCCGCGCTGGCCTGGTGCGGCACGGTCGTCGCCGTCGCCGTCGCCTTCCCGCTCGGCACGCTCGGCTACTGGCTGGCCGTGGGCTCCTCCGCGACCTGGGACCCCACCACGCTCACCGACACCGCGCTCACCACCCTCGGGGTCGCCGCCGCGGGCGCCGCGCTCACGACACTGCTGGCCCTGCCGGTCGGCGTGATCGCCGCGCGCCACCGGGGCCGGGCAGCGCATCTGCTGGAGCAGGCCGCATACGCGGGGCACGCACTGCCCGGCATCACCGTCGCCCTCTCCCTGGTGTTCTTCGCGGTCCGCTACGCCCGTCCGCTCTACCAGGAACTGCCGCTCCTGGTCTGCGCCTACGCCGTGCTGTTCCTGCCGGTCGCGGTGGCCGCCACCCGGGCGGCCGTCGTCCAGGCCCCGCCCGTGCTGGAGGACGTCGCCCGTTCGCTGGGCCGCTCACCGCTCGGGGCCCTGCGCGAGGTGACCGTGCCGCTCGCCGCCCCCGGGATCGCCGCCGGGGCCGCCCTGACCTTCGTGGTCTGCATGAAGGAACTCCCCGCGACCCTGCTGCTGCGCCCCACCGGCATGGACACCCTGGCGACCCGTCTCTGGACGGAGACGGGCGCCGGATCCTTCGCCGCCGCGGCCCCCTACGCCGCCGCGCTGATCCTTCTGGCCGCCGTCCCGTCCTACCTGCTCGGAAGGCACAGAACATGACCGACCTTCAGATCACGGCAGTGCGCAAGGCGTACGGCGCTGGCACCACGGTGCTCGACGGACTCCACCTCACCGTCCCCGGCGGCTCCCTGGCCGCCGTCCTCGGCCCCTCGGGGTGCGGCAAGACGACCTTGCTGCGTATCGTGGCGGGCTTCCTGCGCGCCGACGCGGGCAGCGTCACGCTCGGTGGCCGAACTCTGACGGCCCCCGGTGTGCATCTGCCGCCCGAGCGCCGCCGAATCGGCATCGTTCCCCAGGAAGGTGCCCTGTTCCCGCATCTCAGCGTGGCACGCAACGTCGCGTTCGGCCTGACCGGCCTCGACCGCGCCGCGCGCCGCAGGCGTGCCGACGAGATGCTGGACCTCGTCGGGCTGAGCGGCTACGGCAACCGTATGCCGCACGAGCTCTCCGGTGGCCAGCAACAGCGTGTCGCCCTGGCGCGCGCCCTGGCCCCCGAACCCCAACTGGTGCTCCTCGACGAGCCTTTCAACGCCTTGGACAGCGCCCTGAGGGCGGGGGTGCGGGCCGATGTACGCGCCGCCCTCCAGGCCACCGGCGCCACAGCCGTCCTGGTCACCCACGACCAGCAGGAGGCCCTGTCCACGGCGGATCTGGTCGCGGTCGTCCGGAACGGCCGCGTCGCTCAGTGCGCCGCCCCCCAGGACGTCTACCACCGCCCCGCCGACCCGTGGGTTGCCGCCTTCGTCGGCGACGCCGTCATCGTCTCCGGCACCGCGGCAAAGGACGAGGCGACGACACCCCTGGGACGCGTCGCGCTCGCCGCCCCGCCGAGCGGACTGCGCGAGGGCCTGGTGCTCCTCCGTCCCGAACAGCTCAGGCTGACCGACGCCGCGGCGGACGCCCGTGGCACGGTCACCGATGTCCGCTTCTACGGCCACGACGCCATGGTCACGGTCGCCGTCGACGGCATGGACGCGCCGGTCGACGTCCGGGTGCCGGGCCCGGCACCCGTGCGCCCCGGCGGACGAACCGGGGTCCGGGTGACGGGGGAGGGCACGCTGCACCCCGTACCACACGTGCGGCATTGAAGGCCGGTAGGCCGTCGTTGCGGTCGCCGGGCGGCGGCTCGGGAGCGGTGGCCGCGGCTGTCGGTGCGCGTCTGGCGGCCTTGCGCCGCCACGCCCCCTGTTCACCGCGGTCACGCCGCCGAGCCGTGCGGCCCGCCGTACGGCTGTGGCCGCAGGCTTGCCTGGCGCGGACGCCGGCCGTGTATCGGCACTGCTGCGGCCGTGGGCCGACCGGCGCCCGTTCTGTGTCTTCCGTCAATCCGCCGCGTTGTGCCGGCGACGCGGCCCGTCGGCCGGCAGGTGGGTGCGGGCCGGGGCCTGCCGCCGCACTACTCGGTCGCGTGCCACCAGGGGGAGCCGGCGGTGAACCGCTTGTTGGCGCTGTTGCGCGACAGGGAGTACCCGTACGTGCCGGTCGAGGAGTAGCCCTGGAGGGCGAAGCCGTCCATGTTCCAGTTGTCGGCGGTCTCGTGCCACTCGGGGTGCGACGCCATCCGGACCGACACCCCGGTGATGGTGCAGGAGTTCACCGCCCAGTTGGGGTTCTGGAACGTGACCAGGCGCGAGGTGCTCGTGTGGTCGGCGAACCGACCCCACACGTGCTGCAGCTCCATGGTTCCGCTGGTGGTTCTGAGCCACACGATGACCTCGGAGTTGCCTCGCAGGTCGTCGCCGCCGGTTCTGAACTCCAGGTTGAACGAACGCAGGGAGGTGCAGGGCCCGATAGGCCCGGCACTAGCCGGTGCGGCGGTGACGCCCATGCCGACCGCGGCGAGCACGGTCGCCGTGGCGAGTACGGAGAGTCGTTTCAGGGAGATGTCGGGTCGGCCACGCACGATGGCTTGCCTTCCTGGTCGATGGCGATGGACCGCGCCGCGCACCATCGGCGGCGCACAACGAGAATCGCCGCCCGGAGCACGCGCAACGACCGGGAAAGCCACGGGAGTCGCGGAGGCGATCCCGTACCACGACGGTGGGGAAACCTGGGTGGCAGGCGCCGCCGCACCATGGGCGGCCCGCGGTCACCGCGGCCCACCGGCGGCAGCGGCACTGCTGTCAACGGTTCGCAGGAACGCGAGCGTGGCGAGTACCCGGACGTTCACCCCGCGTCGCGTCGCCTCGCCGATCGGGGCGAGATCCAGCTTCGCGGTGATCGACGAGAGATGCTTCTCGACGGTGCTCACCCGGCAGCCCATCTGCTCGGCGATGCCCAGGTTGGAGCGCCCCTCGGCGACCAGGGCCAGGATCCGCCGCTCGTGCGGGCTCAACCGCTCCAACGGGTCGCTCGTACGCTGCCTGGACATCAGCCGGTTGATGAGATGACGGTCCACCACCACTTCACCGGCGGCAACCCGCCGGATCGCCTCGACGAGCTCGTTGAGGTCCCCGACCCGCTCCTTGAGCACGTACCCCACCGCCCGGGCGTCCTCCTGCATCCCGAGCAGCCGCTGGGCGAAGTGGAGTTCGGCGTACGAGGAGAGGACGAGCAGTCCGACCGCCGGATACCGGGCCCGTACGGTCTCGGCGAGGCACAGCCCCTCGTCGGAGTAGCCCGGGGGCAAGCGGATGTCGAGCAGGACCACTTCGGGTTCCGTCCGCTCGAGGAAGAGCAGGGCCTCGGTGGCGTCCCGGGCCCGGCCGACCACGGTGAGCCCGCGGCTGGTCAGGCCTTCGGCGAGAACGTCCTGCAGGAGCGGCTGGTCCTCGACGACGGCTACGCGCATGGATCCTCCACGGGAAGCAGTGCGGTCAGCCGGGTGCCGCACCCGGCCGGGCTGGTGACGGTCATGGTTCCTCCGACGGCCGCGAGACGGTCGTGCAATCCGCTGAGCCCCGAGCCCGGACTCGCGGATGCCCCGCCTCGTCCGTCGTCACTGATCTCGATCCCCACGCCGCCGTCCACCGGACGGACCGTCAGCCCAATTCGCTGGGCGTCGGCGTGCTTGTACGCGTTCGTCAGCGCTTCGACGATCAGGAAGTAGGCGGTCAGTTCGATGTGCCGGGGCCACCGGCACGGGGGGATCTCGGTATGGAGCGGCACCGGCGCGCTGTCGGCCAGTCGGTCCACGGCCGCCGCCAGCCCGTGCGCGACCAGGTCGGTCGGGTAGATGCCCTCGGTCAGGTCCCGTAATCCGGCGATCGCCTCGCCGAGCAGTCGGTGCGCCCGCTCGACCGTCGCCCCTGCTGCCGCCGGGTCGGGCGTCGGCGTGCCGGTCAATGCGTGCCGGGCGACGTCGAGGAGCAGAAGCACGGAGTAGAGCTCCTGCTGCGCCCCGTCGTGGAGATCCCGCTGGATACGGTGACGCTCCTCGTACGCGGCGGTCGAGATCCGTTCCCGCGACCGCCGCAGTTCCTCCAACTGGGCCTGCTGAGCCGCGTACAGACGGGCGTTGTCGATGGCCAGCCCGGCGACTCCGACCGCGGCCTCGGCCAGCGGGCGCTGCGCGGCCAGCGCCTCGTCGTGCTCGACGAGGGCGATGAGCGCGCCCCGGCGGCGGACCCCCGTGACGGCCCGGCCGCTCGGGGGACGCTGCGGCCGCGGCTGCGTGCCGTCCGCGGGGCCGGACGGGTGGACGAGGGTGAGCGTGGGGTCGCCCAGGGCGTCGGCGAGCACCTGCTGGAGCCGCTGGGGCGGAAGGTGCGGGTTTCCTTGCTCGATCCGCAGCACCGCACGAGCGGCCCGTCCCTGCGCGATCTCCAGCTGGACCAGCCTGGCCACCGCGACCAGCGGGATGACGATCAGATCGACGGCCAGCGCGGCGAGCAGGATCGCCACCCGGACGCGGACGGGTGCGCCGAATGCGCCCGCAGTCGCGGCAGCGGCACCGCCGGCCCCGGCCACCGCCGCGGCGACCCACATGGCCGTGGCATGACGACGGCGCAGCCGGGTCGACGAGGCCCACCGGCGGGCCACCACCGCCAGTACGGCCACCGTCAGTCCGATGTAGACCCAGCTGCCGGCCTGTGCCCAGGCGGTGTTGGGGCCGGGCGTCATGTCCCACCACCAGGGCGGTCGTGGCGACTCCGCGACGTACCGGCCGATCTGCGTGCCCACCGCGCCGACGTAGCCGGCCACCGCGAGGATCCTTGACGGGCGGTCCACCAGACGCCCGTCCGGCAACGCCAGCACGAGGTGGCCCAGTACCGCCGTCCACAGGTATGCGAGGCAGTAGCCGGTCGCGAAGAGCGCGAGGTGGTGGCTCGCCCGCAGGTCCCCGAGGTGGAACGCGGCGCCGCAGATCATCAGCAGCCGACCGGTTCCGGGCGTGGGGGAGCGTACCCAGACGACCAGTCCGCACAGGATCGCCAGCGCACCGAATCCGTGCAGCACGGTTCCGATCCAGCCGCGCTCCAGGACCGGGCCGGAGAGTGCGACGGCCGTACCGGCCCAGGTGAGCGCGGCGAGGGCGCAGGCTCCCGCCTCGGTACGGCGTCGGAGGCGGGGCGACGACCGTGCTTTCCGGGCCTTGCGGGTGGCTCTCGTACCGGTCGGAAGTTCTTCGGCGGGACCGCCCCGGCGCCTCAGGTCGGACCCTGACTCCAGGATCTTCACCGACGTCGGCCTGCCGCCGGAGCGCCGGTCTGGCTCGGACACGTCATGCCTCCCCCTGGCACCGCGTCTGTACATGTCAATGAATGCCCGGACAGTGTATGCCTTCTTGGTCGTTCCCCGGGCCGGGAAGCGGCCACGGCCGACGGGGGAGGCCACGGCCTCCGACCTCAACTGGTCTCACGGTCCCCGCCGTTAGCTGCCGGCGGGCCTGGTGGGCGACGGCTTGTTCGGGACCGGAGACCCGGGAGTTGACGGAACGTTGGTCCTCGAGCCGGAGCAACGGACGTCACCCTCGTATCACGGCCCCCGCCGCGTCGGTGGGCAGTGCCGGCTCGCTCTTTGTGGCACATCCGGCGCATACCGCGCGCGCCAACCGCCGCGTCGCCAACCATGGTTGCTCGTCCGAGCCTGCCTGCACTGTCGGAGGCCGCTTCACCGGTTTGCCAGGCGTGCTTCGAGGCTGTCGAGGATGAGGTCGAGACCGTAGCCGAACTCGTCGGCGTACGAGTAGTCCCGGTGCATGACGTGCTCGGTGATCAGCTCGGCCAGGTGCGGGTAGGCGTCGGGGGAGAGCCGGTCCTGGATCTCGCCGACGAATTCCTCGACTCCGGCGTCGGTGTCGAAGGGCAGGTTGAGCTCGGTCAGCACGAAGCCGTAGACGTAGGCGTCGATCGCGGAGAAGGCGTGCGACGCCAGCGCCATCGGGAAGCCGTTGTGGCGCAGGCAGCCGAGCACGGTGTCGTGGTGTCGGAGCAGGGCCGGGCCTGGGGAGCGGCGCGACTCGATGAGGCCGAGGGCCCATGGGTGCTGTGACAGGGTGGCCCGGGCCGACGCCGCGCGGTCGGTCATCGCCCGCCGCCACGGTTGCCGGGGTTCGGGCAGCTCGATCCGAGTGAAGGTCCAGTTCGCCAGGGCGTCCAGCAATGCGTCCTTGCCGGCGAGGTGATGGTAGAGCGACATCGCCTCGACGCCGAGTTCCTTGCCGACGTTGCGCATGCTCACTTGGGCGAGGCCGCCGCGGTCGGCGACCTGCACCGCGGCGTCGATGATGCGGTCGTGACTGAGCGCCGGACGCCGGGGCATGACGGAACCTCTCTGATCAGGCTTGCTGACTTACGCCCGTAAGGCTACCGTGAAGCGCAGACTTACACTTGTAAGGAGGGGTGCATGAAGGCAGCAGTCGTCGACCGGTACGGCGCGCCCGACGTCGTACGCATCGGCGAGGTTCCACGGCCCGCGCCACGTGGAGACGAGGTGCTGGTGCGCGTCAAGGCGGTGGCGGTTACCTCGGCCGACTCGCGTATACGCGGGGCCCGGTTCCCGGCGGGTTTCGGGTTGTTCGCACGGTTGGCGTTCGGCGTTCTCCGTCCTCGGCGGACGGTCCTGGGCAGCTCCTTCTCCGGGGAGGTCCTTGCCGTTGGCGCGCGCGTCCGGGACATGGCGCCGGGTGACGAGGTGTGCGGCATGACCGGGGTGAGACTCGGCGCACATGCCGAGTACGTCGTGGTGCCGGCGAGGAGGCTCGCGCGGAAGCCGTCCGCGGTGAGCCACGAGGATGCCGCGGGATTGCTGTTCGGAGGCTCGACAGCGTTGTACTTCCTGCGGGACAGGGCGTCGGTGGGGCCCGGCATGTCGGTGTGCATCAACGGTGCGTCAGGCGCGATCGGCACGAACGCCGTCCAGTTGGCGAAGTACTTCGGCGCGACCGTCACCGGCGTGACCAGCACGGCGAACACGGGTCTGGTGGCCGACCTGGGAGCAGCGCGGGTCATCGACTACACCCGGGACGACCTGGCCGGCATCGCCGACCGGTTCGACGTGGTGCTGGACGTCGTCGGCAACCTCTCGATCGCCTCAGGCCGGCGCCTGCTGAGTCCCCGAGGGGTGCTGCTGCTGGCTGTCGCGGGCCTGGGCGACACTGTACGTGCCCGTGGCAACGTCGTCGCGGGCCCTGCACCCGAACGCGTCGAGGACTTCGAGTTGCTCTTGCGACTGGCTGCCGATGGCAAGATCACCGTCGTGATCGACCAGATCTACGACCTGTGCGACATCGCTGAAGCACATCACCGGGTCGACAGCGGCCGCAAGATCGGCAACATCGTCGTGCGCCCGTAGCCACGGCGGCACGGCGTCGTCCGGCTATCTCTGGCTGGAACGTCCTCCGCGTTCTCCGAACCGGTGGGCCAGAGAGCCACAGTCCAGCGTGACTCACTGATCGGCCCCACCTTCGGTGAGCTGACAGCAGCGGACAGTCCCGCCACCGTTGTGACTGTCCGCGCATCCCGTTCCGGCACCCGGGCGGGGACGTGATGCACGGGCCGCGCGAGCCGGCTGCATCGCTTCGGCGATGTCCGGCGTTGGGCGCGCGCACAGCACGCTCAGGACGACGGGATCCAGCCACGCGTTACCCTGGCCGCCGAGCAGACTGCGGGCAGCGATGCGGGCCGGTTCCTCGCGTGGAGGTGCGGAGGGAATGACCCGCCAGGGACGTTCAGCCCTGCAGCCAGTGGGCGAGCGCTGCAGAAATCTGTGACGCCTCAGGGGCGGGCCCGTAGGGTCCTGCACGCAGCCGCGTGTCAGCCTGTGGCGATGACGTCCCGTCTCTCCACGGCGGTGGCGAGGGCGGTTACGGCGCTGCGGGTCCACGAGTACTGGGCCTTCCGCCGTGCTGTGGGTTCGTCGGTTGCGGGGTGGCCGAAGGCGCCGTCTGTGTTCTGCTGGGCGACGAGGAAGGCGATGGCGTCCTGGGTGATGCGGTGCGGGCCGTGCCCCTGGTGGACGAGTGTGCGGATGGTGGCTGCGAGTTGGCCGAGGTGGTAGTTCTCGAGGGCTTCACGCAGGGCGAGTGCGGCGTGCAGCGGGTAGTGAGGCGGTTCCCGGTGTGCGTTCTGCCGGGGGATGGCCGCGGCGGTGGACGCGGGGACGAATCCGAGAGCGTGCAGCCGGTGCACTCCGTCGGCGATGTCCACCGGGATCGTGGTGAGTGAACCGACCGCGTCCGCTGCGGCCTTGAGGAAGCCGTTCAGGGAGGGGCATGCGACATCTGCCGCTCGGAGGGCCAGGGCGAACTCTCCCACCACTTCCATGCCCTGTTCCTGCCAGAAGGCGGGGTCCGCGTCGGCGAGGCGTGCCGCGTAGTACTGGAGCGCCGGCTGGACGAGGTCGTGTTCGTCGATCGCGGCGGCTCCGAGGGCGGCGGCCGCGACTCCGGCGAGCCCGGTACGGGGGTCCTGTGGCAGGCTCGCCTCACACAGCCACACCACGGCGCTCCGCAGCGGCGTCTCCAGGCGGAGTGCGGCCGGCGGGTTCCGGCGCGCCGTGACGGGCCGGCGGCGGGTGCTTCGTGCGAGCATGCCGGCCAGAGCAGCGACGATGGTGGTGTGGTACGCCTCTGCCCAGCGTCGGTAGTGGTCGTCGCCGCTGTCGATCCCGGGATGAACGACACCCTCGGGACCGTTCACCCGTCCGCTGTCCTCCTGTACTGATTCCAGATAGGCCCAGGCCCGGTCTTCGGTGCAGGCGTCGGTGACGCCGAGGGAATACAGGCAGCAGAGCAGTTCGCCGGTCAAGTCGGCGTTCGCGCGGCCTTCGGCCAGGACGAGGAGCGCTTCGACGAGTTCGACGCCTTCCCTGGGGTCGTAGCCCTCGGGCCACACGGGTTCCCGCCTGCCGAAGTCGGTGACGTAGAAGATGGTGTGGGTGATGGCGTAGACGTCGCGATCGGTCAGCTTGAGGACGTTCGGCCGGCGGCAGAGGAGCGTGAACGGCAGAACCTCGTCCATCGTCGGCAGATCGTGCGCGATGCCGCATACGTGAAGTGTGTGGAGCAGGTCCAGTTGCCGGTACGGGATGCGCTCGAACGCCGCTGCGTACCCGCCGTCCACGGCCTGTTGGATGAGGCGTCGGAACTCCAGGTCTTCGCGGCCGCAGAGCCGCAGGGCCGCGTATGTCCCGGCGTACAACAGCAGGGCCGCCTCGTCCCGGGGGATCATTTCCCGGTATGAGGGCTGTCGGGCGACCTCTTCGACCTGTTCGAGAAGAGCCGCGTAGTCACCCGTCAGGGGTGCGTCATCGAGCCGGGCGCGCAAACCCACGAGAAAAGCAGTCTCGATCAGCGCCTTACGGGTGAAAAGGACACGGTCCGGGTGCGTATGGCGGGGGTCCAGCAGGTCCCGGCGCGCAGCGAGCCAGGCGACCGCCTGGGTCTCCACCGCGCGCCATCGAGATGACCGCACGCCGGGTTCCTCTGTTCTCACTTTGTTCCTCCCGGCAGTCACCTTCAGTCAGCGATCGTGGTTCAGTTGTCGGACGGCGTGGCGGCGTCCGCGGCTACCTCGTTGGCGACGACGAGGACGTAGCGTTCCCAGGCCAGGACGTAGCCGGCCACGTCGTCCAGTTGGCTGACCTGGCCGACCACGCGCTCCAGCGGAACGCTGAGATCGACCAGTCCACTGGTCCTGAGGAAGTCCAGCGCTTTACGCGCATCAACAGACGGCGGACAGGACATTGACGCACCTCCCTGTTCAAAGGGGCGAGCATTGCCCAACCACTATCTGCTCCTTGAGCATGGCAGCGGAATATGCGTGCGGTAACTCATACAGTCATATCGATCCCATTGGTGGGGCCGTTTACTCGCGGTCGAACGGCTTTCGCCGCGGCCTGCAACACCTGCACTTCGCGCTGATGGGACGGAATCCGTGGCGACCGCGTGAAGCGGTTTCCGAAGCGGGTCCACGCCCCGAGTTTCCGACGGCCGACCGCCCAAGCCCGTTCCGGAGGACCGCTGCATCAAGCCGGAACCTGGCCCGAACCGGTGGTCACGGCCCGCAGGGCGACGACGAACCAGGGCAGGGCTGTCACGCATGCATCGGACGGGGCCGACCCGCGGCGGAACCCGTCGGGCCGTCTGGCTCGTACGCGAAGACGAACTCCCGCTGACCGCAGCCATGTTGACTCACCTGACGATCGAGCGCCCGTGGGAGGGCCGCGAGTACCCCGGGTATTCATGGGGCTACCTGGCGGGCCTGGGGGTTCGTGGTCGGCAAGACCGTCTTCTGACGGGCGTCGGTGGCAAGCCCACGGGGTCCGGCGCGCGCCGGCCGCACGCACGCCGTGACGGTCAGACGGACATCCGATCTGCCGGCGGGTCGGCGCGGTGGCCACGGGCCAGGGCCCGGCGGCCGAGGAACACGGCGCCGAGCCCCAGCGGGATGGCCACGACGGCGCCGAGGAGCCCGTTGCCCGTGCCGGGACCGCCACTGGTGGTTGCCACGTGCAGCAGTGCGAGGATCGTGCCGGCCAGCCCCACCGCGATGGCCGACACCCCGCCGATGCGCGCGTAGCGGGAGCCGATCCGGCGGCCCGCGCGGGCCAGGGCCAGCCCGCCGACAGCCAGGCCGAGCAGCCCTACCCCCAGAGCCAGGTTGGCCCCGGTCCGCCCGTCGCCGATGATCCCGCCCTCGGCGGCCGCCATCAGTGCTGCTGAAGCACTCATGCCGATCCCCTCCTTCTCCGTTGATTCCGACGTTCGGTGTGCCTTGCGAGCATGCGCGCCGGGTCCCGTGCGGGTCGTCCAGCAGATGCAGGCACCTTCCGCTGCCACCGCCGGGCGATCCGGATACTCCGGCTGCGGCAGACGGCGCGCTGGTACCGCGCACGCAGTAGCCGGCGTTCGTCCCAGGGTCGGACTCGACCACGACCGGATCCGGCTACGGTGCGGCCATGGACAAAGGACGGTTCGCTGTCCCGGCCGCAGTCACCGACTGGGCGACCGCCTTGGGCGTGGCAGCGCTGCTGCTGGTCACCGGGCTGTCCGGGCCGCACCCGGCCGGGGGCCGCGAACTGCTCGGCGCCACCTTGCTGGTGACCGGCGGGCTGGCGCTGGCCGCGCGACGCCGGGCGCCGCTCGTGGTCCTGGCTGTCGCCGGACTCTGCGCAGTGGGCCACCTGGGGGCCGGGTTCGAGGTACTCGCCGTTTCGTACCTGGTCGCGGTCTTCGGCGCGGTACGCGCCGGGTACCGCGGCGTCACGCTGGCGGCGTCCTTGGGCCTGCTGGTCGTACTCCACCTCACCGCCCTGGTCCTCCATGACGGGTCCGCGCGCGAGGTCGTGGCGCACGCCCGGAGCACGCTTGAGATCGCCTGGCTGATCGCCGCGTTCGCCGCCGGGGAGGCGGTGCGGCAGGCCGAACGCCGGGCGGACGAAGCCGAGCGCACCCGCGAGGAGACCGCGCGACGCCGGGCTGACGAGGAGCGGCTGCGCATCGCGCGGGAACTGCACGATGCGCTCACCCACCAGATCTCGGTCGTCAAGGTGCAATCAGAGGTCGCGGTCCACGTGGCCCGGCGGCGGGGCGAGCAGGTGCCGGAGGCCCTGCTGGCGATCCGGGAGGCGGGCCGGGAGGCGAGCCGGGAGCTGCGCTCGACCCTGGAGGCGCTGCGCGACGACGACACCACCCCGCCGCACGGACTCGACCACATCCCGAACCTGGTGAAACGGTTCCGAACGACGGGGCTGGAGACGACGCTGACGATCGAAGGACGTCCGCAGGACGTGCCGGCGGGAGTGGGCCGTACCGCTTACCGGATCGTTCAGGAGTCGCTCACCAACGTCGCCCGGCACGCCGCCGCGAGCACTGTCTCGGTACTCATCGAATGTCGGTCGGACGCCCTCGCCATCCGCGTCGACGACGACGGAAAGGCCACCTCGCATCCCGCGCTGACTCCCGGCCTCGGGCTGCGCGGCATGCACGAACGTGTCGCGGCTCTGGGCGGCCGGCTGCGCACCGAACCGCGCCGCGCAGGCGGCTTCACCGTCCAGGCCGAACTCCCCATGAACGGAGCGCCGTGATCCGTGTCCTGCTGGTCGACGACCAGCCGCTCATCCGAAGCGGCTTCCGCGCGCTGCTCGACCTTGAAGACGACATCGAGGTGGTGGCCGAGGCCGCCGACGGCCGAGAGGGTTGCGCCCTCGTCAGGGAGCATCTGCCGGACGTCGCGCTCATCGACATCCAGATGCCCGTCATGGACGGCATCGAAGCGACCCGGCGCATCGCCGCGGACCCGGCCCTGGCCTGTGTGCACGTCGTCATGCTGACCAACTACGGCGTGGACGAGCACGTCTTCGACGCGCTGCGCGCCGGCGCCGCCGGCTTCCTCGTCAAGGACATCGTGCCGGAAGACCTCCTGCACGCCGTACGCGTGGCCGCCCGCGGCGACGCCCTGCTCGCGCCCGCGATCACCCGAAAGCTCATCGACCGGTACGTCACCCAGCCTCCCCCGACCCGTGTCGGCAGCGGGCTGGAGGGGCTGACCGGCCGCGAACGCGAGGCGGTCGCCCTGGCCGCACAGGGCCTGTCCAACGACGAGATCGCCGATCGCCTCGTCATCAGCCCGTTCACCGCCAAGACCCATGTCAACCGGGCCATGGCCAAGCTCCACGCCCGTGACCGCGCCCAGCTCGTGGTCCTCGCTTACGAATCCGGTCTGGTAACCCCGCGCAACTCCGTACGCCGTTGACGGGCCGGGGCGCTGCGGTGCCCGCCGCCAGGACCTCGCGGGCAGTCCCGGCAAAGCCTTCCCGTTTTCGGCGAGACCTTCTTCCCGGCTCGGCCACACGGCTCCTGGAGGACCTGCGGGAAAGTGAGGCGGTGTGGGTGGGGCAGGGTCGGTCGGGCAGGTGTGGATGCGCGTCTGGTCGCGGCCGAGAGGGAGGCCGACCGCGTCGACGTCTTTGGGGTGGTAGTGGTCGAGGTCCTGCCCCCAGGCACCCGTGCGCAGGGAACAGGCCAGCGCCGGCGAGGCCGCACGGGCCAGGCTGGCGGCCTCCGCCGGGAGGACGGTGTCCGCAGACTGGTCTCGGGCAAGCGCGTCCTCGCGGCGGTGGCCTTCGCCGCGGCGGGGGCATACTGGCGGGAACTCGGCGACGAGGGCCATGCGGCGGCCGCCGAGGACGCCGCGCGGTCGTGCGGCGGGGACCCGGCCGCCGGCGCGGACTCATCGGTGCCCCGTGACGACGGCGCGCAGCAGGACGCGGCGAGCCTCGACGGTTCCGGCGGCGAAGGTCCGGCGGCGGGTGACCAGGGCACTCTGGGTGACCCGGGCTTGGGCGACGCAGGACACAAACTCGCGTCCGCCCTGCCCGTCGACCCCGGGTCGGTGGCCGCCTCGACCAAGGCCGGTGTCGCCGCCAAGACGGGTATGGGCATGACGGCCAAGGTGGTCGTGGGCGGCGGGCTCGCGGCGACGGTGACGGCGGGGGGAGTCGTGCTCAGCCAGCAGGCCGGAGCGGACACCGTGCCGGTCCGGGTCACCGTGGCAACCAGCGTCATCGAGGCGACCATGCCTGGCGACCCCGAAGGCGCCTGCTCGGTGGGGGGCGGTGCCACGGACTGCACGAGGGTCGTGAAATCCAAGAAGGGTGAGTCCGGCCCGGTCTCCGTGGACCCGGCCCAGCCCCTTCCCGAGGGCGTCAGCCTTGTGTACTGGGGTTGCGACGAGGGCCCGCAGGCCGACTCCTGCACGCTCACCGCCGACAGGGACCGCCACGTCTGCGCCACCACGACCAGTACCGAGGACGGCGCCGCCCGCCGCCGGTGCGCTGAGCTCACTGGTTCCCCGGCGCCGGCCGTCGAGTTTCGTCCGCTGGCCTGGACCACGAGGACGCAGGTCAAGGTCCTCGGCAAGCCGAATGGCCGCCCCCAGGTGCTGGCGACCACGGGGAACCGGACGAGCCCGGGCCGGGTCTTCTGGTCGCAGGACGCCACCCGCGTGGCGTGGACGGAGACGAACACCGCCGATTCCGGGGACGGCCTCGCGGACGACACAACGGTCAAGCTGCGCGATCTGAGGTCCGGGAAGGAGCACTCCTGGACGTGTTTCGCGTGCACGATCGCCTTCGTGGACGGTGAACTCGTCTCCGGGGGGAACGACATCCGCAGCCACCCCGCCGACGGCGGTGCGGCGAAGGACCACGACCTGTCCGAGATCCCAGCCGGTCCGGCGCACGACGGACCGCCGAACACCAGACTCCTCAACACCTGGAGCGATTCAGGGCTGCACACCTACGCGGTCTCGCGCGTGGGGGAGACCGGCCAGCGATCCATCCTGACCACGCTCGGCTCACCCACCAAGGCGCGGCAGGTCAGGGGCTTGCCCACGCTCGGTTACGCGAACGGTCTCTGGGCCGTCAGTCCGGACGGCAGCAGGGCGGTCTTCGACCCGCCGACTGGACAGCCGCCGTACGACTCCTGCGGTGGAGGGGCCTACCCGATGGCCGGCCTCGACATCGCCTCCGGCACCTCCGTTCCGCTGAAAGGCCCCGGCGTGGGCTACCGGGTCCACGAGACGTGGTTCGACCCCGACGGCACGGCTCACGTGGTCTACCGAGCCGAGAAGGGGGCCGACGCCGCATCGTGCGCCGCCGACCTCGGCCGTGCACCCTTCCACTACACCCTCGCACCCGGCGCCAACACCTGGAAGCAGTCAGCGAAGGAGCCCGCCCGGCCCTCGCTGCCGCCGACGGGCAACGGATCGAACGCGTCACCGCCAAAGGCGCGTTCAGCCTCGTGATCAGCGAAGGGCAGAAGAAGCGCACGCTGGACACCGGAGTCACAGGGGTCTACCCGTCCACGGCCCAGTCGGGTGAATCCTCCTGACGGAGTGCACGTCGCGGTGTGCCCTCCTGACGGACCATTCCCGGTGTTGTGCACTGCCCCTGGGCCCGGACGTCTGCCCTGGCTCGTGACCGGCGCGACGAGGCTGGGCTGGGAACCGAGCAAGGCCGAACGCGTGATCTGCCGGAGCCCTCGAGGCACCGGCAGGTCAGTCGGCTCCACCTGATCATGGTGGAGGCGGCGGCGCAGCATATCCGGCATTCACTGCGGCCACATGCTGCCCCTCGAGACTCGCGGCCTGTCCCACCTGGTGAACCAAGGTGGTCCCCGTCCCGCCGAGCCCGAGTGGTGTGATCTGGCTCACGTGCTGTCACGGCGGCCGATGTCGCGGTGACTTAAGGCCGAACACGTGGACCGGAGGAGGCACCATGACTGAGCAGACGCATGTGGTCGTGATCGGTGGCGGATACGCGGGCGTGATGGCCGCGAACCGGCTGACGCGGCGCGACGACGTGACGGTGACGCTGATCAACCCGCGCCCGGACCTGGTCCACCGGGTCCGCCTGCACCAGTTGGTGGGCGGATCCGACGACGGGGTCATCGCCTACCGGGATGTCCTGGCCGAGCGCGTGCGGCTCGTGGTCGACACTGTGACCCGCATCGACGCGGCCGAGCGCAGCGTGACGCTCGCAGCCGCCCGGGGCACGCTCGACTACGACTACCTGATCTACGCGGTGGGCAGCGGCAGCGCCGAAGCGAGCGTGCCCGGAGCGGCTGAGTTCGCCTACCCGCTCGCCATCCTGGAGGAGGCACAGCGGCTGCGTGCGGTCCTTGACGCCACGCCCCCGACGGCCCCGGTGACGGTGGTCGGCGCCGGTCCCACCGGCATCGAGACCACCGCCGAGCTCGCGGAGCAGGGCCGCCGGGTCACCCTGGTCTGCGGCGGCGTTCTCGGCCCGTACCTGCACACGCGGGGCCGGCGGTCTGTCTCGAAGCGGCTGGCCAGGCTCGGTGTGACGGTCATCGACGGTTCGGGCGCGAAGGTGACGGCGGTGACCCGCGGCGCCGTGCGGCTCGCCGACGGCCGTGAGCTGCCGAGCGAGGTCACCGTCTGGACCGTCGGCTTCGGCGTTCCGGACCTTGCCGCACGCAGCGGGCTGGGCACCGACGCCGCGGGGCGTCTGCTCACGGACGAGACGCTGACGAGCGTGGACGACGAGCGCGTCCTCGCGGCCGGGGACTCCGCGGCGCCGTCCGGTCTGCCGCTGCGGATGAGCTGCCTCAACGCGACACCACTGGGCGCGCGGGCCGCCGACACGGTACTCAGCCGGCTCGCCGGTGAGCGGCCGGAGCCCCTCCATCAGGGCTTCCACGCCCAGTGCATCAGCCTGGGCCGGAGCGCGGGGATCTACCAGTTCGCCAACCGGTCTGACGTCGCGGTGTGGCTGCACATCGACGACGGGCTGGGCGCAAGGATCAAGGAGATGGTCTGCAAGCGCATCCCCGGGCACCTGGCCGGTGAGGCGCGCAAGCCCGGTTCGTTCCGCCTGCACCGTGTACGGGGAGGTGTTGCGAAGCGCCGGCAGTTGCTGCGCGCCCACCGCGCCGGGACACCGGTCCCCGCCGACCGGGCGTCCTGACCGGTGCGTGCTGACCGGTGCGTGCTGGGAAGATCGTGCTGTGGACGCACGCAACGGCGGTCGGCCGCGGGGCTGATCGCCAAGGACGAGGGACGGGACGAGAGATGAGCGGGGCCGCCACCGACCCGACGACCGAGGCGTTCCTCGCCCATCGCAACCTGCTCTTCACCGTCGCCTACGAGGTACTCGGGTCGGCGGCCGACGCCGAAGACGTCCTGCAGGAGACCTGGCTGCAATGGGTCAAGGCCGACCAGGGGCAGGTCCGCGACCAGCGTGCCTTCCTTGTCCGGATCACCACCCGGCAGGCGCTCAACCGGCTGCGTACCATCAAGCGCCACCGGGAGGCGTACGTCGGCCCCTGGTTGCCGGAGCCGTTGCTCACCGCGCCGGACGTGGCCGAGGACGTCGAGCTCGCCGAGAGCGTGTCGATGGCGCTCATGCTCGTCCTGGAGACGCTGTCCCCGACCGAGCGGGCCGTCTTCGTGCTGCATCGGCTACGAGGAGATCGCGGCCGCCGTCGACAAGAGCCCCGCGGCCGTCCGCCAGATCGCCCACCGCGCCCGCCGGCACGTCGACGCCCGCCGCCCCCGCCGGTCGGTCTCGTCGGCCGAGGGCCGGGCGGTCCTGGAGTCGTTCCGGCGCGCCGTCGAGACCGGGGATCCGCAGGTCCTCCTCGATGTCCTCGCCCCCCAGGTCGTCCTGATCAGCGACGGCGGCGGCATCAAGCACGCGGCGCTGCGGCCGGTCACCGGCGCCGAGCGGGTGGCCCGTATGTTCGCCGGCGGCCTGGGCAAGCTCGAAGGCACGATCACCACCGAACCGACCCTTGTCAACGGCAACCCGGCACTCCTCGTCCGCCTGGACGGCGAGGTCGACGGCGTCATGGCGATCAGCGTCGAGGACGCCCACATCACCGGCCTGTACTACGTCCGCAACCCCGAAAAACTGTCCCGCGTCGCATCCGCGACTCCGCTCACCCTTCACTGACTGTGAGGATGTGCGGTGGCTTCTCCGAGTGGGTCCGACTCACGAACTCACCGACGCCGACTGGCTGTCCCAAGGGGATTCGTCGTCCAGCTCGGGGGAGGCCGACGCACGCGACCGGACGGGCGTCCGTGACCAAAGGAGCACTGCGGGCCCGTGACGATCCAACAAGTCAGGAGCTTGGTCCAGAAGCTCCATCACTGTCTTGTCCGCCCGCCCGGCCGGTGCGTGCCACTCCACCGGGATCAACGAGAAAGCGGCAGTGAACAGCAGGACGGACCGGGCCCCGGAAGTCACAGGCGGCGTCGGCACCCACGGCGAGACCCTTACCGTGCGGCGGTGATCGACCGGATCGGCCGTCACCTCGCCGACCGCGAGTTCCCACCATCGCCACCGGGTACCGCCAACTGCACGCCTGGCTACGTTCCTTCGGCATGGAGACGGCTGGGGTGGACGTGTCCTGCGGGGAGTTTCGGGATCCTCGTTGGTGCGCCGACGCCCGGCGATGCGCTGTCCGCCCTCCACGTCGCCCACGATGAGTGCGAGAGACGCATCGGCCGGGTCAGGGCGAGCGGCTTTGGGCAGAGCGGTCGCGCGGGCCTGGACGATCCAGCGCGAGAGCCCTCGGTATTTCCCTCGCGAGGTGTCAGGAGTGGACGAAGTCCGCGCTGTGAGCCGTCAGTTGGGTCGTCGCAGGTCGGGCGGCGGGGAGCTCTTGCCAGTAGGCCGTGCTGTTCGGCATTGAGGTCGTCGGGCTTGGTGGGGATCATCCCGGCCGAGCCGGCGCGGGAAGATGTGGCTGCGTCGGCGTCCGGGACCGGTTGGTGTACGTGTGCAGGAGGTTCAGCAGCCCGTGTTCCCCAGGGCCTTGATCCCACCCCGGTCTTCGGGTTGTCCGAAAACAGTCGGCGCGGACGGTCGAGGCTGAGCAGCCGTAGCGGCACCCGATGCGATGGTGGCAGTTATGAATTCTCCCATCAGTTCCGGGACCTCACAGGCTTGGGCGGCACTGGGCGCCGATTCTTCGCTGCTCGACCGGGTGTCCTACGGCGGCCCGTCCGGAGGCCTGCCGGCGCGGCTGCCCGTCATGGAGCTGGCGCGCGCCACCGTCGCGGTGTGCTCGCTCGCGGCTGCCGAGCTCAATTCCCTACGCACGGGACGCCCCGTGATGCGCGTGCGGGTCGATGACGAGGCAGTCGCGACGGCGTTCCTCAGCGACCGGTTGGTGCGGGTCGACGGTCGAGGGTGGTCGACGTTCTCGCCGTTGTCGCGGTTCTGGCGAGCGGCCGATGGATGGGTTCGTACGCACGCCAACTATCCCCACCATCGGGCCCGTTTGCTCGCCGCTCTCGGGGTTCAGAGGGACGCCGGCGAGAAGGCGGTGGACGCGGTGGCCCGGGCGATCGCGGGGCTTACCGCGCTCGAGGTGGAGGAGACCGTGTACGCGGTCGGCGGTTTGGCCATCGCGGCACGCGGCCCCGAGGACTGGGACAAGAGCGAGCAGGGGATCACGGCGGCGGCGCAGCCGCTGCTCACGACGGCGCGCATCGATGACGCCCCGGACCGGATGCCCGACGGTGCCCCACTACCGTGCGCGGGTCTGCGCGTCCTGGATCTGACCCGAGTGCTGGCCGGACCGGTCGCCACCCGGACGCTGGCGTTGCAGGGCGCTGACGTGCTGCGGATCGACGCCCCACAGCTGCCGGAAAGTCAGGAGGCCCACAACGACACCGGGATGGGGAAACGCTCGACCACCCTGGACCTGGGACAGACCACCGACCGTAGGCTCTTCGAGGAACTGCTCGGCGAGGCAGACGTGGTGGTCACCGGTTATCGACCGGGCGCGCTGGAACGGTTCGGGCTGACTCCCGAGGCGCTCGCCGAGCGCCGTCCGGGTCTCGTGATCGCCCAGCTCTCCGCGTGGGGCCGTTACGGGCCATGGCACGAGCGGCGCGGCTTCGACAGCCTGGTCCAGGTGGCCACCGGCATAGCGGAGTTGGAGGGCTCGCCGGACTCGCCCGGGGTGCTGCCCGCCCAGGCGCTCGACCACGGCACCGGCTATCTGCTCGCGGCCGGGGTGCTGCGCGCGCTCACCGAGCAGCACCGCACCGGTGGCACGCGGCTGGTCCGCCTGGCCCTGGCGCAGACCGCGCACTGGTTGATCCACGACCTGGCACCCGCTCCGGGCGAGGACGAGGGATTCAACGCCGAGCACTGGCTGACCGAGACCGACAGCCCCATGGGCCGACTCCGGCACGCGCTGCCACCGGTGTCGTACGAGGGGGGCCCGGTGGACTGGGCACGTCCGCCGGGCCGGTGGGGGACGGACGCACCGGTCTGGGGCGGCGCCTGACGCATACATCGGGTCGGTGCACCCGTCACGCCGATGAAGTCGTGTCGCGGCCGCGGGATGCGGGACGACCATGTCACCGAGTACGCCACATGTGGCGTTGCACGCAGGCCCGGCGGGACCCGGTAAGCCGCATCGGCGCGACTCCTGGCTCTGTCCCGGAGCGAACCAGCACATTCTCGTAGGTGACCATCTATGAAACGCAATGCTCTCCCCTCCTGTCGCTGTCGGAGCGGCCGACCACCGGGTGCTCCGACAGCGAACTTGCCCGGCTGACAGGCGCATCCGGGCCGGCAGGACTTGCTGCGCCGCTACCGGAGGGGTCCCTTGGCACTGTTCGCCGCCTTCGTCCTCCTCTCGTCCGTCCCGAGCAGATTGCCTGTTCGCCCCGCTTGGCCGTGCGGTGACTTCTACAGTGCTTCTCACAGAGGCGGGCGAGTCCGGGGGGCGCTGCATGGCGCGGGTAGTGGGAGTGCACGGGATCGGTAAGCAGCTGCTCGGCGAGGACACCCTCACCGGTCAGTGGCGGCCCGCTCTGACGGATGGGCTGCGTCGCGCCGGGGCGCAGGAACCCGAACCTGAACTGGCCATGGCGTTCTACGGGGATGTCTTCCGGTTGGACGGAGACTTACTCGCTGTAGGGGAGAGGCGTTACACCGCTGCCGACGTCGAGGAGGGCCTCGAGCAGGAATTGCTGCTGGCATGGTGGCGGGCGGCCGCGGAGCATGATCCAGGTGTGGTGCCTCCGTCGGCTGACACGCTGGTGGCGACGCCGCGGTCGGTGCAAGCTGCGCTTCGGGCCCTGTCGGGTTCCCGGTTCTTCGCCGGTGTCGCACTTCGGTCGATGGTTCACGACCTGAAGCAGGTGAGTCGTTACCTCCTTGATGCTGATGTGCGGGACGAGGTCCGTGGCCGGGTAGTGGAGATGATCGGCCAGGATACCCGGGTTGTGGTGGCCCATTCCCTGGGTTCGGTGGTGGCCTATGAGGCGCTGTGCGCCCGGCCCGGGCACGGCGTGCGAGCACTGGTCACCATCGGGTCGCCTTTGGGGATCCCGCACTTGGTCTTCCACCGGCTGGAGCCTGTACCTCTGGGACTCGGCCGCACGGCACGCGGAGTCTGGCCGGGTGGGAAGGGCCTCGCCTGGACCAACATTGCCGATGAGGGCGACGTCGTGGCGCTGGTCAAAGATCTGCGCCCCGCCTTCGGTGAGTCGGTGGTGTCTGCACGGGTGCACAACGGCTCCCATGCGCACGATGCGACCGCGTACTTGACCGACAAGCTGTGTGGGCAGGCGATCGCGGCGGGGCTCGCGTGAGCGTTCGAGGGGGCGGTGCGGAAGGCGACGCCCCGCGCCGCTTCCTGATTGCGACCGCTGTCTCGCGATACCCCAAATGTCCGGAGTGGGACCGGCCCGGGCTGGTCCAGGCCCGCGAGCACATCATCGAACTGTTCACCCGCGAGCTCGGCTACCGGCATCAGACCGCGCTCGGGCTGGATCCGACCCGTGTCCAACTGACCGACCAGCTACGTGCGTTCTGCAAATCCGGTGACCGGCGCGAGGACGACCTGCTGGCCGTGTACGTGTCCGGCCACGGCGAAGTCCTCGACGACGGCGGTGACCACGTACTGTTCACCACCGACACCGACCCCGACGACATCGCCTACACCGCACTTCCCACGGTGGAACTGGCCCGGACGATGTTGCGGCACACCCTCGTGCGACGTCTGCTCCTGATCCTGGACACCTGCTACTCCGGGCAGGGAGGGAACGAGCTGGCCGCGGCCGCGTTGAATCGCATCAGCGCCCAGTGGGGGCAGGCGACGGGCTCGGGTCTTGTGATCATCTCCTCCGCGCAGCCTCACCAGCAGGCGAGGGCCGGGCTGTTCCCCCACCTGTTCGCACAGGCGGTGGGGAGCCCGGCCACGGCAGGACACGGGCCCGAAGCCTTGTCGGTGTCCACGGTTGTGCAGCAGATGAACGACCACCCCGACCGTCCGGGCTACCAGCGCACCGGCCTGACGCTGGTCGGGCTGACTGGAGAACCGCCCGCATTCCTGGCCAATCCCCGTCACAGCACCCGCCTGACCGGTGTGGACCTGGCCGTCCAGCAAGCCGCGCAGTTCGACGAACAGGCCAGGCGCCGCGATACCGAACTCACGCGTCGTCTCCTGGTGCGCGCCATGGGCTACCACGGCGACGGTGCGCAGGGGTGGTGGTTCTGCGGCCGCCGTGCCGCGTTGGCCGACCTGACCACGTGGCTGAACAGCAACGCTGCCGAAGGCGCGTCGGCGTGTCGCGTGGTCACCGCAGGGCCCGGATCGGGCAAGACCGCCGTCCTCGGTCTGATTGCCGTCCTGTCCCATCCTGAACGGCGCCGCACCGTACCCGTCGAAGCCCTCGGTCTCCATTCGGACCTGGTGCCGGGTGAGGGTGCCGTGGACGTAGCCGTCTACGCCCAGAACCTCACCGACGACGACGTCCTGCACGGGCTTGCCGCCGCCGCCGGCGTACACGCCCGTACTGTCGGCGAGCTCCTCCACGGCTTGGAGACGCAGGCGCGCCAGCGGCCGTTCACGGCGCTTATCGACGCCTTGGACGAGGCCGACAGCCCCGACACCTTGTGCTCGCGGGTCCTGCGGCCACTGATCGAGCACTCCCGTGGCCGCATCCGGCTACTGCTGGGTACCCGCTCCTACCTCCTGGACCGCGTCGGCATCATCCGGCACAGCTCGGCCTACCACACCCAGGTCGTCAACCTCGACGATCCGCGCTACACCGACCCGGAAGCACTGCGCGCCTACACCATCCGCAACCTCATCGAAGCCCGCCGCACCTCTCCCTATCGGCGCCGCCCCGCAGCCCTGCGGCCGGTCGCCGAAGCGGTCGCCGAGGCGGCTGGCACCTCGTTCCTCGTCGCCCGCATCACCGCGGGCACACTGGCCGCGGCGGACGACGTCATCACCAACCCCATGGACCGGGCGTGGCGCAACAGCCTGCCGCGCCACGCCGGGCAGGCCATGCGCGATGACCTCGGCCGCCGCCTCGGACCTGATGCCCGGCGAGCTGTGGACCTCCTGCGCCCGCTGGCCTTCGCCGTCGGCCAGGGCCTGCCCTGGGAGGACATCTGGGCGCCCCTCGCCTCAGCGGTCTCCGGCCGTACCTACACGGACGACGACCTCCTGTGGCTGCGCCGCACGGCCGGCTCCTATGTGGTGGAAGCCACCGAATCCGGCCGCTCGGCCTACCGCCTCTACCACCAGGCCCTCGCCGAGTACCTGCGCGAAGAATCCGATCCCCGCACCGTCCATGCGGCGATCACGGACGTGGTGACCGAACGCGTCCCCTATCGCGGCGATGCCGTGCGTGACTGGTCCCGTGCCCATCCCTACACCCTCAACTACCTCGCTTTCCACGCCGCTGCCGCCGGGCGCCTCGACGACATCCTCACCGACACCGAATATCTCGTACACGCCGTTCCACGGAGCCTGACACCTCAGTTGCACCACGCCCGGGGCGAATCCGCGCGCCTGACCGCAGCCGTCTATCGCGCTTCCCTCGGTCTTCATGCCACCGCCGCTGCCGCCGTTCGGCGGCAGTCTCTCGCCCTCGACGCTGCCCGTGCCGGCGCCGGCCCCTTGCACAGGCGCCTGACCAGCTACATGCCGGGGCACACCTGGGCACCCCGATGGGCTACGGGGAGCGGGTTCTCCCCGGCACTGCGGGATACATTCACCATTGGGCACACCGGTTGGGTGACGGCGACGGGATGCACCGTCCTGGACGGCAATCCGATCGCCGTCTCCGCCAGCACCGATGAAACGCTCCGCGTCTGGGACCTGACATCAGGCGCGTCGGTCGGCGGGCCCCTCGTTGGGCACACTCACGCGGTGAACGCGGTGGCGTGCACGGTTCTGGACGGCACACCCGTCGCCGTGAGCGGCAGTACCGACCAATCGGTGCGGTTGTGGGACCTGTCGACGGGTTC
>NZ_FNHI01000018.1:0-15113 GCF_900103455.1 Streptomyces wuyuanensis | reverse complement strand
GACGGTGCGGTTGTGGGATCTGTCGACGGGTTCGCCGGTCGGTGAGCCGTTGGTCGGCCATACCGGTGCCGTGAACGCGGTGGCGTGTACCGTTCTGAACGGTGTTTCCCTCGTGGTGACCGGCAGCGACGACGAGACGGTGCGGTTGTGGGATCTGTCGACGGGTTCGCCGGTCGGTGAGCCGTTGGTCGGCCATACCGGTGCGGTGAACGCGGTGGCGTGCACGGTTCTGAACGGTGTTCCCCACGCGGTGACCGGCGGCACCGACGACAAGGTGCGGGTGTGGGATCTGACTTCCGGCACGCTGGTGGCCCGCCCCCTGAGCGGCCACAGCAACACGGTGCGTGCGGTGGCGTGCACCTCCCTCGAGGGTGCACCGATCGCGGTCAGCGGCAGCATCGACCACACGGTCCGGCTGTGGGACCTGTCCACGGGCGCACTCGTCGGCCGGCCCCTCACCGACCAGGCCGGCCCGGTCTACGCGGTGGCGTGCACGGTTCTGGACGGCGCTCCGATTGCCGTGACCGGCAGTCATGACGGGACGGTGCGGTTGTGGGACCTGTCGACGGGTTCGCCGGTCGGTGAGCCGTTGGCCGGCCATACCGGTGCGGTGAACGCCGTGGCCTGCGCGGTTCTGGACGGCGCTCCGATGGCTGTGACCGCCAGTCACGACGCGACCGTACGGTTGTGGAACCTGCGCACAGGCGAGCCCGCAGGTCTCATCGCGGCCACCAGTCCTCAAGCCGTGGCGCTGACAGCAGACGGGCAACTCGCCGTGGGCATGGGCCAAGACGTGGCGGTCTTCACCCGGTGTTCGCGTCAAACCCGGCGAGACGTCGGCAGGCGCACCTGGTGAGCTCGAGGGTTTCCCGGAGGCGTTCGCCTTCCTCGGGGCAGAGAAGTCCGGCGGCGCTGTCCTTGATCAGGCAGGCGAGTTCGTCGGTGGTGAAGGCGGAGCTGACCTCGTCATCGGGTTCGACCTTCACCAGCCGCGGCAGGGCATGGGCGAAGGCGGTGGTGCCGAAGACGACGGGGGGTTACAGGTCGGAGCGCACGACGGTGACGGGGCAATGTGCGTGGTGGAGAACGGCCTGGCTGACCGAACCAAGGAGCATGCCGGTGAAGCCGCCGCGTCCGCGTGCGCCGACCGCCATCAGCTGCGCGCTGCCGCTTGCCTCGATCAAGGCCGGACGGGTCCGCCCGTGGACCAGGGAGGTACGTACGGTGAGCTCCGGGTACCGCTCGGGGTGCCCGGACAGCGCCTCGACAAGGACGCGTTCCTCCTCTGCCCGGAGCCGGTCTGCATCACCGATCAGGTCCACCGGGTCCACCGGATCGCCGAAGCGGTGCTCGCCGTGGTCGGCCCAGGTGGACCACGCGTGCAATGCCAGCAGGTCCGCGCCTCTCAGCGCGGCCTCGGCGAAGGCGAACGCGACGGCTGCCTGTCCCTGCGGGGAGCCGTCCACGGCTACCACCACCGGCCCGGCCGGTTCCGGTCGGCCCCGCACCACCATCACCGGACATCGGGCGTGGGCGCTCAGATGGACCGCGGTCGAGCCCAGCAGCAGCTCGCGGAAGCGCCCTGACCCGCGGTGGCCCACCACTATGAGCTGCGCGGAGCGCGACTGTGCTGCCAAGACGGTCAGTGCCTCACCCGTGATCACCGCGTGGCTCACCTCTGCTCCCGGTGCTGCGGTCCTGGCCCGCTCGACCGCTTCCGCCAGCAGATGTTCCACCGCTTCCCGCAGGCCCCCGGTGGGAGGACCGAGCGGCGAGGCGCCGCGCGGGGCGTGCATGGCCGGCCACGTGAATGCATGAACCACGCGCAGTTCCACATCCCGCATCCGTACCTCGCGCGCTGCGGCGTCCACGGCGGCGAGCGCGGAAGGAGAGCCGTCCACGCCAACGACGACCGGCCCACTCATCGCTTCGCATCTTTCTGCTGACAGGCATAGAAGGAGGGGCGGAGGCGGCACCGCCTCTGCCCCTCCAGCTTCCCCCGCAGTCGCACGATCCGCCATGAATGCACCGGCTCCCAATCCGGTGCCCTGTTGCCCTCCCGCCTTGGCCTCGCTACCAGTAGTGAGGGGCAGCGTGATCCCCTGTGAGCTGACAAGCGGGGTGCCGCGGCGGATCAGAGCCGCACTCCCGATGGCCACAGCCACCGTGCGCCGACTCCCGACCCCCATCGGGGCTCTTCGTCCGCCCACCGCCCGGCGGTGTAGGTCACGGCAGAGTGCAGCGGGAGAAGGAAGAGGTTGGGGTGGGCAGCGACTGCACCACGAGGAGGAAGCGCTGGTGGCCGTCGATTCTGGCCAATCTGGGGACTGCGTGCCACCGCACCGGGACTGCATGCTCGCGACGTCCCTGCCCTGAACGACGTCGGCGTCGGCCTTCCAGGACTGATTCGGCCGCATACGCCGCTTCGCGGCCGCAGGCCGGGACGGTCCAAGCCAGCCTTCCGGGCGAAGCCCTTCAGTGCGCCCTCCCCATCGAGTTCTACAGTGCTGTAGATTCCCCCCTGTCGCGCAAATGCGACACCGGGCCGTCAGGCCCCCGAGCACCAGGAGGACACCGGTGGGAATCGATCTCAGCAAGGGCCAGCAGATCAGCCTGGAGAAGCCCGGTGGCGGCACGCTGAGCGTGGTACGGATGGGGCTGGGATGGCAGGCCGCCCCGCGCAAGGGATTCCTCGCCCGGATGACCGCCCGGGAAATCGACCTGGATGCCTCGGCAGTGCTCTTCACCGGGAAGGAGCCAGTGGACGTGGTGTTCTTCCAGCAGCTGGTGAGCAAGGACGGATCGGTGCGGCACACCGGTGACAATCTCGTGGGCGGCGCCGGCCAGGGCGGGGACGACGAGTCCATCCTCGTGGACCTGGCGCGGGTGCCGGTGCAGGTCGACCAGATCGTCTTCACGGTCAACTCCTTCACCGGGCAGACCTTCGCCGAGGTGGAGAACGCCTTCTGCCGCCTCATCGACGAGAACAACGGTCAGGAACTGGCCCGCTACACCCTCTCCGGCGGCGGCAAGTACACCGCACAGGTCATGGCCAAGGTCCACCGCTCCGCAGCAGGCTGGAGCATGTCCGCCATCGGGGAACCGGCCGACGGCCGCACCTTCAAGGACCTCCTGCCCGCCGTCGCCTCCCACCTCTGACTTCACCTGGCGGCAACAAGCCCGAGCCAGCTGCCGGCCGACTCCGACAGCAGGCACCGCGCCCCTACCTTCCGGAGGGAAGGACCATGCTCGGCATCAGCGAGATAGCGATCATCTGCATCATCGTCATCCTGATCCTCGGGGCGAAGAAGCTCCCCGAACTCGCCCGCTCCATGGGCAAGTCCGCACGCATCCTCAAGAGCGAGGCCCGCGCAATGAAAAGCGAGAGCGGTGCCCGGTCGTCCGGTGAACCGCCTTCGGGCGGAGACGCCAAGCAGATCATCGAAGTGGCACCCGGCGACGTGATCAGCCCCCAGGCCACCGGCCAGAACAGCACCTTCGTCCCACGGCACTGAAGGCCTCTCCCTAACGCCTTCGGGCTTGGCACCTTTGCCGCTGCGGGGAAGACCTCGGCCCTGGGCATATCGGCTGGATCACTCTCGGCATCACCTTGGCGTCAGCCGGTGCCCTCACCACGATGGCCGATGCGGCCCATATCCTTCCTGGCCCCGGCCTCCCCTTGCTCGCCGTCGGAATAGCCTCCTCGTCGACCCGCATCATGTCTCCGGCCGACCTCCCGCTCCACATGCTCCCGCGGGCGCGATGACGGACACTCCTGATAAGGGTCGGTGTATCTCGCACGGCCCTCAGTGAGGTGTTCGGCGTGCTTGCGGTCCCGCTCTGGCTGTGGGGGGCGTTCGCCGCGACGGTGGTCGTGTCGCTCGCGGTAGACCTGCTGTCCCACCGCACCGCGCACGTCATCCGCTTCAAGGAGGCAGCCGCCTGGAGCAGCCTGTGGGTGAGCCTCGCCCTGATCTTCGGGGCCGTCGTCTTCCTCGTCCTCGGAACCACCGCCGGCACCGAATACACGACGGCCTGGCTGCTGGAGAAGAGCCTGTCGGTCGACAACCTGTTCGTCTTCGCCATCATCTTCGCCTACTTCAAAGTGCCCCGCGCCTACCAGCACCGCGTGCTGTTCTTCGGCGTCATCGGCGCTCTCGTCTTCCGCGGGATCTTCCTCTCCCTCGGCGTGGCCGTGGTCAGCCGTTTCACCGCCGTGCTCTTCGTCTTCGCGGCGGTCCTCTTCTACAGCACCTACAAGCTCCTCAAGGGCGAGGAGGAGAGCTTCGACCCGGGCAGGAGCTTCGCCGTGCGGATGCTCCGCAAGCTCATCCCGGTGCGCGACGAATACGCCGGGGCGAAGTTCTTCGTCAAGGAAGCCGGCAAACGGATGGCGACCCCGCTGCTCGCGGTAGTCGCCGCCATCGAGGCTGCCGACCTGATCTTCGCCGTCGACAGCGTTCCCGCCGTCCTCGCCGTCAGCGACGACGCGTTCATCGTCTACACCAGCAACGCGTTCGCCATCCTTGGCCTGCGAGCCCTCTACTTCATGCTCGCCGGGCTCCTGGACCGCTTCCACTACCTGAACAAGGGCCTGGCGATCATCCTCGCCTTCATCGGGGTGAAGCTCATCCTCCAGGCGTCGCACAAGATGATCAGCCCCAGTATCCCGGAGATACCCTCACCGATCAGCCTCGCGGTCATCGTCGTCGTCCTCACGGGTTCTGTGGTGCTCAGCCTCAGAAGGCCCTCCCCGATAGTCGCTCTGGAACGGGCTGGCGAACAGGGGGATGCCGCCGCGGCCACCGAGCAGCCCGGGGCGCCCAGCTCACCACTCGTGGTGGATGACCCTGAGCCCTCCGTCGGCTCGTCAGGTCGGGACGGTGAAGCCCGCCAGCTGTCGGGTCGGCGAGGAGGCAGGCCACTTCCCGACCCGCCAGTACGGGCATATCGTAAAGAAATGGTCAAAATGAAGCGTGAGTCCGACACGTACGTGTGTCCGACCTGCGAGAAGTCCGTGCCTGCCGCAGTCCACCGCCACAAGACCCTCGGGGTGAACGTTCCCGTGTGGGGTCCGGGTGCCTGTCAGAACCGCGACTGTCCCGACTTCAGGTTGGACCCCCGTCACAAGCAGTCCTCGACCCGGTAACGAGATCGACGGCCCGGTCGTCGGGCCCCCGATATGGCTGCATGATCCCCATGGAGCCGATGCCTTTGCGAGTGCGGGGGAGTCGCGGGCTCTCCCCTGCAGGGCGGCCTCTGTGGCGGCGCCGCTGCTTGAACTCGCCGTGTTCGCTCAGTCTGGCCCGCTACCCGGCAAGCCGGTCCCACAATCCGGCTACCCGACATTTGAGGCGTCCGGCCAGGGCCGCTCGTGGGTCGGGCGTGCCGCTGGCTCGTGCAGTGCGGTCAGACGGCTCTACCGAAGTCACACCAATTGCGGCCCCATGAGCCGGACGATGAGGTCGTCGAGGCTGACCAGCCCGGTGAGCGTGCCGCTGTGGTCGCGTACGACGGCAAGTGAGGCGCGGCGCTGCCGGAGTTGTTCGACCGCGTGCGAGACGGTGTCGTCGCCTGTCAGCTCGGGGACGGGGCGAGCAAGCTCACGGGCGGTCAGGACGCGGCCGCGGGTGCGGGCGACGAGCGCGTCGCGGGCGTGGACCGAGCCGAGGACCTGCTCGCCGTCGCGGACGAGGAGGCGGGAGCGGTCGGCCGCGGCGGCCTGGGCGAGGATCGTGTCGGGGTCCGCGTCGGCGGCGACGGTCACGATGTCCTGCGCCGGGACCTGGAGATCCGCGACTGGAGTCTGCGGTTCGGTGAGGGAGCGGGTGATCAGGCCGGAGTCGGTGGTGTTGATCAGGCCGAGGCGCTCGGATTCCTCGACCAGGTGGGTGAGCTGTTCGCGGTTGTGTACGGCGGTCAGCTCGTCGCGGGGCTGCACGCGGCACATGCGTACCAGCGCGTTGCTGACCTTGTTGAGAAGCCAGATCAGCGGCCGTACGGCCTTGACGAGGGCGCGGAAGGGCGGGGTGAGGAGCATCGCTGAGCGTTCCGGGTGGGCGATGGCCCAGGACTTGGGGGCCATTTCACCGACGACCATGTGCAGAAAGACGACGATGATCATGGCGAGGGCGAAGGCGATGCCGTAGCTCAGCCCGGCAGGCAGGCCGAGTTTCTCCAGGAGCGGTTCGACCTGGTGGGAGATGGCGGGCTTGGAGATCGAGCCCAGGCCCAGGGTGCAGATGGTGATGCCGAGCTGGGCGCCGGCGAGCATCAGGGACAGCTCGCGCATGCCGGCGAGTGCGGCCTTGGCGCCGCGCTGCCCCTCGGCGGCGGCCTTCTCCATGCGGTGCCGCTTGGCGGCGACCAGGGCGAATTCGGCGGCGACGAAGAAGCCGCTGCCGATCAGCAGCAGAACGGTGACGAAGAGTGCCATCGGGAAACTCATGCCTGCGGCTCCTGCTTCCGGGCCTGGTCCTGCTCGGTGGTGAGGCGCTCGATGCGTACGCGCTCGGGGACGTGTCGGTCGAGGCCCAGGACCTCGACGTGGGCCTGGCTGCGGTCCCGCAGGTCGACGGTGAGGCGGTCACCGATCGCCGGGAAGCGTCCGAGGCGGTCGATGATCAGGCCGGCCACGGTGTCGTAGTCGTCCTCCTCGGGCAGGCCGATGCCGATGGCGTCCTCGACCTCGTCGAGGCGGCGGCCGGCGTCCACCAGCCAGCCGTTCCCGTCGGCGACCGCGAGATCGACGACGGTGTCGGTCTCGTCCGCGATGTCGCCGACCAATTCCTCGGCGATGTCCTCGTAGGTGACGATGCCGGCGACGCCGCCGTGCTCGTCCAGGACGACCGCGAACTCGTCGTCCCGCTCACGCATCTGGGCGACCGCCTGGGGCAGCGGGAGCGTGTCGGGCAGCAGCAGGGGCCGGCGGGCCGCCTCGCGCGCGGTGGTGTGCTCGAAGCGGTCGGCGGGCAGGTGCATCAGCTCCCGTACGCCGAGGACACCGGTGATGTCGTCCGGGTGGTCGCCGAAGACGGGGTAGTTGGAGTGGCCGTGCTTGGCGATCAGCTCGACGGCCTCGGCGAGGGTCGCGTCCGTGCGTACGAACACGGCGTCAGCGCGCGGCACCATCACTTCGTCCAGGGTGCGCTCGGAGAACTCCAGGGCGTGGTCGAGGAGTTCGGCGGTGTCGGCGGGCAGCTGGCCCTGCTCGTGGGATTCGCCGATCAGGTGGCTGAGTTCCTCGAGGGTGGCGCCGTGGTGCAGCTCCTCGACCGGTTCGATGCCGACCTTGCGCAGGAGCTTGTTCGCGGCGCCGTCGAAGATGTGTACCACCGGGCCGACGATCTTCAAGTAGATGAGGGTGGAGGAGGCGAGGGACTTGGCGAGGCGTTCGGGGACGGCCAGCGCCAGGTTCTTGGGCGCCAGCTCGCCCAGAACCATCTGCAGCACCGTGGCCAGCATGAAGGCGAGGACGACGGAGATCGCCGAGACGGTGCCGTCGGACAGGCCGAGGCCGTCCAGCACGGGCTTGAGGAGCGCGGAGACGGACGGCTCTGCGAGGAATCCGACGACCAGTCCGGTGACGGTGATGCCCAGCTGGGCGCCGGACAGCATGAAGGAGAGCCGTCCGAGGACCTGGACGGCGCGGGCGGCGCGCTTGTCGCCCGCGTCGGCCTCACGGGCCAGGGCGAGACGGTCGGCCGCGACGTAGGCGAACTCCTGGGCGACGAAGTAGCCGGTCCCGGCAGTCAGCACGAGGACGGCCAGCAGCCCCAGTACGGCGCTCATCGGCCACCCCGAATGCCGTGATCACGTGCGGTCCGGCGAGGCGGCCGGGAACCGCGCTCCAGCATGCCGGGGTCCGTCGGTCTGGCGGACAAGATAGTGCTCCTTCTCAAAGGTGCGGGCCTGGGAATACCTGGCCCGAGTATCGGTGAAAGGCGAGCACGGACTGCGGTTTGGCAGCTGCGCGCTTGGGGGTCTGTCAGGTGGTGGCGGCCGGGCCGACCAGCTCCTCCAGGACGTCCTCCATGGTGACGAAGCCAAGGACATTGCCCCCGTCGCCAGCGACCGCGGCGAGATGGCCGCCGGCCGCGCGCAGGGCGGTCAGGGTGTCGTCCAGCGGGGTGTCGATACGTACCCGGGTCACCGCGTGCAGTGACGACCGCGGAAACGGTCTGTCCCGGTCGTCCACGCCGAGGGTGTCCATGATGTGGAGGTAGCCCAGCACGGCGCCGGTCGGGCCGGCGACCGGGAAGCGGGAGAGTCCGGCAGCGGCGGCGGTGCGCTCCAGCTGGGCCGGGGGGACCCGGTGATCGACCGTGATCATCTCCTGCACGGGGACGAGGATCTCGCCGACCGGGCGGGTGCCGAGCCCCAGGGCGTCCCGCAGCCGCTCGCTGTCCGCGGGCGACAGGAGCCCGGCGTCGCCGGTGTCGCGGACCATCCGGGCGAGCTCGTCGTCGGTGAAGACGGAGGCGACCTCGTCCTTCGGCTCGACCTTCAGCAGCCGCAGCAGCAGCCCGAAGCGGCGGACGAACCGGTTCGCTGTGCCGTTGAGGTGCCGAATGAACGGGCCGAAGGCGGCGGTGACGCCACGCTGCGGGCCGGCCACGGCCTTGGCGACAGCCAGGGGACGGGAGATCGCCCAGTTCTTCGGCGCCAGCTCGCCGACGACCATCAGCACGACCGTGGAGACGGCCACCCCCAGCACGGTGGCGACGGAGGAGGCGGCCACGCCCAGGCCGATGGCCTCGAGCGGGCCGCGCAACAGTGTCGCGAGGGACGGCTCGGCGAGCACGCCGATCACCAGAGAGGTGACGGTGATGCCGAGCTGGGCACCGGGCAGCTGGAAGGTGAGGCGGCGGACCGCCTTGAGCGCGCCGTCGGCTCCTCGCTCCCCGGCCTCGGCTGCCCGCTCCAGCGCGCCGCGCTCGACCGTGGTCAGGGAGAACTCGGCCGCGACGAACACCGCGCAGGCCAGGGTCAGGAGCAGCAGCAGGACTTCGGTCACCGTGCCACCCCCGATCCCTCGCGCATATGGCGTGGGCAGGCAGCGGCACGGCTGGTACTGGGAGGCTCACCCATTGCGGGTCCGTCGCTCCTTCTCGAACTTGTGGAAGACAGTGGGCGCAGGAGTGCGTATATCTACACCCACTGTAAAGGGTCGGCAAAGGCCCCTCGATGAGGGTGTGTGCATCGCGCCTTCGCTGCTTTTCGGACGTTCCCCCTGGCGAGTCGCCCAGATGTTGCCCGCGAGCGGCGTCGGACCCCTATGCTTCTACACGCGTGTAGAAAACGCGCGAGGTGGCCCGGACGCTCCTGGCCGCCTCGTGGGCGACGGTGGTCGGCGGGGAGGGGCGTGCCGGTGAGCACAGTGTCAGCCGTCGGACGCAGCCGCCCGTCCGGTTCGCCCGCCCCATCCATTGTCATTCCCCTGGGAGGGACGTCGTGGCTTCGATCGATCTGGACAAGGTGCTGGACAAGGCGTGGGCGGACAAGAGCCTGCCGGAGATACTCGCCGCCCCGGTATCGGCGCTGAAAGGTGTCTCGGACCGGGACGGCGAGCTCCTCCAGGAGGCGTTCGGCGTCAAGACGGTCGCCGACCTGGCCGATCTGAAGTACGCGCGCTGGGCGCAGGCCCTGACTGCCTTGGACGTCTCTGCCAAGTGACCATCTCCCGCCGGCCGGTGGACGTTCCATCAGGGGCCTGCCGGCCGGCGCTGAAGAACCACACGTACACGTGAAGGAGTGAACGCCGCGATGGTGTTCAAAAGGCTTCTCGGCTCGCTCGGCGTGGGCGGCCCCACCGTGGACACGGTCCCGGACCACGGCGCAGCAGCACCCGGTCGGCCCCTGACCGGGCAGATCCATCTCAAAGGCGGCGACGTCGGCTTCGACGTCGAGCACATCACCCTCGAACTCGTGGCCCGTGTTGAGGCCGAGACGCATGAGGGGGAACACGAAGGCGCCGTCGTCTTCGACCGGTTCACCGTCGGCAGCGGCTTCCGCCTCGCCGAGAGCGAGCAGCGCAGCATCCCGTTCAGCGTGATGCTGCCCTGGGAGACCCCGATCACCGAGCTGCACGGGCAGAGCCTGGGTGTCGTGCTCGGGGTGCGCACCGAACTCGCGGTGGACGGCGCCAAAGACAAGGGCGACCTCGACCCGCTCCACGTGCACCCGCTGCCCGTCCAGGAAGCAATCCTCGAAGCCTTCGGGCAGCTGGGCTACGGCTTCAAGTCCGCCGACCTCGAACTGGGCCGCATCGGGGGCACCGGCCAGCAACTGCCCTTCTACCAGGAGATCGAGCTCACCCCGTCGCCCGAGTACGCGCACACGGTCAGCGAGATCGAACTGACCTTCCTCGCGAACCCTGTTGGCATGGAGGTAGTGCTGGAGGCCGACAAGCGCGACGGCCTCTTCTCCGAAGGGCATGACGCCCTCAACCGGCACGTCGTCAGCCACGAGGGCGCAGCCCAACGCGACTGGAACGCCGTCGTCAGCTCCTGGATCAGCCGGCTTGTCGAGCACCACGCTTCCTACGGCACCCACAGCTCCAACGGGCACCACGACCCGTACGGCAGCCACGCCCACAAGGATCATCACGCCCACGGTGACCACCACCACGGCGGCAGTCACCACCGCTCCGGGCCCGGCACGGGCACCGTCGTCGCCGCAGGCGCCGCCGGACTCGCGGTGGGCGTCGTCGGCGGCATGGTCGCCGCCGAAGTCGTCGACGAGATCGGCGACGCTTTCGAAGGCGACGAGGAGGAGAGCGGGGAGGAAGAGGCGTAACGGCCGCGCTCCCGGCTTTCGCCCGGCCGTCCCGTGACCGTCCGCCTCGAGCGTGGCGGTGTCCGCAGCGGGAACCCGCATCCCAGGGGCAACCGAGAGGGCCACGTGTATGGAGATCTCAGGGATCATCAGTGCGATCGTGTTCGGCATCGTCATCGGCACGCTGGGGCGTCTCGTGGTGCCGGGTCGGCAGCGCATCGGCGTGCTCTGGACGATCGCCGTCGGCATAGTGGCGGCCTTGGTCGGTAGCGGCATCGCCGTCGGCCTGGGGGCCGCGGACACCAAGGGCGTCGACTGGATCGAGTGGCTCATCCAGATCGCGCTGGCCGCCGTGGGTGTGGCCGCACTCGGGCGTTTCAAGGCGCGCAGCTGATCGGGCCGCCGGAGGGGCTGCTGTCGCCGGGGGCGACGGCAGCCCTTGCCATCGTCCAGTGGCCCGGCTACATCGGGGTGGCCGCATGCAGGATGAAGAAGAGCGTGATAGCCGAGTTCGCCGAGGACAGCGCCGATGCCGTGGTCCCCGCGGCGGCTGCCCAGGCGGCCATGCCCACCGCGGTGAACACCGGCGGCCAGATGCGCCCGGCGGGGGCCGGCCCGAGCAGGGCGGCGACCCGGCGCGGCACCGGACCCCCCGTCGCATGCGCGAGCGTCGCGATCGGCGCCCCCCGGGAAAACAGCGCGGACTTCCCGATCGCCGTCGCCACGGTGCGCCGGCTGCCGACCTGAGTGGCCGCGTCCTCGTCCGCCCACCGCTCGGCGGTATAGGAGACAGCGGTACGCAGCGGGCGCAGGAACGGATTGGCCCGCGCAGCAAGCTGTACGGTCAGCAGAAACCGGTGGTGCCGGTGGGTCAGGTGAGCGCGCTCATGCGCGAACAGGGCCCTGCGCTCAACCGAGTTCAGCCCGGTCAGCATCGCGGTCGTGACCACGATCCGGTCCCGCCTGCCGGGCAGTGCGTACGCGTACGGCATTGCGTCGGGCACCACCGCCACCGGCGTGGCAGGCAGCCCCTCAAGTGCACGCTCCGCACGGCGGCGCACGCGGTGATGCCGCCACGCCGCCCTCACGCAGGAGGCGATTACGGCGATCAGGGCCGGGATGGCGACCTTGCCCGCCACTTCGTCGTAGGGCACCGCCTCACGGACCTCCGGATCCGACCAGCCGTCCGGCAACGGGTTCCCGGGCAGTTGGGCAGTGCCGACCACCATCAACAACGCCAGACACAAGGTGCTGCATACCGCGAGCACCCCCGCGACGCCGGTCAGCAGCCAGGTCGCCGCGCGGGGGTGGAGGTGCTGTTCGGCCAGACGGGCGATCGGCCAGGCCGTTAAGGGCAGGACCAGCGGCAGGAAGACGAAGACCCCCATGGCGTCAGTGTTCCTCGTCTCCTGGTTCCTGTGCCAGCAACTCGCGCAGCAGCCGCTCGTCCCGCGCCGACAGCGCAGTCACGAAGCTCGCCAGCACGGCCTCCCGGTCGCTCTCACCGTCCAGGACCCTGCGCATCCGCAGGGCGGCGAGCCCGGCCTTGTCGGCGACCGCGGTCCACTCGAATGACCGGCCTGCCCGCTCCCGGGCAACCGCTCCCTTGGCGTGCAGCCGGGTCAGAATCGTCATCACCGTGGTGTAGGCAAGGTCGCCGCCCAGGCGTTCCTGCACCCACGCCGCGGTGACCGCCCCGGGAGCCTGACGCAGCGCGGCGAGCACCTGCGCCTCCAGCTCGCCCTGGCCCCGCCGGCGCGGAGACTGCTCGGTGCCGCCCGTGTTCCGGTCCGTCATGCCGTCAACCTCCCGCCTCCTGGTCCCGCCTGCCGCCGCGGACGCCCCATCGTACTGACTCGCCGCCTGCGGCTCCCGCTCGTTTCGCCTGGAGGAGCCGCAAGGCAAGGTGACTGCCCAGCGCAGTCGTTGCCCGTTGCCCTCAACCCGGTCGCCGGCCCTTCCCGGCCTGAAAATCAGGCCTTGGAACCAATTTCGGCCTCTTTGCGCCAAGGTAGCCCCCACAGGGCTTACACCGTGGCCGCCGACATCTATTATCTACAGTCGTGTAGAAGATGCGCGGTGAGGGCTGGCGCGGCGATACATCCGAGTGCGTGGACAAGGCGTGGGCGCCAAGGCCCTGTCCGGGAATACCCGCGGGCGACGGTCTCCTCGCTGAACGGCGTGTCCGACCGTGACGGCGAGCTGAGGGGAGCCTTCGGCGTTACCACGATCGCAGAGCCGGCCGAGACGGAGCGCCTCTGCTGTTCCCGGGTGCCGGCCGGCGAGCTCAAGCTGCGAAGCCGCGTGGACTCGCACCACGGCGCGGTTCCGCGGGCTGGTGCTCACCGGGCATCCGCACCTCCTGCAGGCACATCGCACATGAAGGAGTGAGCGCCACGATGGTGTTCAAGAAGCTTTGCGGCTCGCTCGGCGTCGGCCCCACGGTCCACATGGCCCTCGACGCCGGCCCCGCGCTGCCCGGCGGCAGTCTCACGGGTCAGGTCCACCTCAACGGCGGCAACGCCGACTTCGACATCGAGCGCATCACCTTGGAACTGGTGGCCCGAGTGGGCGCGGCGACGGACGGTAGTGGGACGGGAGCCGCCATCGGGTTCAAACGCTTCTCCGTCGCAGGCGGACTCCGCCTCGCCGAGGGCGAGCAGCGCAGCATTCCGTTCAGGGCGGCCCTGCCGTGGGAGGTCCCGATCACCGAGTTGTACGGGCAGCCGCTGGGCATCGGGCTCGGTGTGCGCACCGAGCTGGTCGTGGCAGGCGTGAAGAGCAAGGGTGACGTGGACCCACTGATGGTTCGTCCCCTGCCTGTCCAGGAGGCCATACTGGACACCCTCGGCCAGCTCGGCTTCGGTCTCAGGTCTGCCGATCTCGAGTACGGGCACATCCACGGCACTGGCCAGCTGTTGCCCTTCTACCAGGAGATCAAGCTCACTTCGGCGCCCCGGTACAAGCACGTCATGCGGGAGCTGGAGGTCACGTTCCTGGCCAACGCCGGCGGCACGGAGGTGGTCCTTGAGGCGGACAAGCCCCGAGGGTTCTTCACCGCCGGCTACGAGGTCGTCAACCGGCACGTCGTCAGCCACGAGGGTGCCACGCACCGCGACTGGAACGCCGTCGTCCACGCCTGGATCCGCCAGATGACCGCCACTCACGGCCACCACACCATCCCGGCCCCGCACGGGCACGGGGACCCGCATGGCGGACGATCACGACCCTGGCCATCACCACGGCGCCCTCCATGACGGCCGCCGTGCCGGCCGGCGCAGGCGTCGGACATCGCCGCAGGCGCTGCCGATGCCCGTGGCCGGCGTCGCGATCGCAGCAGCCGAGGCCGTCGATGAGGTCGCAACTTCTTCAAAGGCGGCGATGAGGACGACAAGCACTGCCCCGCACACTTCTCCGCTGCAGAGGATCCTTCCCGGGCCTGGACGGACGCCGCAGCCCGGGACCGCGCGATGAAGGAGTCTTGCATGGCCCTGTGGGACCGCATCCGGGAGTCAGCGTCGTCACCCCATCTGACAGCACAGAAGCACGAACTCACAAGCGGTATGTTTCGCGACGCGTCCATGGCGATCTGCGCGCTCGTGGCCGCGGCTGACGGAACCCCCGACCCGGCCGAGCGCCAACGAGTGGCTCAGTTGATCGCGACCATCGAAGTACTGCAGAACTTCGCCTTCGACGACCTGCGCAGGCGCTTCGAGGACAACCTCAGCACGCTGACTGCTGACTTCGACTTCGGCAAGGCGGGCGTTCTGAAGGAGATCGCCAAGGCGAAGAGAAGGCCCGCCGAGGCTCGTGCTGTCATTTACATCGGCATCGCCGTCGGCGGTGCCGACGGCCGCTTCGACAAGACCGAACAGGCCGTCGTCCGCGAAGCCTGCCACACCCTCGGCCTTCCACCCCACGACTTCGACCTGTAACCGGCCCGCCTCTTGGCGCGGCCCTGCGCGTCATGGGCGTGAGATGCCTGTGCAGTTCCTAGTAGTACTTCGTTAGGTCGGCTTGGTGGTGTGGTGGTGGTTCGGGCATGGTGGTCCGGTGGACTTGGGGGAAGTTGAGGAATTGCGCGGTGAGTTGGCTGCGTTCGTGGCTGAGGTGTTCGCTTCGGTGCCCCGGCGGGATCAGCGGGCGAAGGGCGACTGCTATCTGCGTGGGCTGATGCTGGAGGGGCGGAGGAAGTCGATCCAGCCGATGGCCGAGCGGCTGCCGGACGGTGACATGCAGGCCTTGCAGCAGTTCGTGAGCCAGTCGCCGTGGGACCACGCGGCGGTGTTGCGGGCGGTTGCGGTCAAGACGGTGCCGGTCGTCGATCCCGTGGTGTG